>NZ_DASREO010000033.1:0-42837 GCF_035652035.1 Bradyrhizobium sp.
CCTATTTCGATCTCGCGCGGCACACGCTTGTTGTCATGGATCTGCGCGGCTACGGCTGGTCGCGCGGCTTGAGCGGCAGCTACACGCTGGAGGAGGCCTCCGCGGACGTGCTGCGCACTGCCGACCGGCTCGGGCTGACACGCTTTCATCTGATCGGGCATTCGATGTCCGGACTCGTCGCCCAGCGCGTGGCATTGGCGGGCGCCTCGCGCATCCAGAGCGTGACCCTGTTCTCGCCGGTGCCGCCGACGGCCTTTCACGCCGATGAGGCGGCGCTCAAGGCGCTCAATGCCGTGATTGACGAGGACGAGGCGGCCGCGCGTGCGATCACCGCACGCACCAGTAATCGCTACGGTGCAGGCTGGCTGCAGCGCAAGCTCAAGATTGCGCGCGATGCGGCCACGACCGAGGCGGCGCGCGGCTATCTCGCGATGTTCACGACCCCCATCGCGGACGACCCGCACCGTCTCGCTGCGCCGATGCACGTCGTGAACGGGGCGCAGGACATCGCCTTCTATCGCGGCGAAGCCTCGCACAGCGCCTTTGCCGCGGCCTACCCGCAGGCGACGTTCGAAATGATCGACGATGCGGGCCACTATTCGATGCTGGAGACACCGGTGCGCGTCGCCAGCATCATCGAGAAGCACGTGGCGGCCGCTGGTTGAGACAGGCAGGGCGATTGCAGCCAAAAGGATTTCAAGCCGCCCGGCTGTGTCCCTCGTCGCCGAACAGATGCACCTTGTTGCGGCCGGCCGCCTTCGCGTCATAGAGCGCGATGTCGGCCTCCGCGAACAATTCGGCAATCCGCCGGCGATGCGGGCGGCCGATCAGGGCAGCTCCAATCGACGCGCCGACCTCGATACGAAGACCGTTCCAGAACAGCGGCCGGCTCAACATCGCGACCGTCTGCTGCAGCACGTGGGCGATCCGGGCCGGGTCTGTCGGAGAGCGCAGGATGATGGCGAATTCGTCGCCGCCGAGCCGGCCGACCAGGCCGGCATTGTGGAAGGCGCGCCGCAGGCGCCCGGCGACCTCGCACAGGCATGCATCTCCGGCCGAATGGCCGTGCGTATCATTGAGCTCCTTGAAACGATCGAGGTCGATCAGAACAAGGGCTGATGCGAAGCCATGATTCAGATTGTCGTCGATGACCTCGCGATAGCGGGCCTGGAAAACCAGGCGATTGGCGAGCCCGGTGAGAGGATCGGTTTCGGCTTGCCGCCGCAGGCGCTCGATGATTTGCCGGTCGGAGGTGATGTCCTGTTTGGAGCCGAAGATTCGCGCCGTCCGTCCGTCTTCTCTCATCGCGTTGATCGAGAGCCGCATCCAGCGTCTTTCGCCGCGCCAGGTTCTGATCTCGGTATCGAGCGTGACCGCGCGGCCGCTGCGGATCACCTCGGCCCGAGCGAGTTCCATGTTGCGCCGCGACTCGTCGATATAGAGATCGACGATGTTCGCGCGCCGCAGCGGGTTGCCTGTCGGGTAGCCGAAGATGTCGTAGACGCCCGGAGTCCAGGTCAGGCGTTCCGTCTCGAGTTCACATTCCCAGGCGCCGACGCGCGCGGCGTTCAAGGCCTGATCATAGAGGCGGACGCGAACGTCGTCCGGCAGACCCGCGGCAGCATGGTCTGCTTCATCTCTCATCGATGATCCGGCGGCATTTCGGGATTCTGCCCATCTGCTTAACGAGTAGGGCCGCCGTGTTAACGAATTCTATACGTCCGGCGGCGCGATCGCCGCCTGCCGGCAAACCGAAGCTCGCTTTCGCCCGGGGCAGATGATGGTCTGTTACAAAATCACATAACTATTTGAATCAAGAGCGCACCGTTTCGGCAAACCGATTGCGCGACAACCCGCCGATCGACATGCCGTTCGGTGGTCCGATTGGGGTCCGCTCCCACCGCTCAGCTGCAACCGCCGCAGCCGCCACCACCGCCGCCTCCGCCGCAGCCGCTGCCGCCGTCACCGCCATTGTTCATTGTGCGTGAGGCGGCATAGACCGATGCGTAGGCGGTCCCGGAGAGAACGATCGGGCCCGAAAGCGCCAGCGCAAGCAGCAGTTCGTGTTCTAGCGGCGCGCGTGAGGCCCGCGCATTGAGGTTTTGGTAATTCTGGAGCGCCTCCTTGCCGGCGCGTGTCCGCTTCGGCCGCGTCGCCACGGCGAAGCCGAAGACTGCCGTCAACACGAGCAGCACGATCAGAATCCCGACCGGGTGATGCCGTTCGACGCCGCCGATGAAGACCTTGATGATCCCAAACAGCATGAGCAGTCCGACAAAGGGCAGCACGTTCCAGCGGAGCGACGCCATCTGCTCGTCGCTCGGCACATAGCCGAGTTTTTGCAGGCGCTCGCGAACCCGCTCGACGATCGCCGTGACCGCTTTCTGGAACTGCTGTCGGGTCATGTCGGGCTGGAACGACAATGGGCCCGATCGGCCGCCCATCAGCTCAGCCAGCGGCGTCTGATTGGTGACGGTGATCTTGTTGCCTGCGGGCGCGATGCTGACGCCGTTGCCCGATGCCAGACCAAGCAGGATCGCATCACCGAGGCGGTGCGCGCCGCCGGCGAGATAGGCAAGTTCCGGCACGTCCAATTGATGGGTCATCCGCGCAGGCGGGCCGATCGTCGATCTCTGAAGGAAGCCCCACGCGAAGACGATCGCTGCGATGGCAACGTAGAGACTGAGGAAAGGTTCGGCAGTCCAGTTGAACGGATTCCATGTCATGGGATCATCTCTGCAACAGACGCCGAATCCATGCGAAGGGTCGGGGTATGATAAGCCAGCGGTCGCGGTCGGTCATATGATATCGAGGGCCCGCAAAGCGCAGATGCGTCGCCGGCCAGAGCTTGGGGCGCGGCGGCCCGAAAGCGAGCTCGTGCAGCGCCAGCGTTTGCGCATATTGGCGGCGATAGGTCATTTGTGCTGCCTCGCCGCCGGGCGTGGGGTCGTGGTGCAGCGGTGTCTGCAGCGTCTCGCCGCACCAGGTTTTCCAATAGTCGCGCGAGTAGACGAGGTGCTGGTGCCAAACCTCATCGACGACCTCGCTTGGCGTGACCGGCGTCGGCGAGACGACGGCGAGAAAGCAGAAGCGGCGATAGGCATCGACGGCCGCGCGGGCCTCATCAGGACTCCAGCCGTGGTCGCGGGCGAGCCTGCGGGTGAAATTCAGCGGTGTATCGGGTTCGAAATCGTGGCTCTCGATTCGCCGCCACAGCTCCTGGCGTGCAGGCGTCCAGACCGGCTCGTCCGACTGAAGATCGATTTTGAGCTGTGCCCGTTGCAACGAAAGCTCGAAGCTGATCATCCACGGCCAATGATAGCACGGGATCACGAAAAAAGCGGCTATCGAACGTGGCGCATTCTTACATAAAACGGTAACAAAACAGGCGCGCTGGATTACCCGTCATTGCGGCACGCGGTCGTTTGTCGACCGTTAACGCGGGCGCTGCGCCTGATTGAGGTGCAAGGCCTTGTCCAGATTACGCGCCTTTTCCAGCGCAGCCGGGCTCGGCAACAGGCTCGAGGCGAGATCGGTCCCGGTGAAATCGGCGCCGGCGAGATTGGCGTCGGAGAGATCGGCTCCCGAAAGGTCGGCATGGCTGAGGTTGCAATTCGCCAGATTGGCATTCCTTAGCTTCGCGAATTCGAGATCGGCGCGCGCCAGATTGGCGCCGGAAAGATCCGCATTGGTCAGATCGGCAGATCTGAGCACGCCACGCATCATGCCCATCGATTGGTTGCGCATGTCAGCGCTCAGGTCGGCGCCCGCGAGCTTCGCCCCGACGAGGCTCGCACCGGAAAGATCCGCCGTGATGCGGCTGTCGGACAAATCCGCCCCGCCAAGCCTGGCGCGTTGCATCTGCGTGCCGAGCAGCGATGCCCTTGTGAGCGAGGCCTGCGTCAAATCCGCGTCGATGAGCCAGGCCTGGTTCAGGATGGCGCGATCGAGGCGCGCGCCTTTCAGGCTGCTCCGGTTGAGCTTGACGAGGCGGAGATTGTTGCCTGAGAAGTCGAGGCCGGAGAGATCGAGGTGCGACAGCCGCTTTCCTTGAAATGGGCTTGCGGCGTCGTGAGGCGGTGTTTTGAGAAGCGCTTCGACCTCGGCGCGCGTCATCTCCGATGTCGACATTTCGGGTCCGTTGAGATCGACATTACTCAGCATGCCCTGCGAGACGGCTTCAACGGGATCGAGCAGCAGCGCAGTCACGGGCACAAGGGCAAGCGCGAGACGAAACAACATCGCCTTTTCCAGTTCTGCGATCGGTGCGCCGGCGCGTGGCGCGATTTAAGCCGCTGCGTCCTTGAGCGCGGTCTCGAAGCTCTTCGCGTCGAAGGCCGGCATGCTTTGGATTCGTCCCAGACCCTGGGTCGCGTACCAGACCGAGAACGCAAGGACCGCTTGCGGATTTGGGGCATCGACGACGTCGATGAAATCGTAGTGGCCTTGCGTGTAGTGGATCGACTCGATCTTGATGCCCAGCTTCTCGAGCTTTGCCTTCGCCTTGCCGACCCGATCGGCCTGCCTGCTTGCCCACTCCGTGTTCAAATTGCCAAGCAGCACATATTTCATGGCTACCTCCACAGGAGATTGATCATCCTGCCTTGGCTCAGATCATACGCCTTCCGGCGGTCCGCGGCCATGCCGTCCGGCATGCCGGGAACGGTTCCGGGCCGTCTAGCTTGGCCGTCAAGCGCGACAGCGGCTTTGACGTCGGTCGATTTCGTCGACGCTCACCAGCCGTGCCGGCAGGCCGCCAGAAAGAACGGGACACGGCGCTTGACGTGATCGTCGATCTCTTCACTTAAGAGGTCGGTCTCCTGCACGAACAGCGCACGTGTCAGCATCGGGATCACGATCAGGTCCAGGAACGTTCTCGCCGTGAGGGCGATGCGGTCCGGAGCGAAGGCCGGAAGGGCTCCGATCTCGTCCGATTGCGCCATTTCGCCGAGGAAGCCAACGGCGACTTCGGTGCTCAGCTGTTGCGCCATCCGGCTGACCTCGCTTGCGAGTTCGGGAAAGCGGTTGACCTCGGCGACGGCAAGCCGCAGCAGCGCCATCCTTTCGCTCTCCAGTACCCATCGCAGCAGCGCGGTCGCCACGCGCGTGAGGCGCTGCTCGATCGTGCCGCCGCCTGCCGGGACCCGGTCCTTGAATTGCGTGATCCTTTCCACGACGTCACGCATTACCACCGCAGTGAAGAGGGCGCGCTTGTCGCCGACGCGTGCATAGATCGTCGGCTTCCCGGCGCGCGCTTCCACCGCGATCTCATCGACGCTGCTGCCCTCGAAACCGTGGGCGAGGAAGACCTTTCGCGCCGCCCTGAGAATGCGCTCCTCCACCTCGCCCTCGAGCTCCTTGGGCGGCCGCCCGAGGCGGACGCTGGCGCGAGCGTGAGGCTTGCGGCGGGCCGGCTTTTCTTTCAAGTAATTCATTTCATTCACTAATTCTGAAGTTTGCTGCCCCAAAAGGGGCTGATTGCCTTCTGCAATCTATGCGCATCCGGCCTCGAAATCAAATAAAACTGAACAGTAAAGTTCTTATTGACGAGGCGGATCCAAAGGATTATAGAACGATACAGTTTCGTTTCTTTCCGAGGAGCAGACGATGTTTGACGACGGAGTTCTAGAACGAGGGGCGCGCGCGACGATGGAGGCGGGCACACCGCCGACAACCAACGAACTGTCCTGGCAGCGCGAGGTCGCAACGGATGTGACGGCGAAGGCGCCCGCTCCGAAAAATCCGGAACAGCCTCAGCCACGGAACGACAACGCGCCGCTGGTCGCCAAGCCGAACCAAAAGGGTTTTCTGCGCCGGCGTCCGATGTTCGCGACGATCGGCGCGCTGCTTTTGGCTTCCGTTGTGGGCGGCGGCTATCTCTATGTCGATCAAGCCGGTCATTTTCAGTCGACCGACGATGCCTTCATCGCCGCGCGGCAATCCTCGATTGCCCCGAAAGTGTCCGGTTACATCACCGCCGTTCCCGTGACCGACAACCAGCATGTCGAAGCCGGCCAGGTCATCGCCCGCATCGATGACCGCGACTATCGCATCGCGCTGGAGCAGGCCGAGGCGCAGGTCGGAGCCGCTCAGGCCAGCATCGAAAACATCGATGCGCAGCTTGAAGTGCAGAAGGCGCAGATCAATGCCAACCAGGCGCAGGTCGACCAGACGCAGGCTGCCCTGGTGTTCGCGCAGCAGCAGGCGACGCGCTACCAGCATCTTGAGCAGACCGGCTACGGCACGGTGCAGAATTCCGAGCAGTACACCTCGCAGCTGCGTCAACAACAGGCCGCTCTGCAAAGCGCGCAGGCGACATTGAACCTGGCGCAGCGGCAGGTGGAAGGGCTCAAGGCGCAGCGCAAGAGCGCGGAAGCCAACCTCGCCCAGGCCCAAGCGCAGCGCGATCAGGCCAAGCTCAATCTGTCCTATACGACTGTGACGGCGGCGCAGCCCGGTCGCGTCGTCAACCTCGGCGCGGCGGTTGGACAGTTTGCGCAACCGGGGACGAGCCTTAGCGTGTTCGTGCCGGACGAGACCTGGGTCACCGCGAACTTCAAGGAAATTCAGCTCGATCGGATGCGGCCGGGCGATCCGGTGACGCTGAAGATCGACGCCTATCCCGGCCGTGTGATCCAAGGCCATGTCGACAGCGTCCAGCCGGGATCGGGCACCGCGTTCTCGCTTTTGCCCGCGCAGAACGCCACCGGCAACTACGTCAAGATCGTCCAGCGCGTACCGGTCAAGGTCGTGATGGACAATCCGCCCCAGGATGTTGCGTTGGGGCCGGGCATGTCGGTGGTCCCGACCGTGCGCGTCGACACCACCCCGTCGCTCTATGAACGCCTGAGGAGCTTCCTATGAGTGCCGCAGCAATCGAAGCGAACGGCATTCCCGAAAGAGGCAGTGCCGTTCCTGCCGTCAATCCGTGGCTGATTGCGATCGTAGTTGCGCTGGCGAGTTTCATGGAGGTGCTCGACACTACCATCGCCAATGTGGCGTTGCCCTACATCGCCGGCGGAATGGGCGTGAGCGAAGACGAAGCGTCCTGGGTGGTGACCACCTACCTCGTTTCCAACGCCATCATCCTCACGGCCTCGAGCTACCTTGCGCGGATGTTCGGCCGCAAGACGTTCTTCCTGCTCTGCCTCGGCCTGTTCACCCTGAGCTCGATCCTGTGCGGGCTGGCTCCCAACCTGAACGCGCTGTTGTTCTTCCGTATCCTGCAAGGCCTCGGCGGAGGCGGCATGGTGCCGGTTGCGCAGTCGATCCTGGCGGATGCCTTCCCGCCCGCAAAGCGCGGACAGGCCTTCGCCCTGTTCGGCGTTGCCGTGGTCGTGGCGCCCGTGGTCGGGCCGACGCTTGGCGGTTGGCTTGCCGACAACATTTCGTGGGAGTGGTGCTTCCTGATCAACGCGCCGGTCGGCGTGTTTGCGATGGCCATGATCGCGCTCGTCCTGCAGGAGCCCAAAACCGGCCACGCTACTCGGCCTCAAAGCCGCTTCGACCTGACCGGCTTTCTGCTGGTGGCGACGTTCCTGGGCGCACTCGAAGTCGTGCTCGACCGTGGCCTGGAGGATGACTGGTTTTCGTCCCACTTCATCGTCGTCTTCGCCGTGATCTGTGCTCTGGCTTTCGTGGCGATGATTCCGTGGGAGCTGACCCGCCGCGATCCGATGATCGATTTGCGCATGGTCGCCAGCCGTCAGTTCGGTGCGTCGTTCCTGGTGATGCTGGCGACTGGCGCGATCCTGCTCGCGACCACGCAGTTCCTGCCACAACTGGTGCAGCAGGATTTTGGCTACACCGCGACCTGGGCCGGCCTTCTGCTGTCACCCGGCGGCATGGTCACCATGGTGATGATGTTCGTCGTCGGACGCATCGCCGCCAAGGTCCAGCCGAAATATCTGATCATGGTGGGCGCCGTTCTGATCGCGCTCTCGATGTATGCCATGACCAACGTCTACGGTGATCTCGGCTTCTGGTTCATGGCGCGCTCGCGCATGCTGCTCGGCGTCGGCCTGCCGCTGATCTTCGTGCCGCTGATGGCGGCGTCCTACGACGGCATCCCGTCGTCAAAGACCGACCAGGCCTCAGCCCTGATCAACGCCGCGCGCAATACTGGCGGCTCGATCGGCGTCTCCATCGTTTCCAACGTGCTGACGCATCGGGAGCAGTTCCACCAGAACCGGCTCATCGAGCAGATCGTGCCCTCGAACATGCCGTATCAGAACACGCTCCAGCAGGTCACGGCCTACTTCCAGGCGCACGGGTTTTCGCTGGCGCAGGCCCACGATCAGGCGACGCAATGGATCGGCGCGCAGGTGCAGGCGCAGGCATCGTTTCTCGGTTACATGGATGCGTTCTGGGTGCTGATGCTGATCGCGCTTTCAGCCGTGCCGCTGGCGCTGACGCTGCGTAATGTCAAACTCGGCGGTGCCGTCAGCATGGGCCATTGATCGAAGGCTTCGATCGTTTCCGAGCATTAAGGCCGGGCGGCAATCTGCCCGGCCTTACGCCGCCGCAGAACCGCGGACAGCCGTCACGATCACCCGGCGCAACGAAGACACCGCCTCGGTGACGTCGGCCGCGCTGCCGTGCACCCGCCCCGCTTCGTCGCCGAGCCGCGTCGCTTCGCCCGATACTTCGGTGATGCGGGTCGAGACTTCGCGGGCGCCGTTGGCGGTTTCGGTGACGTTGCGGGCAATCTCGGTGGTGGCGGCATGCTGCTCTTCGACGGCGGCGGCGATCGAACTGGCGATTTCGTCGATCGTGCGCACGGTGTCGCTGACCTCGTCCATCCCGCGCACGGTTTCCTGGGTGATGCTCTGGATTTCGCTGATCTGCCGGTTGATCTCTTCGGTCGATCGCGCGGTCTGGGTCGCGAGCGACTTCACCTCACTCGCCACCACCGCGAAGCCCCGGCCGGCTTCGCCGGCCCGCGCGGCCTCGATCGTGGCATTCAAGGCGAGGAGATTGGTTTGCGATGCAATCTCCGAAATCAGCGTCGTCACCTGGCCCACCCGCGTGACGGCTTCGGCGAGGGTTGCGATCGTCGTGCGCGCATGTTCGCTGCGGCTGACGGCTGCGCTTGTGGCCTTGGTCGCATTGGCCACCTGGGCGCTGATCTCCCGGATCGAGCCCGACAGTTCTTCGGTGGCGCTGGCGACGGTTTGCGCGTTGGCAAGCGCCTGCGACGAAGCTGCCGCGACGGTCTGCGCGCTCGAGCCGACCAGTTCGGCGGAGCGGCTCATCACGGCTGCCGCTTCGGTCATCGACTTCATCCGCTTGTCGATACCGGTCACGGCGGTGTCGGTTTCGGCCTCGACCGTTCCGACCATGTCGACGAGGGCCTTGCGGCGCGCCGCCTCGGCCTCGGTCTTCTGGACGTCGACCTCGCCGCGCAGACGTTCCGCTTCCACCGACTTGTCCTTGGAAACCTGGAGCGCGCGCGCCAGCGCGCCGATCTCGTCGTTCAGGCGCAGATCGCGTTCGAAATCGGAGGAGGGTGCAGCCGACAGCGGCTGTTCGGTAAACTGCACGAGGCGGTTCAAGGGCCGGGTGATCTGGCGCGACAGCCAGTAGGCGCAGCCTGCCATGAACAGGCCGACAAGGCCCGCGATCAGGAAGAACTGCCAGGAGACTTCGGCATAGCGGGCGTCGATGTCGTCGACGAACATGCTGGTCGAGACGATCCAGTGCCAGGGCTCGAAGGCCATCGCATAGCTCAATTTCATGACCGGCTCGGTCGAACCGGCGCGGCCGAGCGGGCTGATTGCAAACACTGCGCCGGTGCCGGCGCGGCCGGCATCGATCTGCTCCTTGATGATCTGCCGGCCGTTACCGTCGACGAAGCCGTAGTAGTTCTGGCCCTCGCGTTCGGGCTTCATGCCATGCATGACGCATGTGCCTTCGAAATCGTGAATGTAGTAGTATTCGTTGCTGGCGCCGTACCGCACGGTCCGCAGCTGGTCCTTGACCAGCTTCTTGGCGGCGTCTTCCGTCAGTTCGCCGCTCTTGAAGCGGGCATAAGCGGTCTTGACCGCCGAGAGCGCGACTTCGTCGACATGGCGGACCATTTCGATGCGCTCGGCGGTGATGGTCTCGTGGATCTTGTGACTGGCGAGCCAGGCGAGAAAGGCGTAACCGGCAAAGGCGATCGCGGAAAACAACAAAAGCTTTGCGCTAATTCCAAACTTCGGCATCGAAAAACTCCGCAATCATCAGCAGAGTCTACCTGCCATTAATTCATAAACTCCCCGTTAATCTTAAAGGCTTTGGTTGGGCAGTCGCGCCTTTACTCGCGCAAGTCGGCATATTGTTTTCGCTGCGATCAATTTCCGATCGGGTGGCGGAGCGAACGGCCGCAGCCGACGTTATCCAAGGCATACTGGATACCTGAGCACGGCCGCAAACAGCCGGGAGAACGGCTTCTCCGCTGGAACGAATCAGCTCTTCTCACTAAGAACGGCCGTATTAAACGCCGTTTCCCGAGCCGCCAGTCATCGGACCCGCAATGCCAACTGCAAACGCCGAACAAGCAAAGCTGCTGCTGCTGGAGAACGTGAATGACAGCGCGGTTGAATTGCTCGCCAGTTCCGGCTTTTCCGACATCGAGCGGGTGCCGAAGGCGCTGGAGAACGACGCTCTGTGCGCGGCCATCAAGGGCGTTACGCTGCTTGGCATCCGCTCCAGAACGATGCTGACCGATGAGGTCTTCGCGGCGGCCGATCGGCTGACGGCGGTGGGCTGCTTCAGCGTCGGAACGAACCAGGTCGATCTCGACGCCGCGCGAAAGCGCGGCATTCCCGTCTTCAACGCGCCGTTTTCAAATACGAGGAGCGTGGCCGAACTCGTCATCGGCGAAATCGTCATGCTGCTTCGGCAGATCTTCCCGCGTTCGGTCGCGGCGCATGACGGAGGATGGGACAAGTCGGCGGCCGGCAGCCGCGAGGTGCGCGGTCGCACGCTGGGCATTGTCGGTTATGGCAATATCGGCTCGCAGCTTTCGACGCTCGCCGAAGCCATGGGGATGCGCGTTATCTATTTCGACCGCACCGACAAACTGCGCCACGGCAACACTGAGCCGGTTGAGCGGCTGGAGACGCTGCTGGCGCAAAGCGACGTCGTCAGCTTGCATGTGCCGGAGACGCCAGAAACATACAACATGATCGGCGCGCAGGAATTGCGGACGATGAAGCCGGGCGCCTTGCTGATCAACAACAGCCGCGGCACGGTGGTCGATCTTGACGCGCTCGCCGCGGCGCTGCGCGACGGTCACCTCGCAGGCGCGGCGGTCGATGTGTTTCCGGTTGAACCCTCCTCGAACTCCGAGCGCTTTCAAAGCCCGCTTCAGGGTCTCAAGAACGTGATCCTCACCCCGCATATCGGCGGATCGACCGAGGAGGCGCAGGAGCGGATCGGAAGGGAAGTCGCGCGCAAGCTGATCGATTACCGCATCAACGGCTCGACCATGGGTGCGGTCAATTTCCCGCAAGTCCAGCTTCATGAGCGCGCCCACGGCGTGCGCTTCAGCCATGTCCATCATAACGTGCCTGGAATGCTGCGGCGGCTGAACGAGGTCTTTCTCCAGCGCGACATCAATATCGCTGCGCAGTATCTCGAGACCGACAGCGAGATCGGCTACGTCGTGCTCGATCTTGATCTCGTGGGTCACGACTGCGGCGAGTTGCTGGACGAAATCCGCGGGCTCGACGGCACGATCAGCGCAAGGCTCATCTACCAGCATTAAAGCAAAAGACTGCCTGCGGAGCGCGAAGGCAGTCTGCTCACTGAAAAAGACGAAGTCCGGAATTACGCGGCGATGCGCTTGGCCGACGGGTTGTTCACGCCGAGCTCTTCCAGTTCCTGCTCGGCAAGCGCCTTGGCCGCCTTGAGGATCTGAACGGCATCGCTGATATTTTGTTCGCTGTGGTTTGCCATCACCTGCATGCGAATGCGCGCTGCGCCCTTCGGGACCGCAGGAAACTCGACCAGATTGGCGACGAGGCCGAGATGGGGCAGGCGACGGGACACCAAACGGGCAAGCCCTTCCGATCCCATCTTGACGCAAACGATCGCGGAGGGATCGCCGTAATATTCGAGGCCGGCCTCGGTCAGCTCACGGCGAAGCGTCGTGACGTTGGCAAGCAGTTCAAGCCGCAGCACGCGTCCTTCGAAGGAATCAACGATGTCGAACGCCTTCAGGATCGTAGCTGCCTGTGCCGGCGACAGCGCGTTGGAGAATGTCGCCGGCGCGCTGTAGAAGCGCAGATATTCCTTCACGGCGCGGCTGTTGGTGGCGACGAAGCCGCCGTTCGAGGCGAACGTCTTCGAGAAGCTGCCCATCACCACGTCGATCTTGCCGAGCATGTCCTGCATGCCTATATGGCCGCGGCCTTCCTTGCCGAGGCAGCCGAGATCATGTGCGACGTCGACGACGAGTGTGGCGTTGAATTCGTGGCAGAGCGTCTGAAGCTCGAGCAGCTCGGGCGTATCCGAGTCCATCGAGAACAGGCCTTCGGTGATCACCAGAATGCCGTTCTGTTTGTCCTTGCTGCGGATCTTGGTGAGAACGTCGCGGCAATAGTTGTTGTCGAGATGGCGGTACAGATGAACGTTGTTGGTGGCGGCGCCCGCACCTTCCTGAAGGCAGGAATGCGAGAGCATGTCCATGACGATATGGTCGGCGGAGCGAACCAGTCCCTTGACGACGCCGAAGCCGGCGCCCCATCCCGTCGGATACAGGACGACGTGCTCCATGTTGATGAACTCGGCAATCTTGCGCTCGAGCGCCACCGAATGCGAGGTGTTGCCGACCAGAGCCGGCGAGCCCGCGCTGTGAACGCCGCAGCGCTCGATGGTTTCGATCGCGGTTGCCACGATTCCGGGATGTGAGGCCAGGCTCAAATAGTCCTGCGATGCAAAGTTGACGCCTTGCATCTTGTTGCCGCTGTCGTCTTGCGCGGCGCAAACGGTCTTCGGCCCGTCTTCAGTCGCGCGCGAAAACGGCCATAGACCGTTTTGCCGGCGCAGGTCCTGCCAGCGGTAGAAGCCTTCGGTCCGGCCCAACAGATCAGCACCACCCGGCACGCGAAAATCGCGCATGCTCCCGGTCAAGGCAGCAGGTGGTACCGACGTATGAGCCTCGCTAGTCATCATCATCCCCGTTCGGCGAAATTAGATTCTTATTTTGCCGAGTGAGCACGATGCGGCGTTTAGATTAATATCCGATGCGGTTGCACCCAAAGCGCGGAAGTCCCTCGGGCTTTTTGGTGACGTCATGAATTTTTGGTTGGCGTCGTCGCATCTTCGAAGTTGCAACCTTTTTTCATTTAGCGAAATATTAACCATAACGGCTGTATTCCGGCGATCACGGGCCAATGGTGCCGCGAGGCGTTCGCGGCGTCCGCATGGCCAGCTGAGATTGCGGTGGGTCGTTCATGATTAGGTCAAGCGCGCTTGTTTCCGTAACCGTTGCCGCAAGCACGATTCTCGGAACGTACTCTTCTCTCGCAGCGGACCTGCCGGCCTATACCAAAGCGCCTCCGATTTACGCGCCGCCGCCGAGCTGGAGCGGCTGCTATCTTGGCGGCAATATCGGCGCAGGATGGGACAGCACCTATGATCTCGGGACCGCCTTCGGTGGGACCCCGTTCGCGCCGCCGTTCGATTACGGTAGCAGCCACGGCAGCAGCATTATCGGTGGTGGACAGATCGGCTGCGACAATCAGTTTGCGTCGAACTGGGTCATCGGCATTCAGGGCAAGGCGGATTTCGGGTCGATCCGTTCGCAAAATCCGGTGCTGCCGTTTCCCGGGATCACTGCCGCTTACGAGCTGAAGAACACCGAGGATATCACCGCGCGCCTGGGCTACGTCATCGTGCCGACCGTTCTCGCTTACGTCAAAGGCGGCGCCGCGTGGTCCAATATCAACGTTTCCGCATCGGCGCTGCCGACCTTGGCAGAGCAGGCCAACTTCACCCGGATGGGCTACACGATCGGCGGCGGTGTCGAGTGGAAGTTTGCGCCGAACTGGTCGGTGTTCGCCGAGTACAACTACTTCGATTTCGGCACCAAATCCGGCAATCTGTTTTCGACCGGTCTTGTCCCTGCGTTCGGCAACGCCGGCGCGCTGGCCGATACTGTTTCGCTGCGGCTGCACAGCCAGCAAGCGATTGCGGGCGTGAACTACAGGTTCGATTGGGGGAGCCCAGTCGTAGCGAAATACTGATCGAGCCAAGCTCGAGAAAAAGGGGCGCCGGAAACGGCGCCCTTTTTCTTTATGCGACGGCCGCGTCCTTTTGCTTGGCGTCGGGCAGCAGCGCCCGCATCTTGCCCAGGAGCCGCTGCAAATCGACGGGCTTGGTGTCGAAATCGGAGCAGCCGACTTCCACGCTCTTCGCGCGGTCGCTGGCCAGCGCATGCGCCGTCAGCGCAATGATCGGGATTGCCGAGGTCGCCGGATTGGCCTTGATCAGCTGCGTCGCTTCCCAGCCGTCCATTTCGCCAAGCGCCACATCCATCAGGATCAGATCCGGAGCTTCGCTTGCGGCCATGGCGACGCCGCTTGCGCCATCAATGGCACAACAAACCGAAAAGCCGTGACGCTGCAGACGCCGGGTCAGCATGTCCCGGTTCATCTCATTGTCTTCGACCAGCAGGATCTTATGCATGGTGGGCTTTCGCGGCGTGCTCGAAAAACTCGTCCGAAGCTTCCGGAACCAGCGTCGCCGCAACGTGCGCGTCGGTCTTTCGCCGGCCGGCCACGAGCGGGATGCGGATCGTAAAACGGCTGCCCTGGCCGAGCGTGCTTTCGACCGCAATTTCTCCGCCCATCAGTTTGCAGAGCTTTTGGCTGAGGGCCAGCCCCAGCCCCGTCCCGCCGTATTTGCTGGTAGAGGAATCGTCGGCGACGGTGAATTTTTCGAAAAGATGCGTGATCTTGTCGGGTGCAATGCCGATGCCGGTATCGGTGATGTCGACCACAAGCTGGTCGCCGTCCTGTCCGGGAACGCGATTGGCGATGATCCCGACCTTGCCGTTTTGGGTAAATTTGGCGGCATTGTCGAGCAGCTGCCCGGCCATGTTGCGGAACCGACTCGTGTCGCAAAGCGCGAAGCCGAGATCAGGCGATATCGCGCAGCTGAACTCGTTTCCGTTGCTTACCGCGGCGGGCTTTGCGTTCTCGGCGATGTCCTCGATCAGCCTGCAAATATCGACCTCTTCCAGGTCCAGCTCCATCTTGCCCGCCTCGATCTTCGATAGATCAAGGATTTCGTTGACGAGCTTGAGCAGATGCTGGCCGGCCATGTGAATCTTGGTCAGGTCCGAAACGCTGGCGCTGTCGCCTTCGATCTCGGCGTCCTCGAGCAGGATCTGGCTATAGCCGATGACGGCATTCAGCGGCGTGCGCAGTTCGTGGCTCATCTTGGCGAGAAACTCGGCTTTTGCAGCGCCGGCTCGCTCGGCCTCTTCGGTCGCAGCGCGCAATGCGGTCGCGGTCGCCATATGCTGGCGCATTTCGCCTTCGAGCTCGCTGTGCGAGGCCTGAATTTTTGCGTAGTAGAGCGCCATCATGGCGACGTAGATGGCTGCCGCGGTCGTCGACACCAGCCCGAGGCCCTGCATGGCAGCGACGGGCAGGCTGCTATTGATCTGGAAACCAAAGAAGTAAAACAGGCCGAACACGGCGACGTTGACGACGAACATCCCCTCGACGATCAGGCGCAGCTTGGTTGAGGAGCCGAGATAGAAGAATGCGAGCAGCGGGATGACGAGCACCCAGGCGAGCGTCGGCGAGGTGACGCCGCCATAGAAATAGCAGCTCCACAGAATGCAGAAGATCAGGTTCTCGATCGAAACCAGCGCCAGCGGATTGTAGGGGATGCCTGCGCGCAAGATGAAGGGGAAGGCCCAGAAGGCGATGATCGATGCTGCCAGCACGGCGACATCGTATCCGGGCGCGGGATCCAGCACGAAAATGGCGATCGGAACCACGCTGCCGATGAAGGGCCCGAGGATATGGCTGACGAGGAAGACGTGCGCCCGGTTTCTGGTATCCCGGTCGGCCGCAATCGCGGGCGGAATGAAATAGTTAACCAGACGATCAAGGGCGGCAAGCGCCGTTGCAAGTTTGGCTTTCATGAAAGTCGCGCCGCCTTACGCAAATGATTTTGTCAATATCCGTGCGTCAGGATCGACGACGCATCGCAGGGCAGGCACGCACAACTGCCCACGCCTAACATTTTCAGGCCCAGCTTAAAACCGCGTTAATGCCTGAAAAGGCATAGCTAAACCGATTTTTAAAGCCGGCCGCGCTAAGTTCCGCGGTGATCAAGTGCAGCGGGGCGCACAATAATGCAGATCTGGGGTCAGATCGTCAGGTTGATCGACTGGTTCATTCCGCCTGAGGCCAGGCTGGAACGCTCCGAGTTTGGCCGGGCGCAGAACTTCGTCTTCACCCATCTGGCTGGACCTGCGCTGTCACAGTCGATCAGCGTCTTCCTGTATCTGAGCGATCCGCATCCAGGCCTTGCGTGCTGGACCATCATCGTCGGCATCTGGTTGTTCTGGACCCTGCCGTTTGTCTACAAGTACACCGGCAATTTGCAGCTCTCGGCGTTGATGTCGGTCGAGCTGCTCGCATTCGCCTCGCTGTTCGGCGCGTATTTCTATGGCGGTGTCTCTTCGCCGTTCCTGCCGTGGTTGCTCGTCAGCCTGCTGCTCGGGTTCTTCTATCTGTCGGAGCGGCCGGTCCTGGTGGTCGGGCTCTTCACCTTCAACATCGCAGGCTTTACAGCCGCCTACCTCGCCTGGGGCTTTCCCGATCGGCTCTCCCATGAGCAGCTCTCGATGGTCGGCTGGATCTCGATCCTTTCGGCCACCATCTACATGTCCTGGATGGCGATCTATTACGCCAACATGATCTCGATGCGATCGGACCTCGAGCGCGAGGCCGAGCTGCATCGCGAAACGTCGATCCGGCTGCGCGAGGCCAAGGATATGGCCGAAAAGGCCAACCGCGCGAAGTCGATTTTCCTGGCCAAGATGAGCCACGAGCTTCGCACGCCGCTGAACGCGGTGATCGGCTTTTCGGAAATCCTGCTGGACGACGTCGAAGCCGGCAAGGACAGCCGCAAGAAGGCCGATCTCGAGCGCATCAATTCCGCAGGCAAACATCTGCTGTCGCTGGTGACGGGCGTTCTCGATCTTTCGAAAATCGAATCCAACCGTATCGACCTGAAGATCGAGAAGTTCGATCTGAACGAGATGGTGCGGGAAGTCGTCGCCACCGTCGAGCCGATGGTGGTCGAGAACAAGAACAAGCTCGTCGTCAAATGTCCGCCGGATCTCGGCATCGTCTCGACCGATCCGACCAAGCTGCGCCAGGCGGCGCTCAATCTGCTCAGCAACGCGGCGAAATTCACCCAGAACGGAACCGTGACGCTCGCCGTCCAGCGCAGGAAACGTCAGGCCGGCGACTGGATCGAGATCCAGGTGCAGGACACCGGTATCGGCATCGCCGAAGAAGAGATCGGCCGGCTGTTCCAGAATTTCGGTCAAGCCAACCGTTCGACTTCAAGCAAGTTCGGCGGCACCGGCCTCGGGCTTGCGCTCAGTCAGAAGCTGTGCGCGCTGATGGGCGGCGCGATCTCTGTCAGGAGCGAGGTCGGGCAGGGCTCGTGCTTCTCCATCCGCGTGCTTGCCTGGATGACCGAGCAGCACGACGCCGAAGACAACACCGCGACCGTATTGAAATTCGCCCATTCAGCAGCAGTATGAAAATGTCTAATTCCATTACGAATGTTGCCGAGGCTTTTTCGCCTCCTGACCAAGAGGCTGAGGCCCCCGAGGGCCAACCCCGGCTTCTGATCGTCGATGACATCAGTGACAACCGCACGATTTTGAAGCGGCGTTTTGAGCGCCGCGGCTTCGAGGTGACGGAAGCGGAATCGGGCCTGGTTGCGATCGATCTGATCGAACGGAATCCGTTCGATCTCGTCCTGCTCGACGTGATGATGCCCGGCATCGATGGCATGGAGACGCTCAAGCGTATCCGTGCCCAAAAGTCAGCCTCGGCCCTGCCGGTGATCATGGTCACTGCCAAATCCGAAAGCGACAACATCGTCGATGCGCTGGAGCAGGGCGCCAACGACTACGTCACCAAGCCGGTGGACTTCGCCGTGGCGCTGGCGCGCGTCAACACGCAGATCAGCCGCCGCCGCGCGGAACAGCAGGTGGCGCTGGCTAACGAGGGATTGCGCAAGGCGAACGAGGATCTCGAGCGCCGCGTCGAAGAGCGCACTCACCGCCTGATCGATGCCAACCAGCGGCTGAAGGAAGAAATCGCCGATCGCGAGGAGCTCCAGGCAAAGTCGCAATATCTCGCCTATCACGATAGCCTCACCGGACTCGGCAACCGCTTGCTCTTCAAGGAGCAGCTCGACGAGGCGCTGCGCGATGTCTCGGTGGCGCCGCATCCGCTGGCGGTTCTGTTCCTCGACCTCGATGGTTTCAAGGCGGTCAACGACACCCTCGGACATTCCGTCGGCGACTTGCTGCTCAAGCACATCGCGGCTCACCTGCGTGATCTGCTTCCGTCGACGGACCGGATTGCACGACTAGGCGGCGACGAATTCGCCATCCTCCAGATGTCGAGCCCGCAGCCGACGTCTTCCACGCATCTGGCTGAGCGCATCATCGAAATCGTCGGTCGCCCGCACAACATCGACGGGCACGATGTGACCGTTGGCGCCAGCGTCGGCATCGCGGTCGCGCGTCCAGGCGAAATGAGCACCGAGAGTCTGCTCAAGAGCGCCGATCTTGCGATGTACAGCGCCAAGTCGGAAGGCCGTGGCACGTACCGGATCTTCGATCCGCAAATGGACGCTGTCGTTCAGACGCGCCGCTCGCTCGAGCGCGACATGCGCACCTCGCTCGCGCAGGGCGGGTTCGAGCTCCACTATCAGCCGCTGGTCAACCTGCAGACCAAGCGCGTCACCGCTTTCGAAGCGCTGATGCGCTGGGATCACAAGGAGCGCGGCGCCGTGCCTCCGTCGGAGTTCATTCCGGTCGCCGAAGACATGGGCCTCATCATCCAACTCGGTGAGTGGGCCCTGCGGCAAGCCTGCATGGAGGCCGCGACTTGGCCGGACGATATCCGGGTCTCCGTCAATCTCTCTCCGCTGCAATTCTCCAAGGGCAACCTGGTCGCGACCGTCGTCAGCGCGCTGGCCGCCTCGGGCATCGCGGCCTCGCGGCTGGAACTCGAGATCACCGAGTCGGTTCTGCTGGAAAAATCGGAACGCAATATCGCGATCCTGAACCAGCTGCGGGAACTCGGCGTCCGTATCTCGATGGACGATTTCGGCACCGGATATTCGAGTATCGGCTACCTGCGCAGCTTCCCGTTCGACAAGATCAAGATCGATCAGTCGTTCGTGCGCGACCTGCTCGTCGACGATGGCAGCCTCGCCATCGTTCGCGCGATCGCGAGCCTCGGCGTCAGCTTCGGCATGACGACGACCGCCGAAGGCGTCGAGACCGAAGAACAGATGCGTTGCCTCAATCTCGAAGGCTGCGTCGAGGTTCAGGGCTATCTTTACAGCAAGCCGGTTCCAACCAGCGAAATCCCCAACGTCCTGGCTGGCCTCGCGCACGGTCCGGTCCTCCGCCGCTGATGGGCGGCGCGCAGTCGCCTCAAGCTAGTGTGGCGGTTCAGAAGTCCGCATCGATGTTGCCGCGGGTTCGTCATGCGGACTTCTGAACCAAAGCCACACTAGATCAATAAACTAGCTAGTGTCCTTTCGATTCCGAAGTTCGAAACGTGGCTCCGAAAAATGCTACGAACTTCGGAATCGGGACACTAGCCGGCGTCTTTACTGGCGGCGCCGCGAAGGCTTTGCCTGTCCTGCGGTTATATCCTAGAAAAGCCAATCCGCCGTTGTTGCATCGGAGGCCGCGTCGATGATTGGATTGTTCTTTGAGGTGATCCCGCTCGATGAGGGGCACGCCGCGCGTTATTTCGAACTGGCAGCGATCTTGAGGCCCGAGCTCGACCGAAGCGGCGGTGTCTTGTTCATCGATCGCTACACCAGTCTCGACAGACCCGGGGTCGTTCTCTCGCACCAATGGTGGGCGGATGAAGAGGCCCTCGTGCGCTGGCGTCAGCATAGCCAGCACCGCGCGATCCAGCGTGCCGGGCGCGAGCAGCATTTCAGGGATTATCGGATCCGGATCGGTGCCGCCGTGGACTCGTCGCGCATGGCTTCCAGCGCTCGCACGCTGTGGGTTTCCTATTACGATGCCGAACCGGCGCGGCCGGTCGCCGGCGAGCTGTTCAAAAGCGTCTACCGGGACGGCAAGTTTCTGGTGCTTTCCGAAAAGGCGCCGGATGCGCAAACGGCGCCGGCAGACAGCAAGGTGTTCGAGATCACGCGCGACTACACGATGTACGACCGCGCCGAGGCGCCACAGGAATATCCGCCCGTGCAGCGCCGCTAGCGCGGCAGGGCGGCTGCAGCAGCAGGAATGCTCGCGGTCGCCTCGCCGCTTGACGATTTGCGCAGGCGGATCTCGATGCGGCGGCGCTGCTGAATGTCGCCGGGCGTTCCCGAAATCGCCAGCGTCTCGTCTGTATTCACGAGCTGCGCGCCCGACAGCGGGATCAACTTGTACCCCGCGAGCAGGGGGCTCTGGCGCAATACGCTCACCACCGCGACCGCGCGCGCAAGGCCTAGACCGGCATTGTCGGCAGGGACGAGGCTGATGATGCCGGCCTCGCTCTTCAACACCGGCAAAAGGTCGCGATCGAGGTTGGAATATTGCCGCAGCCCGATCGGACGCTCGTCGGTATGACCGACGACCTCGATGATATCGACGTCGTATTTGCGGATGTAGTTGAGAATTTCGCCGGGAGTTTTGACGAGCAGCGCTTCCTGGAAGGACGGCGACAGCTCGGCACTGCCCGATTTGAAGAAATAGCCATCGGCCTCGCTCATCCGGATGATCGGAGGCCATTGATGGCCGCCGGGACCGGGAGCCATGCCGCGCGCCAGCGTGTCCAGCACGGCCTGGGCGGAGACTTGCGGATCGCCGGGCTTGGCCATCGCGCGATTGATGGCGCCGACGATTTCCGCATCATGAATGGCCTTGTCGACGTCGATGTTGTTGGCGCGCAAGGCGGCGATATTGGCGAGGCCCTCGCGCAGTTCCTTCACCGTCAGCTTCTTCTCGATCTCCTTGACAACGGTCCGGCTGTCCACCAGCTCGCGCCAGTACTGGTCGATCGCCTGCGGATCGCTCAGGCCCGAGAGGCTCTCGACCTTCTCGGCGACCGCCGCGCTCTTGCTCAGCGCATTGACCACCTCGCGGATTTGCTCGTTCTGCGCCTTCTCCGCCGTGAGTTCCTGTTCGGCCGCGATGCGCCTGGTTTCCTCGCGCTTGAGGAAAGCCGCCATCGCGATGAGCAGGCAAAAGACCAGGAGCACCATGATCTCGGCCATGGTGAGCCCGAGCACCAGGCCGCGCCGGTACGATGATCGCTGCTCGAGTATCTGTCCTTCCATCGGCTCTATCTTCTCGGGCTCTCGTTCGACCGTGGCGCCATGAAGCCGAGCGCGCGCGGGATGATCCCTCGTCGCGTGGCCTGGATTTCGATCAGCAATTCCCTCATGGCGATGACGACGTTTTGCGCGTGCCGCAGGTTGATCTCCGCACTCCGCGACTGGTTTTGAGCGTTGTCGTTCAGCGCGTCGACCGATTCGGTCAACCGCTCGATCATCGGCACGAGCTGGGTTCCGATCGCCTCTTCGGAGGTCCGGTGCGCGGTGAGGCGCGCGAACAGCGCATCGATCGATTGCACGATGCTCGCGGTGTTCCTGGCGAGGTCTTCGCCTTCCTGCACCAGTTGCCTGGAAACTTCGAGGACCTCGACCGTCCTCTTGTTCAGGCTCGCCAGCGTCGCGCCCGAGATCTTGGAGGATTCGTCGAACGGCAGGCTCGCGCCTGTGGCTATCGTCTCAAGCTGCGCGGCAAATTGCCGATGCGCCTTGCCGATGCTTTCCCGCATCTCATCCATCGCATCGGCCATGGATTGCTGGGTCATGCGGCGGAAATAGCCGAATTCGAGTATCGAGCTCTCAAGCTCGCGCTTCACCCGCCGCGAGGCTTCGGCCAGTTCCAGGCGCGATGTGGCCTCGGTCTCGATCGGGTCACGCCGCATCTGGTTGAACATGATGCGCAAGGTGATGCCGGCGATGGTCGAGGCAATGGCGATGCCGAAATTCTGCACGATCTGTTCGGCCGAGCCGGCAGCGGAGAACTGATACAGCGAGACGGCAAGCGACGTCAGGGTGAAGAGGAAACCCATGTAGTAGAGATTGTCGCCGGACTGGTCGTCGCGCAGGCGGAACAGCCGGGCGCCGAGCAGGCCGGCATAGGCGATCATGATCAGGACCGGCGTGGTCGTGACGGCGAGCGCACCAAAATCATGCAGCTTCGAGAAAATGATGTAACCGCTGCCGACGACGACGACGGCAAAGAACAGCAGTCCGTTGACGAGCCCGGGCGGCAGACTGGGCTTGAAATCGTAAGCGGCCATTCCCGTCAGGCTCCCTGCAGTCGTTTGACGCCGCCAAACGTGCCGCGGTTGTCTTCGATCCAGGCCTTCCAGAATTCCATGTGCTTGGTGCTATCCACAAGCTGCTGGCTTCCGGTTTGCCGTGTCACGTAGCGGAGGATGACGGTGGCGCCATGCAGGTCGGTGCGAAACTTCAGGTACGCCGGCGATTGCTTGTAGCGCTGGAACGACAAATCGCCCGCGCGCGGATACTGGCTGTAGTCCCTGGTGTATTCGATCATGTCCGAAATAACATATAGCGTCTTTCGGGCATTTTCGCGCGCGGCGCTGGAAAATTCACCGATCGCGATATCCTGAATGGCCGCCATGATGGGCGAGCTGCTCGCCTTGGCGGACGCGATGCTGTTCTTGACCGCGTCGGCGGCAGGTTTGCGAAAATCCTCGATCCAGCGCAGCCGTGCGATTCGCGGGTTGTCGGTCCATTCGCTGAGGCCAGCGCCGTCGCCCGGATTGCATTTGGCGAACAGCGAACGGCTCCGCTGACCTGCGATATCGAGAACGCGGATATCGAGTTTGTAGAACGGCGGCAGCGTCGTGATCATGTCGTCGAGCTGGCCCAGGACTTCGCGCCGCGTCGTCTCCGGCAGGTCGTCCGAGGTGTCGACCAGAACGACCGTGACCCCCTTCGGGCCGTCGACCGGGCAAAGCGTTTGCGGATCGAGCACAGGACGTTCGGGGGCCGAGAAGTAGAAATAGGCCAGCGTCCCGCCGGAACCGATCGCCAGCAGCAGGAGCAGGGCGCCACCGAGGCCCGACCAGCCGAGCGCTGCGGAATGGCGCTGCCTCGGCTTACGTCTAGCCACTCTTCTTCTCCGGCAGCAACTCGTCGATCTCGCGATAGGTGCGTACCGCAGAATCGAATGCGTCGTGGATCGCCTTGATCTGCTGGCTCAGGAGTTCCTGGGTTTCAGCGATCATGGCGCGCAGGTTCTCACGGGCGCCTGTGCTCGGCTCTGCGCCCACATAGTTGATCCGATCCAGGCTGTAGGCCCTGCCAAAGTAGCCGGGAGCGGGTGTCGAACGGGCCCTGCGATTGGCCTCGCGGTAGACTTCCAGCAGGGCGCGCGCGGTCTGCTCGATCTGGCTTTGATGCTGCTCGAAGCGCTGGGCGAGCCGCGAGCGGCCTTGCAACAAAGAATCATATTCGCTGCGCCGGACCGAGAGGTCGCGCGCGGCCTCGTTCATGGCTTCGGTTGCATCCTCGCGAATGTCGCGCAGCCGCTCGATCAACTCGCCGCGCGCGTCGGCGAATTGCCGCGTCGCTTCGATCCATCGCCGCTCGAGGCCGGCATAGCCCATATAGGGATCGAAGAACATCAAGCCGTCCGCCATCGCGATCAGCGAGAAGACGAAGCCGAGCGCGAACAGCAGCCATGAATTGATGTCGGTCAGCCCATAAGGCGAGGTGAGGAGCCGGTGCAGGACTTCCTGGCCGACATTGTCGCTCAGGGCGACCGCGGGCGGGATTTCGCGCAAATGCGACAGCGTGAGATTGAGTGCGATGGCGAAGGCGAGATAGGCGAGGAATGAGAGGACGCCAACCAGCTTCAGGACATAGTTACGGCGATTGACCAGCCGGACCAGCACCATGCCCCAGAAGAAACTGGCAATGATATTGAGCGCGGCGAACGTCACCGCTTGCACCGCGCCGCCAAGCAGGCCGCCGAGATTGGCCTTGGCGAGAAAGCTGCCGTTGATCACGACTTCGATGATGAACAGGATGGCGAGAACGCCGATCTTCAGGATGATCTTGCCGGGGCTCGCCAACCGCGCCGGCCGTTCGATGCGATGGTGTTTGCGAAACAGCTCACGCTCGATTTCCGATTCGTTGAGGCGGCGGCGCAATACAAAGAGCTCGTCGCGACCCACGGTTGCTTCGGCGCGAAAATCGCCGACCGCTTCCGGCGCGGCCTGCTGGATGGTGGCAAAGCGTTCCTCGAAAGAGAGCGCATTGAGCCGCTCGTCGTAGGTGTGCAACTGGTCGAGATAGATGACGTTGGCGTCTTGTTTGTGCGCCTCGATGCGTTCCACAATCTTGTGTTCGACATCATCCATCGTCTGTGCGTCGGACGTCGGCCGGTTCTCCGCACCACGCTCGGTTCCGAGCGTGGTGAGCCCGAATTCGTCGGCGACGCGGTCGGCGTTCAGATCGAGGAAAACCGTGGTGGCGGGGCGGTAATGATGGGCCGGCTGACTCAACAGGGCCCGGATGCGCGCGATCGCTGACGGGCGGGTTCCGGGGACGCTCACGATGTCTTCAGCCTGCTGGTCACGGGGTAATGGCCTGATTCGGAATTATCATGAATTAAACACTCCTGTCCGTACCAGCCAGCAATCCTCCCGATGATTTTAGCTTGTCGACTTAGCCGGGCGGAACACGGTTTATCCATGGCGGGCCGCACGCCGAACAGGACACCGGATCGGCCTTGCCGGCGATAACCTGAGATACTCCGCCCCTAAGGGGCCGACGCGACTTGCACCGCGACGGCGCCCAGCCCCTCGAGCTCAAAACGATAATGCGCGTCGTGCTCGGGGAAGACCGTTTTCATGACGCTTCCGGTCATCACGACCTGCCCGGCTTTCAGCGCCGCGCCGCGTGCCGCCAGATGTGTGGCGAGCCAGGCCACCGAATTGAAGGGGTGGCCGAGGATGTCGCGCCCATACCCTTCGCCGCAGGGATCGCCATCCTTGCTGGCGCGTCCAAGCATGGGCGACAGATCGAGCCAGCTTGATTTAAAGTCCGAAAGTACGATGCCGGCGTTCCAGGAATTATCCGCCACCAGCGATCGCACATCGAGGCTCGCATAGTCGGCTGCCCTGTCATCGACCAGCTCGATCGCCGCGCAAACGCCGTCAATGTGAGGTTCGATCGCGGCGGCCGTGTAGGCTGTCGCCGCTATCGGGATGTCCGACTTGATGCGGACGGCAATTTCGAACTCAAGCCCAAGCCGGCCGAAATCCGAACGGCGGACCTTCGCACCCGAACGATGCACGCGAGAAGCCAGCACGAGGCCCGCAATCGGATGGTCGATCCGGCAAAAAGCTTGCATCGTCGCCGATGTCAACCCGACCTTGTAGCCGGCCACCTCGCCATTCGCGCGGCGCAGCAGCGCAACATATCGATCCTGAATATCATAGGCGTCGGCGATAGTGACCGGCGCAGCCGGAGGGCCCAGTGTTGCGAAGCGATGTCCGGCCTGGTGTTCGGCCAAAAGCCATTCACCTGCGCGCTGCGCCGCGACGTCCTCCATGTTCTTCTCTCCCTTTTCTTGCAAATCTTAGCGGCTTGCCAGCCGTGGTCAAACACGGCCTGCAAATCCAAGCGGCGCTTCATGAGGAGGAAAGATAAACCAGTTACGCCGCCGGCTTTAAGACCCGACCGCGCGCGCGATCGCTTCGGCCAGTTCACGCTGGCTGAATGGCTTTGCGAGCCGCGGCAACCCTTCGCCCTCGCCAGGCGCGAGTTCGGCATAGCCGGTCGCAAGAATGATCGGAATCTCCGCGTTTTCGGTGCGGATGCGGGCAGCCAATTCCGAACCCGTCATGTCAGGCATCAACTGATCTGTGATCATCAGGTCGATTTGGTTTTCCCCGTGCAGAATGTCGAGCGCGTGAAGCGCGGATGGCACGCTGTAAACCGTGTGGCCGAGTTCTTCGAGCAGTGCCGATGTGTTGAGAGCGACCAGGGGATCATCGTCGACGGTGAGAATCGCGAGTTTCCTGTCGCCCGGCGAGGGGACGTGAACTGCCGCGCTGTTTGCCGGCAGCACCGCCTCATCCGGTGCAACCGGCAGATAAATTTCGGCCGACGTTCCCTTTCCCGGCTTGCTTTTCAGCAACAACTTTCCGCCGGACTGTTCGGCCATTCCATGAACCATCGGCAGCCCAAGCCCTGTGCCTTTGCCGACGCCCTTGGTCGTGAAGAAAGGCTCCATCGCACGCGCGAGCGTTACTTCGTCCATGCCGGCGCCGGTGTCGGTCACGCTCACACACAGATATTTCCCCGCTTTCTGGCCCGGCACATCGGCGCGCTCGTGCGCGCCGATCGTGATCTTGCCGCCTTTCGGCATCGCGTCGCGGCCGTTGATCGCAAGATTGAGCAGCGCGAGTTCAAGCTGCGTGGCGTCGGCAATCACTTTCGGGAGTTTCGGCGGGAAGTCCGTTTCAACCCGGACCAGCGGGCCGAGCGAACTCTGCAAGAGATTGGTCATCTGTTGCACCACGTCGCGCACGTCGAGCGGTGCGAGCCGCAATTCCTGGCGCCGCGCAAAGGCCAGCATCCGTTGCGTCAGCGCGGCCCCGCGGCGCGTCCCTTGCACGGCGTTGTCGATCAGCCTGGAGACTTTCGGATCGTTTCCCGGCAGGCGTCTTTGCAGGAGCTCAAGGCTGCCCTGTATGGCCATCAACAGATTGTTGAAGTCGTGGGCGATGCCGCCGGTGAGATGGCCGATCGCTTCCATCTTCTGCGACTGCAGCAGCGCTTCGCGCGCCTCCTCGAGTTCGCGTTGGGTATTTCTCCGCTCGGTCAGGTCGCGCGTGATCTTGGCGAAGCCGACCAACCTGCCGGCATTGTCGCGGATCGGATCGATGATGGCCAAGGCCCAGAACTTGGTGCCGTCCTTGCGAACGCGCCAGCCTTCACTTTCGAACCGGCCGTCGCGCGCCGCGATCGCCAGCGCCCGCTGGGGGCGACCCGCTTTGCGATCTTCCTCGGTGTAAAAGCGCGAGAAATTCTCGCCGAGGATTTCGGATTCCTCGTAACCCTTGAAACGCCTGGCGCCAGGATTCCAGCTGGTGATGGTCCCGTCGGGATCGAGCATGTAGATGGCGTAGTCGGTGATCGCTTCGATGAGCATGCGGAATCGGCCTTCGTTTGATTTCGAGGCCTCGAACCGATCCGTACGCTCCACGCCAGTCCCCCGCTTCCCTTAGAGGGCTAAGATTTAACGGAAATAAACGCCCGTCCCCAATGGAAGTTCCCGGGATCTGGCAGGAAAGGTCGAGCGTGGCCGCCGGTTGAAATATCCGCCGCTGCCGTGCAAGGCTAAAGTCTTAGTCCCTCCAAGCGATATCTCGATGAACATCCCTTCCGTTACGCCTTCGCAAGTTCGCAAGCTGCTGCTCATGCGCGCGGAACTTGCCTTGCTCGATCTGCGCCATGAGGCCGCCTTTGCCACCGGCCATCCCCTGTTTGCCGCCAACATGGCGGCCGGGCGGATCGCGCTCGAAGCCGAGTTGAGATTGCCGCGCAAGGACGTGCCGATCGTGCTCTACGATGGCGGTGAAGGTCTCGTCGCCGAGGCCGCGGCGCGTTTCGCCAGCCTCGGCTATCGCGATGTTCGCCAGCTCGAAGGCGGGCTCGCGGCCTGGCGCAAGGCAGGCTTTGAGATTTTCATCGACGTCAATTCCTACGCCAAGGCCTTTGGCGAACTGGTGGAACATCGCCGCCACACGCCTTCGCTTGCCGCGGAGGAAGTCGCTGCGCTGATGGCGAGTGAGGCCAATATACGCATTCTCGACGTGCGGCGGCCCGACGAATACACGACCATGAATATCCCGGGTTCGGTCAGCGTGCCCGGCGCGGAACTGGTGCTTCGTGCCGGCCATGTCGCGCCGGATGCCTCAACCACCATTGTCGTCAACTGCGCCGGCCGCACCCGGTCGATCATCGGCGCGCAATCGCTGATCAACGCCGGCATCGCCAACAAGGTGGTGGCGCTTCGCAACGGCACGATGGGCTGGACGCTCGCCGACCAGACACTCGAACACGGCGCCGATCGATCCGGCGGTGTCGGTCTGTTCGACGGCGCGCGAGAGCGCGCGCGGGACGTCGCCTATCGCGCCGGCGTGAAGCATGTGAACTCCGACGAGGCGGACGCGCTTGCGAGCGATGCGACGCGCACGCTCTATCGCTTCGACGTTCGCCCGGTGGAGGAATATACGGCCGGGCATGTTGCGGGCTTTCGCCACTATCCGGGCGGTCAGCTCGTTCAGGAGATCGATATGGCGGCGCCCGTGCGCGGCGCGCGGATTCTTTTGACTGACGACAAGGGCGTTCGCGCCGACATGACGGCGTCATGGCTCGCGCAGATGGCCTTCGACGTCTATGTGCTCGACGGCGGCTATGATCGCGCGCTCGAGGCCGGAGCGCCGCAAGTGGTGCCGA
This sequence comes from Bradyrhizobium sp., assembly GCF_035652035.1. Lineage (GTDB taxonomy): Bacteria > Pseudomonadota > Alphaproteobacteria > Rhizobiales > Xanthobacteraceae > Bradyrhizobium. Next base: position 28,810 of record NZ_DASREO010000033.1, read on the forward strand.
AGCCCGATCCATCGCATCGCTATCGACGCCCTTACGAAGGCATCACGGCGTCGAGGGAAGCGATGCAGGCCTATTTCGACTGGGAATATGGCCTGGTCGAACAGCTCAGGCGCGACGGCACTCACGGCTTCTTTGTCATTTGAGATGGCTTCTTCGTGATCTGAAAGGGCCGTCGCCTGAACCGTACTCGAGCGGAAGGGTTACTTGCCGGACGCCTTTGCAGCCCGTTCGATCAAGCGCGCCACGTCCTCCGGCTTGGAAACGTAGACCGCGTGGCTCGCCACAACTTCGATGGTTTCGCTCCCCGCTCGCTTGGCCATGGTGCGCTCGAGGTCGGGATTGATGTTGTGGTCGCGCGAGGCGACGAGCGCCCAGCTCTTCTTCTGATGCCAGGCGGCCGTCGTCACAGGCGCGCCGCCGGCGGCCTTGGCCAGCATCGCCTGCGAATGCGCCATGAAGTTTGCATCAGTGGGCGACAGGTCTGCGGCAAAATCGGCCGGGAAAGCGGCCGGGTCGATGTACAGGAAATTGTCGTCCTTGGTGACGCGCATGTCGTTGTTGGCGGGCGGAGCCGTCGAGAGCAGGCTCACCGCGCTCTCGCCCTTGTCGGGGATGAAGGCGGCGATGTAGACGAGGCCCGCGACATTGTCCGCGTTGCCCGCCTCGGTGATCACCACTCCGCCGTAGCTGTGGCCGACCAGAAGGGCGGGGCCCTGTTGCAGATCCAGCACGCGCTTGGTGGCCGCGACGTCGTCTGCCAGTGATGTCAGCGGCTCCTGCACCACGCTCGCCGTGTAGCCGTCTTTGGCCAGAATATCGACGACACGCCGCCATCCGGAACCGTCGGCGAATGCGCCGTGGACGAGCACGATGTTCTTGACCGGCTCGGCCCGGGCCGGGACGGCGGCAGCTGACAGAAGTGCGATCGCTGCAGCGGCAACAGCAAATGACTTGTTTGGCATCGAATTCTCCCTCCAGGTCAAATTATTCAACCTATGGGTTGAATAAAGGCGCCGATTTGACAGATTGTCAACCGTTGGGTTGAATATGATCGAATCATGACACGAGCGGATCGCGGTGATTGAGATCGAAAGACGGAAGGAAGCGGCCACGCGCACCGCGCGGCTCGACGCGGTCTTCGCGGCATTGGCCGATCCGACGCGGCGGGCGATCATCGAGCGGCTGTCACGCCGCGAAGCGCGCGTGACCGAGATCGCTGAACCCTTCCATATGTCCTTGAACGCGGTGTCGAAACACATCCGCGTGCTGGAAGCGAGCGGCGTGGTGGTGCGGCAGAGGAAAGGGCGCGACCATATTCTGTCCATCAATACCCGTTCGCTGGACGAGGTTGATGGCTGGATCGGGCGGACACGCCGCTATTGGGAGGAGCGGCTGGACGCCATGGAGCGCCTGCTGCTAGAGCTCAAGCAGGACCAGAAGCCGGGGCCAAAGGACCGCAAGCATGGTTCGCGATGACGCGACGGGCGGAAGCGTGCAGATACGCCGGCGCGTCAGGGCCACGGCGGAAGAGATCTTCGAGCTGTGGACCAAACCTGACTTGATGGCGCGGTGGATGAGCCCATTTCCGGGCGCGGTCGATTGCAAGGCGAGGAGTGACCTCCGCCCCGGCGGAGCCTTCAGCCTTGTCATGACATCGCAAGACGCAAGCCGTGAAGTTTCCGGCACCTATGTGCAGATCGACCGGCCGCGCAAGCTTGTGTTCACGTGGGTCGGTCCGCTGACGAATAACGTGAATACGTTGGTCACCGTCGAACTCACGCCAAGCGGCGACGAAACCGACCTCGTGCTGACCCATGAGCGTCTGCCGACATCGGCAATTGTCGAAGGACATACCAGGGGCTGGGGACATATACTGGACCATCTGACGGACGCGGTTTCAAACGACCTTTAGGTCGAACTTTCAGATTCGAAACGCAAGCTTGGGGGATAGCGTGGAGGCGATCAGTTATCTCTATACAATCGCGGCTGCCGGCATGTCCTTTGCCGGCTTGTCAGTCCTGACGATGATCCTGCGGCAAATGCTCGGCGGGCAGATGACCAAGTTCGACACCTTCGTTGCACGCTCCTGGATCCAACTTGGGTTCCTGGTCACGTTCGGCGCCCTCGTGCCGCCGCTGTTGGGCTTGTTTGAGCTGCCGGCGCCGATGGTTTGGCGGATTTCGAGTGGCCTGATCGCGATCATGCTCGGATGCTGGGCGGCGACATTCCCGCGGCGCCGCTATGCGACGAACCCTGAACCCTTGCCGCTGCCGGTGACGATCTTCGTGGCAGCCATGGCTCTCATTGCGCTCGCACTCGCGGCGAATGCGATTACAGTGCCCGTCGCGCGCTTGCCGGCGGCCTATTCCGCATCGACCACTGCGATCCTGGTTGCCGCTGCGATGTGGTTCCTGTGGGCGTGTGCGCATTGGTACGACGCGCTTCGTTGAAACGGTGTCATCCAGATGATCGACGAGAAGAAGCTCGAAGAGCGCTTGGGTGCGCTGGAAGCGGCCAAATCCTGGAGCCCGCGCGTCGTCTCGCGGCTGGAGACGCTGCTGCGCTCGGGCGCGGACGAGGCGCTCTACCGCATCAATCCGATCCAGTTCGCCACCGAGAAATCGATTGCGGAAGGCGAGGCGATCGATCTCTTTCTCCACGGCTGCGTGGCCGGGCTGTTCGACATGGACTGGCAGCTGGTTTGTCCGATGTGTTCCGACGTCGTCGAGAGCTTCCGATCCCTGCGCAAGCTGCACACGCATTTCCGCTGTCATCTCTGTCGAAGCGATTACGACGCGGCGCTCGACGATTTCATCTCGGTGACGTTTACGGTTTCACCCGCCGTGCGCAGCATTCGCTTCCACAGGCCTGACGCGCTTTCGGCCTGGGATTACGTCTTCCACTATAAATTGACGGACGGCGGCCTCTTGCCCGACGGCATGCCCTGGAGCGAGGCCGCCAAAACCCTGGTGAGAGAGCTGGCCCGCATCGAGCCGGGTGCGACAGTCCGTCTTGAGGTCGATGCGAGCGAAGGCGCGCTGTTCGGCCAGGATTTCGACAGCGACGCTCAATGCTTTTTTCCGGTCGAAAAAAAGCAGACCGATGCAACGCCGGCATCTCCTGTGCCGTTGCTCCTCGACGGCAGCACATGCGAATTCACCACGGCAACCCTCGCTCCCGGCAAGGTCGTGTTCGAGGTTCGCAACACCAGCAAGCGGCCGGTGATTTTCGGTATCCTGCAGCTTCCGCCGGGCGCGCCGCAGCGTCCGCCGCTTCACTTCATGCCGTCACTGTCCGGCAAGCGCCTTTTGATGACGCAGACTTTTCGCGACTTCTTCCGCTCCGAGGTGATCGGCGCAACGGAAGGCATCGCGGTTCTCGACGTGACCCTCGTCTTCACCGATCTGAAGGGCTCGACGGCGATGTACGAGCGGATCGGCGATCTCAACGCCTACGTCCAGGTGCAGCGGCACTTCCAGCATCTTCTCGACGTCACCGTCCGGCACAATGGCGCCGTCACCAAGACGATCGGTGACGCCGTGATGGCGGCGTTCTCGACCTCGGCCGATGCGGTGCGAGCTGCGATTGAAATGCGCGAGGCCGTGGATGAGCTCAATCGCGACCGCGCGCAGCGTGATTTCATCCTGAAGATCGGCGTGCATCGCGGCGCCTCGATCGCGGTCACGCTCAACGAGCGGCTCGATTATTTCGGCCAGACGGTGAATATCGCGGCAAGGGTGCAGAACCTTGCCGATGGCGACGAGATTTGCATCACCGAGGACGTTCATGACGCCTCCGGCGTGGCGGACATCATTGCACCGTTCCCGGTGACAAAGAGCCAGGCGGAGCTCAAGGGCGTCAGCAAGGCCATGTCGGTCTATCGCCTAGGACGCGCTTGATCTGACGCTGCCGGGCTCAAAGCTCGGCACGGAAAACGGGTGGTCCCACCGCCAAAAAAGCGCGATCGATTGAACGAAGCGCTAGTGTGGCGGTTCGGAAGTCCGCATCATTGCTGCTGCGAGTTCACCATGCGGACTTCCGAACCAAAGCCACACTAGATCAATAAATTAGCTAGTGTCCTTTTCGATTCCGAAGTTCGCAACGTGGCTCCGAAAAACGCGACGAACTTCGGAATCGGGACACTAGTTGGCGATCGAGTCCTTTTAAGGACTCGCGAAGGGACAGACATGACCGCGAAATCGCAAGCTGCATTCATTCGGCCCAAACTCGCGGTCGAGTTCGATCCGCGCTGGCGGCGCGTGCTGGCCCGCGACCGTTCGGCTGACGGGCAATTCTGGTACTCGGTTGCGACCACCGGGGTCTATTGTCGGCCGTCGTGTCCTTCACGAACGGCAAATCCGGGAAATGTCGGTCTCTACAATTCATTGGCGGAAGCGAAAGCGACCGGCTTTCGTCCGTGCAAGCGCTGCAATCCGGACGGTCCGTCGGCCGATATCGAGAATGCGGCGATCGTCGCCAAAGCCTGCCGCCTGATCGAAGAGAGTGAAGAAGTCCCGACATTGAAGAGCCTTGCGCTCGCCGCCAAGCTGAGCACCAGCTACTTCCATCGCCTGTTCAAGAGTGTCACGGGCCTGACGCCGAAGGATTATGCCGAGGCCCATCGAGCTTGCCGCGTTCGCGATGGGCTCGCGAAGGGGCACAGCGTGACGCAAGCGATGTACGGCGCGGGCTTCAACTCCTCGGGCCGCTTCTACGAAAAATCCCGGACCATGCTCGGCATGACGCCGACGCAATATCGCGCCGGAGGCGCGAATGAAGACATCCGTTTCGCGGTGGGGCAGTCCTCGCTGGGGGCCATCCTGGTGGCGTCAAGCGAGAAGGGCGTGGCATCGATCCTGATCGGCGACGATCCGGATGAACTGGTGCGCGATCTCGGGGATCGGTTTCCGAATGCGCGGCTGGTTGGCGGCGACAGGGAATATGAGTCCATGGTTGTCCGCGTCATTGGTTTCGTCGAGACGCCGCAGATCGGTCTCAACCTTCCGCTCGACGTGCGCGGCACCGCGTTTCAGCGGCGCGTGTGGCAAGCTCTGCAAACGATCCCGGTTGGATAAAACCAATTTCAAGGCAAAAAGCGGAGTGCAGCGCCGCCGGGTTGACGATATGTCCCGCCGCGCAAGGGCGGCTCACTCCATCGCATCGAATTTGCGAAGAGCCCGTCAGCTTCCTGCGATAAGCAAAAGGGCTCAACATGAACATATTGATGGTCTTGACCTCGAACGAGCGGCTCGGCGCTTCGGACAAGAAAACCGGGATCTGGCTCGAGGAATTCGCCGCGCCTTACTATGCGTTCAAGGACGCAGGCGCCGACGTCACGCTGGCATCGCCGCTCGGCGGCGAGCCGCCGCTCGATCCCAGAAGCGACGCGGCGAACTTTCAGACCGAAGACACCCGTCGTTTCCGCGGCGATCGTGCGGCCCAGGCAACCCTTGCCGCGACCGTCACGTTATCCAGCGTTTCCGCTGATAACTATGACGCGGTCTTCTATGTCGGCGGTCACGGCGTGATGTGGGACGTGACCGAAGACGCAGCATCCATCAAGCTGATCGAAACCATGTTCGCGGCCAACAAACCCGTGTCAGCCGTCTGCCACGGCTCGGCTGTTTTCCGGCATACCAGGGCGCCGGACGGTTCGCCGCTCGTTCGCGGGAAAAAAGTCGCTGGATTTACCAACACCGAGGAAGTGGCGGTCGGATTGACCGAGGCGGTCCCGTTCCTGGTCGAGGATATGCTGAAGCAGAACGGCGGCATCTACTCCAAGGCCGACAATTTCCAGGCGCATGTGATGACGGATGGCAATCTGGTGACGGGACAAAACCCGGCGTCTTCAAAGGGCGTGGCGGCGGCGGTGGTGAATTTGCTGTCGCGGTCCCGCTAAAACCGTCATTGCGAGCGGAGCGAAGCAATCCAGAAAGCCACGAGCCCAAGTCTGGATTGCTTCGTCGCTATCGCTCCTCGCAATGACGGCGGCGCGCGCCGCTACACGCTCCGCGACCGCTCGATGTCCACGTGCTTGTAGAGCGGTTCCGGGATCTGCGACAGGCGCGATGTGCGGGCTTGTCGATCGGAAAGGCCATAGAGCTTTTGAAAGCTCATGATCAGCGGCCGCCATTTGTCGGGATCGATCCGATCCGGCTCGCCGTCGGCGAGGATGGAGGAGTCCGCAAAAACCCGCTGGATGCGCAATTCAAACAGGATGCGGCGGCCGCGGAACGCCGGGTCGTTATCGGACATCTCGTAGGTATGCTCGACGACGGCTTCCATCTGGATCGGACATTCTTTTGCCCGCGGCGGATCGATGGTCTCCGATGCAATCGGGGTCAGCCCGGCCGTTCCGAACTTGTCCTTCTCAAAGCGGTAGCCGCGCGCGACCTTGTGCGGCGGCAGCACCTCCGATCCCGTCGTCAGCGCGATGCGGTCGACCGCGTCGGCCTGTGCGACCGACGGCAGGTTGAGCACGCATTCTTTGGTGCGGAGCATGTTGGCGACCGTCTTCGACGACCGGTCAAGACCGAGCACGCCGCGCCATCCGAGCCAGAACGCCGATGACATCGGCGCGAGATTTGGCAATCCGTCTTCGTTGCTTGTGCTGATCAACACCACCGGCGTTCCGACATAAAGGATCGGCGGCTCGCTTCGTTGCAGCGTCGGCGTTGTGGCAACTCTCATATCCATGATCGTGACATCCTCCTGGCGCGCAGGCCGCGCAGCGGTTTCGATGCCGCGCGCCCTTTCGTTTCATCGGCCGGAACGAGGCCTATCGGCCGACCGGGGAGACGACACTCCGCTTATTGCTTTTGAATCGAAGGTGCTGCGCCGCCTCTCTGCCGGCCGGCGCGTGAAGATTTCGATACGCGCGCAAGAAACGGAGCGTGGTTCTGAAGCCGGCTGTCTAGCCTCTCAGCCGGAAGCTCGATGCTTCCTCTGACGAATCGGAACAAACGAAAGAGATCAAGACATGTCGAAGGAAGAAGACAACAAGGCGGTGGTCGGCCGCTGGTTCACCGAATTCTGGGGCAAGACCTTCAATCCCGCTGTCATCGACGACCTTGCGGCCCCCGACATGCTGCAGGACTACTCGCTGCACGAACCTCGCCGCGGCCGGGCCGAGATCAAGGCAGCCATGACCCAGTTCCGCGCCGCATTCCCCGACCTCAACTTCTGGGGCACGGCGGACCTGATCGCCGAAGGCGATTATGTGGTCGGTCAGTGGGAAGGCGGCGGCACGCACACTGGCGCGGCGTTCGATGATCTCCTGATGGGGAGCCTGCCGGCGGCAACCGGCCGCAAGCTGCAGTTCACGGGAACCACGGTCCTGAAGGTGATCGACGGCAAGATCGTCGAAGAAATCGGACTGGACGATGGCGTGAAGGCGCTGACCCAACTCGGCCTCATCATGCATCCTGCGACGCCGTCGTAAGGGCGGAAAGGCCGTCAACCGCGCAGAAAACGTGAAGCGGCATTCCTCTTGTGCCGCTTCACATGCATGGAAAAAGCAATAGGGTGCTACGGCTCTCGCCGATCATTCCCTGGAGAATTCGTTCATGTCGTCGCCCTCTCTCATGTCAGGCTTCCCGTCCGCGGAAGCCGATCAGGTGACCTTGGCGAACTGGCGAACGGCCCCGTACATGACATGGGCATTTCAGCATGTGCGGGAAATCGTGCCGTCGGCGGATATTCCGAGCGCGCCGGGCGATGTTTGGAAGCTCACGCCCGAGCCGGTCGACTTCTCATCCCTCGGCTTCGAACACGGCGGCAAGCGATACGGCCTCGATCGATTCGTCGACGAGACCGATACGGATGGCCTTGTCATCCTGCATCGGGGCAAAGTCGTTCTCGAGCGTTACGGCAACGGAATGGCAGCGGATACGCCGCACATTCTGATGTCCGTCTCGAAATCGCTGACCGCGATTGTTGCCGGCATTCTCATCGAACAAGGCAGGCTCGATCCGGAACAGAAAATTGCGTCGATCATCCCGGAGCTGAAGGACACCGTTTATTCCAGCGCGACGGTACGCCACGTGCTGGATATGCGCGTCGGGATCGATTTCGACGAAGACTATCTCGCGACGTCGGGGCCGATCGTCGAATACCGCAAGGCCACGAACTGGAACCCGCTGGCTCCCGGCGAGCGCCCGAATGATCTGCGTACCTTCCTCGGCAGTCTGACGGCGCGGAGCGGTCCCGATGGCGGGCCCTTCCACTATGTGTCGACCAACACGGATCTATTAGGCTGGGTCCTGGAGCGCACCAGCGGCATCCGGTTCGCCGATCTCATCGGCAATTTGTTGTGGAAGCCGATCGGAGCTCAATGCCCTGCCTATATCACCGTCGATCGCCTCGGCGCGCCACGCTGCGCCGGCGGCATTTGCATCACGACGATGGATCTCGCCCGCGTCGGCCAGTTGATCGTGCAGAACGGCAAGAGAGGCGACACGCAAATCATTCCCGCGCGCTGGATCGAAGATACGCTCAGTGGCGGCGATCCGAAGGCGTGGGCGGCCGGCGATATGATTTCCTATTTCGGCGATCGTCCGATGCATTATCGCAACAAGTGGTATGTTCTCCGCGACAGCAACATTGCTTTCGGACTGGGCGTCTACGGCCAGAATGTCTTTGTCGACAAGGCCAACGAAATCGTCATCGCGAAACTGTCCTCGCAGCCTCCGCCGCTTGATAAGAACCTGATCGACTTGACTGTCAAATTTGCCGAGGCCATGAGCGATCACGTGAGCCGTCACCTGGCGTGAAACTTGGCGGATTGAAGAGTGCCCCTGAGTATCCCATCGATGAACAGTGAACGACGCCCCGAACGCCTGCAACCGAAGTTGATGTCATTCGATGTGTTCGGCACGCTGATCAGCGTTCGTGACAGTTCGTACGGCGCATTCGAGCGCATCCTCGGCGATGTCGGCGCTAACGGCGTCGACGTCAAGGCGTTCTGGGAGCACTGGGAGCATCGCAATATCGCCCACTACTGGGAGCCGTACCGGACCTATCGCGAGATATGCGAGCTCTCGCTTGAGGAGACATTTGCGCATTTCGGCCTGAGCGGCGAGGGCAAGCTGATCAACCGCTATTTTGACGCCTTTCCCCGGTTCTTCCTTTACGACGACGTCGTTCGGACGCTTGACCGGTTGTCCGGACGATACAGGCTCGCTGTCGTGTCCAATATTGACGACGACCTTCTGGCGCTGACGCCGCTGCGGCGCGAGTTCGATCTGGTCTGCACGGCACAACGCGCACGGGGCTACAAGCCGGACGGCGCGCTCTTTCGGTACCTGATCGCGCATGCGGGCTGCGCTCGGGAGGAAATTCTCCATTCCGGGCAGTCCCAGTTCACGGATCTCGTTGGCGGCAAGCCGCTCGGCCTGACGATCGCCTGGATCAACCGTCGTCAGGTCGCGCTGGATAGCTCCGTTCCGCGCCCGGATTTCATCTTTTCCGACGTTCAGTCGCTCGGTTCCCTGGTCGAGCTGTAAGCACGGCTGTTAGCTTCTGATCGCGAAGGGCGCTAAGGGTAGGCGGGACCTGCGCGTTCGCGGGAGGGGGTTGGGCCAAATGGAAATCGCCACGGTGAGGGAGCGTCTCAAGGCGCTGCGGCGGACCAAACTCTACGATCTGTTGACGGCCGTGCCTCTGATGGCCTGGTTTGCCTACAGCGTTGCGCAGATGCTGCCACAGCTGTCGCACCGGATCGCGCTGGTCACGCTGTTTGTCCGGACCGATCCGTCCGTGCTTCCCGCGTCTCTCGTCCTTCGTACCCTCTCGGAGGTCGCCGCGCTGATTTTCTTCGCGCTGTCGATCGTGCTCTATGCGGTCCGCCGCGTTCCGCAGCAGGCCGCGCTCGGCTTCTTTCCGCGCGTTGCTGCCGTGGCTGGCACGTTTTCGAGCCTCGGCTTCCTGTGGCTGCCGCCGCAAGAACTTTCATCGCCGCTCTTCCTGACCTCGCTTCTTCTGATTCTCGCCGGCATTGCTTTCGCGCTTTGGGCGCTGCTCGTTCTCGGGCGTTCGATCAGCCTGCTGCCGCAGGCGCGGCGGCTGGTGACCAGGGGCCCGTATGCCATCGTCCGCCATCCGCTTTATCTTGGCGAGATGGTCGCGGTCACGGGAATCGCGCTGCAGTACTTCTCGCCATGGGCGCTGCTGCTAGTGGGAGTGTCCTGGGTGTTCCAGTTTTTGCGCATGACCTACGAGGAGCGGGTGCTATCGCAAAGCTTCCCGGAATATAAGGACTACATGATGCGGACGGCCCGTTTGGTGCCGGGCGTGTATTAGGGCAGAGACTCGGCAATCGAGACGCCTGCATTTCGGCCTCGGCGCGTTCTGACCGCGGGACGCATCCCGCGGCCAGTCGTTGATGACAAGGTCAGTTCACCGCGAAGACATAGACGGCGCCGCCCTGCGGCACCTCCGGATACCTGCCGGGGAAGGTCTGGTTCAACCTGCCCTGCATGCGGGCGGCGTCGACGCCCCAGCCAGTCTGCACGGCAATGTACTGCTTGCCGTCCACCTCGAACGACACGGGGACGCCGTTGACGCCCGAGATCGTGGGATACTGCCACAGGATCTTTCCGGTCTTCGCGTCGAAGGCGCGGAACAAGCGGTCGCTGGTGCCGCCGGAGAACAGCACGTCACCACCGGTCGCGAGGATCGGCCCCCAGTTCTGCGATGGCAGGTTGGTGGTCCATGCACGCTTGCCGGTGTCGAGATCCCATGCCTGCACTTCGCCGATGTGATCCGCGCCGGCGCGCATCCGCAGCACGTTGTTGGTGACGCCCATGTAGCGTTCTCCGACCACGTATTTCGGCACTTCCGTCGTCAGCTCGGTACAGAGGTTTTCGTTCGCTGGAATATACAAGAGCCGCGTCTTCGGACTGTAGGCTGCCGGCGGCCAATCTTTCCCGCCCCACGTGCCCGGGCAAAACAAGGTCGTCTTGCCGGTCGTCGGCTTGTGTTCGGGATCGACGATAGGCCGCCCGGTCTGCGGTTCGACGCCCTTGAAGACGTTGTGGCTGACGAAATTCTGCGCCGTGATGAAGTTGATCTTTCCATCCGTGCGCTCGAGTTGCCAGAGATAGCCATCCCGCGCGACGTCGACGAGACCCTTCACGGTCTTGTCGCCGTGCTTGTAGTCGACGATGATCGGCGGCGAGACCTCGTCCCAGTCCCAGGAGTCATTCTGGTGATACTGGAAGTGTCCCTTGATCGATCCGGTCTGGCCGTCGAGAGCAACGACCGACGAGGTGTAGAGATTGTCGCCCGGGCGCTGATCGCCCATCCAGGGTCCGCCGTTTCCGGTGCCCCAGTACGAAAGATGGGTCTCCGGATCGTAGGTTGCCGGCACCCAGACCGACGCGCCACCGGTCTTCCACTGATCGCCGTTCGGCCACGTCTCGCTACCGGGCTGCCCGGGCTCCGGCACCATGAAGGTGCGCCAGGCTTCCTTGCCGGTTTCGGCGTCGTAGGCGGCCACGAAGCCGCGGATGCCGAGTTCACCGCCCGACGTTCCCATGATGACCTTGCCGTCGGCGACGAGCGGCATGATCGAGGTGTAGTAGCCCTTGCGATAGTCAGCGACCTTCGCGGTCCACGCTTCCTTGCCGGTCTTGGCGTCGAGCGCCACCAGCGTCGTATCTGCCGATGCGAAGTAGACCTTGTCGCCCAGGAGTCCGACGCCGCGACTGGTCGGGTGCAGGTTCACCAGATCTTCCGGCAGCGGCCGCTTGTAGCGCCACAGCACCGTTCCGGTCTTCGCCTCGACGGCGATCACCTGGTTGCCGGGTGTCGCGACGAACATCACGCCGTTGTTGACGATGGGCGGCGCCTGGTGTCCCTCGACCTGACCGGTGGCGAGACTCCACACGAGCTGCAGACGACCGGCGTTCTCCGGCGTGATCTGGGCGAGCGGGCTGTAACCCCATCCGTCATAGGTGCGCCGAAACAGCAGCCAGTTCGAATCTTCAGGCTTGCGCAACCGATCCGCGGTGACCGGCGAATAATTCTGCAGCACGGCAGGCAATGGCGCCGGACCCGGGGGCGATGCCATCATTTCCTGCGCCGATCCGTTTCCGAGACCGGCAGCCATAATCACCGCAACGGCTGAAATGCCGTGCAGCCACTTCTTCCATCCAGACATGAACTCCTCCTCCCGAACTATTATTATTTGGGATTCATCGATCAGGACGATACGACACCCAGCCTCCCGATGAATGGTTTGGCGACGGCAAGCTTGCCATCGACAATCTTGAGCGGAAGCGACGCCAGTGCGCGCATGGTCGGGCCATCCACGATCGCTGCCGCCTCGCGCGGATTGTAGCGAGAGTTGTGACACGGACACTCGAGCATGAGTTGATCCGCCTGCCAGCCGGTCACTTCGCAGCCGGCATGCGGGCAGATCGCCGAATATCCGACAACGCCATCGGCGGCGCGCGCCAGCGTCGGCTGTTCGAGAGTCGCCGGATCGAGGCGGACCAGCAGCACCTTGTTGAGGCGCGATCCGTCGCGGACCGTTTTCGTCGCCGGATCCATCGGCCAGGCGATCACCTGCGGAGCCGAGATGTCACCTGGTCCAAGAGGGGTCGGAGGGCCATCGGTGCGAACCAGAAAGTCGCCTTCCTGAGGCCGCTCGTCGGCCGGCTCGGCCGCAGCCGGCAAAGCTGTCGCAGCCACGAAGGCTGATCCCAGCAGCAGCACATCGCGGCGGCTCGTTACGCCATCGTCCGTGTTGCAACAGCACGAACACCCGCGCGCCTGATCACGATCGCTGGCAGCCGCCACGCCTCCCCGCTTTCTCCCGGCACATTGACTGGCCGAGTTGCTGTTTTGACGACGCATTGCACAGAGGCCGGAAGGATCGTTGCTGTTCCGCACCCCGTCAAGCGCAATGGCAGCGGAGCAGGCTCGCATTTTCGATCGGACCGACCGAGACGACCTGCGACTGATCCATCTCAGTCAAGGGTCACCAGCCGACATCGGTGGTCGCTGGTCTCTAGGTCCGGTCTATTCCCGAAGGCAGACGTCTCCGGCAATCCTCGTTGAGGTCCGCTATGGGGCCATTAGGAGATATTCAAAGGCTTACCGGATTGCCGCCGCTAGATGCCTTCGACGGCGCAAGAGAAAGACGCTCGTTCACGGAGTAATTTTGTCCGCCGATATTCCTCTGTCAAAGGACGGCCCTGCCCAAGCCCATCAAGTGCTCCACCGGAATTTACGAAGCTGTGATTAATTACCTCTTCAACGTCCGCGAATTCGTATCCGTCTGGGAGTTGCAAGAATTCCATACGGAACGATGAACCGTAAGAAAATACACTTCGGTCTTTCATTCGAAATACCCAGCCAGTCCAGCCCATTGTCGTCTCTCCCTCGATCCGCGAGAGCAATTGCAGAGGGGGAGCAAATCGCGATGGTATTGCGTCCGCGACATCGTATGCGGCAACTCTATTGTGACTGGCGACAAAGCTGGGGACGATCTGTCCGTATGGGTCTTCGCCTCCAATAAACCCCCGACCATTCAGTTCCTCTTGGATGCGCCGCTTGGCGAATTCGACGAGGCGTTTTTTTGATTGAAGGACGACACAGGGGAGGAACGTGCCATCATTGAGAGTGAGCGAACACCGGTATTTGAAGCCGAAAAACTTGTCGTCGAGAGGCTCGACATTGGCCGTAATCTTTCGCACCCAATTCACTTCCAACCCCCTCTCGCCGTATCGAGATTACTCCTAGCAGCCGACGCGGTGGCGGATTGTCTTCCCCGCCCCCAGACTGCAATAGTCCGAGTATAGCTTCTGCCACAGTGGCGCGAAGAGGTCCGCCTTGGGTTAATCGCCGTATTTCTGGGAAAGGAAGCGAACGTCCGTTTCGGTTCCGATTGTGTTGAAGAAGTCGGCTCGCGATCGAAGTAGGCAAAATTCGCGGCAAGCCGGCCGTCTCTCAGGCCGGCTTTGGCGTCGGCATTGGTATCAGCTTGGCTAGTTTCCGAAGGTTCTGGGCTGTTGCTGCGAGGAG
>NZ_DASREO010000034.1:0-17483 GCF_035652035.1 Bradyrhizobium sp.
GATGACGCGGCCACGGCGGCCGTTGTCGAACAGCGCGTCGACGGCCTCCTGCAGCATGCGCTTTTCGTTGCGGATGATGATGTCGGGCGCGCGCAGCTCCATCAGCCGCTTCAGGCGGTTGTTGCGGTTGATGACGCGGCGGTAGAGGTCGTTGAGGTCGGACGTCGCAAAGCGGCCGCCGTCCAGCGGCACCAGCGGACGCAGGTCCGGCGGAATCACCGGCACGACGGTGAGGATCATCCATTCCGGCTTGTTGCCGGAGTGGCGGAACGCCTCGACGATCTTGAGCCGCTTGGCGAGCTTCTTGTGCTTGATGTCGGAATCGGTCTCCGCCATCTCGGCACGCAGCGAAACCTCGAGCTTCTCGAGCTCGAGCGCCTTGAGCATCTCGCGGATCGCCTCGGCGCCGATCATGGCGGTGAAGGAATCCTGGCCGAACTCGTCCTGCGCCTTCAGGTACTCGTCTTCCGACAGGAGCTGACGGTCCTTGAGCGAGGTCAGGCCCGGCTCGAGCACGACGTAGTATTCGAAGTAGAGGATCCGCTCGAGATCCTTCAGCGTCATGTCGAGCAAGAGGCCGATGCGGGAGGGCAGCGACTTCAAAAACCAGATGTGGGCGACGGGCGCTGCGAGCTCGATATGGCCCATGCGCTCGCGCCGGACGCGTGACAGCGTGACCTCGACCGAGCACTTTTCGCAGATGATGCCCTTGTACTTCATCCGCTTGTACTTGCCGCACAAGCACTCGTAGTCCTTGATCGGCCCGAAGATGCGCGCGCAGAACAGGCCGTCGCGCTCCGGCTTGAAGGTGCGGTAGTTGATGGTCTCCGGCTTCTTGATCTCGCCATAGGACCAGGACAGAATTTTCTCAGGGGACGCGATCGAGATCCGGATCTGGTCGAAGACCTGAGCCGGAGTCGTCGGGTTGAAGAGATTCATGATCTCTTGGTTCATCGTCTTCTCCTCGCGTGCCGGGCCAAAGCCGGCAGGAAAATCGAAAATCACTCAAACTGGGCGCCCTGCCCGCATCGGACGGACAGGGCACGACGCCCGGCGGCGTACGCGCCGGGCATGATGATGGCGGTTACTCGGCCGCCTCGGAGGTCGGAGCCGGGCCAATCTTGGAGTTGTGCAGGTCGACGTTGAGACCGAGCGAGCGCATTTCCTTGACCAGCACGTTGAAGGATTCCGGAATACCGGCCTCGAACGTGTCGTCGCCGCGCACGATCGCCTCGTACACCTTGGTGCGGCCGGCGACGTCGTCCGACTTCACCGTCAGCATCTCCTGCAGCGTGTAGGCCGCGCCATAGGCTTCCAGCGCCCACACCTCCATTTCGCCGAAGCGCTGGCCACCGAACTGCGCCTTGCCGCCCAGCGGCTGCTGGGTGACGAGCGAGTACGGACCGATCGAACGCGCATGGATCTTGTCGTCGACCAGATGGTGCAGCTTGAGCATGTAGATGTAGCCCACGGTGACCTTGCGATCGAACGGATCGCCGGTGCGGCCGTCATAGACGGTCGACTGGCCCGAGGCATCCATGCCGGCGAGCTTGAGCATCTCCTCGATGTCGGCCTCCTTGGCGCCGTCGAACACGGGCGTTGCGATCGGAACGCCGTGGCTCAGGTTGCGGCCGAGTTCGATCAATTCGCCATCGTTGAGCGTCTTGATGGTCTCGTCCTCGCCGTAGATCCGCTTCAAGGTCTCCTTCAGCGGCTTGATGTCCTGCTTCGACAGGTAGGCATCAACGGTCTGCGCGATGCGCCGTCCGAGGCCCGCGCAGGCCCAACCGAGGTGGGTCTCGAGGATCTGGCCGACATTCATGCGCGAGGGCACGCCCAGCGGATTGAGCACGATATCCGCATGCGTGCCGTCCTCGAGGAACGGCATGTCCTCGATCGGCACGATCTTGGACACCACGCCCTTGTTGCCGTGGCGGCCGGCCATCTTGTCGCCGGGCTGGATCTTGCGCTTCACCGCGACGAAGACCTTGACCATCTTCATCACGCCGGGCGGCAATTCGTCGCCGCGCTGCAGCTTCTCGACCTTGTCGAGGAAGCGCTGCTCGAGACCCTTCTTCGACTCGTCGTACTGCTTGCGCATGGCCTCGATCTCGGCCATCAGCTTGTCGTTGGGGGAAGCGAACAGCCACCACTGCGACTTCGGATACTCCTCGAGCACCGCGCGGGTGATCTTGGTGTCCTTCTTGAAGCCCTTGGGGCCGGCGATGCCCTGCCGTCCCTCGAGCAGCTCGGCGAGGCGGTTGTAGACGTTGCGGTCGAGAATCGCCTGCTCGTCGTCGCGGTCCTTGGCGAGACGCTCGATCTCCTCCCGCTCGATCGCCAGCGCACGCTCGTCCTTGTCGACGCCGTGGCGGTTGAACACGCGTACTTCGACGATGGTGCCCTGCACGCCCGGCGGCACCCGCAGCGAGGTGTCGCGAACGTCCGAGGCCTTTTCGCCGAAGATGGCGCGGAGCAGCTTCTCTTCCGGCGTCATCGGGCTCTCGCCCTTCGGCGTGATCTTGCCGACCAGGATGTCGCCGGCGCGCACTTCCGCACCGATGTAGACGATACCGGCTTCGTCGAGGTTCTTCAGCGCTTCTTCCGAGACATTTGGAATGTCGCGGGTGATTTCCTCAGGCCCGAGCTTGGTGTCGCGCGCCATCACCTCGAACTCCTCGATGTGGATCGAGGTGAAGACGTCGTCCTTCACGATCCGCTCGGAGAGCAGGATCGAGTCTTCGAAGTTGTAGCCGTTCCACGGCATGAAGGCGACCAGCACGTTGCGGCCGAGCGCGAGCTCGCCGAGATCGGTCGAGGGACCGTCAGCGATGATGTCGCCCTTCTTGACGATGTCGCCGACCTTCACCAGCGGACGCTGGTTGATGCAGGTCGACTGGTTGGAGCGCTGGTATTTCATGAGGCGGTAGATATCGACGCCCGACTTGGTCGGATCGAGATCCTCCGTCGCACGGATAACCACGCGGGTGGCGTCGATCTGGTCGATCACGCCCGAGCGGCGGGCGGCGATCGCGGCGCCGGAGTCGCGGGCGACCACGCCCTCCATGCCGGTGCCGACGAACGGCGCCTCGGCGCGAACCAGCGGCACCGCCTGGCGCTGCATGTTCGAGCCCATCAGCGCACGGTTGGCGTCGTCGTTCTCGAGGAACGGGATCAGCGCCGCGGCCACTGAAACCAGCTGCTTCGGCGAGACGTCCATGTAGTCGACCTTGTCCGGCGTCACCGGCAGCACTTCGCCGGCGTGACGGCAGACCACGAGGTCCTCGGTGAAGCGGCCCTTCGGATCGAGCGGCACGTTGGCTTGCGCGACCGTGTAGCGGCCCTCCTCCATCGCTGAGAGATAGACCACCTCGTCCGTGACGCGGCCGTCCTTCACCTTACGATAAGGGGTCTCGACGAAGCCGTATTTGTTCACGCGCGCGAACGTCGCGAGCGAGTTGATCAGGCCGATGTTCGGACCTTCCGGCGTCTCGATCGGGCAGATGCGGCCGTAATGCGTCGGATGCACGTCGCGCACCTCGAAGCCGGCGCGCTCGCGCGTCAGACCGCCCGGTCCAAGCGCCGAGAGGCGGCGCTTGTGGGTGATCTCCGAGAGCGGGTTGGTCTGGTCCATGAACTGCGACAGCTGCGAGGAGCCGAAGAACTCGCGCACCGCGGCGGCCGCGGGCTTGGCGTTGATCAGGTCCTGCGGCATCACGGTGTCGATATCGACACTCGACATGCGCTCCTTGATCGCGCGCTCCATGCGCAACAGACCAATGCGGTACTGGTTCTCCATGAGCTCGCCGACCGAGCGGACGCGGCGGTTGCCGAGATGGTCGATGTCGTCGATCTCGCCCTTGCCGTCGCGCAGATCGACGAGGGTCTTGATCACCGACAGGATGTCTTCCTTGCGCAGCGTGCGCTGGGTGTCGGGCGCATCGAGATCGAGGCGCATGTTCATCTTGACGCGGCCGACCGCGGAGAGGTCGTAGCGCTCGGCATCGAAGAACAGCGACTGGAACATGGCCTGCGCCGAATCCAGCGTCGGCGGCTCGCCCGGACGCATCACGCGATAGATGTCGAAGAGTGCGTCCTCACGCGTCATGTTCTTGTCGGCATGCAGCGTGTTGCGGATGTAGGGGCCGACATTGACATGGTCGATGTCGAGCAGCGGCAGCTCCTTGTAGCCCTGCTCGTTCAGCACCTTCAAAAGCTTCTCGGTGATCTCTTCGCCGGCTTCGGCGTAGATCTCGCCCGTCTTCGGGTTGACGAGGTCCTCGGCGAGGTAGTTGCCGACCAGCTCCTCATCCGACATGCGCAGCGCCTTCAACCCCTTCTCCTGGAGCTGTCGGGCGGCACGGACGGTGAGCTTCTTGCCGGCCTCGAGCACGACCTTGCCGGTATCGGCATCGATCAGGTCGTTGACGGTCGAGTAGCCGCGGAAGCGGTTGGCGTCGAACGGGACGCGCCAGCCTTCCTTGGTGCGCTTGTAGAGGATCTTCTTGTAGAAGGTCGACAGGATCTGCTCGCCGTCGAGACCGAGCGCAAACATCAGCGAGGTCACGGGAATCTTGCGGCGGCGATCGATACGCGCATAGACGATGTCCTTGGCGTCGAACTCGATGTCGAGCCAGGAGCCGCGATAGGGAATCACGCGCGCGGCAAACAGCAGCTTGCCCGAGGAATGGGTCTTGCCCTTGTCGTGATCGAAGAACACGCCGGGCGAGCGGTGCATCTGGGAGACGATAACGCGCTCGGTGCCGTTGACGATGAAGGTGCCGTTCATGGTCATGAGCGGGATATCGCCCATATAGACATCCTGCTCCTTGATGTCCTTGACCGACTTGGCGCCGGTCTCCTCGTCGATATCAAACACGATGAGGCGCAGCGTCACCTTGAGCGGCGCAGCGAAGGTCATGCCGCGCTGGCGGCACTCGTCGACGTCATATTTCGGCGGCTCGAACTCGTAGCGGACGAACTCCAGCATCGAGGTGCCGGAGAAGTCGGAGATCGGGAACACGGAGCGGAAAACCGCCTGCAAGCCCTCGTCCGGGCGCCCGCCCTGGGGCTCCTCGACCATCAGGAACTGGTCATAGGACGCCTTCTGAACCTCAATGAGGTTCGGCATCTCGGCGACTTCCTTGATGTGTCCAAAGAACTTGCGGACGCGTTTGCGACCGGTGAATGTCTGCTGCGCCATCGGGGCCTCTCATTTCGTCGCCCTTCAAGGGGGCGCGTCTTCCGGAGAGCAACCGCCATCGCGCCCCGGGTGTGAATGTCGATCATTCCGAAGGCGCAAAGCCCGACTTGCAGGACACAAAAGTCCCGAATTCGTTCTTCAGACCTTCAAAACGCAAAACGACGTGCGGGGCGCAGATGCGCACCCGCCCGTCAGAACCATTTTAGTTACGGACTGCAAAAGCCCGAAATAGCCTGTCTCCCAACAGCTTACAAAGGGAAACGCCGCCGCTTCCGCCTTGGAAACCGTGCTTTCGTGCTGTCGTCCCGATATGGGATGACAATCATGGAGATTCGAGGGGCAAACCCACGTATCCCCACACTTTTTTGTGTTCGACGCGAAACGGGGTCGCCGATTGCACGTCTCTTGCAGCGGTTCCCCGGCCCAACGGCCCGGGGCGCCACCCAAATCCTGTTCCGGGCCCAGGTCCGCCCGGAATTTGCCCTCTCTCCCCGTCATGGCCGGGCTCGACCCGGCCATCCACGCCTTGAGGAGACAGATGCCCGGGCCTCGCTGCGCTCGCCCGGGCATGCAATTGAGGCAAGCCAGCGGCTTACTTCAACTCCACCTTCGCGCCAGCCTTCTCGAGCTGGGCCTTGATCTTGTCGGCTTCGTCCTTGTTGACGCCTTCCTTGACCGGCTTCGGCGCGCCTTCGACGAGGTCCTTGGCTTCCTTCAGGCCGAGACCGGTGATGGCGCGGACTTCCTTGATGACCTCGATCTTCTTGTCGCCGGCCGCGGCCAGCACGACGGTGAACTCGGTCTTCTCCTCAACCGGAGCAGCAGCGGCGCCGCCGCCTGCGGGGCCGGCAACCGCGACCGCAGCCGCGGCCGAAACGCCCCACTTCTCTTCCAGGAGCTTGGCGAGCTCAGCCGCCTCGAGCACGGTCAGGCTCGAGAGGTCGTCCACGATTTTCTGCAAGTCAGCCATTGTTCAGTTTCCTTAAGCGATTTGATTCGAACCAGGGTTTTCTAGTGTTGCGAAAGCGTCAGGCCGCTTCGCCCTTTGAGGCATGAGCCTGAATGACGCGCGCGAGCTTGGCTGCGGGCGCATTCGACAGCTGCGCGAGCTTGGTTGCCGGCGCTACGATGAGGCCGACAAGCTTGCCGCGGAGTTCGTCAAGCGACGGCAGCGAGGCAAGCGCCTTCACGCCATCGACATTCAGGACGGTTTTGCCCATCGACCCGCCGAGGATGACGAACTTTTCGTTCGCCTTGGCGAATTCGATGGCAACCTTCGGCGCCGCAACCGGATCGTTGGAAGTTGCGATCACGGTCGGCCCCTTCAGCAGGGAACCGATGGCAGCGACGTCAGTGCCTTCAAGAGCAATTTTGGCGAGACGGTTCTTCGAGACCTTCACCGACGCGCCCGCCTGCTTCATCTGCATGCGCAGCTTCTGCATCTGGGCGACGGTGAGGCCGGAATAATGAGCAACGATCGCGACGCTCGTGGCCTTGAAGACCTCGTTGAGCTGTTCGACCGCCTCTTTTTTTGCCGCTCGTTCCACAGCAAGCTCTCTCCGGTTGGCGGCCTTCGCATTCTCACGCGGGACCGCCGGGTTGCACCCATCGTCCCGCCCAAGATTCACTTTCCAGGGCTGTGAAGCCCCAGCGACCTGGGCAAGACGACGATCTTGAAGCCTGCCCTCCCGAAAAGCCCTTCCGGGCCCCGCGGGGTGTCGAGGTTCGAACCAAATCGCTTTCGGCAACGCGCAAAGCACATTGCGTCGAGATCAAATCCGGTCTTCACCCATCTATGCAGGCCATTCGATTAAGCCATTGGCGAAATTCAACAATTTCGCTTCAAGCGCCTGCAGTCTCGGACAGGATCGGGATCTTGCCGGCACGCCGGAAGACCCCTGCCCGCATGCCTGACAAAAGGGACGAAGCGGTTTCCTTCCTTTCGGGCGATCCAAGCGGATATCCTGAAAGGAATGATCTCCTGTTCGTCATCTATTCGGAATGCGAGCACGGCCGTGCCAGCGCAAGCCAGCACGTCCAGAGCGGGGTCTTTAGCCCGTCTGGCCCGGCTTGCCAAGAGCAAAATTCACACCAGTTTGGGGCCCCGCTTTTGGACCGCTCATACGAAAAATCTTCGCCGCCATGTCACATACCACCTCCTCTGATCGTCTGAGGCGCAGGAGGTCTCAATGCGACGGTGGATCGCGGGCGCGCTTGCCCTTTTCAATATGGCCAACGGGCTGGTCATGCTGTTCGCCAGTTCCAGCTGGTGGGTGAGCGTACCGGGTGTTCCGGAAACCGGCCCGTTCAACGCCCATTTGTCCAGGATGTCGGCGCGGCTTTCCTCGCCGCGGGCCTGGCGCTCGCCGCCCGGGCCTGGCGCCCCAGCTATTGGCCGGCAGCCATGGCTGGCGCCGCATTCATGGTGGCGCACGCCCTCATTCATCTCGTGATGATCGCGGGGGGCCACGACCACCACACCGCTGCGGACCTTGCGCTGGTCATTGGACCAGCGGCCCTCGCCGTCTACTCGGCTTTCCCGAACCATGGAGAACAACGACATGCGTAGTTTCCTGGCGCGCCGTATGCTGCGGTCCTTCAGCAAACGTTACGGCTATGACACGAGCTATCTCAATATGCTGTTGAAGGTGTCGCCTGCCGCTTTCTTCAAATTGGCGCCGCTGATGAAAGCGGCGGCCCATCGCGAGGTGATTCCGGTGGAAGCCAAATTTGCCGCCTCCATCACTGGTGCATTGGGGGAAGATTGCGGTCCCTGCACGCAACTGACCGTCGATATGGCACTCGAGGCCGGCATGGCCAGGGACCAGGTCGAGGCGGTGCTTCGCCGCGACATCAGCGCCATGACCGAAGCGACGGCGTTGGGCTTCCAGTTCGCAGATGCCGTTGTCCATCACGCGATGGATGACGACAAATACCGCGATGCTGTTCGCGCACGCTGGGGAGACAAGGGCGTGATCGATCTTGCCATGACGCTGCAACTGGGCCGGATGTTCCCGATGCTCAAACTTGCTCTCGGATATGCCAGGGAATGCCGCCGCGTCACCGTGGCCGGCCATCAAGTCGATGTCGTCAAGCAAGCCGCGTGAGGCCGATCCCCTCGCCCCGCATCGCCGCCGGCTGCTCGGGCTTGCCTATCGCATGACTGGCAGCCGCAGCGACGCGGAAGACGTGGTGCAGGACGCCTACCTCCGCTTTGCCGGCGCGCAGGACGTGCGCAATGCGGAAGCTTTCCTTGTCACGACGGTGACGCGGCTTTGCCTGGATCGGTTGAAGAGCGCAAGGGCGCAGCGGGAGGTCTATGTCGGCCCCTGGCTTCCGGAGCCGGTGTTCGATGCCGAGGGCCTTTCGGCCGATGCGGCAACCGAGCTCGCGGATGATCTCTCTTTTGCGCTGATGCTGGCGCTGGACCGGCTGTCGCCGCTCGAGCGCGCCGCGTTCCTGCTGCATGACGTGTTCGACCGACCGTTTGCGGAAGTCGCATCGACGCTCGGACGCAGCGAGGCCGCCTGTCGCCAACTGGCGGCTCGCGCCCGCCAGGCGGTACGCGAGGGACGCCCGGCGCCGGCAGCCACGCCCGAGAACCATGCCAGACTGCTGCGCGCCTTCTGCGAAGCGGCAACCAGCGGCGACATCTCCACTCTCGCCGGCCTCTTGCGCGACGATGCGATCGCCATCACCGACGGCGGCGGGCGCAAGACTGCGGCGCTGAACCGCATCAGTGGTGCTGATAAGATCGTTCGTTTCGTAATCGGGATCGCCGGCAAGAATGCCGGCCACGAGATCGAGGTCGTTCCGATGATCATCAACGGCAGCGCCGGCGCACTCCTCTACATGGACGGCGAGATCGATCATGCGCTGAGCGTGGCAATCGACGGCGCACAGCAGAAGATCGCCGCAATCTATGTCGTGCGCAATCCCGACAAGCTGCGCCGCGCCCCGCTTGCGACCTGAGACCATGGAGTTGGACTACCCGACTCGATAAGCTAGCGGCTTGCCCTCGAAATACGCGGCCAGATTCGCGATCACGCAATCCTGCATCGCGTGATGCGATTCAAGCGTGTGCCCGCCGATATGCGGCGTGAGCACCACATTCGGCAGCGCGGTCAATTCGCCCGGCGGGTTCGGCTCCCTGGCATAGACGTCGAGGCCGGCGCCGGCGATCGTGCCGTCCTTGAGCGCGGCGACCAGCGCAGCTTCATCGATCACCGAGCCACGGGCGATATTGATGACATAACCGTCCGCACCGAGCCGCTTGAGAATGTCGGCATTCACCGCGTGATTGGTTTCGGGCCCCGCGCGCACCGCAATGAGCAGCACGCTGCACCAATCGGCGAGTTCTTCGAGCGAGGGGAAATAGGGGTAGGGCACGTCATGCCGGCTGCGGCTGAAATAGCCGACCTCGGTCTCGAACGCGGCAGCGCGGTCCGCGATCTTGCGGCCGATGGCGCCCATGCCATAGATGCCGACCTTTCGCCCGCGCATCCCCTGCTGCGGACGCATCATCGGCGAAGGCTTTGATGCCGCCCAATCGCCGCTGCGGACATAGCCGTCGGCGACCACCAGCCGCCGCACCGCGGCGAGCATCAGGGTCAGCGCAATGTCGGCGACCGAGGACGCATTCGCGCCCGGGCTGTGCCCCACTGCGATGCCGCGGCTTGCAGCTGCCTTCAGATCAACGCCGTCATAGCCCGTCCCGTAGCAGACGATGACGCCGAGTTTGGGCATCCGGTCCATCATCTCGCCACCGAGCGGCGTCGAGCCCGCTGTGATCATCGCGCGGATATCGGCGAGTTCGTCCGTCGCGAACACCTGGTCCGGCGGCTTGCCGCCCGCATCCCACAATTCGAAGCGTTCGCCGATGCGCTGCATCAGTGATTTGGGGAAGCGCGAATAGACCAGGACTTTGTCGGGCATTGTTGTTTTCCCTGAGCCTCCAATGCAAAGGGCGGAACTGGTTGCCCAATTCCGCCCCTCGTCAATCTCTCGAATTGTCCGGCCTTACGCGAGCAGCGTGCTCGTATCGACCTTCACGCCCGGCCCTTGCGTCGAGGACACGGCGACGCGCTGGATGTAGGTGCCCTTGGCGCCTGAGGGCTTCGCCTTGGCGACCGCGTCAGCGAGCGCGCGAACGTTCTCGACCAGCTTGTCCTCGGAGAACGAGGCCTTGCCGATGCCGGCCTGCACGATGCCCGCCTTCTCGACCCGGAACTCGACCGAGCCGCCCTTGGCACCCTTCACGGCAGAGGTGACGTCCATGGTCACGGTGCCGACCTTCGGGTTCGGCATCATGCCGCGCGGACCGAGCACCTTACCGAGACGGCCGACCAGCGGCATCATGTCGGGGGTGGCGATGCAGCGGTCGAAATCGATATTGCCCGCCTGCACCTTCTCGACGAGATCCTCGGCACCGACCACGTCGGCGCCCGCGGCCTTGGCCTCATCGGCCTTGGCGCCACGCGCGAACACGCCGACGCGCACGCTGCGGCCGGTGCCGTTCGGCAGAGTGACGACGCCACGGACCATCTGGTCGGCGTGACGGGGATCGACGCCGAGATTCATCGAGATCTCGATGGTCTCGTCGAACTTCGCCTTCGCCCGCTCCTTGACCATCTTGATGGCCTCGGGCAGCGCGTACAGCTTCTCACGATCCACACCCTCGCGGGCCTTGCTCAAACGCTTTCCAACTGACATGGCCGTTTACCCCGCAACTTCCAGACCCATCGAACGGGCCGAGCCCTCGACCATCTTCATGGCCGATTCGATGGTGTCGCAATTCAGGTCCTTCATCTTCTTCTCGGCGATCTCGCGCACCTGCGCTCTCGTCACCTTGCCGGCCTTGTCGCGGCCCGGCGCCTTGGAGCCGGACTGGATCTTGGCCGCTTGCTTGAGGAAGTAGGACATCGGCGGCGTCTTCATCTCAAACGTGAAGGAGCGATCCGCGTAGATCGTGATGATCACCGGAATCGGGGTGTTCTTCTCTTCCTTCTGGGTCTGGGCGTTGAACGCCTTGCAGAACTCCATGATGTTGAGACCGCGCTGACCAAGCGCGGGACCGATCGGAGGCGACGGATTCGCCGCACCCGCCGGCACCTGCAATTTCAGGTATCCGGTCACTTTCTTTGCCATTTACGTCTCCTGTGCTGCCGGCTCCTAACCGGCGGTTTCAGGTTCGTGGTGCGGATCAAGAAGCGGCTGGCTTTCCGCCCTCTCCTCCCACGTCCTCTCTCATGCGAGGCGTACCCCGCATGATCGCGATCAGACCTTCTCGACCTGACCGAATTCCAGTTCGACCGGGGTCGCGCGGCCGAAGATCGACACCGCGACCTTCACGCGCGAACGCGCCTCGTCGATTTCCTCCACCACGCCCGAGAACGAGGCGAACGGGCCGTCGGCGACGCGCACATTCTCGCCGATCTCGAACGACACCGACGCCTTCGGCCGCTCCACGCCCTCCTGCACCTGGTGCAGGATGCGCATGGCCTCGGCTTCCGAGATCGGCATCGGTTTGTTTTCCGCGCCGAGGAAGCCGGTGACCTTCGGGGTGTTCTTGATGAGATGGAAGGCCTCGTCGGTGAGCTTCATCTTCACCAGCACATAGCCCGGGAAGAACTTGCGCTCGGCGTCGATCTTGCGGCCGCGACGCACCTCGGTGACCTTCTCGGTCGGCACCAGCACCTGCTCGAACAGGTCCTCAAGCCCGCGCTGCTTGGCCTGCTCGCGGATGGATTCGGCGACCTTCTTCTCGAAATTCGAATAGGCGTGGACGATATACCAGCGCTTGTCGGAAGCTAAGACTGCTGCGGTTGCCATCAGTGGATGCCCAGCACAAAGGTGATGAGAACG
The DNA here is from genome assembly GCF_035652035.1 of Bradyrhizobium sp. Lineage (GTDB taxonomy): Bacteria > Pseudomonadota > Alphaproteobacteria > Rhizobiales > Xanthobacteraceae > Bradyrhizobium. Next base: position 12,068 of record NZ_DASREO010000034.1, read on the forward strand.
CGGATCATCTGATCCGCGGCGAAAAAGAAAATGGACGCGGCCGCAACCATCACGAACACCATGATGGTGGTGATCGTGGTCTCACGACGGGTCGGCCAGGTGACCTTGGCGGTCTCCGAGCGCACTTCCTGCAGGAATTTGAACGGGCTGAAAGCCATCGTTGGTACGCCAGACGTATCTAATAAGTGTCAGGAAACCGAACAGCCTTTCAGCCGCCCAACCCTCGTTTGAAGGATGAGCCGGCAAGCGGGCTCGAATGTTCGGGGATTACGGCCACGCCGGAGATCCGTCTCAAACGGGCCGGCTGCGGGTTGCGCGCTATGTACTGCGGGAGGCGGCAAAGGTCAAGCTGGGCTTGCCTCGGCCGCCTGCCCCTGCCCTGGCGCCCCCGCGCCTTGGGCGCTGCCACGGGATCAAGGGCTTACCCGCAGCGTGACCGGCATCACTTTGGGCATCGAACCCGCGTTTTCCGGCCCGACACCAACGGGGACCTTAAGGAGAGGAGATCCCGACCATGTCGCTTCGTATCCCCGCCCTGATTCTCGTGGCAGCCAGCCTCCTTGGCGGCCCGCGTGCCGAGGCCGCCGGCCTTTCGCCCAATCTCAACATCCGCTCGCCCGGCCCGACCAACACCATGACCATGGCGGCCGGCCGGGGCTATGGCTCGGGCTATCCGGCACCTCCGGTCTATGCCGGCCCGCAACGTCCGCGCATCACGGTTTTCAACTCCAACGACCAGTTCGACACCAACGGGAATCTCAATCCGGGCGGCGGCGGTGGCGGCACCAAGGCGGGCAAGCATCCCAATCTGGATTCATGGCGGCCGGACCCAAGCAAATATCGACCTGCCACACTTCGCGGGGGCGTCTGCCTGGTCCTGATCTGTCGTCCCGCCCTGCCGGCTGGCAGGAGTGGTAGGGCTCGAACCTACGACCCCCGGTTTTGGAGACCGGTGCTCTACCAATTGAGCTACACTCCTAGCGCACCGAAGCAGCCGCTTCGGTCCGCGCCGTTTCAAGCACAATGGATAGCCGATTTGCAAGGGCGAAGCGCGGTAAATGCGCTGTTCAAATGCTCCCTTCTGGGCAACAGTTGAGACATAACAAGAGCCAAGGGAACGATCATGGGAGAGACTATGACCGCGCAGACCGCCACCAAGTCCGCCGAGACGCCCAAGACCCCGCCTTTGCCCCAGGCTAGCCCCGAATCCCTCGGATTGTCCGCTTCCCGGCTGCAAATCCTCTCCGACGCCTTCAAGCGTGAGGTGGATAAGGGAACCCTGCCCGGCGCGACCGTAATGGTGGCTCGCCGTGGCCAGATCGGCTGGTTCGATGCCATCGGCCGGCAAGGCCCGACCTCCGACGGCCCGATGAGGCAGGACTCGATCTTCCGCATCTTCTCCATGACCAAGCCGATCGTCTCGGTCGGCATCATGATGCTGCTGGAGGACGGCCATTTCCTCCTCAATGACCCCGTCGCCAAGTTCATCCCGGAGTTTGCCCGCCAGCAGGTCGGCATCGAGCGGCATGGCAAGCTCGAGCTCGCTCCCGTGGCGCGTCCCATGACCATCCAGGACCTGCTCCGCCACACCTCCGGCATCACTTACGAGCATACCGGCAACAGCCTGGTGCAGCAGCTTTATACCCAGACGCGGCTGCGGAGCCGCAAGATCACCAATGCCGAGCACGCCGCGATGGTGGCGAGCCTGCCCCTGATCTGCCAGCCCGGCGCCGAATGGAACTACAGCCGCTCGACCGACATTCTCGGTCGCATCATCGAGGTCGTCAGCGGCAAGCCGCTCTCCACCTTCCTGACCGAGCGCATCCTGGCGCCGTTGCAGATGGCCGAAACCGCCTTCTTCACGGCTGAGGAGAACGCCTCTCGCCTCGCCGAGCCCTTCCCGATCGATCCCTGGACCACCGAGAAGGTCCAGCTCTTCAACATGCTGGAGCGGCCGGCGATGGAATCCGGCGGCGGCGGCCTGGTCTCCACCACCATGGACTACGCCCGCTTCTGCCAGATGCTGCTCAATGGCGGCAGCCTCGACGGCAACAGGATCATCGGCCGCAAGACGCTGGAGCTGATGGCCTCCGATCATCTGAGCCCGCACGTCGCGATCAAGGGCACGCTGCTGACGCCCGGCCACGGCTTTGGCCTCGGCTTTGCCGTGCGCAACAACGCGGGCATCGCCTCCTTCCTCGGCTCGGTCGGCCAGTTCTTCTGGAGCGGCATGGGCGGCACCTTCTTCTGGATCGATCCGAAGGAGGAGCTGTTCGCAGTCTTCATGTCGCAGGCGCCGGGGCAGCGGGATTACACCAGGACCTTGGTGCGGAATCTGGTGTACGCGGCGCTGGAGTGAGGACGGCGCAACATCAACGGTGTCGTCCCGGCGAACGCCGGGACCCATAACCCCAGGGCGAAGTTGTTGCGAAGGTCCTCTCCCACCGCATCTCTCTGAAAGCTTCCGCGGGATGGGCCCCGGCTTTCGCCGGGGCGACGGCGATCAACTGATCGTCGCACCGCCATCGACCACGATGGTCTGGCCTGTCGTGAAGCTGCCCGCCTTTGACGCCAGGAACACCGCGGCGCCCGCGATCTCGTCGGGCTCGCCGATGCGCAGCAGCGGTGAGCGCGCGGTCGATGCCTTCAGCGTGTCCGGATTTTCCCACAGCGCGCGGGCGAAGTCGGTCTTGATCAGGCCCGGCGCGATGCAGTTCACGCGGACGTTGTGCTTGCCATATTCGCAGGCGAGATTGCGCGCGAGCTGCATGTCGGCGGCTTTGGAGATCGCGTAGGCGCCGAGCACCGTCGAGCCCTTCAGGCCGCCGATCGAGGAGACGATGGTGACGGTGCCGTCCTTGCGCTCGATCATCTGCGGCACCACGAAATTGATCAGCCAGGTGTTGGCGACAATGTTGTTGTCCAGGATCTTGCGGAACTGGTCGTCGGAGATGCCGGCCTGCGGACCATAATAAGGATTGGAGGCGGCGTTGCAGACCAGCGTGTCGATCTTGCCGAAGGCGCGGTTGGTCTCTTCCACGAGGTGCTGCAGATCATCCTTGGTCGAGATGTTGGCCGGCACGGCCAGTGCGACCTGCTTGCCCTTGCCGTAGGTATCGTTGATCGCCTTCGCCACCTCGTCACAGGCTTCCTTCTTGCGCGAGGAAATCACGACCTTGGCGCCGTGCTCGGCCATGCGTTCGGCAATCGCGCGCCCGATCCCGCGCGAGGAGCCGGTGATGACGGCCACTTTTCCGGTCATGTCGAACAGAGTCATATGATCCTCCCCAGTTCTTTTAAGAGTTCGGCCGATCGGCCGCCTTGCTTGCACATTACGCCGCGTCGCTGCGGCAAGACAATTGTCGAGCGCGAGCCACTTGCTCAACCCAGCTTGGTCGGGCTTGCCCGCTCCGGGCCGGCCGGCTGGTGCATCGCATTGTGCGAGGCGTCAGCCATCCATGGCTGCTGGTTCACCATCGGCAGCCGCCAGCCGCTGTGAGCTTGGCTCGCGAGATGATCCAGCCGCGTCACCGAGCAATTGTCGATGGTGAAAGCGAGTCCTTTTTCAACCAGCCCGCCGAGCGCCAGCGCTATCGCCGCCTTGATGGTGCCGCCATGCGAGGCGACGATCACATCGCGTCCGGCATTTTCGAGGTTGATGCGGTCGACCGCGCGCTTCACGCGCTCATAGACATCGACAAAGCTTTCACCGCCCGGGGCGGGCTCATCGATCGGCGCAAACCAGTAGCTGCCGACCTCGATCGGACGGCTGGCAAAAAACGCGGCGCGGTTGAGGCCCTGCCAGTCACCGAGATTCTGCTCGGCAAACGCCACCTCCTGGATCAGCATGCCTGGCTGCGGATAGCCAGCCGCCCAGATCGCTTCCGCGGTCTGATGCGTGCGCTTGAGGTTGCTGGCAAACCAGATCGCATTGCGCGGCAGGATCCTGCCCACCGCTTCCATCACCACGCGATCGGAGGTGTCGCAGCCGAGATCCTTTTGGCCATAGATGCAGCCATTGTCGTCGCGCACCGGCGCATGGCGCACCCACCACCATCGCGTCGCCACCACGCCTGCGGGAACAGCCTGCTGGGCGACGAAAGCTTGATCGGGCTTGGACATCGTCATCGGCCTTCAATAGAGTCAGCTTTGGCTGTACGTCAGAGCACCAAACGCCTCAAGTCACTTCTGGCGTTTGAAAACTTGTTTGAATCCGCGAGCGGAATTCCGCTGCGAACATCCCACTTCGAAATTCCACTAGGAGGAAACACATGGGCCGCCTCGAAGGCAAATCCGTCATCATCACCGGCGCCGGTTCTGGCATCGGCCGCGCGGCAACGCTTCTGTTCGCGAAAGAAGGCGCGAGATTGATCGCGGTCGATCGCACCGAGGCCGTGAAAGATGTGGCTGCCGAGGTGAAAAAAGCCGGCGGCACGGCGGAGGCGCTGACGGCGGATGCAGGTTCCGAGAAGGACGTGATCGGCTTCATCGATCGCGCGCTCAAAACCTACGGCAAGCTCGATGCGATCTGGGCCAATGCCGGTGTCAGCGGCGGCCTGGTGCCGCTTGCCGAGCAGACGGTGGAGCATTGGCAGGAGGTGTTGCGCGTCAACCTGATCGGACCGTTCCTTGCCATCAAGCATTCCATCCCGCACATGACCAAACAGGGTTCCGGCTCGATCGTCTGCACCGCATCTGTTGCGGGCTTGAAAGCCGGCGCCAGCGGCCATCCCTATGCCGCGAGCAAGGCCGGCGTCATCAGCCTGGTGCAGACCACCGCCTATTCGCTCTCCGGCACCGGCGTTCGCATCAATGCGGTGTGCCCCGGCCTGATCGAAACCGGAATGACCAAGCCGATCTTCGATCGCGCCAAGGAGCGCGGCACCGCCGACAAGATCGGCCAGCTCAATCCGTTGAAACGTCCCGGCCAGCCGCACGAACTCGCCGCGATGGGACTGTTCCTCGCAAGCGATGATGCGTCCTACGTCAACGGCCAGGCCATTCCGGTCGATGGCGGCTTGACGGCGTCGATGCCGTATACGGGGAAGCCGGTCTAGGTTCTCGTCGCCCGGCGAAAGCCGGGGCCTATACCGCGGAATCTAACCGTCGCCTCGATGATAGTTGACGGCTTTCGCAAAACAACATCCTGGGGTTATGGGTCCCGGATCGGCGCTCGCTGACGCTCGCTTGTCCGGGACGACGAAGAGACACGCCTTTTCGCTCTCGCGACGGCATTCGCCCGAGCTTTGCTTCATCCATCACCCTCTCGAAAGTTAGAGGGCGCAGGGAAGGCCGGGTGGCCGCTGCACCCGGGGCCCTCGCGCAGAAAAAAACTGCGCAAGCGCGAGTCCACAGGTACAGGCGGTGATCACACCGGCCTTCCCTGCGCGATGGTTTACGGCTTATAGGCGCTCTC
>NZ_DASREO010000035.1:0-12174 GCF_035652035.1 Bradyrhizobium sp.
ACCCACCTCAAAACGAGCATTCCCTTGAGAACCGTGGAAGACGACCACGTTGATAGGCCGGGTGTGGAAGTGCAGTAATGCATGTAGCTTACCGGTACTAATCGTTCGATTGGCTTGATTGCTCTCATTTTCAGTGTCCATAGGACTGCAAAGTCCATGATGGTGAAATGACCAGCGCTGATTTTGGCGTGGGTCCTCGGGTCGAGCCCGAGGACTGCGCTCAAACGCTTTCAGCGTTTTCGCTTGCTTCGTTTACTTGTCCTTCGCCGGCCTGGTGGTTCTAGCGAGGAGCTTGAACCCGATCCCATCCCGAACTCGGCCGTTAAACTCCTCAGCGCCAATGGTACTATGGCTTAAGCCCTGGGAGAGTAGGTCGCTGCCAGGCCTGCCAAGGACAAGTTGATCCTCTTTACGCGTCACGACATAACAAAACGCCGCCTCCTTCGGGAGGCGGCGTTTTTGTTTGTGCAGATGATCGCTGGGTCGTGGGCGCCTGTCGATCTGCCAGACGGCGATCATACTTCCGCCAGATCGAGCCACTGTGATCACCCGCGCCGAACTGGATGTCAGCCGTGAAGCGTTTCATCGCACATGTTTTCGTCATCGTAGTCGCGATTGCATTGTCCGCGGTCACGCACGCTGAGCCGAAACTCGAGATGCATCGCGTCGGCGTGAAGGCGGATGATGGCTCGGGCTGGAATACGGCAATCTCCACCGACGGATCGTTTGCGGTGCTGACGCCGATCCCGTTCAACGATTCACGACGCGCGACGCCGCGACTGGCGAGACCAGCTACGTGATCGGCGGCAAGAGCACCGAGGGTATCAAGTTCGTCGCCCTCGAACTCGCGCCGGGCGGGAAGCCGCCGCCGGACCTCGCGTCAATTCCGCAGGCGATGGCGGCAACCGCGGGCAACAAGGTATCGGATGTCACTCGCAGCAGCAAAGACGGTGCCGACGTGCTGAGCCTTACGGTCGTCACTCCCGAGGTCACGCTCTACATGCGCGGTATCCAGTTGCAGGGTGTACGCTACCTGCTGAGCATCGAACTTCCCAATGCCCATCGCGAGCTGGTGGCGAAGTTCAAGGACCGATTCTTCGACTCTTTCAAGCTCAAGACGAAATCCTGACCCGACTGCAAATCCGACTTGTCAGGAACGAGCTCGTCCCTTTTCATGCATTGCGATCGAGAAGAGGCCGCCTGTTTCGCGGCAGGCGGCTTTTTTCCCGTTGCCGGCGTGATCGCGACGGGAGAAGCGCCTGAAGCGACAGCCCCGAGGCCCCCTATTTTTGGTAGTCCCCGTTAGCCTGTTTCACTCAACGACGAAGCCACTTTGGTGCAGAAACTCCCCTTGCGCCTCCAGCCCTGCTCCCTGACATGCATTTCTGTCATGATTGATCGATAAACGCCGGGTTCAGTGCCCGTTCATTTCACGCGCCGTAACGATGCGGAACTTCTGATACGTCCCGCCAGTAACTCGCTACTTCAGAGCGTCCCACCAGCCCCCCGAGGAGCCCCCCAATGCGTGAGTTCATTCGCCCCGTTGCCATCACATTCAGCATTGCCTGTCTCGCCGCCTCCATGGCGGTTCTGCCCACCGACAGCGCGCTCGCGCAAGCCAAGGGCGGCCAGATGGCGCCCGCACCCGCCCAGGGCGCTGCCCCCATGGGCCAGCCTCCGGCCGTGAAGCAGATTGCACTGACCGACAAGCAGGTCGAGGGCGTCATCGCGGCTGCCAAGGACATGGACGCCCTATCCGAGAAAATGCCTGACAACGGCAAGCCGGATCCCAAGCTCACGGCGCAACTTGAGGCGACCGCGAAGAAGTACGGCTTCGCCAGCTATGACGAATACAACACCGTGGTCGACAATATCGGCCTCGTGATGGCCGGCATCGATCCCACCGCCAAGAAGTATGTCGGCAGCACGGCCGTCATCAAGGCGCAGATCGCGCAAATCCAGGCCGACAAGAAGATGTCCGCCAAGGACAAGAAAGAAGCACTCGACGATCTCAATCAGGCGCTGAAGGGCCCGGAGCAGACGATCGACAACAAGGGCAACATCGACCTCGTCGTCAAGAATTACGACAAGCTCGCCGCCATCATGGGCGACGACCAGAACTGATTTTTCCGTCATTGCAAGCGAAGCAATCCAGAAAATGTGATTTCTGGATTGCTTCGTCGCTTCGCTCCTCGCAATGACGACTTGGCGAGCGAGCTAACCCCCGCCGAATTTTTGCTCCATCGCGCGCCGCGTCTTGATGGTCTCGTTCGACGGATCGAACTCAACGTCATCCCAACGTACGACAGCGCCATGGGCGACATCGCGCTTCAACTTGAGGTGATGCGCAAGCCCGATCGGCAGCGCGCCGGCTTTGAGGCTGAGCGAGGCCGGCATCAGCTTTCCCCACACCGTGTAGCCACCTTCGCCGTCGAGCATCTCGCCGGCGCGTAACGGGCGCTTGGCGACGGATGCGACATCGCCGCGGAAACCATGCGGTTGGCCGGTCGGCTCCTTGCGCAGCGCCGCCGACAGGACCGAGATGTTCAGCTCGAGCCCGATCAAATGATAGGGCTTGTACATCGCGGCAAATCGCCCGCTCGCATCGGTCTTCAACCCGTACTGCTTGAAACAATCCGCGGCATAGTCGTTCGGCGCTTCCAGCACGACATAGACGCCCCAGCGCAGGTCGCGAAACACGGGACGGCCGTCGCGCTCCAGCGACGACACGACCTCGACCACGCCGGATTTTTCCAGCACGCCGCCTTGCTCCCGCGGTCGCATGATATGCGGCAGGTCATCGACGCCGCAGGGCGGAAACAGCAATCCGCTGGAGGGGACATCGAGCCCGGTCGCATTCGCAATTGCCGCCATCTCGATCGCGGACTTGGTGCCATCGAGAAATGAGTTGAACATCTGCGGATTCATGCCGGCCGATTGCGCCTCGTCGGCCGAAAGGCCGTAGTGAGCCCACACGCCGGTCGGCGTCACGTCGTGATAGGCCGGCAGATATTTGGTGCCCTTGCCGGCAGCGACGACGCGAAAGCCGGTGGCGCGCGCCCAGTCGACCATTTCTGCCGTGAGCGCCGGCTGATCGCCGTAGGCGAGGGAATAGACCACACCGGCCTGTCGCGCTTCCTCCGCAAGCAGGGGCCCCGCGAGCACGTCAGCTTCGACATTGACCATGACGATGTGCTTGCCATTTCTGATCGCGGCACGGGCGTGGGCGATTCCGACGGCGGGATTGCCGGTCGCTTCCACCACCACCTCGATATTTCCTGAGATCGCTTTTGCGCTGTCCGCGGTGAACGTCGTCGCCGCGATCCGGTCTTTGTCCCAGCCAACCGTGCGGCAGGCCTCGCGCGCCCGCTCCGGATCGAGGTCGACGATCGTGGAGACTTCGAGGCCCGGTGTGTGCGGCACCTGTGACAAAAACATCGAGCCGAACTTGCCGGCGCCGATCAGCGCAACGCGTACCGGCTTGCCGGCGGCGTGACGGGCTTTGAGGAGGGAGGAGAGATTCATGGGGAGACTTGCCCTTATCTATCCCCGTCATGGCCGGGCTTGTCCCGGCCATCTACGTCTTTCTTGCTTTTTGATCAGACGTGGATGCCCGGCACAAGGCCGGGCATGACGAGGCTTTGTTTGGTGCGTGTCGAAGGCTACTCCGCCGCTTGTCTTGGCGCGCGTGCGAGCCGCAGCAGCGAATCGTCGGCCACCGTCTCGATCGGCGTGAAGTCGCGGTGGGCGATATAGTCCGGCCGCGTCGGCGTGCGGATGTAATTCGAGACGGCATTGAGCGTGAGGTACACGATCTTGCGCGGGTAGGGCGTGATGTTGCCGGCCGAGCCGTGCACCAGGTTGCCGTGGAACATCAGAAGTCCGCCGGCCTTGCCGGTCGGCGCGACGATGCCGCCTTCCTTCACCAGCCGCGTCACGGTTTCCTCGTCCAGCGTCCACAGCGGGTACGATGTCGTTTGAAGATCGTGCGCGGCCTTGAGGTCGCCGGCGTGCTGGCTCTTCGGCACCAGCATCAGGGGGCCGTTGATCGGCATCACCTCGTCGAGGAAAATCGCGATGTTCATCGCGCGCGGCTCCGGCATGCCGTCGTCGCGCTTCCAGGTGCCGTAATCCTGGTGCCATTGCCAGACGTCACCGGTAAAAGCCGCCTTGGCGTTGATCTTGAACTGATGCATGTAGACTTTTTCGCCGAACAGTTGCTCGATCGGCTCGATCATGCGCGGATGCGCGCCGAGCAGGCGAAACGCTTCGTTGTAGAGATGCGCCGCAAAGGCCGTGCGCGGCGCACCGCTCTTCTCGCGCCAGACTTCTGGGCGGTTGGCGTCATAGATACCCACCGCCTCGCGCGCGAGCAGCGCGACTTCCTCCGCCTTGAACAGTTCCGGCAAAAACAGCCAGCCTTCACGATGGAAATCGTCGATCTGCTGCTGGGTCAGTTTCATGGCAGTTCCTCCTCTGGCCTTGTTTTTCGCGCTCTCCGAGAGAATGCGTTTTGGTCATGCCGCTTCGTTGATGGCTCTCAGTCGCTCTTCGGTCCTTTGTCCGGCGATTTGTGCGTGCGTTTCGGCAGCGGTTGCTGCCGCCTTGGCGTTGCCTGACAGAATCTGTTCTGCAATCGCTTCGTGTTCGCTCCAGGCCCGCTGGCGGTAATCGAGTTCGGCCATGACGGTTGCCATCGAACGCCGCATATGGGGCCATTGTGGCGCAATGGTTTCCTCGATCACCGGATTGCCGGCGAGGCGATAGATCGCGCTGTGAAAATCGACATCGAGCGCGACCAGCCGCGCCAGCGGCGTGGTCTTGTCGATGGCGCGGCCGGCCCGCAGCGCCGCTTCGAGCTGCGCACGTCCGGCTGCGTCAGTCTTGGCCCTTCTCGCGGCCATCCGCGCCGCGAGCGCGTCGATCGCGCCGCGGACTTCGTAGAATTGGCGGATGCGCTCGGGGTCGAGCTGCGTCACTTCGAAGCCGCGGCGGCCGCTTTCGGCAAGCAAGCCTTGCCGATGTAATAGATGCAGCGCGTGCGACACCGGCTGGCGCGAGACACCGAGCCGTTCCGCCAGTTCGTTCTGGGTGATGCGCTGACCGGGCGGCAGCGTACGATCGGTAATCGCCTCCAGGATCCGGCCATAGACTTGGTCGGTCAGGTTTGGCGACGGGGTCAACGGGATCATCCGGCCATCCTGCTTTCGAATACGGAATTCCGTATTCAGTGTACGCTTCGGGCGCGGCGGGTCAAGGAGTTTCGGCCGGTGGCCGCGCCGCGTCGCCCGTGGATGGAACATGCCGCCGGCAGAAACCGGGTGGAGCGCAACAATCTCCAAGCCTAGATTCCACCCCAAGAGCACCATGGGACATGCATATGGAGCGAACCATGACTGACCAACATTTTGCCTTGTTCGACACACCGATCGGCATCTGCGGGATCGAATGGGGTCCGCGCGGCATCAACGGCTTGCAACTGCCGATGGGCAGTGACGAGAAAGCGCGCGGGCGGATCCGGCAGCGCCGCGGCGACATTGACGAGGCGATGCCGACCGAAGCGGTGCAACGCGCCATCGATCGCATCGTCAAGCTGCTCGCGGGCGAGCGCGACGACTTGAAGGATATTCAACTCGACCTCGACGGCGTTCCGGAGTTCAACCGCGGCGTCTACGACATCGCTCGCACCATTCCGCCGGGCGAAACCATGACCTACGGCGATATCGCCAAGCGTCTTGGCGGCGTCGAACTCTCGCGTGACGTCGGCCAGGCGCTCGGACGCAACCCCTGTCCGATCGTGGTGCCGTGTCATCGCGTGCTGGCGGCGGGCAAGAAGCCCGGCGGATTTTCCGCTCGGGGCGGCGTCGACACCAAGCTGAAGATGCTCGCGATCGAAGGCGCGGTGGTTAATCACACGCCGAGCCTGTTTGATTGAGGCGCTCTTATCCCTCCCCCGCGTAAGCGTGGGGAGGGTGGCCATCGCGAAGCGATGGTCGGGTGGGGGCTAGTGTCATCGAGCGAGTTTAAACCCCCACCCCCCGCAAGGGGGAGGGAGAAGAAAGCGCCAGGTCAGCCCACCGCCTCGCAACTAAACCCGTTGCCCTTGCGGCGGATCTTGCCCGTCGACGGCGAGGGGAAATGCGCGGTGCAGCAGAGCGTCTCGGTATCGCAATAGCGCTCCAGGAAGCTTTTCCGCGTCGCCGCCGCCTGCTTCGGATCGACGTCGAACCTCGGCGACAAGTCCGGATACTGCAACTGCAGCGGCGAATGCATCATGTCGCCGGTAAAGACCGCATCGTCTTTGGCGCGGCCGAAGGCAAAGGCGATATGGCCGGGCGTGTGGCCCGGCGCCGGGAGGATGCGCAGATGATCGCCGACCGCAAAATCGTCGCGGACGATCTCGGCTCGCTTGGCCTCGACCACCGGCAGGACGCTGTCGCCGAACGGCGGCACTGGCGTCTTGGCGTGCTGCTCGGTCCAGTAGTCATATTCGGTCTTGCCGAAGATGTAGCGCGCCTTCGGAAACGTCGGCACCCAGCGGCCACCTTCCAGCTTGGTGTTCCAGCCGACATGATCGACATGCAGATGCGTGCACATCACGAAATCGATATCGCCTGCCGAAAAGCCGGCGGCGTTCAGCGCGCGCATATAGGTGTCGTCGGTCTTCATGTTCCATTTCGGACGCAGCGGCCGCGGCTTGTCGTTGCCGATGCAGCTGTCGATCAGGATCGTGTGGTGCGGCGTGCGCACCACATAGGACTGGAAGCAGAGGATCAGCGTGTCGTCGGCGTCGATCGCGCTCGCTTGGCGCAGCCATTCCTTGTTCTGCGCAAGCGCGTCGGGTGAGAGCGTCGGAAACAGATCGAGCGCCGGCAGGAATGTGGTTTCCTGCTCGACGATGCGATGGATGGTCAGATCGCCGACGTTGAACTTCAGACTCATGGCGGCTCTCTCCGAACGTTTGTGCCGTGACTTTACGCTTTGGGCGGCAGCGAGATCTGGACCGACGGCCGCGTCAGCATGCGTTCATGAAACGCGTCGAGGTTCGGATAGGCCTTGCGCCAGCCGCAATCGGCGTAGCGAAAATCGGCATAGCCGAGCACGCAGGTGAGCGCGATCTGCACGATATCGAGCGGACGCGACAGCGCCTCCGGCTTATCGTTGAAGCGCGCCATGCCGAGCCAGGCGCGGTTCCAGTGATCGTCCGCCCAGCCCTGCCAGTGCAGCTCCTTCGGCCGCACCATCCGCTCGTAGCGGCACAGCAGCATGGAATCGAGCATGCCTTGCAACATGGAATGGTCGCTCTTGACCTTCCAGCGGTCCGCTCCGCTTGCGGGGATCAGCTTATCCCCGCCGGCAAGCTCGTCGAGATATTCGACGATGACATAGGAATCGAGGATCACATTGCCATCGTCGAGGATCAAGACCGGCAGCTTCTTCAGCGGCGTGATCCTTGAATATTCGTCGTTGGCCTGCGCCGGCGCCACCGTCGTCGGCACGAACTCGATCTTGTCGATCAGGCCGAGCTCGATCGCGGCGATGCGAACCTTGCGGGCGAAGGGAGAAGCAGCCGAGAAGGTCAGTTTCATTTTGCAAATTCCTCGTAGTCGAGGGTTGTCATTGCGAGGAGCGGAAGCGACGAAGCAATCCAGTCTTGTCGTGTTACTGGATTGCTTCGCGGAGCTTGTCATCGGGCGCGCGTTCGCGCGACCCGTTGGCTCGCAATGACGGCCGCGGCTATTACGCCGCGATGATTTCCTGCCGCTGCTCGCCGAGCCCTTCGATGCCGAGCGTGACGACGTCGCCGACATTGAGATACTTCGGCGGCTTCATGCCGGTGCCGACGCCGGGCGGGGTGCCGGTGGCGATGACGTCGCCCGGCATCAGCGTCATGAGCTCTGACAAATAGGACACGATCTTCTTGACGCCGAAGATCATGGTCGCGGTCGATCCGGTCTGGCAGCGCTTGCCGTTGACGTCGAGCCACATCGGCAACTTCTGCACGTCGGCGATTTCGTCCTTAGTAACGAGCCAGGGGCCGAGCGGGCCGAAGGTGTCGTGCGACTTGCCCTTGGTCCATTGTCCGAGGCGCTCGATCTGGAAGAAGCGCTCCGAGACGTCGTTGCAGACGCTGTAGCCGGCGACGTAATTGAGCGCATCGGCCTCGGAAACGTATTTGGCGCGGCTGCCGATGATGATCGCCAGTTCAACTTCCCAGTCGAGCTTGGTCGAGCCGCGCGGCTTTTCGACCTGATCGTTGGGGCCGCACAGGGCGTTGTTGGCCTTCATGAAGACGATGGGTTCGGCCGGGATCGCCATGCCGACCTCTTTCGCGTGGTCGGTATAGTTGAGGCCGATGGCGATGAATTTCGGCGCGCCGCCGACCACCGCGCCGATGCGTGGGCGACCGCTGACGGCAGGAAGCGAGGCGGGGTCCAGAGCAGCAATCCTGGCCAGCGAAGCCGGCGAAAAGGCGTCTCCGGCGAGGTCCGAAACATGCGCCGAGAGGTCGCGGATTTGACCCGATTTATCGACCAGGCCTGGCTTTTCCTTGCCCTTCTCCCCGTAACGACAAAGCTTCATCTTTCATCACTCCCTGGTGTGGTTTCATGGCTTGGGACGCTTCTTGGAACAGGGAGCGGCCAAATTCAACTGCTTAGGCGCATGGCATGTTGCCGCCCTCTGCGTCGGGGGCAGCCCGGGATCGGTCACGAGAAGCGTTTTCGAGCGAAGCATGCCCGCGGGACTTGTTCCGGGGGTGGGTACCGGTCCGCGTGAAGAAAACGCGTCAAACAAAAGCTAGCTGGCCGCCGCGATGAACTTGAAGGCGTCCCCGTCGCGCTTGATATGGCCGGCGTCAAAATGCCCGCCAATCACCAGCACCTCGCGGTCGGCAAAGCGCGAAAACAGCTCGCGCCGGGTTTGAGGTGACTGCTGGGGATCGGAATCCGCGGTCGAGGACCAGTCAAGGTGGGCCATCTGGCAAGGATGATGGGCAACATCGCCGGTCAAGAGGCCCTCTTCACCGCCGGAACGAATATGAAGACTGACATGGCCGGGGCTGTGGCCGGGCGTCGGGATCAGCGTGATTTCCTCGCAAATCCTGGCGTCGCTGGCGATCAGGTCGGCCTTCCCGGCCTCGACGATGGGCGCTACCGAATCCGCGAAAATGGCGGCCTTGTCGGGCTCGGTCGAGTGATCGCGCCAATAGGCGTATTCACGCTCGCCGAATAGATAGCGCGCCCTCTCGAAGGTCGGCACCCACCGCCCTCCGACGAGCCGCGTATTCCAGCCGACATGATCGACATGCAGATGCGTGCAGAGCACGGTGTCGATGCTGTCGGGCGGAAAGCCGGCCGCCGTGAGGTTGTCGAGGAAAGGTCCGTGACGGTCATTCCAGGTCGGAACGGTGCGGTCCTTCTTGTCGTTGCCAAGCCCGGTGTCGACCACGATCCGCCGCGTCGGTGTTTCCACCACGAGCGCGTGGATCGACATTTTCAGGCGGCCTTCTGCGGTGGCGAAGTGCGGGATCAGCCATGGCAGCCGCAAAATGTCTTCGCGGCCCGCCAGCGGCAGAATGAAACGCGTGTGGCCGATCGTCTCGAGTTCGACCACCTTGGTGATTGTGACGTTCCCGACCTTCCAGCGCATCCGGCGTTTCCTTCGGCGCCTACAGCGTGCCCGGGAAGGCGCCGCCATCGAGCAGGATGTTCTGTCCCGTGATGAAGCCCGACTTGGCGCCGCACAGGAATGCGCAGGCAAGACCGAATTCCTCGGGGTCGCCGACGCGACCGGCGGGATTCATCTTGCCGCGCTCGGCGATCATCTGCTCCACCGAAACGCCGCGCTTCTCGGCTTCTGCCTTGGCGACTGCCCCACGGAGGCGATCAGTGTCGAACGGACCCGGCAAGAGCGCATTGATGGTGACGTTGTTGATCACGGTCTTGCGCGAAAGGCCCGCGACAAAGCCGGTGAGGCCGGCGCGCGCGCCATTCGACAGTCCCAGCACTTCGATCGGCGCCTTCACGGCGGCCGAAGTGATGTTGACGATTCGGCCGAACTTGCGCGCCATCATGCCATCCACCGTCGCCTTGATCAGTTCGATCGGGGTCAGCATGTTGGCGTCGATCGCCTTGATCCAGTCGTCGCGGGTCCAGTTGCGGAAATCGCCGGGCGGCGGGCCGCCGGCATTGTTGATCAGGATGTCGGGCTCTGGACAGGCCTTCAGCGCGGCCGCGCGCCCCTCGGGCGTCGTGATGTCGCCGGCGACCTCGGTCACGGTGATGCCAGGATTGCTCTTGCGGATTTCATCCGCGGTTTTCTTCAACGCTTCGGCGCCGCGCGCGGTCAGCGTGACATGCACGCCCTCATTGGCGAGCGCGATCGCACAAGCGCGCCCCAGTCCCTTGCTCGATGCGCAGACGATGGCGCGGCGGCCTTTGATACCCAGATCCACTGTTTCACTCCCGTAACTCAGTTGGTTTTGCGGCGCGACTTTAGCCAACCTTGCAGCCCCTGATAAGGGGTGCGGCTTTGCGTTGGCCGACATGGTCTGTATCAATGCAGCATATCGCGTGCTTTCGGAAACGTCACATGCCCGCCTTCGCGGGGACGACGAACGAGTTCTAATTCGCCCGCATCTCCGCCTTGATCATGTCGGCGGCCTTTTCGCCGATCATGATGGCTGGCGCGTTGGTGTTGCCGCCGATCAGCGTCGGCATGAT
Organism: Bradyrhizobium sp.; assembly: GCF_035652035.1. Lineage (GTDB taxonomy): Bacteria > Pseudomonadota > Alphaproteobacteria > Rhizobiales > Xanthobacteraceae > Bradyrhizobium. Next base: position 10,725 of record NZ_DASREO010000035.1, read on the forward strand.
CGAGGCATCGACCACGCGCAGGCCATCGAGGCCATGGACTCGCAATTCCGGATCGACCACCGCGAGCGGATCGCCAGCGCCCATCTTGCAGGTGCCGACCGGGTGATAGACGGTGTCGACATTGTTGCGCAGCACGTCGCGGATTTGCGCGTCGGTTTCGACGCCTGCGGTGACCGTGTCGGTTTTCTGCAGCGCCTTGAGCGCGGGCGCGTCCAGCAGGCGTTTGGTCGTCTTGAAGCCTGCCACCATGGTGTCGAGGTCGCTCTCCTCGCCCAGAAAATTCGGGTCGATCGCGGGCGGGGCGTGCGGGTCGGCGCTTTGCAGCCAGACGCTACCGCGGCTCTTCGGCCTCAGCATGCAAACGTGGCAGGAGAAGCCGGTGCCCCAGCGCGGCTTGCGGCCGTGATCGGCGACCATCGCCATGCAGAAATGCAGCTGGATGTCGGGCAGATCGAGGTCGGGGCGCGTCTTCAGGAAGCCGCCGCATTCGGCGACGTTTGACGTCATCGGCCCGCGCCGCTCTCTCCGATATTGCGCGATGCCCTTGAAGATTCGCGCAATGCCGCCGAACGAGAGACCTGCGAAATGCGGAGCATCCGACGTGAAGCCGAACACGAAGTCCGGATGATCCTGCAGGTTCTGTCCGACGCCCGGCAGGTGATGCGTCGAGGCGATGCCCTGCTTGGCAAGCGCCTCGGCATCGCCGACGCCGGACAGCATCAACAGTTGCGGACTCTGGAACGCGCCGGAGGACAGGATCACTTCGCGGCGGGCGCGGATCTGTTTGATGTCCTTGCCTTGCCGGTATTCGACGCCAACTGCGCGCTTGCCCTCGAACAGGATGCGGCTGGCGTGTGCGTCAGTGATCACGCGCAGATTGGATCGGCTTTTCATGAAGGGATGAATGTAGCCGCGCGCCGCGCTCCATCGCTCGCCGTTCTTCTGCGTCACCTGGTAGGTGCCCAGGCCTTCCTGCTCCTCGGCGTTGAAGTCGTCGCGGATGCGAAACTGCGCCTCGCGCGCGGCCTCGAGATAGATCTCGCGCACCGGGTTGTCGCTTCGCGATCCCGTCACATGCAGCGGGCCGCCCTTGCCGTGATAAGGCCCGTCGAGTTCGGAATTGTCTTCAGAGCGTTTGAAATAAGGCAGCACGTCCGCGTATGACCAGCCGGCGTTGCCGAGCGCGGCCCAGCCGTCATAGTCGGCCTTGTGGCCGCGGATATAAACCATTGCGTTGATCGATGAAGAGCCGCCAAGGCCCTTGCCCCGCGGCTGGTAGCCGATGCGGCCGTTGAGGCCTTTCTGCGGCACGGTGTCGAACGCCCAGTTGTTCGTCTTGCCGGCGATTTGCAGGATCATCGCGCCGGGTGTCATGACCACCCAGTTGTCGTCGGTGCCGCCGGCCTCGAGCAACGCAACCGATGTCGAGGGATCTTCCGACAGCCGGCTT
>NZ_DASREO010000036.1:0-26895 GCF_035652035.1 Bradyrhizobium sp.
TCTGGTCGAAAACTTCTTCTGCTCTCTCAAGGCATTCCGACGCATCGCAACCCGCTACGAGAAGACCGACACCTGCTTTGCCGGCTTCCTCAATCTGGTCGCGCTTTTCCTTGCCTGCCGGTGACTGTAAACAGGCCTTAGCGTCCACGTCGCCCCGGCGAAAGCCGGGGCCCAGACCGCGGAGTGTTTCCGCATCGTGGGACGGACATAACACCTTAAAGAGAGGTGGAGAGATGAACGACCCATCCAACCTCGACGCCCGCATCCTCGACGATGTCGCCGATGCCCTCATCTATGCCGACCGCTCCGGCACGATCAGGCGCTGGAATCGCGCCTCGACCACGCTGTTCGGCTTCACAGCGCAGGACGCGCTCGGCCAGAGCCTCGATCTCATCATCCCCGAGCACCTGCGCGAAGCGCATTGGAGAGGGTTCGACGCAGCGCTCGCAAGCGGCATCATGAAGCTTGCGGGACGCCCCACCCTGACCCGCGCCACCCACAAGGACGGCCGTAAGCTCTATATCGAGATGACCTTCGCCCTGGTGAAGGATGAAGGCGGCGCCGTGCTCGGCTCGGTCGCGATGGCGCGCGACGTGACCGAGCGCGTCATGCGCGAACGTGGCAAGAGCTGACAGGCATCAGGAAGTGAGAGGTATCAGGTGCTCCTCCGAATTGGCGCCTTGATATTGCGCCAGCGGCGCCTCCTCACGGACACAAGTCCCCTGCATAGCGGAAATATGCTGTGGCCTCGCGTGCAGCGGTTCCCGCCGAAAGGCGGAACTGCGTCGCGCGGGAAGCGTTTGGTGATAAGGAGCGACCGCCATGAAACGCCTGCTGAAGTTTCTCGGCTATGTCCTTGTCACCATCTACTTCGTCGCTGATCTCGCGTTCGAATCGGTGGCACGGCCGTTTTCGGCCTGGCTTGGACGCCAGAAGCTGCTGCAGCCGCTCTACGCCTGGATCGCGCGCCTGCGCCCCTATCCGGCGCTGGCGCTGTTTTCAGTCCCGGTCGTGCTCCTTGAACCCGTCAAGCCGGTCGGTGCGTTCCTGGTCGCCGCGGGCCATGTCGTGAGTGGCGTCCTGACCATTGCCGCGGGCGAAATCCTCAAGATCACGCTCGTCGAGCGCCTGTTCCACCTCACCCGCGACCGCCTGATGCAAATCCCGGCCTTTGCCCTGCTCTATCGCCAGTGGATGCGATTCCGCGACTGGGTGACATCATCCGAAATCTGGCGCTGGTGCCAGAACCGGATCGCGCAAGCAAAGATGCTGCTCAAGCGCCCGGCCGCCTCGACCGCTTCAGGCCGGCGCCTGCGCATCGCGGCCGCGTCGAATGGGAACGGCAACGGCAGGCGCCACGGCTGACCGCGGCGCGCCTGCGCCCTTTCATTCAAGCGCGGCGCAGGCGTTCTCAGCGGACAGGCAGTGTGGCGCTCCAGATCGCGAACACGACCGCGGCGATCCCAACCGCGGCGAGCAGGCAGCCGGCGAATAGATACCGGGCAGCGCCGACCTGCCCGAGCTCGAGCACCGCGGTCTCAGGCTGTTTCGGATCGTGACGCACAGCGATCGCAGCACCGACCGGGTAGCGGGCCATATGGTCGCGTGCCTGTTGCTCGCGGATGTAGCCGCGCTCCTCGAGCCCGATCCGGATGCGGTCGCCCTCGTAGCGAACTCCGTTCACCGCGTAGCCGTAACTGACGCTCGGGACGTAACTGTCGAACTCATCATCCGACTTGGACGTGCGCTTGATGACCTCAGTCGCAAGCACCACGCCCTCCGCAACCGGCCATTGCGTGAGCGCCGCAGCCATCCGGCGGTAATGGATCGCCTTCGACAGCAGGAAAAAGCCGATGCCCAGAAACAGCAGTGCGGCAACCCACCCGCCAAGCACGAAATAGGGTTTTGCGGCACGATCGATCGCGCTGTCGGCAAATGCGCGGCTGGGTGCAAACACGCCAGCGGCGAGCGCGATAGCTGCCGCGAATTGATGGCGCGCCGACAGACCAACAGCAAGCGCTTTGACCTGAAGCCTGAGACGGCGCATTCGGTAATATCCCCGATCGAAGCTTGCGCTGTCACGCCCACGCGAGCCCCTGCATTCCGTAGACCTGTCCATGCCCAATAGACGCGTCGCGAGCATGACCGGTTCGAAGTCAGGCCTTTCATCTTCCGACAGCTGGCGGGATAATTGCAGCTACTGCTTGCCCTCATCGAGGAACGCCTGCACAGCCTGGAACAGGCGCAAGCGGTTTTTCTCCATGATGATGGTGTGCGTCCCCTCTGCCAGTTCGACGTATCGCTTCCCGGGGGAGTTCACGAGTAGCGGAAACAGAGTCTGCGCCATATAGGGCGGGGCGTCGCGATCCCATTCCGCGTCAACCAGCAGTGTCGGTACCGTTATCTTGGAGGGATCGTAGTAGGGTTTGCCCGCGCCGAAATATTCTGTGCCGTCCTGAACGACCCCGTTGGGGGCGCGAAGCGAGGGTGGGTTCATCTTCTGACCAACCGGATCGGTCGCGAACGTCGCATCGGCCCAGGCATCGAACCAGCTTGGTGGAATAAGCGATGCCTTTTTCTCTTCCGGCACTCCCGTGTACCACCTCTCCTTCGCCTGCTCGCGCGTCACCGTGCGGTAGGCGCCGAGCTTGCCCGGACCCGCTTGCACCAGGGACGGCGTCTGACGAATCCACACCGGCGCGTACAGAATCAACCTTTGCACCTTTGCCGGATTTCGGGTTGTGTAGGTCGCCATCAGGGTCGTTCCCCACGACCAGCCGAGGAGGTTGAGGCGCGGGATGTTGCGCCGTTGCAGGATGAAATCGACCACCGTGCCGATATCCCCGACTGCGACCTCCCCGGTCACGATCGGCGGGTTGGCTTCAGGCTTTTCGTCCATCTCCCTGGGGCGCACCGACCTGCCATAACCCCGCAAGTCCAACAGCCAAACGTCGTAGCCGCGCGAGGCGATGTACTCCATCCACGAGAGGTCATCCAGTTTCAGGTCAAAAGCCGTCTCTGCCGGATAGGTCGCGCCATGCACGTAAAGCACAGTCTGCTCCGGCCGGAATGTCGTCATGTTCGCCGGCCGCTTGTTGCGGACGTATATCTCGATGCCGGCATCGGCCGTTTTCACCATCATCTCGTCGGTGACCAGCGATGAAGATTGCGCCAGGGCCGGCACGGCGAGCAGAGTCGAGAGGAAAAGACCGATCAACACTGATGCTTTCAACGCCGCCCCCCGAAGGTCGAGAATTGTTGGAGTTGAGGGATACTGGCCTAGCTCGTCAGTACCATCAAGAGCGCATGGCATCCGCCGTCTATCTTCTCCTTCAAGTTGCGGCGATGATCGGCCGAGCGCACATTTTGCAGCCCGGGTGCAGCGGCCACCCGGTCCGCGCTGCGCCCGCGGCTATTGGACGGAAACGAGCATGCAAAGCTCAGACGACTGCCGTCGCGAAGATGCGGATTTCATGCTCTCTCCGCACCGTCGTCCTGGCGAACCGCCAGGACGACGAGGAGGGGAAGCTCTCCCTCCCAGCACGACAAGCCTGAAATGACCGCCCTCCCCCTTCCCGACCGACCGATCCCATGGCTACAATTGGTTCCACTGGCTCCCGGTGCAACCGTGCCGGAACAAGAGACGCTGTCCGGAGTCAGAAGTTGAGTGGGAGGACGTCATGAGGACCGTCGGAAACGAGCCGCTGTCGCGCCAGGCGCTGGCTTTCGTGCTTGCGGGCGGCCGCGGCAGCCGGCTCCTGGAATTGACCGACCGCCGCGCCAAGCCCGCGGTCTATTTCGGCGGCAAGACCCGCATCATCGATTTCGCGCTGTCCAATGCCGTCAATTCCGGCATCCGCCGCATCGCGGTGGCGACGCAATACAAGGCGCACAGCCTGATCCGGCATTTGCAGATGGGCTGGAATTTCTTCCGCCCCGAGCGCAACGAGAGCTTCGATATCCTGCCCGCCAGCCAGCGCGTGTCCGAAACCAACTGGTATCTCGGCACGGCGGACGCGGTCTACCAGAACATCGACATCATCGAGGCCCACGGCGCCAAATACATCGTGCTGCTCGCGGGCGACCACATCTACAAGATGGATTACGAGCTGATGCTCAAGCAGCATTGCGAGAGCGATGCCGACGTGACCATCGGCTGCCTCGAGATGCCGCGCGAGGAGTCGAGCGGCTTCGGCATCATGCATATCGAGGAGGACGGCCGGGTCAAGGCCTTCATCGAGAAGCCCGCCGATCCGCCGCCGATGCCCGGCAAGCCCGACAAGTCGCTGGCCAGCATGGGCATCTATATCTTCAACACCAAATTCCTGTTCGACGAGTTGCGGCGCGATGCCGGCGATCCCAACTCGAACCACGATTTCGGCCGCGACGTGATTCCCTATATCGTCAAGAACGGCCGCGCCGTGGCCCATCAATTCAGCCAATCCTGCGTCAGATCCGGCCTTGAGCAGCAAGCCTATTGGCGGGATGTCGGCACGGTCGACGCCTATTGGTCCGCCAATATCGACCTGACCGACGTGGTGCCGGAGCTCGACCTTTACGATCGCGAATGGCCGATCTGGACCTATTCCGAGCTGACCCCGCCTGCCAAATTCGTCCATGACGAGGATGGCCGGCGTGGCCAGGCGATATCTTCGCTGGTCTCGGGCGGCTGCATCATCTCCGGAGCCTCGCTGCGTCGCTCCCTGCTGTTCACCGGCGTGCATGTGAATTCCTACGCCCAGGTCGAGAACGCCGTCATCATGCCCTACGTGACCATCGGCCGTCACGCCCGGCTGAAGAATGTGGTCATTGACCGCGGCGTCAACATCCCTGAAGGCCTCGTCGTCGGCGATGATCCCGAACTGGATGCCAAGCGCTTCCGCACCACGGCGCAAGGCGTCTCGCTCATCACCCAGCCGATGATCGACAGGCTCAATTCATGACGCTGCTTCGCGTCCTGTCGGTCACCTCGGAAATCTATCCCTTGATCAAGACCGGCGGCCTCGCCGACGTCGCAGGCGCCCTGCCCGCGGCACTTGCCGACTGCGGCATCGCTGTCAAAACGCTGGTGCCCGGCTATCCCGATATCATCAAGGCAATGCCGGCCGCCGACACGCTGCTGGACCACCCGAGCTTCTTTGGCGGGCCCGCGCGCCTGTTGGGCGTCACCTATCAGGGATTGGAGCTCCTGGTCCTCGATGCGCCGCATCTGTTTGCGCGGCCAGGCAACCCCTATCTCGGACCCGACGGCAAGGACTGGCCGGACAATGCCGTGCGGTTTGCGGCGCTGTCGCGGATGGCGGCGGATATCGGCCTCGGAGCGATCGCGCCTCTGGTGCCCGACATCGTGCATGCGCATGACTGGCAGGCGGCGCTTGCGCCGGTTTTCCTGCATTATCACTGGGGCCCGCGGCCCGGCACCGTCATGACGGTGCACAACCTCGCCTATCAGGGCCTGTTTCCGTACGAGACGCTTGGCGCGGTCGGCCTGCCGCAGGACGCGTTCAACGTGCATGGCCTGGAGTATTACGGCCAGGTCGGATATCTGAAGGGCGGGCTGCAGTTCGCCGACCGCATCACCACGGTCTCCCCGACCTATGCGGCGGAAATTAAGACCGACGAAGGCGGCATGGGGCTCGGCGGCCTGTTACGCGAACGCTCCGCCGTGTTGAGCGGGATCCTCAACGGCATCGACATCTCGGTTTGGAATCCCGCGACCGATCCCGACATCGCTGCGCGCTACAGCGCTGGCGAATTGTCGCAGCGCCCGGCCAACAAGGTCGCGCTGCAGCAGCGGTTCGGGCTTGACCCAAAGCCGGATGCGCCCCTGCTCGGCGTCATCAGCCGGTTGTCCCCGCAGAAGGGCCTCGATCTTCTGCTCGCCAACGTCGATACCATTCTGTCCGAAGGCATGCAGCTGGCGCTGCTCGGCAGTGGGGACCGCGATCTTCAGGACGGCTTTGCGGCGGCCGGCAAGGCGCATCCGGGCCGGATCGGGGTGGTGATCGGCTACGACGAGGCGCTCGCTCATCTGATCCAGGCCGGCAGTGACGCCCTCATCGTGCCGTCACGGTTCGAGCCGTGCGGCCTGACCCAGCTCTGCGCCTTGCGCTACGGTACGGTGCCCATCGTCGCGCGGGTCGGCGGCCTCGAGGACACGGTGCTCGACGCAACTGAGGCCGGCGCCAGCGCCACCGGCTTCAAATTCGCCCCGGTGACCGCCGAGGCGCTGTCGAGCGCGCTGCGCCGGGCCAGTGTCAGCTTCCATGACAAGCCCGCCTGGCAGCGTCTGCAGGGCAATGGCATGACAACCGACGTCTCCTGGCGCAATCGCGCCGGCCGCTATGCCGAGCTCTATCATGACATCCTTGCGACACGCAGGATCGCAACCCACCAGGAGCGGGCGCTTTAACCGGCACCGGCTTGATTTGGATCAATAAGCGGCCTTGGATCGCCCCGCCAATCTGGCTAGGATTTGATTTTGGCATTTTGGTTGTAATCTCATTTTGCTTGTCGGCGCCGGCCGGCGCATCATTTTGATAGAATGGAGGGGCGCCATGACCAAGCGCAGTTCGGCAGGCCTGTACAGCCCGATCGAGCGCGACGTGCGGCTCGATTTCTTCCGCGGCATCGGGCTCTGGATGATCTTCCTCGACCACATTCCGCACGACGTGGTCGGCTGGCTCACCTTGCGCAATTACGGCTTCAGCGACGCGGCCGAATTCTTCGTCTTCATCTCCGGCTATCTGGTCGGCTTCATCTACGTCCCGATCGTCAAGGACGGCATGTTCATGGCCGCGCTGAAGCGGCTGTGGCGGCGGGCAGCTCAGATGTATGTCGCCCATATCATGCTGTTCCTGATCTTCACGGCGCAGATCGCGCGCACCGTGCGCCGCTTCGACAATCCGATGTATGAAGACGAGTTCAATGTCCATAATTTCCTGCAGCATCCGGACATCCTAATCGGACAGGCCCTCACGCTGCGCTACAAGCCGGTCAATCTCGATGTGCTGCCGCTCTTCATCACCCTGATCGTGGCGGCGCCGTTCATCGTCTGGGGCCTGGTGCGCCGTCCCAATCTGACGCTGCTCCTGTCCGTGGCTCTCTACATCCCCGCCCGCATCTTCGACTGGAACATCGCCTCTTACCCGCCGGGCACGACCTGGTACTTCAACCCGTTCTGCTGGCAGCTCATGTTCGTGTTCGCCGCGTGGTGCGGCACGGGGCAGATCGAGAAATACGCGCACGTGATCTGGTCCAGGCTCGGCATGACAATCGCCACGCTCTGGCTGTTGTTCGCCTTCCTGATCGTGATGACCTGGCATGTTCCGGCGCTCGGGGCCCTGGTGCCGAAATGGATGATCAAGGTGATCTATCCGATCGACAAGACCGACCTCGACATGCTGCGCCTGACGCATTTCTTCGCGCTTGCGGTCATCGTCACATCCATCGTCTCGCGCGACTGGAAGCCGCTGTACACGAAGTGGCTGCATCCGGCCATTCTCTGCGGCCGGCATTCGCTGCCACTGTTCTGCGTCGGCGTGTTCCTGTCGTTCTCGGCGCACTGGATCCTGACGCAATTCACCAAGGGCGTCTGGGAGCAGCTCGCCGTGAGCTTGCTCGGCATCGTGATCATGATCGGCATCGGCTGGGTGCTCGATCGTGCGTCCGACGTACCCGACCTGTTCGTGCAGGTGCTCGAGACCGACGAGCCGAAGCCTGCGGTCGAGGTCGGGGTAGTGCCCGCGGTCCAAATCGCCAAGGCCTGACAGGAGCACGACATGTCCAGATATCTGTCGATGATCGCCGCCCTGTTGCTGTGGCTTGCCATGCCGGCAAGCGCTGAAACGCCCTCGCCTGAGGCCATGAGCACAGCGCGGACCCTCGTGGCCACAATGGGGCTGGCTGATCAATACCGCGCGCTGCTGCCGGTCATCCTCATGAGCCTCAAGCCGGTCGTCTCGCAGGACCGCCCCGAGATCGAGCAGGACTATGACTCGATGGCGGCGATGATCGCCACCGCCTACACCCCCTTCTATAACCAGATGATCGAGCAGGCCGCGACCCTCTATGCGACGAACTTCACGGTCGACGAGCTGCGGCAGCTGGATTCGTTCTATCATCTGCCGGTCGGACAGAAGCTGCTCGGAAAATCGCAGGCGCTGGCGCAGCAGACGACGCAGATTGGCCAGGACATCAGCCGCAAGGCGACCGAAGAACTGAAGGCACGGCTGACGGAGGCCTTACGTCAGAAGGGCCACAAGCTGTGAGCTGCGGACCACCGATATTCGCACGACGTGACGTTTCGAAAGGCCATTGTTCTGAAAGAGGATTGGCGGAAAGGCGGGCGGGACTGGGCAACGCGCTGGGACCTCGGCGCCGTTCTCCTGGTCATGGCGATTCTCGTGACGGGCATATTGAGCAAGCTGAACGAGGCCTTCTGAGCGATGGTGACCGTGGTCCTCCTGTGCGTCCTGCTCGCCGGATTGCATCGCCGCTCACGCTAGTCTAGGCCTTGCCCGGGGCGCGCTGGCCCCGACTGTCACGTTATGTTCTCATCCAATAGAAGCCCCGCGGGTTCCTTCGCCCCTGCCGGCCGTTCTATAAGCGCCCCAACACCACCCTCCGAGCGGAGCTGAGACCCCCACTATGTTCGTTTCATTCTTCCCCCGCCCAAGCGTGTTCTTTCCGTCGGTGATCCTCTGGATCGTGGTTTCGATGGCGGTCTGGTACGGCTTTGCTCACGATCTTTTTCAGGGGCCGGTGCCGGTTGGTGTATCAGTGTTCTGGTCGACGCCTGAATTGTGGTTCGACGCCTATTTCGCAATCTGCACCATAATATTCGCAGCCGCGTGGATGATCCTCGCCCCGCATCCCTGGGCCGGGTGGTCGATCCTCGGCTCCGCGCTGATCCTGTTCGCCTCCTATTTTCAGGTTCAAGTCTCCGTCGCCGTCAATGCCTGGTTCGGGCCGTTCTACGATTTCATCCAGGCCGCCTTGTCGAAATCGAGGCCAGTCACATCCGAGGAATTCGCAAGCCTGTTGTGGATCTTCGCCGGCCTCGCCTTCGTCGCCGTAACCGTCAGCGTGTTAACGAGCTTTTTCACGAGCCACTACATCTTTCGCTGGCGAACGGCCATGAACGAGTTCTATGTCGAAAACTGGCCGCAACTGCGCACCATCGAAGGCGCCTCGCAGCGCGTACAGGAAGATACCATGCGCTTCGCCCAAACGCTGGAAGGGCTCGGCGCCGCCCTCATCAGATCGGTGCTGACTTTGATCGCATTCCTGCCGATCTTGGTGAAGCTATCCGCTCCCATCACGGAGCTGCCGCTGGTCGGCTCGATCCCCTATCCCCTGGTCTGGGCGGCCATCATCTGGTCAGTGCTCGGCACCGGCCTTCTCGCCCTGATCGGCATCAAGCTGCCGGGAATCGAATTCCACAACCAGCGGGTCGAGGCCGCTTATCGCAAGGAGCTGGTACTCGGCGAGGACAATCCGCAACGCGCCGATCCGCCGACATTGGCCGCGCTGTTCGTGAATGTCAGGCGAAACTATTTCTGGCTTTACCTGAACTACGTCTATTTCAACATTGGCCGCATCATCTATCTGCAGGCCGACGTCATCTTCCCTTATGTCCTGCTCGCGCCCACGATCGTGGCCGGCAGGATCACCCTCGGCCCCATGCAGCAGATCATTCGAGCCTTCGACCAGGTGCGAAGCTCATTCCAGTATCTCATTAACTCCTGGAGCACGATCGTCGACCTGCTCTCGATCTACAAGCGCCTGCGCAGCTTCGAGGCAAAAATGTACGGCGAGCCGATGCCATCGATCGAAACGCAGGTCGCGCCTGGGCTGTGAGCCGGAGAGCCAATCAAGAACGGGCACGAAGAGATGACCAACAAGAAAAAATCCCCCGCCCATCTCCGCAGCGCGCGCTGGTTCGCGCCCGACGATCTGCGCTCCTTTGGCCACAGATCGCGCGTGATGCAGATGGGCTATGCGCCCGAGGAGTGGAAGGACCGCCCTGTGATCGCGATCCTCAACACCTGGTCGGATGCGCAGCCCTGCCACATGCACTTCAAGAGCCGCGTCGACGACGTCAAGCGCGGCGTGTTGATGGCCGGCGGCCTGCCGCTCGAGCTGCCGGCGCTGTCGCTGTCGGAATCGCTCTTGAAGCCGACCACCATGCTCTATCGCAACATGCTGGCGATGGATGCGGAGGAATTGTTGCGCAGCCATCCCGTCGATGGCGTGGTGCTGATGGGCGGCTGCGACAAGACCACGCCGGGTCTCCTGCTCGGGGCCACCTCCATGAACATCCCCGCGATCTATCTGCCGGCCGGCCCGATGCTGCGCGGCAACTGGAAGGGCAAGACGCTGGGCTCGGGCTCGGATGCCTGGAAATACTGGGACGAGCGGCGCGCCGGCAAGATCTCCGACGCCGACTGGGTCGACATGGAGGCCGGCATCGCCCGCTCCTACGGCACCTGCATGACCATGGGCACCGCCTCCACCATGACGGCGATTGCGGAAGCAATCGGCATGACACTGCCGGGCGCGTCCTCGATTCCCGCCGCCGATGCCAACCACATCCGCATGGCCTCCGAATGCGGCCGCCGCATTGTCGAGATGGTGTGGGAGGATCTGACGCCGCAGAAGATCCAGAGCCGCAAGGCGTTCGAGAACGCCATCGTGGTCGCCATGGCCATGGGCTGCTCGACCAATGCCATCATCCACGTGATCGCGCAGGCCCGGCGCGCCGGCCAGGATATCGGCCTCGATGATTTCGAGGTGGCGAGCCGCAAGGTGCCCGTCATCGCCAATGTCCGGCCGAGCGGCGACAAATATCTGATGGAGGATTTTTTCTATGCCGGCGGCCTGCCCGGCCTGATGAGCCGGATCAGGCAGCATCTCCATCTCGACTGCATCACCGTGACGGGCAAGACGTTGGCTGACAACATCGCGCGCGCCGAGGTCTACAATGACGACGTCATCCGCAGCGTTGACAACCCAATCTACAAGGAAGGCGCGCTCGCGGTGCTCAAGGGCAACCTCGCGCCCGACGGCTGCGTCATCAAGCCATCCGCCTGCGAGCCGCGCTTCCTCAAGCACACGGGTCCTGCGCTGGTGTTCGACGATTATCCGTCGATGAAGAAGGCGATCGACGATCCCGACCTCGACGTCACCGCCGACCATGTGCTGATCCTGCGCAATGCGGGACCGCAAGGCGGACCCGGCATGCCGGAATGGGGCATGCTGCCGATCCCGACCAAGCTCGTCAAACAGGGCGTGCGCGACATGGTGCGGCTGTCGGATGCGCGGATGAGCGGCACCTCCTACGGCGCCTGCATCCTGCATGTGGCGCCGGAGGCTTACGTCGGGGGCCCGCTGGCCCTGGTGAAGAACGGCGACAGGATCACGCTCGACGTCGCCGCCCGCAGCATCAATCTCGATGTGCCGGAGACCGAACTCGCCAGGCGCCGCGCCGAATGGAAGCAGCCGGAGCGCCGCTTCGAGCGCGGCTATGGCTGGATGTTCTCGCGCCACATCATGCAGGCCAATGACGGCTGCGACTTCGATTTCCTGGAGACCGGTTTCGGCAGGCCGGTCGGCGAGCCCGTGATTTATTGACCCACCCACCGTCGTTCCGGGGCGATGCGAAAGCATCGAACCCGGAACCTCGAAGATTCTCAGGTGCGCAATTGCGCACCGTAGTTCGGTGCTGTCGCACCGCCCCGGAATGACGAACAACTGGATAGACGAGAATGTCAAAACTCAGCGACACCACCCGCAACAAGCTCAAGACCGTCTCCACCGCAACCGTCGCCACCGCGCTCTACAAGCGCGGCTTGCGCATTCAGTGCATCCAGGATGTGCACCCCTTGAGCCCCGATCAGCCGACTATGGTCGGCGAGGCCTTCACGCTGCGCTACATGCCGGCGCGCGAGGACCTCAACAAGCTCGACGTGTTCCGCGACCGCTCCCACCCGCAGCGCAAGGCCATCGAGGAATGCCCAGCGGGCTGCGTGCTGGTGATGGACAGCCGCAAGAACGCCCGCGCCGCCTCCGCCGGCGCGATCCTGGTGACGCGGCTGATGAAGCGCGGTTGCGCCGGCGTCGTCACCGACGGCGGCTTTCGCGACTCGGCCGAGATCGCCCGCCTCGGCTTTCCCGCCTATCACCAGCGGCCGAGCGCGCCGACCAACCTCACCCTGCACCAGGCGATCGAGATCAATTGTCCCATCGGCTGCGGCGATGCGCCGGTGTTTCCCGGTGACGTCATCCTCGGCGATGCCGACGGCGTGATCGTGATCCCCGCGCATCTTGCCGACGAGATCGCCGACGAAACCTTCGAGATGACCGCATTCGAGGATTTCGTCGCGTCGGAAGTGCACAAGGGCCGCTCGATTGTCGGCCTCTATCCCGCAACCGACGAGCAGACGCTGAAGGATTTTGCCATTTGGCGCAAGGCGCAGGGGCGCTGAGACAACCGCCACCTTTCATCGTCCGCCTTTAGCTTGAGTCAACGGAGCAGTTAGATGCGCACCCTTTCCATCGCCGCCATTCCCGCCGACGGCATCGGCCCGGAGGTCATTTCCGCGGGCGTCCGCGTGCTGGAGGCGCTCGGCAAGCGCGCCGGCGATCTCTCGTTCAATGTCAAGACCTTCGACTGGGGCTCGGATTACTACAAGAAGCACGGCGTGATGATGCCGGCGGACGGGCTGGAGCAGCTGAAAAAGTTCGACGCCATCTATTTCGGCGCGGTCGGCGCGCCCGATGTGCCGGACCATATCACGCTGTGGGGCCTGCGGCTGCCGATCTGCCAGGGCTTCGATCAGTACGCCAATGTGCGCCCGACCAAGATCCTGCCCGGCGTCGCCTCGCCCTTGCGCAATGTCGGCGTCGGCGATCTCGACTGGGTGATCGTGCGCGAGAACTCGGAAGGCGAATATTCGGGCGCCGGCGGCCGTGCCCACAAGGGCCTGCCCGAGGAGGTCGGCACCGAGGTTGCGATCTTCACCCGGGTCGGCGTCACCCGCATCATGCGCTACGCCTTCAGGCTCGCGCAGTCGCGGCCGCGCAAATTCCTCACCGTGGTGACCAAATCGAACGCGCAGCGCCACGGCATGGTGATGTGGGACGAGATCGCCGCCGAAGTCGCACGCGAATTTCCGGACGTCAGCTGGGACAAGATGCTGGTCGACGCCATGACCGTGCGCATGACGCTCAATCCGAAGAGCCTCGACACCATTGTCGCGACCAACCTGCATGCCGACATTCTCTCCGATCTCGCCGGCGCGCTTGCCGGCAGCCTCGGCGTGGCGCCGACCGGCAACATCGATCCGGAGCGCCGCTTCCCCTCGATGTTCGAGCCGATCCACGGCTCGGCGTTCGACATCACCGGCAAGGGCATCGCCAATCCGGTCGCGACCTTCTGGACGGCCGTGCAGATGCTGGAGCACCTCAACGAGAAGGACGCCGCCGCACGTTTGATGGCGGCGGTGGAAAAGGTCTGCGCTGCCGGCGTGCTGACGCCCGACGTCGGCGGCAAGGCCACCACCAAGGAGGTCACCGACGCCGTGATCGACGCGATCCACGGCTCGAATCTGTGAGGCTGACGGCGATCGACACGAGGCTAGAACTCGTCCGGACTCCGTGTCCGATTGATCCGGATCAAAGCGTCAGACCGACATAGCCTGTTGGGTCGCGAGGCGATGATCGGGAGACGATGCGATGACGGAAGCTGCGGCGACGAGCGAAGACCGACCGTCCAAAGTGACGCCGTATGACCTGATCGGCGGCGAGGTTATGGTCCGTCGGCTGGCCGACCGCTTCTACGAGATCATGGACAGCGACCCCGGCGCCGCCCGCATCCGCGCCATGCACGACAAGGACCTCGCCCCCATCCGGCAGCTCCTGTTCGAATTCCTGAGCGGCTGGCTTGGCGGGCCGCCGCTCTATTTCCAGCGCAGCGAGCACCGCTGCATCATGTCGGCCCATCGTCCCTTTGCGATCGGCGAGGCCGAGCGCGACCAATGGATGATGTGCATGCGCCGCGCGATGGACGACTGCGGTCTCAAGGGTGAGATGCGCGGCGTGATGGATCAGGCTTTCCTGCGCATCGCGGATATGTTCCGCAACCGCTGAAGCATGGTTTCGGGCCGCGGGTCATCCGCTCTTCAAGCTCTATCCAACCGGACCCACAAGGAGCCGCCGAGCCTTTCACGATGTCTGTAGACATAGTGCCAGGCCGACAGGCGAGCCGGGATGAAGAGAGCGGCAAGCGCGGCCTCGGCAAGCCGCCGCATGCCGCTTCGCGGCAGGCTGCGGATACGCGCGACAATGCCGTCGGGGTTCAGCTGCGCGCGCCTGATGTGGCTGTACGAGATATCGTGCGCCAGGAACTCGCGCCAGCTCAGCGGCTCGAGTTCGGCCGACCGCACCACCAGGCCATTGCGCCGGCAGACCGCCTCGAAGGCCTGCGGCGTCCAACGCCCGATATGGTTGGGCGGAAGATCCGGCACCGACCGGTGTGTCTCCTGGTATTCAATTCGCGCGGCGTTGGGAACGGCGCAAAACGCGGAGCCGCCGCTCTTGAGCAGGGCGCGGATGCGACCGAACAACGCGTCCAGACCGTCAAGATGCTCGACGATCTGGAACAGAAAAATGAAATCGAACGATCCGCGATCGGCATCCAGGGCCCTGTCGCGCACGTCCACTGAAAGGGCCCGGTATCCCCTGCGTTCCAGCACCGGAATCGATTTGACGTTGTATTCGAGCGCGGTGACGTCCTCTGCGCGGACAAGGCTCGGGCAGACCAGGTTGAGGAAGTGTCCGTTTCCGGCGCCCACCTCGAGGATTTTCGGCCGCTCCGCAGCAAGGCCTTCGAGCTCAGCCACCGTGCGCGCAAACTCCCATTTGGACCTGGGATAGACTCCTGCGGCTCCGGTGAAGTTATAAAAGTCCGCATTGCCGGCGACGAACGGCCACGAAAATCCAAAGCCGCAATCCGCGCAGCGCATCAAATGGCATGTCTGACCGCCCCACAAGGACGTCACGATTGTGAGGATGCGCTCGTGGCTTTCCCGGTCGGCGCGCTCCGGCGCGAAGCAGTGCGCCGCTTCCTGGACGGAGACCGTTCGCATCGACAGCGTCGCGCGCGATCGGCACGCCGGGCATTCTGCCGCGTCCGAATTGCGGGCGGTCGGCGCTGCATACCGCTCCGTCAGATCTTGTGCCGGCAAACAAGCCATCGTCTCAATCATATTGGAATTCCGACAATCGGCTCCCCGGAGGGGTCACGGCTCCAAACACAGGCCTGATTAACGTCGCGGGGCTAGCGGCGGAAGCGGATAGTTTCTCCTTAGTTAACGTCCCCCATTAACCAACATCCGGCATAGCGCCTCATTTCTAACCTTTTCCTGCTATTCCGGCCCTACCCTGGGGCATGTCAGTCGCCGCATCATCTCGACTGACCGATCAAGCACGATTGCCGATGAGCGCCGCCGCAACACCTAACGACGTCATGGCTGTCGCGTCCCGTTGGGTCGTGTCCAGCGTCGCCGTGCAATTTGGCAAAGCGGTGCTGCTGTTCGGCTCGCAGATCGCGCTCGCCCGGCTGCTCAGTCCGACCGACTTTGGCGTCGTCGCCATGTGCGCGCCGATTTTCGGCGTGTTTGCCCTGTTCAACGATCTCGGCCTCTCGCAAGCCGTCATACAGCGTCCAGATCTGACCGAGGACGACAGCAACAATGTTTTCTGGATCAACCTGGCGCTCGGCTGCGTCCTGGCATTGATGCTCCTGTTGCTGGCTCCCGCGGTTGCGGGCTTCTACAATGACCACAGGGTCGCGGGGGTGCTGGCAACGCTGTCGGTGCTGATCATCGTCAACAGCCTGTCCTTTCAACAAGTGGCGCTGATGCACCGGCGCATGGAACCGCTGCCGATCCTGCTGATCGACATCGCGCCGGTGCTTGCCAACCTCATTGCCTCGATTTTTGCCGCGCTGCTGGACTACGGCTACTGGGCGATCGTCATCGGACAATTGGCGCATACGCTGACCGCAGGCGTGCTGGCCTGGACCTTGTCGCCATTCCGCCCCGCCTGGCCGCGCGCGCTGGGCCAAGCAATGCCCCTCATGAAATTCGGCGCGCACCTCACCGGACTTTCGATCGCCTCGTTCGCGGCGACCAGTCTCAGCCCGCTGCTGATCGGTCGGATTTTCGGCGCGCTGGAGGTCGGCCTGTTCGACCGCGGCTACAAGCTCGTGAACATGTCTTTCATCCAGTTTCTCACCCCGCTGTCCCGAATTGCCGAGACATCGCTCGCCCGGCTGTCCTCCGACCCGAGCCGCTACCGAAAGGCGCATCTTCAGTTCTCGGAGGCGCTCATTCTCTTCCTCACGCCGGGCCTGATCTGCCTTGCCTTCATGTCCGATGATGCCGTCCAGGTCCTCTATGGCAAGCAGTGGGTCGCCGCCTCGGCGATCGTAAGCTGGTTTGCGGTGGCGAGCCTGCTCGCGCCTGCCGGAGCCGCGGCGTCATGGTTGTTCGTCAGCCAGGGCCGCACGCGCGAAATGCTCCGATGCGGCCTGATCGGGCAGCTCCTGTCGGTGGTGTCGCTGGCGTTCGGCCTGCCGTGGGGCCCGACCGGGGTCGCGATCTCGGCCGCGATCTTTTCGGTGCCGATCCAGGCCGTGATGATGTGGGGGGCAACGCGCGAGGGACCGGTTTCAATGGCCCATTTTGCGGGGATGCTGCTTCCGATCGCCCTGTCCACCATCGTGTCGGCGGCGCTCGTCTACGGTCTCTCGCTTCAGCTTCGCCCATTGTCGCTCCACCCGCTGCTCGTCCTGGGCTTCGGATTGCTGGCGGCCTACGCGGGTGCAGCTCTGGCCTTATGTGCGACCCGGCCGGGCCGCAGGATCATCCATGATGCCAGACGAGCAGCGCAGATGCTCACGCAGAACAGAGTTGCGGCCTAGCTGTTGACGCTCTGCCTCTCAGCCTTGCCTCACGCGCAGCAGGATGCGCTCGCGGCCGGCTTCACGGCGCGGATGAAGGCGCCCATGAACTTGCCGTCGACCTCCCTCGCCATCGCGTCCACGTCGATGCCCTTGCCGGTCAGAAATTCGCGCGCGTCCTCGACCCGGTAGATGCGCGTCGGCTCGATGCTGGCCTGCACGAATCCCGCAGCGCCGAGCTTGGACTTGTACTCGACCTCTTCCAGTGCGCCGGCGATGCAGCCGACCCATAGCAACATGTCGCGGCGCAACTGTTCGGGCACCTCGCCGCGGGTCACCACATCGGATACCGCAAATCGGCCGCCGGGCTTTAGGACTCGAAACGCCTCACGGATGACCTGATCCTTGTCGGCCGACAGGTTGATCACACAGTTCGAGATGATCACGTCCACCGAGTTGTCCGGCAAGGGGATGTGCTCGATTTCACCCTTGAGGAATTCGACGTTTTGCGCGCCGACCTTTGTCTGGTTCGCGCGGGCAAGCGCCAGCATCTCATCGGTCATGTCGAGCCCATAGGCTTTGCCGGTTGGGCCGACCCGGCGCGCCGACAACAGCACGTCAATGCCGCCGCCCGATCCGAGATCGAGCACCGTTTCGCCCGGCTTCAATTCGGCCAGCGCGGTCGGATTGCCGCAGCCGAGCGAGGCGAGAACAGCGGCTTCGGGCAACTCGCCGGTCTCCTGGTCGGAATAGAGATTGGAGCTGATCGGGCCGGACGACGCCGGCCCGCAGCAGGAGCCCGCGCGAACCGCGGCCCGGCTGTACTTCTCTCGAACGGCTTCCTTGATGTCTGTCATCTGCGACCTCCTCCTCAACCGATGCACGCTTGTTCTAGAAGCATCGAAATAAAACACAAATCTCAAGCGAACTGCGCGGGCTTGCCGATCCCCCCGCAGGCCGCGTCAGCGCAGCATTCGGCCACCAGGAAATCCACGATACCCCGCATCATGTCGTAGTTGGCGCGGCAGATCAGCGTCGTCGCCTGCCGCTCCTGGCTGATCAGCCCAACCATCAAGAGCGCCTTGAGATGATGGGAGAGCGTCGACCCGGCCAAGTCCAGTTTCGTCTGCAGCTTGCCGACGCTCATCCCGCCATCTCCTGCGCGCACCAGCGCGCGGTAGATTCGCAGGCGTGTCGGATTGCCGAGCGCTTCCAGGCGGGCGGCTGCGTCGTCGATCTTCATGATGCTGGAGATAGCGGCGATCGCCGTGCACGTCAACCGTATTTCTGGAATATTGGAAATATAGCTGCGATCGATAGGTCAGCCGACTCCGGCCTGGAAAAAAGATTGACGGCACGCCGACAATTCCATAACTCTGGAAATATGGAATCAGAAGAAGCCGTCCTGGCGCTTGCCGCGCTTTCGCAATCGACCCGTCTGGAGGCCTTCCGGACGTTGGTCAGGCATGAACCTGGCGGCCTTGCCGCCGGCGAACTCGCGCGGCTCCTCGAGGTCCCGCCCAACACGCTTTCGGCGCATCTGTCCATCCTGACCCGTGCGCGGCTGGTGACGTCGGAGCGGCACAGCCGTTCGATCGTCTACCGCGCCAATCTAGGTGAGTTTCGTGACGTCGCAGTCTTCCTGTTGCGGGACTGCTGCGGAGGACGACCGGAGGTCTGCGCGCCGATCCTCGAAAGCCTGCAGCCCTGCTGTCCTCCGAAACGAAAGGAGCGGAGCCGTGTCTGATCATGTCTTCAACGTGCTGTTTCTCTGCACCGGCAATTCCGCGCGTTCCGTTCTCGCGGAGTCGATTCTGCGCAAGGACGGCGCCGGCCGCTTCCGCGCCTTCTCGGCAGGCAGCGCGCCGAAAGGCGCGGTCCACCCGCTGGCACTGCGCGTGCTGGAGCGAATGGACTACCCCACCGACGGGATGCGTTCGAAGAGCTGGATGGAGTTCGCCGCGCCCGATGCCCCGGTGATGGATTTCGTCTTCACCGTCTGCGACAACGCAGCCGGCGAGGCCTGCCCTGTCTGGCCGGGCCAGCCAATGACCGCGCATTGGGGTATTGAGGACCCGGCCGCCGCCGAGGGTACCGAGCTGGAGAAAGAGGCGGCCTTCACGACCGCCTTCCGCTTTCTGAAGAACCGCATCGACGCCTTCATCAGCCTGCCAATCAACAGGATCGACGAGCTCTCGCTGGGCACCAGGCTGCGCGCGATCGGTCGCCTTGACGGCGCGACCCACCCGACCCCAAAGGCGAGCTGATGGACAGCTTCGATCTGCCGCGCCGCTTTGCAGCGGAAGCGCTGGGCACAGGAATCCTGGTCGCAACGGTGGTCGGCTCCGGCATCATGGCGGAGACGTTGACCAAGGATGTCGCGCTCGCGCTCCTGTGCAACACATTGCCCACAGGCGCGATCCTGGTCGTGCTCATCACGGTGCTCGGCCCGATCTCCGGCGCGCACTTCAATCCGGCGGTCACGCTCGTCTTCACCGCAAAGCGGCAGCTCCCGGTGAACGAAGCCGTGCTTTACATCATCGCCCAGATCGCCGGTGGCGTCATCGGGACAATGGCCGCGCATGTGATGTTCGCGCATCCCCTGATCGAGTTTTCGCTGAAGGTCCGCACCGGCGGCGCGCAATGGTTCGCCGAAGCAGTCGCTGCGTTCGGCCTGGTCGCCACGATTCTCGCCGGCCTTCGCTTCCAGCGCGCGGCCGTGCCGTGGCTGGTCGGCCTCTATATCACGGCGGCCTATTGGTTCACGGCATCGACATCGTTCGCCAATCCGGCGGTCGCCATCGCGCGCTCGCTGACCAATACTTTCTCCGGCATTCGCCCGGTCGACCTTCCTGGCTTCATTGTCGCCGAGCTCTGCGGGGCGATCGCCGGCATGTTGCTGATGAACTGGCTGCTCGGGCGCGCCGACGTGCGCGGCCCCGTTGCCATCGCGGAGACACGACCATGAGCGTCACGATCTATCACAATCCGGATTGCGGCACCTCGCGCAATACGCTTGCCATGATCCGGCAGAGCGGCGTCGAGCCCCTCGTCATCGAATACCTCAAGACGCCGCCGTCGCGCGAGACGCTCAAGGATCTGGTAGCAGCCATGGGCCTCTCCGTCCGCGCTTTGCTGCGCGAGAAGGGCACACCCTACAAGCAGCTCAACCTGGACGACCCCAAATGGACGGACGATGAACTGCTGGATGTCATGATGGCCCATCCGATCCTGATCAACCGTCCGATCGTGGTGACACCGAAGGGCGTACGACTGTGCCGGCCATCGGAGGCGGTGATCGATCTTCTGGAGAATCCAGTCGGGCGGTTCGTGAAGGAGGATGGCGAGGTGGTCGAAGGCTAGTAGCTCTGCACAGAGGTTTTGACGGGTTGGCGGGGCAGCATTGCCGGGTCGCCCCTTAACGTCTTGAATGAGTGAGAGCCAGTTCTGGGGACCGCATGGGCCACGTGTTGCCGTGACACTAGAATAGTTTGATTTGATCGCCGGTGTACCCCAGGTAGCCGCCGAGTTGATGCAGCGCCGCAAGTCGGCAGCTATGGGCCCAGGCCGTGTGAAAACGCAGAAGCTGAAGCATTGACCGAGCATCATTAAATACTCATTTACCTCACCTGCCCATCATTTGCGCAGCGAGGATGTGGAACCAAATGCTCAGTGCGGTGCTGTTGGACTGGATGCCCAGCCCTATGACGGTCTGATCGTCTATTCGTTCCTCGCCTTTGTGATGGTCCCTGGCTTAATCCTGAACGGCCTCCTCATCACTGCGCTTCCAGGCATTCTGATTGGGGCATTTACTGCACGCAAGATTTCTGGATCTTCGCTGGGTCCCAACATCTTTATCGGCGCCTTGCTGGCATTGTCATCGAGGTCATCATTTGCGAGATGAATTGGTGGCCATACTCGGTCAGCAAAGGTGCCGAAAATGGAGCTTTCTGGATCGCGTTGATTTTTCGATCACTACTGCCGATTTGGCTGTTCGCAATTTTGACTTCGAAAACACTCATCCTGAAAACAGAACAGAAAAATAGCCAGCCTCGGTAGTCCGCCCTGGGCCACAAACGGACGTGGGCCCGCCTGCTCGGTCACATTGCGCAGCAGTTAGCCACGGCCTCTCCTCATGAAGCTGTCCGACCGGTTCTGAGCGCTCGCTCGACTTCATCAGCAAGACGATTGAGGTGCTCGTGCAGACGATTGAATACTTCGCGTTTTGCTTCATCCATGGCCAAGTCACGGATCAGCGCCGCCTCGGCGGCGTCCTTGCGAAGCTTTTCAATGGACGCCAGATAATCCTTCATGGACGCTGTTTCGGCGGCTGAATGCCGGGCGAGCTGACCCATCCGCTGAGATGCGCTGCAGTATTGGCTTGGCGTGCCTTGCGAAGGAGCTCTTCTTTCTCTGCTCCGGGTCGAAGGGGCGAAGCCTTTTGTCGCGCGGCCTCGGCGTAGAGCGCCAGCCGCTCTTGAAGTGATAAGTTTTGTTTGAAACGACGCCGTTGCTGCTCCATGGCGCGCTCCTTACCGTTAGAGGAAGGCGGGAGCGCAACCGGCGTTCTCATCACAGATACAAGCCACGTACCGGGCTGTGATAGGAAACAATAGCCCAATGTCGAAATCGTTCCCCTTCACCCGATATGATGCAGGGCGGAATTATGGGCTTCGGCCCACATCTTCAACGGACTGATGCTACGAATGGACGTGGCAGGTCGTTGGTCAGTCCGTTAACGGAATGGCATTGCCTCAATCAATGAAAGAGGCCGCAAACCGATCACCGGCTTCTATTGCAGCGAAATCGACCACGCGGCATCGTTGAGGCGGCCTTACTTAGGAGAGAACTTGGCCACCAAACGGTCCCTCTCCCAAACTTGAATGTCTTTTCCGTCAACGTACTGACGTGCTTTTTCGATGGCCTCTTGATCGTCCGCGCACTTTAATATTTGCGGCGCTTGATAGATGCGGCCGTCAGCATCAATAAAATAGACGCGGTAAGCTGGCATAGCCAAACTCCCGAGCAAGGCGGGAGCGCTATACTCTCAGTCACCGATAGCTGCCTAGGATGGGGCGGTGATGTGAAAATTCTAACACAAGTAGCCAAGTTCGGGCGAAGTTTTGCACTCGACTGCAAGTTAACCGGCCAAGGTTGGCTTTAAACATGGCCCTGCGCTGCGCAAACTGACGCCTTGAGCCAACAAGAGGACGTGAGGGAATCGTTCTACGATAGCCAAGCGATCCTGCTCTGGCTCGCCGATCGGCGCTTCACCGCTCCACTCCCGCCAATGCGTTGGGAACACATCTACGGGCGCGCCGGTCCGCGAGTTTAGCCAACCGCGCAGCACGCGGCGGCAGGGGAAGACGAGCGCGTGTACCTCACCGGCGGTATCGATCACCGCCAGTTGTAGATGACGATCAAATGGTGCTGCCGTGGATTGCCACATGGCGTGCTCCCCATTCGCAGGCGGGAGCGCAATCGGTCTCTCAGCCACCGATGCCTACGGGCAAAGCCTCGGTCGGTGATAACGTCAGTATATGAGGTTTCGTCGGGGGCCGCTATAAATTGTTCCGCCCAGCGAGTTGACCTTCTCGCGCAGTCGATGACAGAAATCTTCAAGCACCGTCTGCAAGTTTTCGCAGCTAACGAGCAGTCGCTCGGCTTGTTCGCGCTCTGATGTGCCGAAGGGATGACCATTGCAGCTATCCCTGACGCGGATCACCCTGTCACGACCCTCTGCTGCTCTTTTCTCGGCGAATTCGAGATGGTCCAGATCATGCGCAAGCTTATCCAGCTCGGCGATCAACAACTTGGTGATAGCCGTTCGTCTGTCAGGCGTTAGATCATTGCCGTTCAGAAGGCCCATGAAGTGATCTACGTTGGCTTTGGCGATAAATCGGTGCATCGGACCCCCGGTCCAAAGGTTCACCATGTTCCACTATGCGCCCTGACGGGGCAGTTGGAAATATATTTCCGTGAAAGAGCGCGCAAAAAAGCCGCCGGGGGCCGCGCCCGCTGTCGCAACGGAGCGGCGCCGACTACCGCAGTCGGTTGTTTTGAGCAGGACTAGGGTCGAACAGTCTGCTCAGGGTCAAAATGCGAAGAACTCAACCTGAGCAAATCTGGGCCGGTATGCCTCACTAAGCGGAACTCGATAAGGACCGCCGCGTTGGCGCGTCACCGTCTTCACGGACGAAGAAAGCGATCAAAAAAGACCTGCGCTGCGCCGATTGCGTAGTCATGCGCTTTGGCCTGCGCGTGAGCGCTTTGACAGGGCGGAAGGTTTGCGCGTCCGAGTTCGGTGCAGGTTGCTAGAAAATCATAATGACCGACGCCCGGAAGCAGATCGACTGCGGCATTCGGGATCAGGGCTCCCGCCGCTAGTCCGCTGGTCGCCGGCGTCTCGACGTTATCGGCATCGCCGAGTACTATATGCACCGGCACACGCAGACCAGAAAGGCTGGCGGGACAAAGCGCTTGCACCCACGCGGGTGCAATTGCGAAGACGGCGCGTAACCGAGGCAGCGCGTGATCTTGACTGGCCTGTGCCACGTCGACCGCCAGCTCGGCCGAGTTCAACGCTTTCGCTTGATCGTCAAAGGTCGCAGCGAACTCCTCGTTAGGCTGACAGTCCCCGTCGTCCGGGTTTTCTCGGCAGAACCGAATCCAGCGAGTTGGATCGACTTTTGCTCCGGCCGCTACGAGTGCCGCAAATCCGCCTGCCGAAAAGCCAGCAGCGCCTACGCGATCGCTGTCGAGATGGGGACCGATGACGGGATCTCGGCCCACCTCATCCAACGCGGTCCGCAAATCGTCGGCGCGATCCCACCAAAGAACCGCACCCGTCATCGTCATCCTATCGGCACCATTGTTGCCTGGATGGTCGACAGCGATCACGATATAGCCGTCGCGCGCCATGGCAATGCCGAACCAGCCCATCATTCTGGCCGTACCACCGAACCCGTGGGACCACATAATCACCGGGTAGGACTTATTGCGTTCAAAGACGGCGTCGGGAGCTACAGTTCCTACATCGAATAGAGGCTTATCGGGACGGCCGATCACCAATGGATGCTCAGGAGCATCTGAAGCGGCTGGGTACCATACGGTGATCCGAAGAGTATTGCGATGCTGCGCGTCGCGCACGCTCGCAGTTCGTTCCGTTGTCACGAGTTGTCTTTGACCAACGGCGGCCCATGCCGGTGACGAGCAAGCGATCCCCATCAGAGAGGCCATGAGCAGAGACAGCCTAAGCAGCATAGGGCGAGCCCTAACAACCTTGAGACGAATACTAAGAAATATCAGTCCCGTGATTTTCAGTAAATGGCCGCTTCGGGTCACGCGCGGCCTTCCCCAATGAATTGGCGCCACAGCCGCTGTACCCCAGATACCCGCCGACTTGCTGCACACCACGCAAGTCGGCGGGCTCTGGGTCGCCGGCTTTTGGCTCTGGGAGGTCAACGAGATCGACGAGGCTGTCTCCTGGGCGAAGAGCTGCCCCAATCCCATGCCGGGACCGAGCGAAATCGAAATCCGGCCGCTGTACGAGATGGCGGATTTGCGAGCAAACTCCAGCGCCGAGAGATAACGAAAAATCCAGCCCGGATCACTTCGACCAGAGCCAAGCCCGGAAGTCGCCAGGAAGTCGCCGAGACGCCACCTCCCGTTTCAAATTGGCCGTGCGCTCGACCGCAACTGTGTCATGGCGACGCCGGAGATCGCGAGCAGCCCGCCGACAATCAGTTTTGGGGTCATGCGGTCGCCAAGGAACAACACGCTCGATATCAGGGCGAACACCGGAAGCAGCAGACCGAACGGCGCGACGCGGCCCATCGAGCAACGGGTGATCAGCCAGAACCAGAGGCCGAACCCGACAATTCCTCCGATGAAAATCGTGTAGGCCAGCGCCAGCCAACCGCGTTCATCCGCTGCGACAAGACTCGCCAGCTGCCCATGTTCAAGCAGCAATGACATCAACAGGACCTGTGGCACCGTGAGCAGCGACGACCACCCCATCAACATCAGGGGATCAAAAGGGCCATAGCGCTTGGTCAAGACGTTCGATACCGCGAACGCGAAGGCTGCTCCGACCACGAGCAACAGCGGAAGCGCGTTTGCCGACAGGCCGGGGCCCGCGGCCAGCACGATCACACCGGCGAATGCGATCACGACGCCGGCGGACGTGGTGAGCGACGGCTTCTCCGCCAACAGCGGCCAGGCCAACAAGACGGTGAAAGGCGGCGAGAGTTGATATGCGATCGCCGACATGCTCCCCGAGCCGAGCCCAAGGCCAACGTAGAAGAGGCCGAAGTTCAGTCCACCCAGGAAAAAAGAAATAGTTGCGATAGGGCCGAGCTGTTGACGCGTGGGCCGCCTGACGAAAGGAACAAGCAACAGCGCGATGGCCAGGAAGCGCAGCGCGAGGAAGAAGAGCGGCGGAAACTCCGTCACGCCGACCTTGATGACCACGAACTGATAACCCCAGAGCAAGGGAACGGCCACGGCGCAAACGATCTGGACGGCAGACATGGCGCCGTTCTTTTCAAGACCATTCGGTCTAGATATAGGCGTGCGAGCAGCGGAAACGTCCATGGTTTTTTCACCTGATAAAGCGGTCGAGCAAAGCGTCAACGGTGGCTTGCGAAATGACCCGTGTCGGTGCCGTCTTGCCGACCACCCGCATGCCCTCGACGAAACAAACGATAATCCGGGCGGCACTCGAAGGCTCGACACCATCGGCCAACTTGCCCGCTGCCTTCGCACGGGACAGCGCCTCAGCCAGCCTCGCCTCCATGGCTTTGAAAAAGCCGGCGACGCGACGATCAACGTCGGCATCACGGCCAGCCAGTTCCATGACTGTGGCGACCAGCAGGCATCCGCGCCGACCATTGGCGCCGCTGTTGCGGTCAACGTAGCCGGCCAGGTAGGCCCGCAAGCCGTCGACCGGATCTCTATGGGGAGCAAACTCGACGTCCATGCGGGCAAGTGCATCGGCAATGTAGCGATCAAGCGCACGCAGGAAGAGCGAGTGCTTATCGCCGAAAGCCGCATAAAGGCTGCCACGCGAGAGCTTCGTCGCCCGAAGAAGGTCCGGTAGCGCCGTGGCGTGATAACCGCGCGACCAGAACACGCCCATCGCGCGTTCGACAGCGGCCTCCGTGTCGAAACTTCGGGGGCGGCCACGGGGCGAACGCACGGAAGCTTGGCGGTTCATTGCCAATATATAGACCAATCGGTCGTTAAATAGCAAGTGACCTGCTGGAGCGGGCTACATCCTCAACGTCGTCCCGGCGAAGGCCGGGACCTATAACCCCAGGACGCAATTGTTGCGAAGATCGCTGGATACCGAATCCCGTAGAAAGATTCCGCGGTATGGGTCCCGGCCTTCGCCGGGACGACCGCGGTGCAAGTGGTGTCGTCCTGCGACTGATTTGCCCGCCAGGCACGCTGGCATGATCGAGGCCCCCGCCGGCCACGGCCACGTTGCTTCACTCGCCTGCGCCCTAACCGGGATTTTTCCAAAGCAATCAGCCAGGTAAGCCCGTCAAGTTCTGCGCGCAAAAATATTGCGCTTGATATTTTCCGAAAATCAGCAATCATCGTGACATCCCGCTTCGACACGAGGGGCGTATCGCGGACGTCACATACGCGAAGCGGGGATGCGGTGGACGCGGACGTGCCGAGGACGAACGGTGCGGTGCGCGGACGGCGAAATCGTGTGGTCCTGACGCCCCAAAGGCTGGCGCTCAAGTCCAAAGCGAAGCTGACAGGCTTCGTGAAGGACGACGGTGGCAATCGGCAAGGTTCACCGAGGAGCAACTGTGTTGAAGTAGACCGCCGAGCGGCCGGCCTCAAGGCTGGCGCTGGACGCGCCACCGCCTTCGGCGGCTGACGGCCTTGACCCCGTCCGCTCGCCGGTCTGTCGG
>NZ_DASREO010000037.1:0-11850 GCF_035652035.1 Bradyrhizobium sp.
GCGCGCGCCGGCATCGGCGTCGTCAGGCTCGACATGCTCGTCGGGATGGTGGCTGATGCCGCCGCGGCAGCGGACGAAAATCATCGCGACATCGGCAATGTCGACCATGGCCATGCCGTCATGGCCCGCTCCGCTTGCGAGTTCGAACACGGGATAACCTTCGGCCGCGACGGCTGCTGCAACCTGCTCCTTGAGCCAGGGCACGCAGGGCACGGTGCGGTTCTCGTGCGTGACGTCGAGCTGCAACGCCAGATTCCGGGTCTTGGCGATCGCCTCGATCCGCCGCACCATCTCGGCCACCGAACGGTTGCGGCGCAGATCGGTCGGCGCACGCATGTCGATGGTGAAATGCGCCTGCCCCGGAATGACGTTGGTCGCGCCCGGCGAGGCGTGGATATACCCGACCGTGCCGACAAGACCGCCGTCGTCCTCGAGGCATAATCGCTCGATCGCTGCGATGCATTCCGCGGCGCCGGCAAGGGCATCGCGCCGCAGCGCCATCGGCACCGTCCCGGCATGACCCGCCATGCCGGTCAGCTTGGCGGCGAGGCGCGTGGCGCCCGCAATCGCCGAGACCACGCCCACCGGCAAATTCTTCGCCTCCAGCACCGGGCCCTGTTCGATATGCAATTCGATATAGGCGAGCAGTTCACCGCGAACCCGCGCCGCCGCGCCGATATGATCGGGATCGAGACCGAATTGGACCATCGCCTCCCGCATCGGAATGCCGGCCGCATCCTTTGTCGCCAGCACGCCCTCATTGAAGGTGCCGGCGACGGCGCGGCTGCCGAGCAGGGTCGATGCAAACCGCACGCCCTCCTCGTCGGCAAAGGCGGTGACCTCGATTGCAAAGGGCAAGCGCTTGCCGCGTTTGTTGAGGTCGGCGACGCAGGAGATTGCGGTGATCACCCCGAGCGGACCGTCCCATTTGCCGGCGTCACGCACCGTGTCGTAGTGCGAGCCGAGCATCAGGCACGGCAGGCCTGCCCGATCGCCCTCGTAACGGCCGCAGACGTTGCCGATGGCGTCGAGGTGCGCGCTCATGCCGGCCTCGCGCATCCAGGTCAGGATAAGGTCCGCGGCCGCGCGAAGCTCGGGCGTCAGAAAAATGCGCGTCAGGTTGTTGGGCGTCTCCGAAATCGCCGCCAGCTGGTGAATCCGGCTGACGATCTCCTCGCCAAGCGGCGAGCACTTTCCGGCCATTCCTGTCGCTCGCTCACTCATGGCGCTAACCGACTTGCGGCGCGTCAGCCGCGAGATGCGAAAGGTTGGCGTGCCAGTGCCGGGCGATCTGCAAACGCGTCGGCACCCACACCCGCTCGTGGCTTGCGATGTAATCGAGAAACCGCATCAATGCCGCCGCGCGGCCGGGACGGCCGACCAGCCGGCAGTGCAGGCCGACCGACATCATCTTGGGCGAGGTTTCGCCTTCGGCATAAAGCACGTCGAAGGAGTCCTTCAGATAGGAAAAGAACTGATCGCCATTGCCGAACCCTTGCGCGTTGACGAAGCGCATGTCGTTGACATCGAGAGTATAGGGAATGATCAGATGCGGCCCTGTCGGCCCCTTGATCCAGTACGGCAGATCGTCGGCATAAGAGTCACAGGAATAAAGGAATCCGCCGGCTTCCATCACGAGGCGGACGGTGTTCATTGAGCTTCGGCCGGTGTACCAGCCGAGCGGACGTTCCCCCGTCACCTCGGTGTGCAGGCGGATCGCGTCGGCGATCTCGACCCGTTCCTCGGCTTCCGACATATCCTTGTGCTCGACCCATTTGAGGCTGTGGCTGGCGATATCCCAGGTGGCCTCTTTCATGGCGGCCACCACGTCCGGGTTTCGCTTCAAGGCAGTCGCGACGCCGAACACCGTGACCGGCAGTTTTCGTTCCGTGAAAATCCGCCATAGCCGCCAGAAGCCGGCGCGCGAGCCATATTCGAACATCGATTCGATATTGGCGTGGCGTTGGCCCGGCCACGGCTGCGCGCCGAGCACGTCGGAGAGAAACGCTTCCGAGGCGCGGTCGCCGTGCAGAATGTTGTTCTCGCCGCCCTCTTCGAAATTCACCACGAACTGGACGGCGACGCGAGCATTCCCCGGCCAGTGCGGGTGCGGCGGATTGCGCCCGTAGCCACGGAGATCCCTGGGATATCCGCTCCCCGCCATTACACTTCCTCGATGCGAACCTTTTGCGCGCCTTTGTAGAGCACGGTCCTGCCGAGCGTGTACAAGTTCTCTAACCCCGAGGTCAGCGTGATGAAATGATTGCCGGCAAGCTGGCCCATCTTGCTGGCGAAATGCACACCGCCATAGGCCAGCAGGATTTCGGTCTCGCTGATGCCGCCGGGATAGAGGATCATCTGCCCGGGGGCCGGATAGCTGGTGTGGTTCTCATAGCCGACGCCGAAATCGAGATCGCCAAGCGGCATCCAGACCCCCTCGCCGCTCCAGCGCACATGGACGAATTCGCTGTTGAACGGCATGGCCTTGCGGAAGGCCGCACAAGTTTTGGGCGCTAATTGCTCTTCGAAACGGGCCTGGAAGGTGAAGTCGCCGGCGCGGACAATGAGTTGGCTCATTCAAATGACCTGTGATGAGATTTCGAGGGATTCCTAGTGTCCCGATTCCGAAGTTCGTAGCATTTTCGGAGCCACGTTTCGAACTTCGGGATCGAAGGACACTAGCAAACCTATTGATCCAGTGTGGCTTTGGTTCAGAAGTCCGCATGACGAACCCGCGGCACATCTGATGCGGACTTCTGAACCGCCACGCTGGCCCACCGATAGTCCAATTTGGAGGCCTTTGCTACCTCCTGAAAGCGTCCCAAGCCGACATGCCGCGCCGCGATAACCATCGGGGACCGGGCTGCTCGCCTGCGCTATTTTGTCGATTTTATCGGTCGATAAACTGAGTTAGTGTTCTGGGATAAATGTCGGTTCCCCCTGGCTCCAAATGTGACGTGCGGCCATATCGACAGGTTTGGCCGCGACAGGTAGGGTCGCGGCCCTAAAAAAGGTTTGGGAGAGACGCTGTTGTCGGAGAAGTTTACCTGGAAGCGGGACTACTACGCCGGCGGCCTGATGATACTGCTCGGGGTAGGCGCCGCCGTGACCGGCTCGGGCTACAAGTTCGGCACTCTCGCCAGGATGGGCCCCGGATTCATGCCGGTCGTGCTCGGTATCGTCCTCGCCTTTATCGGCATCCTGATCGCGGCCACCGCGCTCGGATCGTCCGAACCCGACGACAGGAAATTCCTGCCCGACAATCCGCAATGGTTCGGCTGGTTCTGCATTCTTGCCGGACCCGTGCTCTTTATTGTCCTCGGTGAATATGGCGGGATGATCCCGGCGGTGTTTGCCTGCGTGTTCGTCTCCGCGCTTGGCGATAAAACGGCGACCTACAAATCGTCGTTCTATCTCGCGCTCGGCGTCACCTTCTTCGGTGTCATCCTTTTCCACTATCTCCTGAACATTCCGTTTCCGCTGCTGCGCGGGGTGAACCTGTGATTTCAACCGCGCTGACAGATCTCTGGTACGGCTTTGGCGTCGCGCTCGAGCCGCACAACCTGATGTATTGCTTCCTCGGCGTGCTGGTCGGCAATCTCGTCGGCGTGCTGCCGGGCATGGGCCCCGTCGCCACCATCTCGATCCTGCTGCCGCTGACCTTCGGCATGCATCCGGTGCCGGCGATCCTGATGCTGTCAGGCGTGTACTACGGCGCCCAATATGGCGGGGCGATCTGCTCGATCCTGCTCAACCTGCCATGTCACCCGCCACACGCGGTGACATGTCTGGACGGATTTCCGCTGACCAAGCAGGGCAAAGGCGGAACTGCGCTCGGAATTACGGTGATCGCCGCCTTCGTCGGCGCCTCCTGGGGCATCACGGAGATGATTTTCCTTGCGCCCTTCCTGGTGAAGATGGCGCTGGAATTCGGCCCCGCCGAAGTGTGCTCGCTGATGCTGGTCGGCCTGATCGCCGGCTCGACACTCGCCAAGGGCTCGCCGCTGAAGGGCATCGCGATGACCGTGTTCGGCCTGTTGCTCGGCATCGTCGGATCCGACATCGAGACCGGCCAGCCGCGCTTCACGTTCGGCATCACCGAACTGTTCGATGGCATTGAAATCGTGGCGCTTGCGCTCGGCATGTTCGGCATCGCCGAGTTCATGAACAGCATCAACAATACCGAAGCTGTCGACATGAAATACGCCAATGTCGGCATTTCCGACATGTTCCCCTCGAAAGCCGACCTCAAGAAATCGTTCCCGGCGATGATCCGCGGCACCGTCCTGGGCAGCCTGTGCGCCCTGATCCCGGGCACCGGTCCGACCATCGCCTCGTTCGTGTCCTATGCGACCGAGAAGAAGATCTCGAAAACCCCGGAACGTTTCGGTCACGGCGCCATCGAAGGCGTCGCCTGCCCCGAGGCATCGACGCATTCATCGGTGCAAGGCGACTTCATTCCAACCATGAGTCTGGGCATTCCCGGCGATACCGTGATGGCGCTGCTGCTTGGCGCGCTGATCATCCACGGCATCGTGCCGGGGCCGCAGCTCATCAGCCAGCACGCCGATATCTTCTGGGGCCTGATCGCAAGCTTCTGGATCGGAAATATCCTGCTCGTCGTGCTCAACGTGCCGATGATCGGGCTGTGGGTGAAGCTGCTGTCGATCCCCTATCGCTACCTCTATCCGAGCGCGATGTTCTTCGTCTGCATCGGCGTCTATGCCGCGGGCAACGACATGTTCCAGGTCGGCGAGACGCTCGTGATCGGCGTCGTCGGCTACATCCTGTTGCGCCTGGATTTCCACCCGGCGCCGATCCTGCTGGGCTTCGTGCTCGGACCACGCTTCGAGGAGAACTTCCGCCGCAGCCTCCTGATCTCCCGCGGCGACCTGATGACCTTCATCGAGCGCCCGATCAGCGCATTCTTCCTCTTCATCTGCGTCGTGCTGCTCGCCGCCCAGATCTACGTCTGGCTGCGGCCGAAAAAACCTGCCACGGAAGAAAAGACGATCGAGGGGCAGGTCCCTACGACGGGGTATTCCGAACTCGCGGAGTGATCGCGGCGTAAGCGGCTATCTGCCCTGATAGTGCGGCGGACGCCGCGAGATCCATGCGTCGAGCGCCTCGCGCGTGTCGGCGGTCGGCACCGTTCGCGCGAACTGCTCGCTCTCGATCTCCAGCCCCTCGGCAATGGTTGTGTTCAGGCCTCGTGTCACCGCAGTGAGGATACGCGACGCCGTGAGCGGCGAATGCCGCAGGATCCGGCCTGCCAGTTCCAGCGCCGACGGCAAGAGGTCATCATGAGCAACGATCCGGTTCACGAGCCCGATCTCTTGGGCGTGCTGGACTGAAAACGTATCCCCGGTCAGCAGCAATTCGAGCGCGCGCTTGCGGCCCACGAGGCGCGGCAAACGCTGCGTGCCGCCGAAGGTCGGCGGAATGCCGATGTTGATCTCCGGCTTGGCGAAGACTGCCCGCTCGCTGGCGACGGCGAGATGCGCGGCTTCGGTGATCTCACAGCCGCCGCCGAAGGCGATGCCGTTGACGGCAACGATCACCGGCTTTGGAAAGGCCTCGATGCGCGCCGTCATCGATTGCCCTCGCCGCACGAAGGCACGAACCGCCGCATCCGGACCTTCGCGCATCGTCTGCGAAAACTCGGTGATGTCGGCGCCTGCGGAGAAAGCGCGGTCGCCGGCACCGGTCAGGATCACGGCGCGGAGGGCCGGATCGCCTTCAATCGTATCCAGCTGCTCCTTGATCCGGTCGACCAGCGCATAATTCAGGGCATTCAGCTTTTCGGGCCGATTCAGCGTCAAGATCGCGACGGCGCCACGGGTTTCGCGAAGAACCAATTCCGACATTTTGGAGCCTGTATCCGATCTGTTTGTCGAGCGGACATCGTAGCCAGGGCGGAGATTGTATATACTCACTAGACAGTATACATAGCGGACATGTCTACCGACGCCGAACAAACCCGCGAGCGCATCATCGCCGCCGCCGCCCGCCTTTTCTATAATGAGGGTATTCGCGCAGCCAGCGTCGACGCCATTGCCGAGAAGGCCGGCGTCACCAAGAAGACGCTGTATTACCACTTCCGCAGCAAGGACGACCTGATCGCGGCCTACCTGGCCTCGCGCGACCAGCCGACGCTTGATCTCTACGCGCGCTGGTTCAACGAGACGCCGGGATCTGCGGCCGACAAGATCCGGGGCTTGTTCAACGAATTTGCCCGCTCGGCCGACACGGCAAGATGGAAAGGTTGCGGCTTTCAGCGCACCGCGGCTGAACTTGCGGGCACGCCCGGACATCCCGCGCTCAAGGCCGGCGCCTCGCACAAGAAGCGTTTCGAGGCCTGGCTTGCCGACGCACTGGGGCGCGACGGAATCGACAACGCGCCAGCCGTCGCGCGAGGCATCGTCGTGCTGCTCGATGGCGCCGCAGCCGTCATGCTTGTTCACCGCGATCCCGCTTATGTGATGGCCGCGGGTACGGTGGCCGCGTCCCTCGTTGAACCATCCGACGCCACAGCTCATGCGCCAAGGCTACAAGCCGCTCAGCGCCGTCCATAGCAATGGAAGCC
This sequence comes from Bradyrhizobium sp., assembly GCF_035652035.1. Taxonomy (GTDB): domain Bacteria; phylum Pseudomonadota; class Alphaproteobacteria; order Rhizobiales; family Xanthobacteraceae; genus Bradyrhizobium. The sequence goes on from NZ_DASREO010000037.1 coordinate 6,587, forward strand.
GCCATAGATTCCGGAGCGATCGAGCGCAAATCCGATCGCGCTGCGTTCCTCATCGCGCCGCCACGTCCGCCGTAACGAAGCGAGTTCGTTGCTCTCGATCGGCGAAGCTTCGCCGGCGGTACGAAAGATCACGTGGACATTGTCCCGGCCAGCGCGATCGATCGCATTCCACAGCGCGCGAATCTCATCGATAGCCATCCAGTCCTGGGAGTCCAGGAGAATGACGGCGTCGACTTCGCGAGCCGGCAGACTGTCCAGGAATTGCCGAAGGCTCGCATGGTGCGGAATGATCAACCCCGCGCCATTGCGCATCCGGCCATATTGCCGGCGCTGCAAATAAGGCGGCAGGCAGCGATCGCCCGGACCGACATAGCCGCGATGCAGCGCCTGCCAGGCGAAATAATTGGTTTCGTTGGGATGGCCATCGATCAGGCGCACGAGGCGCTGATGGAGAACCTCGTTCAATGGCGCACCGCCCAGAAGAGCGCGCTGCCGCCGCGGAATGCCGAGGCTGAACAACAGCGCCGGCGTCGCCGTGATCAGCCGCACCAGCAGCGAGTGGAATAAGCGATCCAGACGCTCCAGCGCATCGATCCGTGCAGGCGCATCCGCCGTGCCGTTCAACAGCAACGCGGGGTCGATCCCGGCCAATTGCGCGATGACATGGGCAAAGCCGATGAAACGGCCGAGCATGCCGTAACGGTAGAAGCCATCGGTGAAGTAGGCGTGGCGCGGGCGGCCGATGATGTTGCGCCTGTCCCAATAGTTGCGCGCCTGCGCGTCAAGCCGCGGCCGCAATCGCTCGCGATACAGTTCCGAATTGCCGGGCGAGTTGGCTGCGCCGAAGAACTGCCAGAAATCCGCATAGTCGGAAAAGGCACGCAGGCCCGCGAGCTTCAGCTTGAGGAGCGAAAGATGCGCCTCGTTGAGATCGACCGCATAAACCTGCGCCGGTTGAGCGGCGAGATAGGACAGCGCATTGCATCCGCCCGACGCGATGGTGACGATGGTCGAGCCGATGGGCAAGCGAAGCGCGGCGAGATCGGCAACCGGATCTTCCCAGATCTGGGTATAGACCAGCCGCCGGTACCAGAACGCATAAAGCCGGTCCCAAACCGTGGCGTTCTCGATGCCGCGGTTGTCGCTGACGGCACCTGCGATCAGCTGGCGGTCCATGCGATCCTCGAATCAGCAATTTGATCAGGATATCGGCTGCTCGCTTCAGTTTTGCGACAGCTCACCTCGGCCGAGATGCGTCGACGAAGATCGCAACCATGCCATTCGACGACAGGCCAACGCTGTCACATCCCTGTCGTGCGAACATCGCAAGGAGGAAAAGGCATAGAGAGCGAAGGTGAGCGGATGTCGGCACATTCATTGACGTTCGAAAGGCGGTTTCGCGAGGATGCGCAAATCGCAATCCCCGCTTTCCCCGGCGCACCGAGGTCATCATGACTGGCTGGCTTGCGGTTTTGGCGGCGGGCCTGTTCGAGATCGCCTGGGCTTTCGGTTTGAAATATTCCGATGGCCTCACCCGCTTCTGGCCGACGGTTGCAACCGCGCTGGCGATTTTGGCGAGCTTTTCGCTGATGTCGTTTGCGCTCCGCTCGCTGCCGTTCGGCACGGCCTACGCGATCTGGACCGGGATCGGCGCCGCCGGCAGCATCGTCGTTGGCATGGTGATCTTCTCGGAGCCAACCGACCCCGTGCGCATTATCTGCCTGACGCTGATCGTCGCCGGAATGGTCGGGCTGAAGCTCACCTCACCCGTGTAGGAAACTTCACCCGCGCTGCCGCCGGCGCAAGCCTCGCCATCCCTCGACAATGCCGAACAGGCTGAGGGCAAAGATAAACGGCAGGAAGTGGTACATCAGGCGGAACATCAACAGTGCCGCCACCAGCGGCTCCTTGTCGTCCTTGCCGAGCCCGATCAGGAACGTCGCGTCAAAGACCCCGATGCCCGCCGGCGTGTGGCTGGCAAATCCCAACAGTGTCGCGGCGATGAAAACGGCCATGATCGGGAAGATCCCGATATTCGGCCCGGTTGGAATCAGAACGTACATCGCAAGCGCCGCCGCGCTGAGCTCAAAGACCCCGATTGCGATTTGCAGCAACACCAGTGGTCCCGAAGGAAGCCGGACCGGCCATCGCTTTGTGCCGACGTTGCGCGGAGACCAGCACCAGATCAGAAAGCTTCCGACCCCGACAAGCAGCGCGACCGCAACCGATTGATTGACCTTCGGCGACAGCAAGTCGACCACGCTGATCGCATCGGGCGCAAACAGCAGACCGATCCCGAGCGCCGTCAGGTTGCCGAGCCAGTAGGTCAATCCGGTGAGAAAGCAGATGTTGACGACGTCGAACGCCGTCAGCCCATGAAACGAATAGACCCGATAACGGATCACCGGCGAGATCAGCGAAACCGCGCCGATGCCGTGCGCGATCGGGTAGCTGGTGAAGCTTGCAAGGGCTGCGACGCGGTATGGAATTTCGGTTTGGCCGATCGTGCGCAGCGCGAGCAGATCGTAGAACGTCAGCCCCACATAGGAGACGATGACCAGCGTCGCGGCAATCAGGATCAAGGAGGTATCCGTGTGCCGGATGACCTGGAATACCTCGTGGGTGTCGATACTTTTGAGCGTGTGCGTCAGCGCGTAGATCGCAATTGCCGTAATGGCAATGCTGACGATAACGCCGAGCCCTTTCAGCCTGAAGCCATTGCCGGGCGATTTTGCCGACGCAATCGCCTTCGGTGCATTCATACGAGTGGGCAAACAGCCTCCATTGTCGCATCCACTTGATTCGCAGTGGCCGACACCGTCCATTGACACGTGGATGTGACAACCGCGTTACCGGTGCGGCGAATTTGAAGCTCCTGTCAGTGTTTGCCGCAAGTTCGTCATAGGAGCTTCAAATTCAAATGGCCTACGCGAGATATTTCAAGTGCCAACTGATTCAAGAAAAGTTGCGTGCGCAAACCAACTGCAGACGCAATGTGGTCGCATCGGATTCATGCGCCTTCCTTATGTGGACGACATGAAACACGCGACTCAATCGAGGCAGCATGACCGACGAGAACGACTTCGATCTCCGGCCCGATCAATGGGAAGCACTGAAAGCGCTGCGAATACCCTTCGCGCGCCTGTCGGCGTCCAACCGGTTGACGCTTGACGATCTTGTTGCGCTTGGCCTCGTGACCATCGGCAGTGACCGGGTGCCGACCATCACCGAAAGAGGACGCAGGGCGCTGATCAGGGGCTCTTTCAGATTGCTGGATGCAGCCGCCTGAGGCCGGCATCGTTGACGGCGGCGCAACGCCATGTCCTTGGCCCGCTTGCCTGGTGCTGCCGATGTCGTGGTCTTGTTGCGCGCCCCGGTTCGGCTAAAAATATGTTAAGAGTCCGTCGGTCGGGCGGATCACCCGCGCCGGTCTTTGAACCGCGCGAACAGCCCGGACGACATTTGATTGTTGCCCCCCGGTCGCGGTCAGACGCAAAAGTGCAATTCTTTCCGAATGTTAATGCGACAAGGACAGGCGGGGACGTTCAAATGAGGTTGCCGGCGGACCCTGGAGATGGTTCCTGCGACCAATTGCGGCAAGCAGCCGCGACAATACTCACCTGATGGCAGGTTCATGGACCAACCTATTAAGAATTTCCACCAAACCCCCTCGATTGATCCTGCGCAGGCAACCAAGCCGCGATCCCGTTGGCGGTTTGTCCTGACGATCATCCTGATCGTGCTGGTGGTCGCCGGCATCGTCTGGTGGACCCGGCAGGGCGCGGCGCCGCAGCCCGGCGGCGGCGGCCGCAATTCGGGGCCGATGTCCATCGTGCCCGAAGTGGTCGGCAAGGGAGACATCGGCGTCAACATCAACGCGCTGGGTACGGTGACGTCGCTCGCAACCGTGACGATCCGCACGCAGATCAGCGGCTATTTGCTGAAGATCGATTTCACCGAAGGTAGCGAGGTCAAGAAAGGCGATCTGATCGCGGAAATCGATCCCCGGCCTTACGAGGCAGCATTGGCACAGGCCAAGGGGCAATTGGCGCGCGACGAGGCCATGCTCAAGGGCGCGCAGGTCGACCTCGCGCGTTATCAGGGCCTCGCGGCGCAGAACGCCGTGCCGCATCAAACGCTGGACACGCAAATCGCGCTGGTTGCCCAGAATCAGGGCACCGTAGAAGCCGACAAGGCGGCGGTGAAATCCGCCGAGGTCAACCTCGCCTACTGCCGGATTCTTTCGCCGCTCGACGGCCGCGTCGGAATACGTCAAGTCGATCAGGGCAACTATGTCACGCCCGGCGACACCAACGGGCTCGTTGTCATCACCCAGCTGCATCCGATCAGCGTCCTGTTCACGGTGCCCGAGGACAATCTGCAGGCGATCTCCAGACGCCTGCAGGCCGGCGCCATCCTGCCCGCAACCGCGCTCGATCGCTCCGCCTCGACCAAGATCGAGGACGGAACGGTGCAAACCTTCGACAGCCAGATCGACCCGACCACCGGCACGATCAGACTGCGGGCGAATTTCTCCAACGATGCGCGACTGCTTTTCCCGAACCAGTTCGTGAACATCCGCCTGTTGCTCGATACCCACAAGGACGTCACGACGATCTCGACCGCCGGCATCCAGCGCGGCTCGCCAGGCACATTTGTCTACCTCGTCAATGCCGACAGCACAGTGTCGGTGCGGCCGGTGAAACTTGGCGTGACTGACGGCGATCGCGTGGAAGTCCTTTCCGGCCTCACCCCCAGCGAGCGCGTTGTCATCGACGGCGCCGACAAGCTCCGCGACGGCGCCAAGATCGTCGTCCGCTCCGAAACCAACCCGACCCAAACGAGCCCGGGCCAGACGCCGGCCGAACCCGATAAATCGGGCGGCGGCAAGCGGAAGCGTTCCGACGGCGGACCAAAACAGGACGGCGGACAAAAACAATGAGTCCATCGCAGCCGTTCATTTTACGGCCGGTCGCAACCACGCTTCTGATGATCGCCATCATGCTGTCCGGCATTTTGGCGTTCCGCTTCCTGCCGGTCGCGGCGCTGCCTGAGGTCGACTATCCGACCATTCAGGTGCAGACGTTCTATCCCGGCGCGAGCCCCGATGTGATGACGTCCTCCGTCACGGCGCCGCTGGAGGTGCAGTTCGGGCAAATGCCGAACCTCAACCAGATGAGCTCGATCAGTTCGGCGGGCTCGTCCGTGATCACCTTGCAGTTCGGCCTCACCATCTCGCTCGACGTCGCCGAGCAGGAAGTGCA
>NZ_DASREO010000038.1:0-115603 GCF_035652035.1 Bradyrhizobium sp.
ATACGCACTCGATGACGTATACGTTCGATAACTACACCAACACCGGCGTCCAGGTCACGACAGCGCTGAACAAGAACTGGATACTGCAGACGGGCATCGTGGCCGGCACCGAAGCGATGCCATGGCACGTCGGCGCCACGCTTCCAAATCCGTTCCCGAATCCGCTGTATCCGAATCCAACCTACCTGAAGGATCCGGGCGCGAAGCCAAGCTACACACTCGGCATTCGCTGGACCAGCGACGACGGGCGCGACAACGTCAACGTGGTCGCGGACGGCATCAACAACGGTGTCTGGGGTTACAACAACCTGCAATGGTACGGGTTGACCTACTATCACAAGTTCAATGACCAGTGGCACATCTCGTTCGAGGTTTATAATGGCCATCAGAGCGGCGTGCTGAACCTCAACAACCCCACCGCCCTGAACATTCTCCTTCAAGGCGGGACGCCGTTCTCACCCCAGAACATCCCCTTCAATGCGCCAGGCGCGGCGCTCTGCAAGAGCGCGGCTGGGCTTACCTGCAACGCCGACTGGGACGCCACCACGTTCTACCTGAACTACAAGGCGACGCCGCTCGACAACATCTCCTGGCGGGGTGAGTTTTTCGACGACCTGGAGGGTCAACGAACCGGCACCAGGACGCGATACGTCGAGACCGGCATCGGCTGGCAGCACTGGTTCTCGCCGCAGATCGAGATCAGACCGGAGTTCACCTACTACAGGTCGCTCGATGCGTTCGCCTTCAACGGCAACGCCAACATGGGCATCCCGGCCACTCGCAACTACGCCCTCATTGGTTCAGCCGACATCATTATTCACTTCTGAGGTGACGCAATGTGACGGAAGGCCGTCACACCCTTCACCGGAAAAACAATTCGACAGGGGCTAACAAATGAAACGAATTCTTCTTACCGCAGTCTCTCTGGGGGCCTTGAGTCTGCTGTCACCGGCGTTCGGCGCGGACCTGCCTTACGCCAAAGCGCCGTCGGCCCCGGCAGCCGTCTATGACTGGACCGGCGTCTATATCGGCGGCTTCGGTGGTGGCGGCTTTGGCAACCACAATTACAACAACGCCAACGGTCCCGCCGGCTTTGCCAACTTCACCGTCAACTACGATTCGACCGGCGGCATCGGCGGCGGCGAGGTCGGCTACAACTGGCAGAGCGGCAACTATCTGGTCGGTGTCGAGGCCGACGGCTTCTGGTCCGGCATCAAGGGCAACGACTCCAGCCAGGCGCTGGGCGTTGTCGATCAAACCGACCTTCGCTGGGGCGGCACACTGCGTGCGCGCGGCGGCATCGCCGTCGACCGCTTGCTGCTGTTCTTCACCGGTGGCTGGGCGTTTGGCGATCTCGTCCATACCAGCACCGCACCGGGATTTCCGGTCGATCAATTCACCAACCACCGGAGCGGGCTCGCAGCCGGCGGTGGCATCGCCTACGCGATCACCAACAACGTCATCGGCAAGCTGGAATACCGCTACTACGATTTCGGCACCTACAGCCGGGCTGGCAATACGCTGACGCCGAACGGACAACTGCCATACAACGTGGCCAACACCTACTCCGTGGTCACGCTCGGCATCGACTTCAAGTTCGGCGGTCCGGTGGTCGCCAAGTACTGACCTAGTGGTCCGATTCCAACATTTGCATCCCGGTCTGGCTGGCACCTTTGCAAATGTTGGAATCAAAGGACCACTAGCAAATATGGATTTCTACTGGAGTTTTGGATTTGACATTCGCTTTGCGCATTCCGGGCGACAGGGTAGCGAATGTCAAATCCACTCCACTAGCGCGCAGCGATGGATGAGATGATATTGGGGGCTAACATGTACAGAAACGTGAAGACGGCGCTGACGGGCTTGTTGATGGGGCTTTCTGCCACGGGCATTGCGTCAGCCGCAGACATGCCGCTCAAGGCGGCGCCGCCCGCCGCACCGGCCTACAACTGGACGGGCTGTTACATCGGCGGAAATGTCGGAGGGGGCTGGACCAGGGTCGACACATCGAGGTTCTCGCAAGACACAACCGGAGTCTCGTTTGCGGACTATGGCCGCGAGGACGACAAGGGCTTCCTCGGTGGCGGCCAGGCCGGCTGTGACTTCCAGACCACGAACCTGGTGTTCGGCATTCAAGGCACGTTCGATTTCGGCAACATCAACGGCTCGCACGCGCTCCCCGCTTTTCCGAACATGTCGGAGACGAACAGTCTCAAGGCCGCTTACACCGCGACCGGTCGTATCGGTTACCTCTGGACGCCGTCTTTCCTGACTTACGGAAAAGCTGGCATGTCATGGATGCAGAACAGGAACCAGGTGTTTCAACCGAACGGGGCCCTGGCTGAATCCGCAAGCTATACCTTGCCGGGAATGGTGGCGGGTGCCGGCGCCGAGTGGATGCTCTCGCGCAACTGGTCGATATTTGTCGACTACAGCTACATGTGGATCGAGGATATGTCCGGGCAGCATTTCAACGCTGCCGCAGGTTTCCCGTCCGGTGAAGTTCTCAACGTCAAGCAGACCGCGCAAACGGTGCTCGTCGGCGTCAACTACAAATTCCACCGGGATGGTCCGGTAATCGCGAAGTACTGAGTTGCAGAGGGAAGCGAAGATGGTGGCTTCTCTCTGGCTTCGACGATTTGTGAGCGTCATTGCCGCTGCAACTCTCTGGGCTGTAGCGGTGGGATATGCGAGCGGTGCGCAAAAGGCGTTGCTCAAGAAGGGCCTTCAACGGCAGAGGGACCTTCCCCAGATGCGCTACCATGGCGGACCAAAATCTCCGATGTGGCGGGGCTGACGGCCTTCGCTGTTCGCGCCTTGCTTTCCCGCCGTCATTGTGTAGAACCACTTTTGGGTGCTCGCTGCGCGATGCAGCGACAGGTCGAGCGATGGTCGGGCCGCCACGCTGGTAAACCTGCGACGCTCGCCGATGACCAGAAAGGCCCCGACCCCAGTCGATATCAAACCGCGCACTGACGGGGGCGACTGGACCCTCACAATCGTTCTGGAGCGACGGCGTGCGCCGACTGGATGGGTCGCTCGCGACGAGGTTTGGCCACTGGTAACTCAGATTTTTGGCGAAACCCTCGACCGTCTTCCATCAAACGCAAGGGTCTTTCTGGACTGTCGTTTCCCCGACAGTACGACTTTCCGGCAAAAGAGATGAATACGATCCAGCAGCACCGGACAGCTTCGAGATGACGCCCGCCGTGACAACGGCCTTCATGCGGGCGCAAATGCCAGCCGGGGCGCGAAAGGTAAGAGCAAGATGGACGTCATCAGAATTCTCATGTTTTTGATCGTCGCGACTTCGCTGGAAACGACCGGCGATGCGATTGTGCGGATTGGCATCGGCCAGACCGCTTGGCCGCAGCGCATGATCTTGTTCATCGCCGGTGCCGTGCTGTTGTTTGGTTATGGCCTGTCGGTCAATCTCGCGCCGATCGAATTCAGTCGCGTGGTCGGGCTCTATATTGCGACGCTGTTCGTCGCCTGGCAGGTCGTGAACCTGATCGTGTTTCGCGCACCGCCGGCCATGCCGGTCTGGTTCGGCGGCGCGTTGATCGTCGTCGGCGGATTGATCGTCACGCTATGGGATTGAGCGATTGAAGACGCAGCAGCGCTGTCAGAAAAACAAGCCTAAGGAAGATTACCAGACGACGTAGGCGCAGAGCGCGGCCAACGGCAACAGGGCAAGGCCCATATACATCCAGGTGCGGTAGGCGCCGCCATCCTTCGGCAGTTTGAACACGTTGACGATGAACCAGGCGCAAACCGCAACGCCCATCAGCACGCGAATGAGATCGCCGGGCGTCTCGTAGATCGTGGAAAGACGCTCCATCTGCGGGCTTGCGACCCGCGCCGTGAGAACGATGAGGACGAGCAGGAAAATCGTGCGGACGACAACGCCTCCAACCCAGACGTGAGACGGCGGCTTGGTTGTCTCCTCTGTCTTACGCCTTTGATTGACCGGCAAATCCGCGTTGGTGCTCATCGCACAATCCCGAAGCATTCCGCCTAAAACGATATCTCCTGTCGCGTCGCGGCGACAAGCAGCTATTTTTCTTATATAAAGAAAAGAAAGGACAATAATGCTTACGCATTTGTGACCTTTGCTCGGTAGCGCCCTTTCGGGCTTTGACGGCACCTTGTCTGGACGTTTCAACGGCCTTCAGGCCCGCCAGATTGGGGTGTCCTGATCATAAAAATTGGAGTTCAATGGGATGGGCGCAAGGGAGGATTAGACGAATGGCGGGCAGGTTGAATCCGGTTGCAATGGCATTGGCTGCGACGGCGGCGCTGCTGCTCCTGTCTTCCGCGGCCGATGCCCAGTTGAGCAAGAGGAGCCACGCGGCGCCAACCGGCGAGACCAAGCCGAGGGTGGATGAGAAGGCCTACAATGCCGCGCTTGATCGAATCCCGACGCCAAAGAAGCCTTACGATCCCTGGGGCCAGGTTCACGACGATCAGACCGCAAAACCCGCCGGCAAATCGAACTAGCGCCTACGTGCTGCAAGAACAGCAACGCTCATCCTGAGCAGCGCGCTTGCGCGCGACGAAGTCTCTAGGCCAGCATCAGCCGTCACCTGCCTCAACTGGAAGGTGCCCTGTCTTTCGGCGGCACCTTGTCATGCTGATCTTTTATGCATTTGCCGTTTATTTGTTGCGCCCGGAGAAGGTCGGGATCATCCTCTTCGAAAGAGACAACAAGACGTAGCCAATGCGTCGAGCACAATCATCGGGCGGCAAACGCTCAAGGCTCCGTTGTCCCTCGGATTATCTGGAGGAAACGATGATTACACGTCTGACCGCGATCACCCTCACCATTCTGTTTGCAGCCGTATCGTTGACCGGCCCCGCCGAAGCCGGCGCATCGGCGAGTGCACCCTCGAAAAATTCAAAGTCGAGCCAGCTCGCTCAGCAGCAGAACGGCAAGAACCAGTTCGGCATTACCGAATATTCGTCGTCGTCAAAGCGAACCCATTCTGCTCGCTGCTCGACGACGTCGTCTTACTGCTAGTTGCGGCTGACCGGTCGATCCCCGGATTCGGCGCGCTGCGGCGGATTGATGTCCTGCACCCAGGTGCGGGCGCTCGACAGAATCTCCGGCAAGACCGCGTCGACCTCGTCCCTGGTCATGCCGGCCTTGATGCGCGGGTCGTAGAGAATGTTGAGAAGATACTGGTCGTAGACGTCGAAGAATCCCATCTGGACGTCGTCATTGAACATCGTCCATGGTACTGAGGCGTCATCGTTGATGACGCCGAGCGCCTGAAGCATTTCCTCATAGGCGCAATCGTAGAAAGTGAAATCGCCGGCATCGATCGGCAGAATCACTTCCGCGCGGCGAATGTGAAAGCGCTCATCCTTGCCGATGCCTGACAGGCACTCTGGATTGAGGGCCTTCTGGATCTTCTTGGCCTTGTCGTTGCCGTAGAGCGCGCGAATGGTCGCCTTCACCTTGCGCTCGGACACGAGGCGAACGACGAAATTCGCATCGCGGCGATCATTCGTGACCGCGATGTCGAGATGGTTGATGCGGGCACGGATGTCGGCCACCACCTTCGCCAGCCCGCCGCGCCGGTCCGGCCCGCTCGCCGATTCGACGAAGATCCTCACCGGCTCATTGAACTTGCGGACGCGCCCCGCAGGCTTGCCGAGCTGCAGTTCGGCGCCGAAGGCGATCTTGAAAAAGCCTTCCCTGATTTCGTCGTTGGTGAAGTCGGTCCGTTCGGCGGCGCGGCGGCTTGCGATCTGCGGATCTTCCCCATGCGCGGGAATGCTGCCGAGCGCGGCGAACGCCGCCATGGCAAGCGCAAAGACCAGCAAAAAACGCAGCGCCTCCATCACGGCGGGCCGTGCGGGAGAGGGGAGAACGCGGGCGATATTGATTTTCATGTCGGTTCGCGGTTACTTAGATAGGGAAATAATAGCTTTTCGATCAGTGGCTTGGATGCTTTTCACAAGCAAAATCCATACCGTCTGCAGGAGCGCTTATGCGCGTCCCATCAGCATAGTGATGCCGCCATAGGATATCGGGATGGAGCGAAAAACTTCGTTATAGGGATGTTGTGGGATGCGCCGGCCGGCCCAGCGTGGCGCCGGTCTTTATGAGATTTTTATAAGGTCGCTGGTCCCGCCGCCTCGAAAACCTATGCCGCAAGTGGCACTTCAGGACCGGATTCGGGACGCAATCCCATGCGACGCGCGCCCAACGGTACGCGTCGCGCTCGACGCGCGCGATCCGGAGAATTTCCATGCTTGACCTGATGATGTTGGCCCTTGGGCTAGCCTTCTTCGCCGCGGCCGTCGGCTACACCTACGCGTGCGAGCGGCTGTGAGGCCGCGCGGCGTTTCAAGAGGAACACGGCCATGATGTTCGACTATGCGCTCGCCGGCCTCGTCTCCGCGGGCCTGTTGTTCTACCTGACCTACGCGCTGCTGCGGCCGGAACGCTTCTGATCACGGCGCGCCTGGTCGCCGCGCGACTGCGGCGCGCGTTTCATTTAACTCCTGAACTTAATCCAAGGGCGTATCCGCCATGACTGCCATCGGATGGATCCAGATTTTCCTGTTCTGCGCCATTGTCGTTGCGATGACCAAGCCGCTCGGCTGGTACATGACGCGCGTGTTCAATGGCGAGCGCACCTTTCTGTCGCCGGTGGTACGGCCGATCGAGGCGGCGATCTACCGGGTCAGTGGCGTCGATGAAAGGCGCGAGCAGCATTGGGTCACCTATACGATCGCCATGCTGTTTTTCCACGTCGGCGGATTTCTCATCCTTTATGCCGTGATGCGATTGCAGGCCGTGCTGCCGTTCAACCCGGCGGAGCAACCGGCAGTCGGTGAAGATCTCTCCTTCAACACCGCGATCAGCTTCATCACCAACACCAACTGGCAGAACTACGGCGGCGAAAGCACGATGTCCTATCTCGTGCAGATGCTGGGCCTGACGCATCAGAATTTCCTGTCGGCTGCCACCGGTATCGCGCTTGCGGTCGCGCTCATCCGCGGCTTCTCCCGCGCCTCGGTGCGCACCGTCGGCAATTTCTGGGTCGATGTGACCCGCACGACGCTCTACGTATTGCTGCCGATCTCAATCGTCTACGCCCTGTTTCTGGTGTGGCAGGGCATCCCGCAGACCCTCGGCCCCTATGTCGAAGCCACCACGCTCGAAGGGGCCAAGCAAACCATCGCTGTTGGCCCGGTGGCCTCGCAAGTCGCGATCAAAATGTTAGGGACCAATGGTGGCGGCTTCTTCAACGCCAATGCTTCCCATCCGTTCGAGAATCCGACGGCGCTGTCCAATTTCGTGCAGATGCTGTCGATCTTTGTCATCGGCGCGGCCCTGACCAACGTGTTCGGCCGCATGGTCGGCAATCAGCGGCAGGGCTGGGCGATCCTCGCCGTGATGGGTGTGCTGTTCCTGGCAGGCGTCACGGTCACCTACTGGTCGGAAGCCAATGGCACCGCGATGCTCGATGCGCTCGGGCTAACCGGCGGCAACATGGAAGGCAAGGAAGTCCGTTTCGGCATCGTCGCCTCGAGCCTGTTTGCGGTCATCACCACGGCCGCATCCTGCGGCGCCGTCAATGCGATGCATGACAGCTTCACGGCATTGGGCGGCATGATTCCGCTGATCAACATGCAGCTTGGCGAAATCATCGTCGGCGGCGTCGGCGCCGGTCTCTATGGCATGCTGCTGTTCGTCGTGCTGGCGATTTTCGTCGCGGGGCTCATGGTCGGCCGCACGCCGGAATATGTCGGCAAGAAGATCGAGGCGCGCGAGGTGAAGATGGCCATGCTCGCCATTCTCGTTCTGCCTCTGATGTATCTCGGCTGGACCGCGGTTGCGGTGGTGCTTCCGTCGACGGTTGCGGCGATGAATAACGCCGGGCCTCATGGCTTCACGGAGGTGCTCTACGCCTTCACCTCGGCAACCGGCAATAACGGCTCGGCGTTTGCCGGCCTCTCCGGCAACAGCTTCTTCTATAACCTCACGCTCGCCAGCGCGATGTTCGTCGGACGCTTCTTCATGATCGTGCCGGCGATGGCGATGGCAGGCTCGCTCGCCAGCAAAAAATCCATCCCGGCCTCAAGCGGCACATTCCCGACCACGGGCGGTCTGTTCGTCGGCCTTGTCGTTGGCGTCATTCTCATCATCGGCGGCCTCACTTTCTTCCCGGCGCTTGCGCTCGGGCCCATCGTCGAGCATCTGGCCGGTAACGCCAACGCGCTGTTCTGACCGGTCATCAGGAGTAGCTTCAATGGAAGTCGTCCAGAAAACGAAAAGGCAAACGCCGGCCGCCACGATGCTGGATCCGAAGATCGTGATGCCCGCGATCGGCTCGGCCTTCGTCAAGCTCGACCCGCGGCAGATGGCCAAGAATCCCGTGATGTTCGTGGTCGAAGTCGTCGCCGTGCTCACCACCGTGATCTTCCTGCGCGATCTCTTGACCGGCGCTGCCGGCCTCGGCTTCGCATTCCAGATCATTTTGTGGCTCTGGTTCACCGTGCTGTTCGCCAATTTCGCCGAAGCGGTGGCCGAAGGCCGCGGCAAGGCGCAGGCCGAATCGCTGCGCAAGACCCGCACCGAAAGCCAGGCCAAGCTTCTGAGCAGCGAGGGCAGGGACTATCGGCTGGTGCCGGGCACGAGTCTCAAAGTTGGCGACATCGTGCTGGTCGAGGCCGGCGACAACATTCCCTCCGATGGCGAGGTGGTCGAGGGCATCGCGTCCGTCAACGAAGCCGCGATCACCGGCGAATCCGCCCCCGTGATCCGGGAATCCGGCGGCGACCGTTCGGCCGTGACTGGCGGCACGCAGGTGCTTTCGGACTGGATCCGCGTTCGCATCACCGCCGCGCAGGGCTCGACCTTCATCGACCGTATGATCCGCTTGGTCGAGGGCGCGGAGCGGCAGAAGACGCCGAACGAGATCGCGCTCAATATCCTGCTCGCGGGCCTCACCATCATCTTCGTGTTCGCGACCGTCACCATTCCGAGCTACGCCGCTTACGCAGGCGGCCAGATTTCGGTGATCATCCTGGTGGCGCTGTTCGTGACGCTGATTCCGACCACGATCGGCGCGCTGTTGTCGGCGATCGGCATCGCCGGCATGGATCGCCTGGTGCGCTTCAACGTGCTGGCGATGTCCGGCCGCGCAGTCGAAGCGGCCGGCGACGTCGACACGCTGCTGCTCGACAAGACCGGCACCATCACGCTCGGCAACCGCCAGGCGACGGCGTTTCGTCCCGTTCGCGGTGTCAGCGAACAGGATCTGGCGGATGCAGCGCAGCTCGCTTCGCTGGCCGACGAGACCCCGGAGGGCCGCTCGATCGTGGTGCTCGCCAAGGAAAAATACGGCATCCGCGGCCGCGACATGGGCGAGCTGTCGGCGACCTTCGTGCCGTTCACGGCGCAAACCCGCATGAGCGGCATCGACGCCGGCGGCTCCTCGGTGCGCAAGGGCGCGGTCGACGCCATCCTTGCTTATGTCGGCGGCGGCACGGCTGAAGCCATGGCCTCGGGGAATACGGTTCGCGCCTTGCATCCCGCGGTGGCCTCCGACGCCGCGCGCGAGATCAGGGCGATATCGGACGAGATCGCCAAGGCCGGCGGCACGCCGCTTGCCGTCGCCAGGGACGGCCGGCTGCTCGGCGTCGTTCATTTGAAAGATATCGTGAAGGGCGGCATCCGCGAGCGCTTCGCCGAGCTGCGCCGCATGGGCATCCGCACCGTGATGATCACGGGTGACAACCCGATGACGGCAGCCGCCATTGCGGCGGAAGCCGGCGTCGACGATTTTCTCGCGCAGGCGACGCCCGAAGACAAACTGAAGCTGATCCGCAACGAGCAGGCCAACGGCAAGCTGGTGGCGATGTGCGGCGACGGCACCAACGATGCGCCGGCGCTCGCGCAAGCCGACGTTGGCGTTGCCATGAACACCGGCACGCAGGCCGCGCGCGAGGCCGGCAACATGGTCGATCTCGATTCCAATCCGACCAAGCTGATCGAGGTGGTCGAGATCGGCAAGCAGCTTCTGATGACGCGCGGCGCGCTGACGACGTTCTCGATTGCGAACGACGTCGCCAAGTATTTCGCGATCATCCCGGCGATGTTCCTGGCGTTCTACCCGCAACTGTCGGTGCTCAACGTCATGCATCTCGCCAGCCCGCAGAGCGCGATCCTGTCGGCGATCATCTTCAACGCGCTGATCATCGTTGCGTTGATTCCGCTGGCGCTGAAGGGCGTGGCCTATCGCGCGATCGGCGCCGGCGCGCTGCTGCGGCGCAATCTGATGATCTATGGGCTCGGCGGCATCATCATTCCCTTTATCGGCATCAAGGCGATCGACCTCGTCGTCGCCGCCCTGCATCTGGCTTGAAGGAGCCAACCATGCTCAGAGAAATTCGCCCCGCAATCCTCGTCTTGTTGCTGCTGACTGCGCTTACGGGTCTCGCCTATCCACTCGCGATCACGGAAATCGCAGGCGCGATTTTTCCGAAACAGGCGCAGGGCAGCCTGATCGTGCGTGACGGCAAGGTCGTTGGTTCCGGGCTGATCGGGCAGGAATTCAAGAGCAACAAATATTTTCATGGCCGCCCCTCGGCGACGACGGCGCCGGATCCGGCTGATTCATCCAAGACGGTGCCGGCGCCCTACAATGCCGCCAATTCCGGCGGCTCGAATCTCGGTCCGACCAGCAAGGCGCTCAACGATCGCATCAAGGAAGACATCGACAAGCTGAAAGCGGAGAATCCGTCCGCGAGCGTTCCGGTCGATCTCGTGACCACATCGGGCAGTGGTCTCGACCCTGATATTTCACCGGAAGGCGCGCTGTTCCAGGTGCCGCGCGTCGCGAAGGCGAGAAACATGCCGGAAGACAAGGTACGGCAGCTCGTGACCGAGAACACCTCCGGCCGCCTGGTTGGCATATTTGGTGAGCCGAGGGTTAACGTGCTGGCGCTTAACCTTGCGCTCGATGCCGCGCCACACTAGGCCCGGCGGAGGCCGCGGATTATATTATTCCTATGGTTCAACAGCCGCGCCGTGATTCCGAACAACGCCCTTCGCCGGAAGCCCTGCTGGAGGCGGCGCGGCGCGAAAACAGCGAGGCCGGTCGCCTGAAGATCTTCGTCGGCGCCGCTCCCGGCGTCGGCAAGACCTACGAGATGCTGCAGAGCGCCCACGCCCGGAAGAAAGCCGGCGTCGATGTCGTGGTCGGCCTTGTCGAGACCCACGGCCGGGTCGAGACCGAAGCGCTGCTGCACGGGCTTGAGGTGATCCCGCGCAAGCGCGTCGCCTACAAGGACCAGTTCATCGAGGAAATGGACCTCGATGCCCTGATCGCGCGGCGGCCGCAGCTCGCGTTGGTCGATGAACTCGCCCACACCAACGCGCCCGGTAGCCGGCATCCCAAGCGTTATCTCGATGTCGAGGAGCTGCTGTCGCGCGGTATCGACGTCTACACTGCGGTCAATATCCAGCACATCGAAAGCCTCAACGACGTGGTCGCGCAGATCACGCATGTGCGCGTGCGCGAGACCGTTCCGGATTCGGTATTCGACCGCGCCGACGGCGTCGAGCTGATCGATCTCACGCCGGACGACCTGATCCAGCGGCTGAAGGAAGGCAAGGTCTACGTTCCCAAGCAGGCCGAGCGGGCGCTGGAGCACTATTTCTCGCCGGGCAACCTGACCGCATTGCGCGAGCTGGCATTGCGCCGGACCGCCGAGCGCGTCGACGAGCAACTGCTCACCCATATGCAGGCCAATGCCATCGCCGGTCCCTGGGCCGCCGGCGAGCGCATTCTCGTCTGCATCAGCGAAGATCCCCGCTCGGCAGGGCTCGTGCGTTACACCAAAAGATTGGCGGATCGTCTGCACGCGCCGTGGACGGCGGTCAGCATCGAGACGCGGCGCAGTCTGCGGCTGAGTGACGTGGAGCGCGACCGCCTCGCGGATACGCTGCGGCTCGCCGAAGCGCTCGGTGGCGAGGCGATGACGATTCCCGCCATCGGCCGGCGCATTGCCGACGACGTCATCGGATTTGCGCAAACCAACAACGTCACGCAAATCATCATCGGAAAATCGCAGCGCTCCCTGTGGTTCGAGCTGACGCGCGGATCGGTGGTGCACGACCTCGTTCGCCGCGCCGGCAACATCAGCGTCAACGTGATCGCGGGCGAGGAACTCGCCGCGGATCCCGTTCCGAAGAAAACGGTCCGCGCCGCGGAACGCCGCGAGCCGCTCAATCCCAGACCCTATCTGATGGCGCTCCTGATCGTGGCGATCGGGCTTGCGGCGGCCGAACTGATTCAGGGGCCGTTCGGGATCGAGAATGTCGACCTGGTGTTCCTGACCGCGGTGGTCGGCGTCGCCGTGCGCTTCGGCCTGTGGCCGTCGCTGCTCGCCAGTGTCGCGGCTTCGCTCTGCTATAACTTCTTCTTCCTGCCGCCGATCTATACCTTCACGATCACCGATCCGACCAATGTCGCGGCGTTCTTCTTCTTCATGCTGATCGCCATTCTCGTCTCCAACGTTGCCGCGCGGGTGCGCACGCAGGCCGACACTGCGATTGGCCGCATCAGGACCACCGAGCAGCTCTACGCCTTCAGTCGCAAACTGGCCGGCACCGGCACGCTCGACGACGTGCTGTGGGCGAGCGCCTATCAGACCGCGCTGATGCTGAAGGTTCGCGTGGTGCTGCTGTTGCCGGAGAACGGCGTGTTGACGGTGAAAGCGGGCTATCCGCCGGAAGACCAACTCGACAAGGCGGATCTTGCCGCCGCCAACTGGGCCTGGGGCAACGATCGCGCGGCCGGCCGCGGCTCCGATACGCTACCCGGCGCCAGGCGGCTGTTCTTGCCGATGCGGACCGGCCGCGGCTTGATCGGCGTCATCGGCATCGACGACGACAAGACCGGGCCGCTGCTGACGCCGGATCAGCGCCGCCTGCTCGACGCGCTGGTCGATCAGGGAGCGCTTGCGATCGAACGCGTGTTGCTGGTGGAGGACATGGACCGCGTCAAGCGCACCGTCGAATCGGATCGCCTGCGCTCGGCGCTCTTGACGTCGATCTCGCACGATCTCAAGACGCCGCTCGCCTCCGTGCTCGGCGCGGCCTCCACCATGCGCGATCTCTCCGGCGGACTGACCGATTCCGAAAAACGCGATCTGCTGGCGACCGTGATCGACGAGTCGGAACGGCTCAATCGTTTCATCGCCAATCTTCTCGATATGACCAAGCTCGAATCCGGCGCCATCAAGCCGAATACCGCGCGGCATGATATCGGCGAGATCGTCGGCAGCGCGTTGCGCCGGGCCGGCAAGATTCTCGTCCATCACAAAGTGTCGCTCGAGCTGGAAGCCGATTTGCCGATGCTGGAGCTTGACGCGGTGCTGTTCGAGCAGGCGCTGTTCAACCTGCTCGATAATGCCGCCAAATACGCGCCGCCAGAGACCACGGTTTCGATCCGGGGTTGGCGCGAGGCGAATTTCGTCACGCTCCAGGTTCTCGACGAAGGCGAGGGCATTCCGCATTCCGAGCTGGAGAGCGTGTTCGACAAGTTTTATCGGGCGCAGAAGGGCGATCACGTCCGCCCCGGCACCGGGCTTGGCCTTGCGATTTCCCGCGGCTTTGTCGAGGCGATGGGTGGCACGATTTCTGCAAACAATCGCTCCGATCGAAGTGGCGCAGTGCTGACGATCCGTCTGCCCGTTGCGCCTTCGGCCTCAAACACACTGGATACGGCTGCATGAGCGCAACCCCGATCAAGGTCCTTGTCATCGACGACGAGCCGCCGATCCGCAAATTGCTGCGGATGGGGCTGAGCACGCAGGGCTATGAAATCCTGGAGGCGCCGAACGGCAAAACGGGACTGGAATTGCTCGAACAGGGTCCAGCTCTGATCATTCTGGATCTCGGCCTACCCGACATCCAGGGACATGACCTCTTGCGGACGATCCGCGGCCGCAACGATGGCGTTCCGATCGTGGTGTTGTCGAGCCGCGGCGACGAGGCGGGCAAGGTCCAGGCGCTCGATCTTGGCGCCGACGACTACCTCACCAAGCCGTTCGGCATGGACGAACTCCTGGCGCGCATGCGCGCCGCGCTGCGGCATCAGCTTCAGGTTCATGGCGAGCGTCCGGTGTTCCGCACCGGCGATCTCTCCGTCGATCTCGTGCGCCGCATCGTCAAGGTCGGTGAACGCGAGGTCAAGCTGTCGCCGAAGGAATACGATCTCTTGCGCGTGCTGGTGCAGCATGCCGGCAAGGTTTTGACTCACCGGTTTCTGCTGAAAGAACTCTGGGACGAAATGACGGATGCGCAATATCTGCGCGTCTATGTCCGGCAGCTCCGGCAGAAGATCGAGACCGATCCCGAGCGTCCGCAATTCGTGCTGACCGAGACCGGCATCGGCTATCGCCTGAGAGCGCCGGATTAGGTCGCGTCCCCGGATCTGCATCGCGTCGTGTCATGCCGCGCCTCGTCCGGGATACGAGACAGATTCCGTCTGCTTCGCCGCCGCTGTCTAGCCCCTGAGACAAACATATTTCGCTCACCCCGTCGGGCAAATCATCTCTACAGGCCCGCGCCATCCCGCCTCACCAGGAGGGGCGTTGGCCATCGTCACGAACGTGGAGCGCGGGATGCGGTGGACGCGGAAGCGTCGCTAGACGAGCGACGCTTACGCCCGGCGAAGCCATTTGGCGAAGACGGGTGGTCCTGCGGACGGCGAAGTCGTGTGGTACCAGTGCCGCCGATTTTGAAGTTCCTCAGAGCAGGCCGCGGGTCTTCCTAGGAACTTCAAAATCGTAAGCGGCACTGGAATACAAAATTGCTGTTGCCCTTTGCTTTCCGAAGTTCGTGAAGGTGGGGCCGCAAATAGCGCACGAACTTCGGAAAGCGGGCAACAGGCGCCTCGGCGCTGGCGTCAAGTTGGCGACAATGCTTCGCATTGCGCTGGCGATGGTGACAACAAAGCCCGATCACCGGAGAGAGCACGAAGGAAACCGTAACACCATCGCGCAGGGAAGGCCGGATCGATCCGGTGGACCTGTGGTGACTAACTCGTATGCTTTCCACTCTTGCATACGAGGCTAGTGTGGCGGATTTGACATTCGCTCCAGTCTCCCCGAGGGCCATTTAGGCGAATGTCAAATCCAAAGCCACACTAGAAAGCGGATATTTGCTGGTGTCCCTTTGGTTCTGACATTCGTAAACGAACCTGCCGCGCCGGGATACGAATGTCAGAACCGGGACACCAGCGGGTGCATCAGGCGCCCGGCTTTCCCTGCGCCCTCTTGGGCCGCGAACGGTTCACGCAAAACTCGGGCGCATCACGCCGCGGGAGTGCGGAAGCTCGTCCGCAGCACCGAGGGGCGGTAGGCAATCGGAACCATCTTCGTCCGCGTCGATTAGTTCCGTATCAACCGGAGAAAAAATCATGGCACGCAAATATTCGAGAAGGGCGCAAAGCTCGGTCGAGCGCGTGATGAAGAAGCGCAAAGCCGGCACGTTGAAGAGCGGCCGTTCGGGGCGCAAGGTCAAGAGCCGCAGGCAGGCGATCGCGATCGGCCTGTCCGAGGCGAGGGCCGCCGGACAGAAGGTGCCCAGGAAGACAACGGGCCGAAAGGCCGCCAAGAAATCCAAGCGTCGCAGCCACAAAAAGTAACCGTCACAGCGACATTGGCCACGGTGGGCCCGCTACCCGCCTTTTCATCCGGCGGGAGGGGGCATTACAATGCTTCCTTCATTCGCGCATGAAAGCCCTTTGTTGAGATCGTCCCTTGCCCCTCAAAAGCCTTTCCACCTACCGGAAAAAACGCGATTTCGAAAAGACGGCGGAGCCAGCCGGCGACGTTGCCGTAGCGCCCTCGAAACTGCGGCGCTTTGTGGTGCAGAAGCACGATGCGACGCGCCTGCATTACGATTTCAGGCTCGAATTTGACGGCGTTTTCAAATCATGGGCGGTGACGCGCGGCCCCTCGCTCGATCCGCACGACAAGCGGCTTGCCGTCGAAGTCGAGGACCATCCGCTCGACTACGGCGATTTCGAAGGCACCATTCCGAAAGGCCAATATGGCGGCGGCACGGTGCAGCTCTGGGACCGCGGCACTTGGGAATCGGACGATCCCGAAAGGGGGTTCAAGAAGGGCGATCTGAAATTCAGCCTGCATGGCGACAAGCTGCATGGAAGCTGGGTGCTGGTGCGTATGCGGCATGACCGTAACGGCGGCAAGCGCACCAACTGGCTTCTGATCAAGCATCGCGACGAATATGCGCGCGAGGGGGAAGAGAACGATCTGCTCGCGGAAGATCGTTCGGTCGCCTCAGGCCGCAGCATGGACCAGATCGCGGCTGGCAAGGGCAAGGCGCCAAAGCCGTTCATGACCGCGCGTGGCCGGGCTAAGGCCGATGCAGTCTGGCATTCGAACCGCGGCGAGGCGGCCGAAGCACGTGCACACGATAAGGAGGCGCGCGCACGGAGCAAGACGGCGGCGCCGGTCAAGGCGACGAAGGTCGACGCAATGCCGGAGTTTGTCGCGTTCGAGCTTTGCACGCCGGTCGAAACGCCGCCGAACAGCGCCGGTTGGGGTCATGAGATCAAGTTCGACGGCTACCGTGTGCAGATGCGGGTGGAGAACGGCGAAGCCATTTTGAGAACGCGCAAGGGCCTCGACTGGACCGACAAATTCGAGGCGATCGCGACAGCGGGTGGCCGCCTGCCGGATGCGATGATCGATGGCGAGATCGTCGCGCTCGATCATAACGGAGCGCCGAACTTTTCCGCGTTGCAGGCGGCGATCTCCGACGGCAAGACGGGGCGCCTGATCTTCTACGCCTTCGACCTGCTGTTTGCCGGGAATGAGGATCTGCGCCGCCTGCCGCTGGAGCAACGAAAGGCGCGGCTCAAGGATCTGCTGGAGGCGTTGCCGAAGAAGGCCGCGCAATCGATCCGCTATGTCGAGCATTTCGAGGTGAGCGGCGAGGATGTTCTGGAGTCGGCAAACAAGCTGTCGCTCGAAGGCATCGTTTCCAAGAGACTGAGCGCGCCGTATCGCTCCGGCCGCTCGGAAAGCTGGACCAAGACCAAATGCCGGGCCGGACAGGAAGTGGTGCTCGGCGGCTGGAAGACGACGAACGGCAAATTCCGCTCGCTGATGGCTGGCGTCTATCGCGACGGCCACCTCGCCTTTGTCGGGATGGTCGGAACCGGTTTCGGGCAGGATACGGTTCGGCGCATCATGCCTCTTCTCAAGAAGGCAGAGGCCGACGCAAGCCCGTTCGGCGGCAAGGATGCGCCGCGCAGGACCCGCGATATTCACTGGCTGAAGCCGGAGCTTGTCGCTGAAATCGAATTCGCCGGTTTTACCGACGGAGGCAACATCCGGCAGGCGGCGTTCAAGGGCCTGCGCCAGGACAAGCCGGCGAAGGAAATCGTCGCGGAGAAACCCGCCATGGTCAACGTCATCAAGCCCGTCGCGAAGGCGCCTGGCAAATCATCTGCGGTGATGGGCGTTACGATCTCAAAGCCCGACAAGGAGTTGTGGCCGGATGCGGGCGATGGAGAGGCCGTCACCAAGCTCGACCTCGCGCAGTATTTCGAGGCGATCGGCGACTGGATGATGCCGCATCTGAAGGGGCGGCCTTGTTCTGTCGTGCGCGCACCGGACGGCATCGGCGGAGAAAGGTTTTTCCAGCGTCACGCCATGCCGAGCACGTCGGATCTCTTGACGCTCGTCAAGGTCTCCGGCGATCGCAAACCTTATTTGCAGATCGACCGCGTCGAGGGATTGGCGGCGGTGGCGCAATCCGGCGGGTTAGAATTGCATCCCTGGAATTGCGCGCCGGACGCGGTCGATGTCCCCGGACGTCTCGTGTTCGATCTCGACCCCGCACCGAACGTCGACTTTGCGGATGTCGTCGCGGCGGCGAGGGACATGAAGCAGCGCCTGGATGCGTTGGGTCTTGAAAGCTTCTGCAAGACCACAGGCGGCAAGGGACTTCACGTCGTCGTGCCGCTGACCTATGGCGCGAGGGACCGGGTCACATGGAAGGAGGCCAAGGCGTTTGCGCAAGGCGTCTGCCAATGGATGGCGAATGACAATCCGCAAGAGTATCTGCTCAACATGTCGAAGACGAAGCGCGTTGGAAAAATCTTCCTCGATTACTTGCGCAACGACCGCATGTCGACCGCGGTCGCCGTCCTCTCGCCCCGCGCCCGCGAAGGCGCGACCGTCTCGATGCCGTTGACCTGGGCGCAGGTTAAGGGCGATCTCGATCCCAAGCGCTACACCATCCGCACGGTCCCGGCCTTGCTCGCGAAAAGCAAGGCGTGGGACGGTTACGACAATGCGGCATCGTCGATCAAATCTGCGATGAAGAAGCTGGCCGATAAGCTCTAGCCGTAGGTGCGGGCCTCAGATTCGTCCGAGCAGCACGAGTATCAGAATAATGATGATGACGAGTCCGAGGCCGCCGCCGCCATAATAGCCGGTGCCGTAAAATGGCCCGCCTCCGACGCCGCTAAAGCCGCCGAGCAACGCAATGATCAAGATAATCAGAATGATTGTTCCAATAGACATTGTTATTCCTCCAGCCGCCGTGCTCGTGCACGCACCTGGCAGCCAACAAACGTGAATCGCGAAAGTTCCCGATACCTGGATGCGAGGCGCTGCGGATTGCAGGCCAAAGCCGTGCTGCTTACGCGAACTGCTTCATTCTCTTCGCGGCTGGCCTTGTTACGCCGGCTGGGCTCGCTTTCAGTGCCGCGAGCGGAAGGTGCCGGAATAGTGCTGCCAGCGGGATGCGCGCCCTGTCAGGTCCGCGTGCGCTTTCGAGCGAATAGCCGTCGACGTGGAGTTCGCCTTCGAAGGCGTGTCCATTCGGCCATTTGCGGCCTTGCTCCGACAGCGGCGCGAACCAGCGCGCCGCCGCAACAATCACAGCGTGGCGGCCGCGGCGCCGGGCAAATGCGACGACATGGTCGCGATGGGGACCGCTGACTTCCAGCGGCTCGTAGTCGCCATGCGCAAAAACGTCCGGAAATTCGTTGCGAAGCGCGATGAGGTGTCCCGTCCAGGCGAGCTTGATGCGGCCGTTCGGCCAACACTGAACGAGCGCTTGCCAATCAGGCTTTGCGGTCTGCGTGAGAACAGCGGCGCGCTCGGCGAAATCGACCGGCCGGCGGTTGTCGGGATCGACCATCGACAGAGCCCAGAATTCCGTCCCCTGATAGAAATCCGGCATACCCGGCATCATCGTCTTCAGCGTGACCTGGCTCAGCGAATTGAGCGCGCCGAGCAGCGCGACGCGCCGGGCGAAGGCTTCGAACTGCTCCAGAAATTCGCCGGACGCAGATCGATTGAGAAACCGCTCGATGAAGCTGCAGACGGCATTCTCATAGCCGTCATGGGGGTTCAGCCAGCTCGTCTCCTGCTTGCCCTCGCGCGCCGCCTTTATCGCATAGTTCTGCAGCCGTTCGGTCAGCGTGGGATCAGGAGCCGCAAGCGGCCAGACGCCGAGCAGCGTCTGGTACAGCATATATTCGAACGTCGCCGACGGCGCGCGCAAGTTGCCGTCGGTGACGATGTGTGGCGCGTTGAGGACTTTCCAGCGCGCGACCGCGGCGGTCCATTCGCCGGGGAGTTCGCTGAGCGCGATCAGGCGGGCCCGCGCGTCTTCGCCGCGCTTGGTATCGTGCGTGGCCGTCGTGGTCATGGCGTGCGGCCAGTCGCGCGCGCGAGTCTTCATCATGTGGTGGAAGGTATCGGGTGACAGCGCCGATGCGAACGGCTCGCCGCCGACTTCGTTCAGCGCGAGCAGGCGATGAGTGCGATAGAACGCCGTATCCTCCAGCGACTTCGCCATCAACGGCCCGGTGAATTGCTGCACCTTCAGCGCAAACCGCCGCACCCGCGGTGCGCTGTGCAGTGCGGCGCCGGGCCTCGCGAGATCCATCGTCAGCGCATCGCGCAGGAAGTCGAAGATGCCTTCGTCGGCGGCGTACCACTCGGCGCGCGCCTTTTCGATCGTCTCCGAGATCAGGGCGCGGTCCTCTGGCGACGGGCCGGCCGCGGTCAGATAGGTCCGGTAGATCGGAAAATTCAGCACGTAAAGTTCGAGCGCCTGACGCAAGCTGTCGGCGGAGAAGTCCCGCGTCGAATAATGACCCGCCGCGATACGCCCGAGCAGGCGCGCCAGCACTGTGAATTCACTGGTCAGCAACGTTTCCAGCACGCGCTGCTTGGCGGCCTTGAGCACGGGCCCGAGCGCAGGCGGCAAATTGCTGATCTGCCGCCAGGTTTCGTCGAGCGCTTCCAGTCCAGTCTGATTAGCGAGCACGCGGGTGATCGCGTTGAGCGTCTCATAGCCGGTCGTGCCTTCGACGCCGGCGAAGGCCCGCAGACCTTCATGCTCGCCGAGGATTTTTTCGACCACAACGTAGAACGACCGGGCGGTTTTCCCGCCGGCCTGCCGGATCAGGCGGCTCAAGCGCTGGAAATACTGCGCGGGGTCGCTCAGGCCGTCGATGTGATCGAGCCGCAATCCTTGCAGCCTGCCTTCCTCGATGAGCCGTCGCACCAGGCGATGGGCGACGTTGAAGGTCGCAGCGTCTTCCACCCGCAATCCGGCCAGCGAGTTGACGTCGAAGAAGCGGCGATAGTTGATGTCGCTCGATGCCAATCGCCAGTGGCCGAGCTTGTAGTGCTGGCGCTCGAGCAGGTGATGCAACGCCAGCGTCTGCACGGGGCGATCTGCGTGAGCGCGATAGGCCGCAAGCCCACGCTCGATAATGTCGCGCCCACTTTCGATATCCCTGAGTTCCGTTTTGAAACCTGGGGTTTCCTTGCGGTTGGGATGCCGCAGGCCGCGATAGCGCGAGGTGAGATCAAGGATGCGTTGTCCGGCTTCACTGTCCTCGGCCCCGGCCTCCTTGACGATGGTGTTCAGGATTTCGCCGTAGCGCTCCGGAGCAATCGGCAGGCGATGCTCGAAATACCAGGCCGAGAAACTGCCTTCGCCGGCGTCATAGCGCAGCTCGATCTCGCCGCTTTCCAGCGCCTTGCCGTAGGACGAGCCGAGGATCGGCAGCAGCACGCCGCCGCGCGAACGATAAGGCAACTGCTCCCAGTCGATATCGAACGAGACGGCGTGCGGCGAAGCCTCGCCCCATTCCAGCACGTCGAGCCACCATGGATTATCGTCATAGTGTACGCCGACATGGTTGGGCACGAAGTCGAGGATCAGGCCGAGGTCGTGCGCTTTCAGCGTGTCGCTGAATCGCTCGAAACCCGTCTCGCCGCCGAGTTCGGGATTGATGATGGTGTGATTGACGACGTCATAGCCGTGGGTCGAACCCTTGCGCGCTTTTGTAAACGGCGAGGCATAGACGTGGCTGATGCCGAGCGCCTTCAGGTAAGGCACGACGGTGGCGGCCGCGTCGAAATCGAAGTTCGCGGTCAGCTGCAAACGATAGGTCGCGATGGGAATGGCTGGCGGCATCAGCGTTCGTCCAAACGCCAGAGCACCGACCACGGTGTGATCGCGCCGCCGGCAGTGCCCCAAATTGGTGTGCCCGGCGCATATTCCGCCTGCGCCGCGATTGCGTGGTCCGACAGATTGGCGGTCAGCGACAGGTTTGCGCCGTCACCAAGGCGCCAGTTCGCGGTCAGCAGTCCATCGTCGGCCGCTTCCGCCTTGCCGAAACGCGCGCCTGCAAGGTGAGGCGTGATGTGACGCCGGCGGATCGAGAGCAACTCGCGCACCAGCGCGAGCCGCTCGCGGCCATCGCCGCTTCGCGTGTCCCAATCGACGATTGCGGATCGAAACGTGGCCTCGCGCAGGGGATCGGGCACCTCGTCGCCATATCTCTCATACGCCCACGCATATTCGTCGCGGCGGCCCTTGCGCACGGCGTCGGCAAGGCCGCCGTTGAAATCGCAGAAGAACGGGAAGGGGACTTTGGAGCCCCATTCTTCGCCCATGAACAGCATGGGAATTGGAGGTGCGAGCAGGGTGATCGCGAGCGCAGCCTCGATGGCTTGCGGCTCAGCCAGCTTCTCGAGCCGGTCGCCGAAGGCGCGGTTGCCGATCTGGTCGTGGTTTTGCAGGAAGTTGACGAAAGCGGTCGGCGGAAGCTTTCCGCTTGGTTCGCCGCGGCGTTTGCCGCCACGATGTTCAGATACCTCGCCCTGATAGGCAAAGCCCGAGCCGAGACAGCGTGCGAGGTCAGCGAGCGGCGAACGCTGATAGTCGCGGTAATAGCCTTGGCTTTCGCCGGTTAGCTTCACATGCCAGGCGTGATGATAGTCGTCGTTCCATTGCGCGCGAAATTTGCCGCAGGGCGAATCTTGCGCGGGATCGAGCAGGGTGACGTTGTTGTCGTCGTTTTCAAGCACGAGGTGGATGTGCCGGCCGGTCTTGGCGGCGAGTTGACCGGCCGCGAGGCTGAGATCGTTCAGCATCGAAATCTCGCCCATTTCGGCGATGGCGTGCACAGCGTCCAGCCGCAGCCCGTCGAAGCGATATTCGCTCAGCCAATAAAGCGCGTTCTCGATCGCAAAGGCGCGCACCTGCGGCACCCGATAGTCGATCGCGCTCCCCCAGGGCGTTTGCGCGTCGGTAAAGAAGGCAGGCGCGTAGCGGCCGAGGTAATTTCCCTCAGGCCCGAAGTGATTATAGACGACGTCGAGAAACACCATCAGGCCGCGCAGATGCGCTTCGTCGATGAGATGCTTCAAATCATCCGGCCGGCCGTAGGCGCTGTCGGGCGCATACCACAAGACGCCGTCATAGCCCCAGTTGCGTCGGCCGGCGAAATCCGCGAGCGGCAGCAATTCCAGCGCGGTGATGCCGGTATCGAGGAGATGATCGAGCTTGTCGATCATGGCGCGATACGTGCCCTCGCGCGTGAAGGCGCCGACATGCGCTTCGATAAGCACTGTTTCGTGCCACGGCCGTCCGCGCCAATCCATGGCGCGCCAGCTGTAGCTTGTGTGATCGATCACCTCGCTCGGGCCGAACACGTCATCAGGTTGAAACGCGGAAGATGGGTCCGGCACCTCGATTTCGCCATCGATGCTGAATTTGTAGCGTGCGCCGGCCCCGGCAGTCGGAACCGTGACCTCGAACCAGCCGTGCCTGGCGGACGCGAGCGCGTGGGGCTGCCCCTCCAGCAACACGTCGACGCGCCTCGCGGCCGGCGCCCACAGACGGAATGTGACGCCGTCGCCAGTCAGCTTTGCGCCGAAATGCCGTTCATTCATGCCGAACCTGAAAAGACCAGAACCGAGCGGGGCGGCGCGGTGGTCTCGTTCCCCGACGGGAACTCCGCGGCCGTCTGCTTAACGTCGGCCGTGTTCAATAGTTGCTGCCAGCTTTTGTATTCAGCCATTTTCGGCAGGGTAAATTTGATCGGCTCTGGCGCCGCATTGAGCACGATGAAGACCGGCGGCTCTCCCTGTTCGACCGGGCCGAGCACATAGGCAAGGAAACGGCCTTCCGGGAAATTCCAGTCCTGCTCTTTCATGTCCTGGGCTGCCGGCGTCAGCCACAGCACGCCATAAGAGCCGTCGGTGCGCCGTCCGTCGAGCCAGCGGTGGCTGCGGATTTGCGAAAAGCGACGGCGGATTTCAGTCAGGTGACCAATGAAATCGATCAGGTCGCTGCCGTCGCGTCCGATGCCCTCCCAGCCGGTCCACCCCGTTTCGTTGTCCTGGCAATAGGCGTTGTTGTTGCCGTTCTGGGTGTTGCCGACCTCGTCACCCGCCAGAATCAGCGGCACGCCCTGTGCGAGTAACAGGCAGGCGAGCTGGTTTCGCCGCAACTGGGCGCGCAGCGCATTGATGGCGGGATCGTCGGTCGCGCCTTCATGTCCGCAGTTGTTGCTGTGATTGTCGTTGGCGCCGTCGCGATTGTCTTCGCCGTTCGCCTCGTTGTGCTTGGTGTTGTAGCTGAAGAGGTCGTTCAGCGTAAAGCCGTCATGCACGGTGATATGGTTGATGCTGGCGCGCTGGGTCCTGCCGTCATGATTGAAGAGATCGGATGAGCCGGTCATGCGGCTGGAGATTTCGCCGATCAAGCTGCCTTCGCCGCCCCAGTAGCGGCGCATCGCTGTACGGTAGCGG
Source organism: Bradyrhizobium sp. (assembly GCF_035652035.1). GTDB lineage: Bacteria > Pseudomonadota > Alphaproteobacteria > Rhizobiales > Xanthobacteraceae > Bradyrhizobium. The sequence continues at coordinate 24,136 of NZ_DASREO010000038.1, forward strand.
TCATTCCACTCCGACCACTGCGAAGGAAAGGCGCCGACTTGGTAGCCGCCCATGCCGAGATCCCAGGGTTCGGCGACCAGTTTGACCGTGGCGAGCACCGGGTCCTGCCGGACCGCGGTAAGGAAGGAGGCGTTGCGATCGAAACCGTTCGGGCCACGGCCGAGCGTGGTGGCGAGATCGAAGCGGAAGCCGTCGACATGGCAGACCTCGACCCAGTAGCGCAGTGAATCCATCACCATCTGCAACACGCGCGGATGGGCGAGGTTGACTGAATTGCCAGTGCCGGTGAAGTCGTCGTAGTAGCGCGGGTTCTCCGGCTTGAGCCAGTAATAGGAGGCGTTGTCGATGCCGCGAAACGACAAGGTCGGGCCCATATGGTTGCCTTCCGCGGTGTGGTTGTAGACGACGTCGAGCATCACCTCGATGCCGGCGTCGTGCAGCCGCGCGACGGCCGTGCGGAAGGAATCGAGCGCGTTGTCCTGCGCGTAGCGCGCTTCCGGTGCAAAGAACGCGAGGGTGTTGTAGCCCCAGTAATTTGCAAGCTTCCGCTCAACCAGGATGCGGTCGTCGACGAGGCCATGGATCGGCAGCAGTTCGATCGTGGTGACGCCGAGCCGTTTCAGATGCGCGATGACAGCCGGCGAAGCGAGCCCGCCATAAGTGCCGCGCAGATTGGGCGTGACGTCCTCGCGCTTTTGCGTCAGCCCCTTGACGTGGGCTTCATAGATGATGGTGTCTTCCCAGGGAATGCTGGGCCTGATTTCGCGCCGGCCCCAGTTGAAGGTCTCGTCGACCACGACGGCCTTTGGCATGCCGCGCGCATTGTCGCGGCGGTCGAAGGAAAGATCCTCGCGTGCGCTGCCGGTGCGGTAGCCGAAATGCGCATCGCTCCACACCAGCCGCCCGGCGAGCCGCCGCGCATAGGGATCGAGCAGGAGCTTGTTGGGGTTGAAACGATGGCCGTGCTCGGGTGCGTAAACGCCGTGAACGCGATAGCCGTACAGCTGACCCGGCGAGACATCGTTGAGATAGCCATGCCAGACGTCTTCGGTGCGCTCGGGCAATTCGATGCGCTCGATCTCGCGGCGACCCTGGCCGTCGAACAAGCAAAGCTCGACCTTCTGCGCATTGGCGGAAAACAGCGCGAAATTGGTGCCCCGGCCGTCCCAGCTTGCACCGAGGCGCGAAGGCGATCCGGCCGAAAGGCGCATCCTTAGTTACCCGGTACGAGAAAAATGGTTGCCAACGGCGGAATGGTGAGCCTCAACTCCGGTCCGGTGCCTTCAAGCGTGTGGACTTCGCCGATATTGCCGACATTGCTTCCGCCGTAATGCGATGAATCAGTGTTGAGAACCTCGCGCCACGTGCCTGCGAGCGGCACGTGAACAATATAATTATGATAGACGTTCGGAGAAAAATTTGTCACGACGAGGCAAAGCCCGCGCTCGTCCCGACCCTTGCGCAGCCAGGCAAAGACGTTGCCATGCGCGTCATCGGCCACCAGCCATTCGAAGCCGGACGGATCGCAATCGAGTTCGTGCAGCGCCGGTGTTTCACGGTAGAGCCAGTTCAGATCCCGGATCAGCGATTGCACGCCGGCGTGCGGAGCATGCTGGAGCAGATGCCAGTCGAGCGAGTGGTCATGATTCCATTCATTCGATTGCGCGAACTCGCAGCCCATGAACAAGAGCTTCTTGCCGGGATGGCCGAACATGAAGCCGTAATAAGCGCGCAAATTCGCAAAACGCTGCCAGTCGTCGCCTGGCATGCGCCCCAGGATCGAGCGTTTGCCGTGAACCACTTCGTCATGTGACAGCGGCAGGATGAAGTTTTCCGAAAAGGCATAGTGCAGGCCGAACAGAATATCGCCATGGTGGTATTGGCGATGGATCGGTTCTTTGCCGATATATTTCAGCGTGTCGTGCATCCAGCCCATGTTCCATTTGTAGCCGAAGCCGAGTCCGCCGAATTCGACCGGGCGCGACACCTGCGGCCATGCGGTGGATTCTTCCGCTGCCGTCGTGGCGTGTGGAAATTGGCCGAACACTTCCGTGTTGAAGCGGCGCAGGAAAGCGATGGCGTCGAGGTTTTCCCGGCCGCCAAACCGGTTGGGCACCCATTCGCCGGCGGGCCGGCTGTAGTCGAGATAAAGCATCGAGGCGACTGCGTCGACGCGCAGGCCGTCGACTGCGTAGCGCTCGAGCCAGAACAACGCGTTGGAAACCAGGAAGTTTACGATCTCGGTGCGCCCGTAATTGTAGATCAACGTGCCCCAGTCGAGATGCCGGCCCTGCAGCGGGTTGGCGTGTTCGTAGAGCGCGGTGCCGTCGAAGTTTCCGAGCCCGTGCGGGTCGTCGGGAAAATGTCCGGGCACCCAGTCGAGCCACACGCCAAGCCCCTGTTGATGACAGGCGTCGACCAGCGCGGCGAAATCGTCCGGGCTGCCGAAGCGGCTGGTCGGCGCAAAAAGCCCGGTCGGCTGATAGCCCCACGAGCCGTCGAACGGATGCTCGCTGACGGGAAGAAACTCGATATGGGTAAAGCCCATGTCATGCGCGTAAGCCGGCAACTGCTCCGCGAGTTCACGGTAGGTCAACCATTCGTTGTTGCCTTTGCGCCGCCACGAGCCGAGGTGCACTTCGTAGATCGAGACGGGCCCGTTCAACGAATTGATGCTTGTGGGAGCCGGGTGAGGGCGGGGCAGTCTCTCTTCGTCGAAAACGACTGAAGCCGTGCTCGGGCGCATTTCAGCGGCAAAGGCGAGCGGATCGGACTTCAGGGGCAGCTGCGCGCCTTGCCGGCTGACGATATTGAATTTGTAACGGTCGCCAGGCAGGGCATGGGGAATGAACAGCTCCCAATAGCCGAGACCGCGCACCCGCATCGGATGCCGCTTTGGATTCCAGTAATTGAAATCGCCGACGACGCTCACCTGTCGCGCATTGGGCGCGAACACGACGAATGCAACGCCCGGTACGCGTTCCAATTCTATCGGATGGGCGCCAAGCTTTTCATAGAGCCGCTGATGGGTGCCTTCGCCAAGCAGATAAAGATCGTAGTCGGTCAGAACAGGCGGAAAGCGGTAGGGGTCGTCGAGATCGACCACGGTCTCGCCGAAGCGCGCGCGCAACTGATACTCGCGCGAACCGTTGGGCAGAACGCCGGCAAACAGGCCGTCGTCGTGAATGCGGGTCAGCGCGGTGGCCTCGCCGTGCGGCGCGATCGCGTCCACCTTCTGCGCCTCGGGCAGAAAGGCACGCACGACCGTTTTGCCCCCCTCGCGATGAGGACCGAGATACTGAAAGGGATCGGAGTGGCGGCCTTCCAGAATCGCATAGGCTTCAGCGGTCAGCTCAGTCATGCGGCCTCGTGGGCAGGCTGGTCAAAATCCGCAACACGCGCGCAAGCATTGCCGGCGCGGTCTCCACCCGCTGTAGTAATTCGGTTTCGAGGGCGTCGAAAGCCTTTTCCACCAGGAAGAAGTGCACCATTCGCCGCGCGGCGAGCGGCTCTGCCGGCCAGATCGCGGAATCCGCAATGAACTCGCGATAGGCCGACAGGAAAGCATCGGTGGCGCGATCGACCCATTCGGTCAGCGCCGCGCCAAGCCTGCCGGTCTCGTCGGGCGCGAAGTGAAGTGCGCGTTCGCGCGCGGCGTGGCTGGCGGTCTCGATCGACCAGATCAGGCTGGCGACATCACGTGCCGCAGGCATCCTGCGCCGGCGTTCCTCGATCGGCCGGCGAACATCGCCCTCGAAGCCGGTCAGGAAGACATCGTCCTTGACGATGAGGACCCGTCCCAGATGCAAGTCGCCGTGCAGGCGCAGATTGAGACCCGCCGCATGCGGCGGCATCAGGCTGTTCAGGCGGTCATGCAGGTTGTCGCGCTGCGCCAGCAGTTCGTCGGCCGTCGCACGGTCGGTTTCGTTGAAGGAGCCGCGGCGTTGCCTGAGCATCTGGAAGACGCGTTCGGCGCGCTGGTTGATCGCGGTCACCCAGGTGGAGACATCGGAGGGGCGGATCGGCTCGGGCGCAAAATCAGGCAGTCCGCTGCCGCCGGCCAGCGCCAAATGGAGCTCGGCTGTGCGCCGACCGATCTGCGACGGGTGACGCAGGTAGGCGAGCTGTTCTTCGCTGCCCCGTCTCTCACCGCTTGAGGCAAGCAGGCGCTCCCGTTCCAGCAGGCGATCGAGATGGGCCGCCGTCACCGTCCAGACGTCCCCCTGATTGCCGACTTGGGCGTGAACGATCGCAATGCCGTAGCACTTGCCGTCTTCGATCAATTCGGCGCTGCCGAGCATCGCCGGCGTATTGGGGAAGTCCGCGACCTCGGTCAGGAACAGGCCCATCTCGATCGCAGGGTTCATGCCGCTTTCGAGTTTCCGGAACAGCTTCACCACGTAGTCGGACTCGACCTGCATTGCGGTCGAGAAGGGGCGGCTATCGAGCGGTGTGACTCTTTCGGGCTGCCTGACTAGTTTGCCGTCGAACTTGCTTGTCGGCCTGAATTCGAGCCTCAAGCCGTTTTCCTCGATCGTCAGTTTCTGGCGCAGGTTTCGCAACAGAAGCCCGACGAAGATGGTGCTGGTCGCGACGTCGAGCAACGTCCCTTCGCGCGCGCCCTGACGAACCGCCGCCAGCGCGTTTGGATTGTAGCGTTCACGGTCGAAGCGCACCCACTCGATCTGCAGCGGCAGGACATAACGTGTCTTGGCCTCATCTTCGGCGACCTCGAAGAAGGCGAGCCACGGCCGGTTGTCGCCGATATCGCAGAACGGAACTGCCGACGTCAGTGTCGGGTGGATCGCGGAGGACGTGTGGATCGGGTACCAGCGCGAGCGGGCGAGATGTCCGGGCAGCACGTCGCCTTCGAATACGCTGCGGGTGCGGGCCAGCGACACCCAGGTCGAGCCGACCGGCACCACCAGCGTTTCGAATTCGGGGACGATCGAAGGCGGCGCGGGCTCCGACTTGTCGCGTTCCTGAAGCTGGAACCAGTAGAAGCCGTAAGGCGCCAGCGTGATCATATAAGGCAATTCGCCGATCGCCGGGAAATGCGTGCGCCCGAGCATTTCCAGCGGCACGCGGTCCTTGAAGGCGGAGAGGTCGAGTTCCGTCGCCTGCGCCGAACGGGATAGATTGGCGACGCACAAAATGACCTCATCGCCATATTGCCGCACATAAGCCAGCACCGCGCGATTGGCCGGGCGGATGAATGTCATGGTGCCGCGGCCGAAGGCAAGCGTCGATTTGCGCACCGCAATCAGTTTCTTGTTCGCGCTGAGCAGCGACGACAGGCTGCGCGACTGCGCCTCGACATTGACCGCTTCATAGCCATAGACCGAGTCCATGATGATGGGCGCGTAAAGCCGCGCGGGATCGGTGCGCGAAAAGCCGCCGTTGCGATCCGGCGTCCATTGCATCGGCGTCCGCACGCCATTGCGGTCGCCGAGATAGATGTTGTCGCCCATGCCGATTTCGTCGCCGTAATAGATGATCGGCGTGCCCGGAAACGACAGGAGCAGCGAGTTCATCAACTCGATCTTGCGCCGGTCGTTGTCCATCAGCGGCGCGAGGCGCCGGCGAATGCCGACGTTGATCCGCGCGCGCGGATCGTTCGCATAGGTCGACCACAGATAGTCGCGCTCGACGTCGGTGACCATTTCGAGCGTCAGTTCGTCGTGGTTGCGCAGGAACAGCGCCCATTGGCAGTCGGGGGGAATATCCGGGGTCTGGCGCAGGATGTCGGTGATGGGAAAGCGATCTTCCTGGGCGATCGCCATGTAGATGCGCGGCATCAGCGGAAAATGATACGCCATGTGGCATTCATCGCTGTTGCCAAAATAGGCCTGGACGTCTTCCGGCCATTGATTGGCTTCGGCCAACAGGACCTTGCCCTTGGCGTAGGCGTCGAGCTCGCTGCGCAAGCGTCGGATGATGGCGTGGGTCTCGGGCAGGTTTTCGTTGTTGGTGCCGTCGCGCTCGCAGAGGTAGGGGATGGCGTCGAGGCGGAAGCCGTCGACCCCGGTGTCGAGCCAGCGCTTCATCACCTGCACCAATGCGTTGACAACGCGCGGATTGTCGAAATTCAGGTCCGGCTGATGCGAGAAGAAGCGGTGCCAGTAGAACTGGCCGGCTTCGGAATCCCAGGTCCAGTTCGACTTCTCGGTATCGGTGAAGATGATGCGCGTGCCGAGATACTTCTGGTCGGTGTCGCTCCAGACGTACCAGTTGCGCGCGCTCGACTTTGGATCGCTGCGCTTGGCGCGCTTGAACCAGTGATGCTGGTCGGACGTGTGATTAATGACGAGTTCGATGATGACCCGCAAACCGCGCCGCTTGGCCTCGACGATGAAGCGGCGAAAATCCTTCATCGTCCCGAAATCGGGATTGATGGCGCCATAGTCGGCAATGTCGTAGCCGTCGTCGCGCCCGGGCGAGGGGAAGAACGGCAACAGCCAGAGCGTCGTAACACCCAGCTCTTGCAGATAGTCCAGCTTTTCGGTCAGCCCTGCGAAATCGCCGATGCCGTCATTGTTGCTGTCGGCGAACGCCTTGACGTGAAGCTGATAGATGATGGCATCTTTGTACCACAGCGTGTCGCTGTCGCGCGCGGCAGCCGCAGCTTCCTTTGTATCGATGTCTGACATCAGATTCATCGGGGCCGGCGAACGAGCTGAGGCTGGATTGTGATACGGTTCAAGCCGAGGGGCGCGTGCAGTGCCTCCGGCGGTTTCGGTGAGTTTGTTCACGATGGTGCCGTCGGCATGAATCGGTCCCATTTCGTTGGCGCGAAAGGAGATGCTGGGGACGTATATAGAAAGCGCTTCTCTTCCATTGGTTCCCCGGGGAACAGCATAGCAGGGACAAGCGTTAGCCACTTCTATCCTCTTCCTGAATCAGTAGAATTTGCGGCAACCTTCCTTCAACCTTCTTCCCCCTTTCTGTTCTCTTTTTCTGCAAATGGCGTGCCGAATGGACGTTTATGACCGGGCTAGGGAATTGGGCATCCAGACCGAATTTGTGGACGGTCAGGGTCACCGCCATGTGACAGACGCCACGGCGCTCAAGATCATCCTGGACGCCCTGCCGGAACGAAATCCGACCCAGCTTCTCGCTTCTCCCGTCGTGATTCGCTCCGGTGAGACCACGCGTAACGAATTCAGCGCTGCTGCGGCGCTGCCTGTTGCCTGGCAGGTCATGGCCGGCCGCGAGGTGATCGCCCAAGGCCGGGCAGACCAGCGCATCATCGCCTGGCCCGCCAACTGGCGCGAGGGCATTTACCGGCTGCAACTTACCGACGCGGCTTCGTTAACTGAGGAAGTCCCGCTGGTCGTGTCACCGCCCCGCGCCTTTGCCGGCGAGTTCGATCGCGGCTGGCTGCTGGCGGTCCAGCTGTACAGCCTTCGTTCGTCGCGCAACTGGGGTATCGGCGACTTTACCGATCTCGCCGCCTTGCTTGAACTTGCCGCCGAACTCGGTGCCGACGGCGTCGGCCTCAATCCGCTGCACGCTTTATTCGACGACAAGCCTGCCGATTGCAGCCCCTATTCGCCCAACAGCCGGTTGTTCCTCAACGCGCTCTATATCGACGTTGAGCAAATCCCCGAATTCGAGGCCGGCGGCGAGGCTCACAAAGCCGCGGCGCGGCTACGCGAAGGCCATTTCGTGGACTACAAGGGCGTCGCCGAATTGAAGTTAAGGGCGCTGCGCGCGGCCTTTGAGAAATTCAGGGATTTGCCCGGTGCAGGCCGGAGGGCGGATTTCGACGCCTTCCGCGCCGAGCGCGCGCCGCTGCTGTCGCGCTTTGCCTGCTTCGAGGTGTTGCGGCACAGGTTTGATCAGGCGTGGTGGGAATGGCCCGCCGAGTGGCGCACGCCCGACGACGCCAAATGCGCCGAGTTGCGGCGGGGAGAGGGCGCTGCCGAGATCGAATTCGTCGAATTCGTGCAGTGGACGGCTGACCGGCAATTGCGTGCCTGCCGCGATCTGGCACTCCGTCTCGGCATGAAGGTCGGGCTTTATCTCGATGTCGCGGTTGGCGTGCAATCCGGCGGCTTCGATGCCTGGAACGAACAGACCGCGATCTCGCGCCACCTGTCGGTCGGCGCGCCGCCCGATCCGCTCAATCTCGCCGGGCAGAACTGGGGTTTGGCGGGCTTCAATGCGGCCGGTCTTGAACTGCAACTGTTCGAGCCGTATCGCGAGATGCTGCGGGCCGCGATGCGCTATGCCGGCGCGGTCAGGCTCGATCACGTGCTCGGATTGAAGCGGCTCTATCTCGTGCCGCATGGCTTTGCCGCCGATAACGGCGCCTACGTGCAGATGCCGTTCGAGGCGCTTCTGGCGGCGACCGCACAGGAGAGCATGGCCAATCGATGCATCGTGATCGGCGAGGATCTCGGCACGGTGCCTGAAGGCTTTCGCGACACCATGGCGGAGTGGGGCATCTGGTCCTACCAGGTCATGATGTTCGAGCGTGACGATCGCGGCGCCTTTCAAAACCCCGATCGATATCTGCCGAACGCCCTCGTCACGTTCAATACCCATGACCTCTCGACCTACGCCGGTTGGCGTTCGTTCGGTGATCTCAAGATCAAGCGATCGCTCGGCATCGATCCCGGCGAGAGCGATGACGCGCGCTGGCATGCGCTGACGATGCTGGACGAGGTGCTGCGCCACCACGGCATCCCCGGCAACGATCTCAATGCGATCGCCGCTTTCCTTGCGAGGACGAGATCGCGCCTGATGGCGATCCAGCTCGAGGATCTCCTCGGCGTGATCGATCAACCCAACATTCCGGGAACGGTCGACGAGCATCCGAACTGGCGGCAGCGGTTGCCGGTTGCGATCGACGACATCGCGCAGGAGATTGATATCGGGGCATTGAAAGACGCGACCCACGAGAGAGCGAACGGCACTCGCGTGAGCCCGCGCCAAAGTGAGCCGGTAAAGTGATGTGTCAAAGATAGAAGATTACGGTCTGATCGGGGATTGCGAGACCGCAGCTCTGGTCGGCCGAGACGGTTCAATCGACTGGCTGTGCTGGCCTGCGTTTGACTCCGATGCCTGTTTTGCGGCGCTGCTGGGTACGCGCAGGAACGGCCGCTGGCTGATTGCGCCTGCGGATGGGAAGGCGCGCGTCTCGCGCCGTTACTGGGACAATACGCTGATCCTGGAGACGCGGTTCGAAAGCAGCGACGGTGCGGTTGGTATCGTCGACTTCATGCCGCCGCGCGAGAAAGCCTCCGACGTTGTCCGCCTGGTGCGCGGCCTCAAAGGCCGCGTCAAGATGCGGATGGAGCTGATCATCCGCTTCGGAACAGGCGATGAAATTCCGTGGGTCAAGCGCACCGAGGACGGCGCGTTGCGGGCGGTCTGCGGACCGGACATGACGGTGCTGCGGACGCCTGTGAAGCTGCGCGGCGAGGACATGACCACGGTCAGCGAATTCGAGGTGAGCGAAGGCGAGACCGTTCCTTTCGTTCTCACCTACGGCGCCTCGCACCTCCCGCTGCCCGATCCGATCGATCCGGCGCAGGCCTTGCAGGATACCGAGGATTTCTGGCTCGATTGGTGCAGTCGCTGCACCTACGAGGGCGATTGCCGCGACCTCGTGATGCGCTCGCTGATCACGCTGAAGGCGCTGACCTATGCGCCGACCGGCGGCATCGTCGCCGCTCCCACGACGTCGCTGCCGGAGAAGCTTGGTGGCAGCAAGAACTGGGACTATCGCTATTGCTGGCTGCGCGACGCAACCTTTACGCTGCTGGCGCTGATGAACTCCGGCTATACCGAGGAAGCCTGCGACTGGCACAGCTGGCTGATGCGCGCGGCAGCAGGCGCTCCGGCCAACATCCAGATCATGTACGGTATCCACGGCCGCCGCCGGCTGCTCGAATGGGAAGCGGACTGGCTGCCGGGTTACGAAGGCGCGCAGCCGGTCCGCTTCGGCAACGCCGCGCACGCGCAGTTGCAGCTCGATGTCTATGGCGAGCTGATGGACGCTTTCCACCAGTCGCGCATGGCCGAACTGAAACTGGAGGATGAGACCTGGGATCTCGAATGCATCATGCTCGACCACCTCGCCGAAGTCTGGAATCAGCCGGACCACGGCATCTGGGAGCGGCGCGGGGAGGCCCGGCATTGCGTCCTTTCAAAAGTCATGTCGTGGGTTGCATTCGATCGCGGCATCAGGGGTGCCGAGCAGTTCGGCCTCAAAGCCCCGCTCGATCGTTGGAGAACCTTGCGAGAGACGATCCATTCCGACGTCTGCGAGAAAGGATTTGACCGCAAGCTGAACAGCTTCGTCGAATCCTACGGTTCGGAGTGGTTCGACGGCAGCCTCCTGCTGTTGCCGGCGGTGGGCTTTCTGCCAAGTTCGGACCCGCGGGTGCGCGGCACGATCGCTGCAATCGAGCGCCACATGCTTCGCGACGGCTTTGTGCTGCGGCACGATCCGCGCGAGTTGGCAGTTCTGAAGCAACCGGACGAGGGCGCGTTCCTGGCATGCTCGCTCTGGCTCGCCGATGCGTACGTGCTCTGCGGCGAGATCGAGAAGGCACAGGCATTGTTCGACCGCGTGGTCGGCATCGCCAATGACCTCGGGCTTCTGGCGGAAGAATTCGATCCCGCCGCCGGCCGCCAGACCGGAAATTTCCCGCAAGCCTTGACCCACATCGCGCTGGTCAATACCGCCCATAATCTGAGCGAAGCCAGGCACGCTGCGGGCAATCCCACCATGCAGCGTTCGAAGTGACTTCGCTCGTCGTCGTCCCGGGAACCATACCACCAATCGTCATTGCGAGGAGCGCCAGCGACGAAGCAATCCAGAATTTGTTCGAAGGCTGGATTGCTTCGCTTCGCTCGCAATGACGACAGTTGCGCTATTTTGCCGGGACCAGAATCCGCTCCATCGCTTTGGCGAAACCGTCCTCTTCGTTCGAGTCGGTGACGTGCGTGGCCTGACGTTTCACATCGTCGGTCGCGTTGCCCATGGCAAACGAAGTGCCACTCACTTTGAACATCGTCAGATCGTTCCCCATGTCGCCGATGGTGACGACGAGATCGGTCGAAATGCCGAGCATGCGCGCGATGGTCTGCACGAACGTGCCCTTGTTGACGCCGGGCGGGGTGATATCGAGGTAGTAGCTTTGCGATCGCACCGCGGTCGCCTCTGCGCCAAGCGCCTCCTGCATGGCGGTCTCGCAGCGCTCAAGGCCGGCGGCATCGGCGCTGGCGCCGACGATTTTGCAGGCGTTCGAGAGATACGGCGTGAAGTCGGCTACGATGGTCGGTTCGGCGCGGATCGTTCGCCCCTCGTGCGCGACATAATCGCCGTCGCGGTTGCGAACAAGCCACTGGTCGCTGGTGAAAAGCCAGGCGTCGATGCCGAACTTGACGAGAACGTCGAGCGCGCGGCGAACTGCTGCTTCGCCGATCAAATGCTGCTCGACCGGCTTCAGCGCGGGATCGACGATGCAGCTGCCGTTGAAAGCGCCGACGGGAAGCGTGATGCCGAGCGGTTCGATCAAAAAGCGCATGCCGATGGTCGGACGGCTCGAGGTGATGGTGAAGCCGATGCCGGCCTCGTGAAGCTTTCGCACCGCGCCGATGGCGCGTTCGGTGAGAAGCTTTTCCTTGGTCAGGAGCGTTCCGTCGACGTCCGAGACAACGAGTGCGATGCGGGTCATGGGCGTCAGGTCCGTAACTGAGCGATGATGTCGATGATGATGGTCTCAACCGGCGCGTCGATCGAGACGGTGATAGGCCGCTCATCGGCCTCTGGCGGTTCCAGCGTCTTGAACTGGCTGTCGAGCAAGCCGGGCGGCATGAAATGGCCCTTGCGCCGGGCAAGGCGCTCGGCGATCAGCGCCTGGTCTCCATTGAGGAAGACGAAGCGGACGTCGTCGCGCCCGCGCAGCAATACGTCTCGATAGGCGTGTTTCAAAGCCGAGCAGGCAATCACGACATGGCCGCCCGCTTTGCAGACGCGGCCGATCTCATCGGCGATCGCTTCAAGCCACGGCCAGCGGTCTTCGTCGGACAGCGGATGTCCGGCGCGCATCTTTTCGACGTTGCTTGCGGGGTGAAAGCGGTCGCCGTCTTCGAACGTCCATTGCAAACGCGCGGCGAGCGCAGCGGCAATCGTGCTCTTTCCCGAGCCCGATACGCCCATCACGATCAAGGCGCAGAGCGCCGTTTCCGGTCTGTCGCTCAAGCGAATTACTTCCCGATCGCGGCCTGATCCACCAAAAAAACGGTTTCGCCGATCGAGCGTGCCCGGTTGGCTGGCAGGCTTTCATCCTTTGAAAGCCTCGCAAGTATTGCACGCTTTTCCTTGCCCGCGACCTCAAACAACATTTCGCGGCACGAGGCGAGCGCAGGCAAGGTGAGGGTCACCCGCGGCACGAACGGTTCGACATGGGCTTCCGGTACACCGACAACCCAGCGTTTGGTCTCGGCAAGCGCCGGATAGCCGGGAAACAGCGAGGCGGTATGGCCGTCGGGGCCGACGCCCATCAGCACGAGATCGAACAGCGGCCGCGCCGGATCGAGATCGCCAGCGCCGTAGAAGGTTTGCAGTTGTCGCTCATAACGCGTCGCGGATTCGTCCGGTGTCGCGACATCGGTCGGGATCGGATGAATGTGATCCTTCGGCGCGAAATGATCGAGGAAGAGTTTTCGCGCCGTGCTCATGTTGTTGAGGGGATCGCTTGCGGAGACAAAGCGCTCATCGCCGATGAACCAATGCACGCGGTCCCAGGGAATTGTCTTTGCGTAAGCATCCGTCGCCAGCAACTGATAGAGCTGCTTCGGGCTCGACCCGCCTGTCAGACAGATCGCAATGCGATCGGAGTTAGCCTCGATCCTCGTCATCAGACGTCCGGCGGCCGTAACCGCGAGCGCGGCCGGATCGGCGACGACGATCCGGTTGATTTGATCGGAGGACGGCATGTGCGTTAGCCCAGCTTGCGCCAGGTGCGGCCGTCGCGCTTCAGCAGTTCTTCGGCAGCATTCGGGCCCTCGTTACCGGCTTTATACGGCTCGAGGCCCTTGGCGCCCGCCTTCTTCCAGGCATCCAGGAACGGCTGCACCGCCTGCCAGCCGGCCTCGACGCTGTCGGCGCGCTGAAACAGGATGTTGTCGCCGATCATGCAATCGTAGATCAGCGTTTCATAGCCGGTGGTCGGCTCCGCCTGGAAGTAATCCTTGTAGCGGAATTTCATTTCGACGCCGTCGATATTGATCGTCGGCCCCGGCACCTTGGTGTTGAACTGAAGCGTAATGCCTTCGTTCGGTTCGACCGCGATGACGAGATAGTTCTGCGAGAGCTTGTCGACAGGGGTGTCGCGGAACATCGCAAACGGCGCCTGCTTGAACTTGATCGCGACTTCGGTGCGTTTGGTGCCGAGCGCCTTGCCGGTGCGCAGATAAAACGGCACGCCGGCCCAGCGCCAGTTGTCGATGGTCAGTTTCAGCGCAGCGTAGGTTTCGGTGGTAGACTCGGGCTTGACCTGTTCGGTCCTGCGATAGTCTGAAATCTCGACGTCGCCGCTTTTGCCTGCCTGATACTGACCCCGCACTGAATTCTTCAGTGCTTCTTCCTCGCTCTCGGCCTGGATTGCCGCCAGCACCTCGGCCTTTTCCGTTCGTACGGCATGGGCATTGAATCTCACCGGCGGCTCCATCGCCACCAGCGACAGCAGTTGAAACAGGTGGTTCGGCACCATATCGCGCAGCGCGCCGGTCGCGTCATAGAAGCTGCCGCGATGGCCGACGCCGATCTTCTCGCTGACCGTGATCTGCACGTGGTCGATATGATCCCGATTCCAGATCGGCTCGAACATGCCGTTGGCAAAGCGCAGCACCAGGATGTTCTGGACCGTCTCCTTGCCGAGATAGTGATCGATCCGGTAGATCTGGTGTTCGTCCATCAGCTTGAGCAGTTCGCCGTTGAGCGCTTTCGCCGAGGCAAGATCGGTCCCGAACGGCTTTTCGACCACGAGCCTTCGCCAGGCGCCGTCTTCCTTCAGCATGCCGGTGCGGCCGAGCTGTTTGGCGATCGGGGCGAAGGCGGCAGGCGGCGTCGCGAGGTAGAACAGCCGGTTGCCGCCGGTTGCCCGATTGGTCTCCAGCCGATGCAGTCGTTCGGCCATGGCGTCGAACGAGGCCGGGTCTTTCGGGTCGGCCTCGATGGAGGTGACGCATTCGAGAAGCCGCTTGACGATCGCGTCCTCGATGGGACGGGTTTTGTATTGCTTGAGGCCTTTCAGCAGGCTCTCGCGCATGTCATCGCTCGACATGCCCTTGCGGGCGACGCCGACCACGCAGAATTTTTCCGGCAACAGGTCGCCGGCGGCGAGATTATAGAGCGCTGGAATCACGAGCCGATGGGTCAGATCGCCGGTCGCGCCGAAGATGACGAACGAGCAGGGATCCGGTTTGCGTTTTTTTGCTAGCGTTTCTGTCACGAATGACCGGCCTTTGACGGATTGGACGCCCCTTGTGCAGGTCCGGCGTGCCCCTCTATGTGGCCGCCAAAACCCTGACGCATTGCGGAGAGAATCTTTTCCGCGAAGGTATGTTCCTGACGGGAACGAAACCGCGCAAATAGCGCCGCGGTCAGAACTTCGGCCGGCACGGCCTCGTCGATCGCGGCATTGACGGTCCAGCGGCCTTCGCCGGAATCCTCGACAAAGCCCGAATAGTTCTGCAGCGCCGGATTCTTCGCCAAAGCGGAGGCCGTGAGATCGAGCAGCCAGGATGGGATGACGCTGCCGCGCCGCCAGACTTCGGCAATGTCTGCGATATCGAGCTCGAAACGATGCTCGGCCGGAAGCGCTTCGATATTTGCGTTCTTCAAAATGTCGAAGCCTTCGGCATAGGCCTGCATCAGGCCATATTCGATGCCGTTATGAACCATCTTGACGAAGTGTCCGGCGCCGATCGGGCCGGCATGGATGTAGCCTTGCTCGACGCGCGGGTCGCGCCCCTGCCGTCCTTCGGTGCGCGGGATGTCGCCGAGGCCGGGCGCGAGCGTCTTGAAGATCGGGTCGAGACGCTCGACGACCTGTTTGTCGCCGCCGATCATCATGCAGTAACCGCGTTCGATGCCCCACACGCCGCCGGACGTGCCGACGTCGACGTAGTGTATGCCGCGATCCCTCAGCTTCTTGCCGCGGCGAACGTCGTCCTGCCAGAATGTGTTGCCGCCATCGATGATGACGTCGCCGCTCTGCATCAGCTTCGCCAGCGCGTCGATCGTCGTTTCCGTGATGTGGCCAGCCGGGAGCATGATCCAGGCCGTGCGCGGCTTTTCCAGTCGGCTTACGAACTCTTCCAGCGTGCCGGAGCCCGCCGCGCCTTCCTTGGCAAGCCCGGCCACCGCCTTATCGTCCTTGTCATAGACGACGGTCTGATGTCCGTGACGCATCAGGCGGCGGACGATGTTGCCGCCCATCCGCCCGAGGCCAATCATGCCAAGCTGCATCACGAACTCCCTTGGTTCAACGCCTGTTCAGTTCAGGGCCTGCCGGATCGCATCGTCGAGCGTCTTCAGGCCGCTCTTGAGGTCGCCCTTCAGATGCACCCGCAGCGCGCGCCGGCCGCGCTCGGTGAGCACGTCGAAATCGCCGCGCGCTTGGGCTGCCTTGATCACACCGAAGCTCGCCTTTTGGCCGGGCACCGGCAAATCCTTCGCATCATCCGCGGTGACCTGAAGGAACACACCGCTGTCGGGACCGCCTTTATAGGCCTGGCCGGTCGAGTGGAGGAATCGCGGGCCGAACTCCGCGCAGGTCGCGACACGGCGCCGGTCGCGCACGGCGAGCCGCGCGCCCTCCAATGCATCGATATGGTCGGCATTGCGTTCGATATAGGCGAGCAGCGCGACGTAGTCGTCGGCGTGCACGCGGGAGAGATGCGCCTTCAGCCAGGATTCAAGCGTACCGTCGGCGCCGGCTTTGCGCAATTCGCCGGCATTGGTCGCATCGGTGTAGAGGTCGGCCTCGTCAGTGGAGACCACGGGCTCTTCCACCGGCAGGCTGCCTGATTTTTCGAAAGCTGCCGTCAGTTCGCGCGTCTTGACCTTGGCGGCCTCGACATCAGGCTGGTTGAACGGGTTGATGCCGAGGACGCTGCCTGCCACGGCCGTTGCCATCTCGAAGCGGTAGAATTCCTGCCCGATATGTTCGATCGACTTCATGACGATGCGAACAACGGGATGACCGGCGTGCTCCAGCGCGTCGAGCCTGGAGGCATGAACGGCGTCGTGCTCGCTCTCGGTGCGCAAGTCGATGAAGAAGCGATCACGGCCGTAGACCGAGACGTTGCCGATGGTTTCGCCATCGATCGGGATCAGGCCCTTGCCTTCCTTGCCGGTGGATTCGGCAATCAGCTGCTCGGCCCAGGCGCCAAAATCGGCAATCTTCTCCGACGAGAAGATCGTGACCTTGTCGCGGCCTTCCAGACCGGCGAGGCCCATGGCGAGGCCAAGCTGAACGCCGGGATTTTCTTGCGGCGGCACATCCGCGCCGCACGAGCGCACCATCGAAAGCGTATGGTGGATCAGGCTCTTCACATCGATGCCGGCGGTCGCTGCCGGCACAAGGCCGAACGGTGACAGCACGGAATAGCGGCCGCCGATCGAAGGCTCGCCGTGGAAGATGCGAGCGAAACCTTGCTTCTTCGCAACCTTCTCCAGTGACGAGCCGGGATCGGTCACGGCGATGAAGCGATGCCCGGCCTTGTTAGCGCCGATCGCCTTCGACACCTGCGCAAAGAAGTAATCTTTCATCACGTTCGGCTCGGTGGTGCCGCCGGACTTGCTGGAGACGATGAACAAGGTTCGCTTGAGATCGATCGCTTTTTCCATCGCCCGCACTTGCGCCGGGTCGGTGGAATCGAGCACGTGCAGCGTCGGGAAGCCGGACTTCTTCGGGAACGTTTCAGCCAGCACTTCAGGCCCGAGGCTTGAGCCGCCCATGCCGAGCACGACGGCGTCAGAGAAATTCTGTCCCTTCACCCGCCGCGCATAATCTTCGTAGTCGGCGATGTCGGCCTTGGCCGGACCGTCGAGCCAGCCGAGCCACTTGTTCTCGTCGTCATCGGTCCAGACCGACTTGTCCTTGTGCCAAAGCCTTCGCACCTTGGCCGCGGCGCGCCATTCCTCGCTGCTCTTCTCGACGGCCTTCGTCAGGTTGCTGCCGAGTGCGAGCTTCTGCGATCCGATGGCCGAGCCAAGCACGGTCGCACGCTTGTGGGCGACCGCGCCATAGAGCTTGTCGGCGGCATCCGCGAACAGCTTGACGCCGTCCTTGACCAGTTCTTCGGTGATTGCATCCAGCGAGATGCCGGACTTCTCAAGCTCGACGAGAATTTGCCGCGCCTCGTCGACGTTCTCCTCGAGGCTGTCGCGTAGCTTGCCGTGGTCGCGAAAGGCCTCGAGCGTGGCTGGCGGCATCGTGTTGATCGTGTTCGATCCGATCAGCTCCTCGACGTAGAGGACGTCGCTGTAGTCCTTGTTCTTGGTGCCGGTTGAGGCCCACAGCAGCCGCTGTGGCTTGGCGCCTTTGGCGGCGAGCTTTTCCCAGCGCGCGCCGGAAAACAGTTCCTTGTATTCTTGGTAAGCGAGCTTGGCGTTGGCGATCGCGACCTTGCCTTTCAGCGCGGCGAGACGTTCCTTTTCCTGCGGGTCATTGGCGCGGGCGATCTTCTCGTCAAGTTGCTTGTCGACCGCGGTATCGATGCGGCTGACGAAGAAGCTTGCGACGCTGGCGATATCCGAGGGATCGCCGCCGTCGGCGATAAGCTTTTCGAGACCCGCGATGTAGGCCTTCGCGACCTCGATATAGACCTTTTGCGAGAACAGCAGCGTGATGTTGATGTTCAGGCCCTTGCCAGTCAACTGCTCGATCGCGGGCAGGCCTTCCGGCGTCGCCGGCACCTTCACCATCAGATTCTTGCGGTGGACGTCCTTCCACAGCCGCATCGCTTCCGCGATGGTGGCCTTGGTGTCCATCGCAAAATAAGGCGACACTTCGAGACTGACGAAGCCGTCATTGCCCTTGAGGTCGTCATAC
Organism: Bradyrhizobium sp.; assembly: GCF_035652035.1. GTDB lineage: Bacteria > Pseudomonadota > Alphaproteobacteria > Rhizobiales > Xanthobacteraceae > Bradyrhizobium. The sequence goes on from NZ_DASREO010000038.1 coordinate 42,219, forward strand.
ACAGGCCGCAGCACGTCGGCGGCGCTCTGGATGTCTTCAACCGCGACGTGCTCGAACAGGTCGGCAATGGGGCGGTCGCCTTTTTGCAAGGCGCGGCCGATCGCGCCGTCATATTCGTCCGAGCTGCCGATCGCTTTTTCGAAGATCGAGGGATTGGAGGTGACGCCCTTGACGCCGTCGGTATCGATCAGCTTTTTCAGCTCGCCCTTGGCGATAAAGCCGCGTGCCAAAAAATCCAGCCAGACCGCCTGGCCGTGTTGTTCAAGTGCCTTGACCGGATTCATGATGCCCTGTTTCGGTTCGAGCGGAGGAGGATATGACAACTGGGGCGGACATTAACGAGAGGTCTCGCCATCAACAATCCTCAGGGGTCGTCCTTTAAACCGCCCCAGTGACCGGATTATGGGCGCCTCCATTCGGCTAACGCCCCGGCCGCGGGTTCGATCCTCCCGGATGCCGGCTCAACCGGCCATCCCCGATCAATTTTTGGACTTCGTGCGGGCGCTGGCACGACTGGCATGCATGTCTGGCTTGCCATGGCCGGAGCCTTCCGGGTCATCTTTGCCACTGCTATCGTACCTCCATAAAAATAAGCACAGGGGAGAAGCATCACATGTCGTCAGAGGATATTCGCGCCACCAGCCGCCGCCGCTTTTTGCAATATTGCGCGGCTTCGCCGCTGCTGGCCTCGGGCGCGTTTGCCGCCAAGGCGCTGGAAGCGCCGTCCAAACTGCCCGACCCAATGATGTGGGCGCCCCCCGGCAGCATCGATCTCATCAAGACGCCGAAAGAGGCCATCAACGTCTTCGATTTCGAACCGGTTGCTCGCCAGAACGTGCCGCCGGCCCATTTCGGCTATATGGCCTCCGGCATTGACGACGAAACGACGCTGCGCGCCAACCGCGAGGATTTCAAGAAATTCCAGTTGATGCCGCATCGGCTCAACGATGTCTCCAAGGTCGATACCTCGATCGAGCTGTTCGGTGTGAAATACGACTCGCCGATCTTCATCTGCCCGACCGGCGCCAACCAGTTCTTTCACCCGGACGGCGAACTCGCGGTCGCGAGGGCAGCAAAGGCCGGCAATCACCTGCAAATGCTCTCGACCTCGTCGAACTTCTCGGTCGATGACGTTACAAAGGAGCGCGGCGCGCCGATCTGGTTCCAGCTCTATGCCTCGCCGAGCTTCGAGGTGGCGAAAGCGCTGATCAAGCGCGCGGACGGTGCCGGCTGTCCGGTGCTGATGGTGACGATCGATCGCATTGCCGGGCGCAATCAGGAGACGCTTTTCCGCCTGATGAAGTCCGATACTCGCGAATGCTCGGGCTGTCACGATCGCTCCAGCTTTGCCGCCCGCGCGCTGCGCCGGCACAACTACGACGGCATCGACCTTTCCGGCATCAAGGGCGGCGGCGAGTCCTCCAATCTCGATTGGGACACCGTCAAGCGCATGCGTGACGTGACCAAAATGAAAATCATGCTGAAGGGCATCGTGACGGCTGACGATGCAGAGCTCGCCGTGCAGAACGGCCTCGACGGCATTCTGGTCTCCAACCACGGCGGACGCGGCGAGGACAACGGCCGCTCGACCATTGACGCGCTTCCGGAGATCATCGCAGCCGTGAAGGGCCGAATTCCCGTCATCGTCGATTCGGGTTTCCGCCGCGGCACCGATGCGGTGAAGGCCCTGGCGATGGGCGCGCAGGCCGTCGGCGTCGGTCGTCCCTATCTCTGGGGGCTGGGCGCGTTCGGCCAGGCAGGCGTCGAGCGGGTGCTGGAGCTCGTGCGCACCGAGACCAGAGCTGCCATGCAGCAATGCGGCGCAAAATCGGTGAAGGATCTCAATGCAAGCTACGTGCGCCGGGTGACCTGAAGGCGCTTTCGCTGGTTCCTGCTGACGGAACCGTTCAACGGCCCGACCGTTGATGAACCTGACCGCTTCGCAAGCGGCCGGGCAGGGATGTGCCTGTTTTACGAAAAACTTTGCACGGGGCCGAGGACGCGCCGAATGGTTTCAGACTTGCCGCAAAGCAAGGTCCCCGAAGTCACGCTCGTCTTCTGGATCATCAAGATACTTGCAACAACGCTTGGTGAAACCGGCGGCGACGCTGTTTCGATGTCGATGGGTCTTGGCTATGCGATCAGCAGCCTGATTTTCATTGGCATCCTGCTCGTCGCGGTCGTTGCGCAGATTTGCGCGAAATCCTTTCACCCGCTGCTGTACTGGTTTGTGATCGTCGCAACCACGACCGCCGGCACTACCATGGCCGATTTCGCCGACCGTTCGCTCGGCGTCGGCTACCCCGGCGGCGCGTCGCTGCTTTTTGCGTTGCTGATGATCTCCCTCGGCATCTGGTACACGTCGGAAGGAACGGTGTCGGTCAATACCGTGGCGACGCCGAGAGTCGAAATCCTCTATTGGGTGTCGATCCTGTTTTCGCAGACGCTCGGAACAGCGCTTGGCGACTGGGTCGCCGACACCAACGGCCTCGGTTACGAAGGCGGCGCGCTGGTTTTCGCCGCAGGCCTTGCGGTGATCGCCGCGATCTATCTTTGGACCGATGTCTCCCGAACGCCGCTGTTCTGGGCTGCGTTCATTCTGACCCGCCCGCTCGGCGCCACGCTCGGAGACCTGCTCGACAAGCCCATACAGGACGGCGGCCTCGCCTTCAGCCGCTATCACGCGACGGCGATTCTCGCCGTCGCCATTCTCGCCTGCATCGTGTTCCTGCCGCAGCGCGCCGGCTCGCATCCGGGTGCGGCACCGCGTTCGTGAGTGTTGTGCGGTCGGCGTCCGACGGCCGGTGCACAAGCGTTCAATTGTTGCCAGAGAGAAACATTCGAGCGGCCCGTGCAGAGAGATTGTTCATCCGCCTTTCACAAGGCCGGTGCTAGCGTCGCGGCTGATTTACCGGCCCGTTCGGTAAATCAATCGCGCCTTGTTCAATCAAAGGGAGATACAGGATGATGCGGACGATCTTTGTCGGCGCTGCGCTGGCGATTGGTCTTGCGAACCCCGCTAGTGCGGCGGTTACGCTTGCGCCAGCTGGGGCCGCTAACAGCTCGATAATCAAGGTTGCAGAAGGCTGCGGGCGCGGCTGGTGGCGCGGACCGGGTGGAAGGTGCCATCCGATGTTCGACGGCAGGGCTTGCCCTCCCGGATATCACCTCGGACCGGAGCGCCACCGGTGCTGGCCCAACTGATCGGTTGAACACGAAAACGGCCGGGTCATTGCGACCCGGCCGTTCTTATTTCCGAAATCATTCGCGCGGGAAGGTCTCAGCGCAGACTGGCGTTGATCTTATCCAGCGCAGCCGTGCCGGGGCAGAGCACGTCGGCCTCGAGGCGGTTGAGCGGCTGCTCGACCGTGTTGAGGTGGCTGTGCAGATCTTCCGAGTCGGGATCGACGTAAAGCAGTCCGGTGACGATCTGGCCCTTGGCGGCGTGCTTTTGCAGGAAGGCCAGCGCGCCGACGCGGTCGTGCGCGTCGTAATCGGCGTCGATCTTGCGCAGCGCGATCTTGCTGCCGTCGTGCTGTTCGACCACCTGCACCGTGCCCGGCGCGTAATCGACCGAAATCGGCTCGCGGCCGGTCAGCACGTCGAGGCGATTCACCGCGTCATTATGTTCGCGCACATAATCGAAGCTCTTGGTCGAGCCGGCGTGGTTGTTGAAGGCGATGCACGGGCTGATCACGTCGAGGAAGGCTGCGCCCTTGTGCTCGATGGCGGCTGCAATCAGCGGCACGAGCTGGGTCTTGTCGCCGGAGAAGCTGCGCGCCACGAAGCTTGCACCGAGCTGAAGCGCGATCGCGACGAGATCGACCGCGTTGTCGGTGTTGGTCACGCCCTTCTTCGATTTCGAGCCGCGGTCGGCGGTCGCCGAGAATTGGCCCTTGGTCAGGCCGTAGACGCCGTTGTTCTCGACGATATAGGTCATGTTGACGCCGCGCCGGATCGAATGCGCGAACTGGCCAAAGCCGATAGAGGCGGAATCTCCGTCGCCGGACACGCCGAGATAGATCAGATCGCGGTTGGCGAGATTGGCGCCGGTCAGCACCGACGGCATGCGGCCATGCACTGAATTAAAGCCGTGGGAATTGCCGAGGAAGTAGTCCGGCGTCTTCGACGAGCAGCCGATGCCGGAAATCTTCGCCACGCGATGCGGTTCGATCGAGAGCTCGTAGCAGGCCTCGATGATGGACGCCGTGATCGAGTCGTGGCCGCAGCCGGCACACAGCGTCGAAATCTTGCCTTCGTAATCGCGATGCGTATAGCCGAGACGGTTCTTGGTCAGACCCGGATGATGAAATTTGGGTTTTGCAATGTAGGTCATGACTTCACCTTCGGTCCAGCCGTCATGGCCGGGCTTGTCCCGGCCATCCACGTCTTGGCCAGGAAAAGGAAAGACGTGGATGCCCGGCATGAAGCCGGGCATGACGAAGGAGAAGTCAGACCAGAGGTCATGACTTCACCTTGCGCAGCGGAGTCAGCTTGAGCTGATCCTGATGTTCGCCGATCGCGTTCGCGATGAAACGCGCGGTGATCGGCGTGCCGTCGTAATGGCGGATCGGAACGAGCCGCACCGGATCGATGCCGTTTTCGTTGACGATCAGCGTGCGAAGCTGGGCGTCGCGGTTCTGCTCGACCACGTACACGAAGTCGTGGTCGGCGATGAAGCTCGCGACGGAGGAGTGGAACGGGAAGGCGCGGATGCGCATGCGATCGAGGGTATGGCCGCGGTCCTCCAGGATCTGGATCGCCTCATCCATCGCCGGTGCGGTCGAGCCGAAATAGATCACACCGTATTTGGTTGGCTTGGCCGCATTGGCCTGCAACGGCCGCGGCACCATGTCCTGCGCGGTCTCGAACTTGCGTAAGAGGCGCTGCATGTTGTCGGCGTAGACCGCGCCTTCTTCCGAATAGCGCGCATAGCGGTCGCGCGAGGTGCCGCGGGTGAAGTAGGAGCCCTTGGTCGGATGGGTGCCCGGATAGGTGCGATAGGGAATACCGTCGCCGTCGACATCGAGATAGCGGCCGAAGTCGCGTCCCTCATCGAGCATTTCGGCGGTCATCACCTTGCCGCGGTCGTATTGCCGGGCGTCGTCCCACTTCAGAGGGCGGCAGAGCCGGTGGTTCATGCCGATGTCGAGATCGAGCATGAGGAAGATCGTGGTCTGCAGCCGCTCGGCCAGGTCGAACGATTGCGCGGCAAATTCGAAGGCCTCTGCGGGATCCTCAGGAAACAACAGCACATGCTTGGTGTCGCCGTGCGAAGCGTAGGCGCAGGCGATGATGTCGCATTGCTGGGTGCGGGTCGGCATGCCCGTGGAGGGACCTGCGCGCTGCACATTCATGATCACCGCCGGAATCTCGGCGAAGTACGAAAGGCCGATGAATTCGGTCATCAGCGAAATGCCGGGGCCGGACGTCGCGGTGAAGGCGCGCGCGCCATTCCAGCCGGCGCCGATCACGATGCCGATAGAGGCGAGTTCGTCTTCACCCTGCACGATCGCGTATTTCGCCTTGCCGGTCTCGGGGTCGTGCCGCAGCTTTTTGCAATGACTAGAGAAGGCATCCGCCAGCGATGATGACGGCGTGATCGGATACCAGGCGCAAACGGTGGCGCCGCCATAGACGGCCCCGAGCGCAGCCGCGCTGTTGCCTTCGATGAAGATGCGATCGCCGACCTTGTCGGCTTTCTTGACGCGCAACCCGATCGGGCATTTGAGGTTTTGCAGCGCCCAGTCGCGTCCCAGATGCAGCGCGTGGACGTTCGACGACAGGAGCTTTTCCTTGCCCTTGTACTGCTCGCCGATCAGTTGCTCGATCAGCTTCGGGTCCATGTCGAGCAGCGCACAGAGCGCGCCCAAATAGATGATGTTCTTGAACAGCTGGCGCTGGCGCGGATCGGTATAGGTGGAATTGGTGATCGCGGTCAGCGGCACGCCGATCACGGTGATGTCGGCGCGGAATTTCGAGGCCGGCAGCGGCTTGGTGGAATCGTAGAACAGGTAGCCGCCCGGTTCGATGGACATCACGTCCTTGTCCCAGGTCTGCGGATTCATCGCGACCATCATGTCGACGCCGCCGCGCGCGCCGAGATGGCCATCTTCGGTCACCCGCACTTCATACCAGGTCGGCAGGCCCTGGATGTTGGATGGAAAGATGTTGCGGGGCGAAACCGGAACGCCGTGGCGAAGGATCGAGCGGGCGAACATCTCGTTGGCGCTGGCCGAACCCGAGCCGTTGACGTTGGCGAAGCGAACGACGAAGTCGTTTACGCTGCTGATCGGGCTTTGGACGGACATGATGTTCCTGCGTAGGTCATATCGATGAGATATTTCTGCATGTCCCAGGCGCCGGTGGGACAACGTTCGGCGCACAGCCCGCAGTGCAGGCAGACGTCCTCGTCCTTCACCATGACGCGCCCGGTCTTGAGGTCGCTCGAGACGTAAAGATCCTGGTCGGCATGCTGCGACGGCGCCTTCAGCCGCTTGCGCAAATCGGCCTCGTCGCCGTTCTCCGTGAAGGTGATGCAATCCATCGGGCAGATGTCGACGCAGGCATCGCATTCGATACAGAGCGAGGTCGAAAACACCGTCTGCACATCGCAGTTCAGGCAGCGCTGCGCTTCGCCGAGCGCGAGCTTGAGGTCGTAGCCGAGTTCGACTTCGGCGCGGATATCCTTCAGCGCCACCACCTTGTCGCGATGCGGCACCTTGAAGCGCTTCTCGTCGGAAATGTCGTTGTCGTAGCTCCACTCGTGGATGCCCATCTTCTGCGACGAGATAGTCACCTGCGGCAGCGGCCGCTCGTTGACGTCTTCGCCGGAGACGAGCCGGTGGATCGAGAGCGCGGCGTCATGGCCATGCGCGACCGCCCAGATGATGTTCTTCGGGCCGAACGCGGCGTCACCGCCGAAAAACACCTTCGGATGAGTTGAGCCCATGGTCTTGGGATCGACTTTCGGCATGTCCCATTTGTCGAATTCGATGCCGCAATCGCGCTCGATCCAGGGGAATGCATTCTCCTGGCCAACAGCGACCAGCACGTCGTCGCAGTTGATGGTCTCGTCGGCTTCGCCTGACGGCACCAGAGAGCGCTTGCCCTTGGCGTCATATTCGGCCTTCACCTTCTGGAAGGTGACGCCGGTAAGCTTGCCGTTTTTGTGCACGAAGGCGATCGGCACCATGAAATTGAGGATCGGAATATCCTCATGCATGGCGTCTTCTTTTTCCCAAGGGCTCGCCTTCATCTCCTCGAAGCCGGAGCGGACGATCACCTTGACGTCTTCGCCGCCGAGGCGGCGCGCGGTGCGGCAGCAATCCATCGCGGTGTTGCCGCCGCCGAGCACGATCACGCGCTTGTTGATCCTGTCGATATGGCCGAAGGAGACATTGGAGAGCCAGTCGATGCCGATATGGATGTTGGCGGCGGCCTCTTTACGTCCGGGAATGTCGAGCTCGCGACCACGCGGCGCGCCGGAGCCGACGAAGATCGCGTCGTAGTTCTCCGACAAGAGCTTCTTCAGGCTGTCGATGCGCGTGCCGCCCTTGAACTCGATGCCGAGGCCCAGAATGTAATCGGTCTCTTCGTCGATCACCGAATCCGGCAAGCGGAATTTCGGAATCTGCGTCCGCATCATGCCGCCGGCTTTGGGGTCCTGGTCGAACACGGTGCAGTGGTAGCCGAGCGGGGCGAGATCGCGCGCCACGGTGAGCGATGCCGGGCCGCCGCCGATGATGGCGATGCGCTTGCCGTTCTTCGCGCCCGGGCGCGGCAGGCGGCTCTTGATGTCATCCTTGAAGTCGGCGGCGACGCGCTTGAGGCGGCAGATCGCGACCGGATTTTCCTCGACGCGGCCGCGTCGGCAGGCCGGCTCGCATGGACGATCGCAAGTGCGTCCCAGAATTCCGGGAAACACGTTCGATTTCCAATTGATCATATAGGCGTCGCTGTAGCGGCCTTCGGCGATCAAGCGGATATATTCCGGGACGGGAGTGTGCGCGGGACAGGCCCATTGGCAGTCGACTACTTTGTGGAAGTAGTCCGGCGCCGAGATATCAGTCGGTTTCATTCCTACCTATCCGCGCTCAAAAAACTCCAACGGCGCGGCCTTATCTTGCTTGCGAACGCTCTGATCGCGGCGTTCTTTTCGCTTCTCAAATCGTATGATCGGCTTCTCGTATTAAAGCCAATCACGCCGCTCTACAAAGCCAATTTTGTTTGAACTTGCGGTTTTGCACGCCGGCGGCTGCGTTCATCATAAAAGCGAGTTTATGTGGCAGTGCAGCATGAGCGAAATGCGAAGCTACTGGTGGTAATATTTCTTCCTATGAAATGGTTGCATCAGGAAATGTCGGCTTTCGCGATGTCCCAGAGCAGGCGATAGACGCCGATCGAGATGATCATCGGCTTGAGGGCGATGTTGTCGGTCACGCGTCGCATTGCCGTCTCGGCTGGCGTGATATCCGTCGCGTCGATCAAGACGAACCAGTCGCCGGCGCCTGCGCCCGCGGCGTTGCGGATTTCCGCCGTCGGGCCGGACAACGCCGGATCGCTCTCGATCAGGTGTGCCGAAACGACGCCATCGGCGAAGTGCGGATCGAGCGCCGCGCGCAGCGCCTCTCGTAGCGTATCGTGCCCGCCGCCTGGGGGACGAATTCGGACAATGCCCAGCACAGCACCGCGGCCCTTGCCGCGGCTGATGGTGATGCGCGCGACCGCGCGGAGCATGTTCTTGAAGCGCGCCATCGTCGTCTTCGACCACTCGGTCGGGTTGGCGAGACGGTTCCTGTAGGCGGGGCTGTCGAGGACTTCGATCGATTGCGTCGAATAAAGAAAGAGATATTTCGGCGCGCCGTCTTCGGCAACGTAGCGCCGGGCCTCGATGAAGCCGTCGATGGCGACGCGCTCTTCCAGATGCTCGCGATCGTACCAGCGGTTGAAATCTTCCTCGTGCTCGGGGTCGACATCCATCGATGTGAGCAGCATGCCTTTTCCGGCGATCGGCATTTTTGTGTCTCCGAATCTTCTCGTCATTGCGAGGAGCGTCAGCGACGAAGCAATCCAGCTTTACGTAAGACTCCTGGATTGCTTCGCTCCGCTCGCAATGACGGCGTCATTGGCCAGTTATCCTCGATGCGACGTCCGCAATCGCGCGCATCACCGCATTGCGCACGCCGGGATCGTAGAGCGTGTGACCGGCGCCTTCAACGACGCGAAGCTCGGCATCAGGCCACTTTGCCGCCAGCGCATGCGAGGTTGCGGGCGGGCACAAGAGATCATAGCGACCCTGTACGATGACGCCGGGAATACCCTTCAGCCTGTCGGCCTCGTCCAGAATCTGGTTCGGCCGCATGAAGCAATCATTGGCAAAGTAATGCGCTTCCATGAACGGCGTCGCGGGCAGGGGACCCGACGATTTGAGCGACGTCAGGTCGAGCCGCGTGCGCGAGGGCAAATGCTCCGACAGGATCCGTTCGGTATCGTGCCAGGCGCGCGCGAAGGGCGCATGCACCGCCGCATCGGGATCGAGAATGCGCCGCCAGTAGGTCTCCAGCGGCTGAGTGCGCTCGGCTTCCGGCAACAGGGTGATGAAATCCTCGCTGAGCCCGGGATAAAACTGCGGCAGCGTTTTCAGGAAAGCGCCATCGAGCTCGTCACGTGTGCCGAGGAAGGTCGCGCGCAGCACGATGCCCGACACGCGATCAGGATGGGCCTGCGCGTAAGCCAGAGCCAGCGTCGCGCCCCAGGAGCCACCGGCCACGATCCAGCGATCGAAGGAAAATTTTTCGCGGATCGTCTCCATGTCCGCGATCAGCGCTGCCGTCGTATTGTTCTCGCGGCGGCCCTTCGGGCGGCTGCGCCCCGCGCCGCGCTGATCGAACAGCACGGCGTGAAATCGCTCGGGATCGAACAGGCGGCGGTGATCGGGTTGGCAGCCGCTGCCGGGCCCGCCGTGCAGATAGACGGCGGGAATGCCGCCTTCGCGGCCGACGCTCTCCACATGAATGCTGTGGCCGTCGCTGACCGGCAAAAGCTCCGATGTCAGCGGCGCAAAGGGATCGGCGCGCTGTGCAATCGATTTGCCGGCGTCCGCATCAGGCCCCATCGTCGCTCGGCTCCGGCGTGCCACCCGCAAAATTGCGATAGATGAAGCGGTTGTGGTCGCCGGCGGCCTCTTCGGATGCGACCTTGAAAATCCGGTCGTGATGCGGCGACAGCGTGCAGGCCGGGTCCGTGTTGCCGGCATCGCCGGTCAGCGCGAAGGCCTGACAGCGGCAGCCGCCAAAATCGACCTCGCGGAATTCGCAACTCTTGCATGGCTCGGGCATCCACCCCGTTCCGCGATAGCGGTTGAACGCTTCCGAGTTTTGCCAGATCCAGGCGATCGAATGGTTGGAGCGCACGGATTCGAACTCGAGCCCCGTGATGCTCTCGGCCGCATGGCACGGCAAGATCTTGCCGGCCGGCGAGATATTGAAGAACTGCCGTCCCCAGCCGCCCATGCATTTCTTCGGCCGCAGCGCGTAGTAATCCGGCACGACATAGTCGATGGCGAGAACGCCTTTCAGCCGCGCTTGCGCATCCTCGACGATGCGGCTCGTTTCCTCGATCTGCTCCAGCGTCGGCATCAAGGCGGCGCGGTTCTTCAGCGCCCAGCCGTAATATTGCACGTTGGCGACTTCGAGCCGGTCGGCGTCGAGATCGACCGCCATCTGGATGATGTCGGAGAGCTGGTGCAGGTTCTGACGATGCATGACGGCGTTTACCGTCAATGGCAGTTCGAGCTCGCGCGTCCATTTCGCAACTTCGAGCTTCTTGGCGTGCCCCTTGAAGCCGGCGACGCGATCGGCCACCACAGGCTCGTTGCCCTGGAAGCTGATCTGCACGTGGCAGAGCCCGGCATCGCCAAGGGCTGCAAGTCTTTCGCGCGTCAGCAACACCGCTGATGTGATCAGGTTGGAATAAAGCCCGACATCGCTGGCATGCTGGATCAGTTCGACCAGGTCCTTGCGCGCGGTCGGCTCGCCGCCGGAAAAATGAATCTGCAACACGCCGATCTCGGCGAGCTCGGACAAGACCTTCTTCCATTCGTCCGTCGTGAGTTCGCTGCCGGCGCGGTCGAGTTCGACCGGGTTCGAGCAATATGGACATTGTAGCGGACAGCGGTGAGTCACTTCCGCGAGCACGGCGAGCGGAATGCCATACGTCTCAGCCGTGGAGCGGCGCGATTCCAGCGCCGCCAGCCCGTCGGCGGGATCGGTCACGGCCTGATTGGCATCGGTCAGCGTCGGACTCATGATCGTGGTCTCATGGCGCGTTCTCCCGTGCCTCGGTGAGAAAGCCCTTGTCGGCGAGGTCCTGCAGCATGGCGATCACGTCTGACGAGATCGCCTCGCGTGGCGCGGCATATTTGGCGGCGAGCTGATCGACCATCTCGGCGACGCTGCGCACGCCGTCGCAGAAATGCAACACTTCCACTGCGATCTCGTCGGGAGCGAGCACGCGCTCCGGCGCAAGGATCACCCAGACCTGGCGCGTCTCATCGAATTTCAGGCGGGTGTGGCGCGGCAGTTTCGGCCGGCTCGTTTCGCTGACGGTGATGTTGCGGCCCGATGCCATTGCGTTTCTCTACTTGCCTTCCCTCGGCACAAAGGCGCCCGGCGGAATATGGCCCTCGACATAGGCATGATACAGCGCATCCAACTGAACCCATAGCACGTTGGTCTTGAAGATCAGCGCGTTGCAGACCGCCGCGCGCTGTTCCGGCGTATGGGCATGCTTCTTGACGTAATCGAGCGCAAAGCCGGCATCGCGCGGCGCCTGGGTCAGGCGTCGGCTGAAATAGCTCATAATGTCCGGGTTCACGAAGTCATAGTGCGCCAGCATGCCGGAAATGCGCTCTTCATGCAGATTGGGCGCGAACAGTTCCGTCAGCGAGGAGGCGATGGCTTCCAGCGGGCTCTTGTCGCGCACGAAATGCACGTAGGCTTCGACCGCAAAGCGCGTTGCCGGCAGGATGCCCTCGGTGGATTCGACGTAGGCCGTATCCAGCCCAAGGCCTTCGGTCAGTTTCAGCCAGCGTTCGATGCCGCCTTCCGCACCCGTATCGCCGTCATGGTCCTCGATGCGATGCCGCCATTCCAGGCGGGTGTTGCGATCGCGGAAGCGCGAGATCACCACGGCATCCTTGATCGGGATCGTGCTCTGGTAATAGTAGCGGTTCAGCGCCCAGGCTTGCACCTGGCCCTTATTGAGCTTGCCGCCGTGCAGCAGCTTATGAAACGGGTGCAGGCTGTGATAGCGCGTCTCGCCGATGAAGCGCAGCGCAGCTTCGAGTTCCGCGGCGCCGTTCAGCATGGTCTTGGCCCCGAGCGATTGCGCAGTCATCCCTTCCAGCTTCACAGGATAATCTCCATTCCATCCGCCGGGATCTGCCATCCCGCCCGCTCGACCGCTTTGCGTTCCTCGGAATCGGGAAGCAGCGCCGGGTTCGAGTTGTTGATATGCAAGAATATCTTTCGTCCGATGCCAAGACTTTCAAGGGCTGCGATCGCGCCTTGTTCGCCCGACATCGAAATATGTCCCATGCTTCGCCCGGTCTTGGTGGCAAGGCCGGCCAGGATCATCTCGTCGTCCCGCCACACCGTGCCGTCGAAGAACACGAGGCTGGCTCCCTTCAGCCGCGATTTGAGATCGTCGGTCACTTCGGCGCAAGCGGCCAGAAAGTAGAAGAACTTGCCCGTCGCCTTGTCGCGGATGCGAAGGCCGAGCGTATCGCCCGCGGCCTTGGTCCCCTCGCGGCGCTCGCCTTCGAGGTACCACGCGCCCTTGCCGGTGACCTCAAAAGGCAGGATTTCAATGCCGGAGGACGACCCATCCGGAAGCGTCAGTTCGAACGCCTGATCGATCTCGATCGGCCGACGGTGCACGTTCTTTTCGCTCAGCACGTTGAAGACGCTGTTGGCCTTCAAGGTCGCGAGCACTTTTGGGTGCGCGTAGATCGTAAACGGCCAGCCTTCGCGCATCGACAACAGGCCTGCGATCGCATCGATCTCGCCGTTGGTCAGGATGACGCCTGAAACCGGCGAATGCCGAAGTTTGCCGGGGGCAGGGTGAAGCTGTGGCGCGTTGATCAATTGTTGGCGCAGATCCGGCGAAGCGTTGATCAGGAACCAATGGTCGCCGTCCGCGCTGATCGCGATTGACGCCTGCGTGCTTTGAAGTCCGGGATGGTCGGTTCGCGCCGCCTGACAGACCCGGCAGCCGCAATTCCACTGCGGAACGCCGCCACCCGCCGCGGCGCCCAGGACGACGACGCGCAACATGATCCGTCTCCTGGAATCCCTGAAACTTGGATGTCTGAGAGTTCGAGCTCTGAAAACTTAAAAGGTGGACGCGGGGTGACAAGCGCTCCCGGATGGGACGCATCACTCCCGGCGATCCACCTTGTTCAAGACGTAGTGTGATGCCGTCGCTTACTTGCGGGCGGCGCAGGCATACATGTTGATTTCCATGCCGACCGGCACTTCAACGATCTTCGGTGCTTTCCAGGCCATTTTGGCTCTCCTTAAGATGAAACCGGACGACTTCCGCCCTCCTGACAAGTTAGTACAGATCAAAAAGTTCGCCAGTGGAATCTTCTTGGCTTGCGGCCAGCCGAAAGAAATTGTTGCATTGCACAATCTTTTCGAAGATCCGTGACCGGGTTCCCGTCAAACCAATGACGCATCAATAGGTTCTTCTGGCGAGAATGTGCGTTGGGGATTGGCTGGTCCGCGCCGGCAAGTGCCAGATAAAGCAACTGTGAAAGACGGCGGGTCCGGCCTGCCGATATCCGACCCTCTAGCCGAAAACAGGTTCGATCATGCCGCGATACTTCTTCAATACGAGAATCGGCGACGAGGTGATCGCCGACCCCGAGGGCGAAGAATTGCGCAACCCTGATCGTGCCTGGGAAGTCGCCCGCGCCATGATCCACGAGCTCCTGAAAATCGAGGGCGTCGAGAGCCTCATGCGGGCCGTGCTTGAGGTGACGGACGATGAAGGCGAGATCGTGCTGGAGTTTCCCTTTGCCGAGGCCGTGCTGGACGACAGCGATGCGGATGACGACAACATATCCGTCACGAAGCATTGATAGGCGCCGGCGGGCCGGCCGGGTTCAGGACGGTTAAGGTGTCGCACCAGCGTCCGCTGGTCCCGCGACGCGCTTCCCGCAACCGCTTGAAAGATGTTTCTGATTGCGTCCGGGCTCGGAAATATTCCACACTATGGGATGAAGTCCACCGTCGGGGGCCAAGGGACTGCCTCGGGTTTGCCTCGCGCACGGATCGAAGACTTCCACAAAGGGAGAAGATTATGAGGATCAGTTCATCGGTGCCGCGCAGCCTGTTGCTGGCGGGCGCCTTCATCAGCATTTTCAGCTATGGCGCGGCCGCCCAGACGCCTGCGCCGGCCCAGCCGCTTCCCCCGGGTTCGCCGATGATCGGCCGTCCTGACAATGAAGCGGCACAAAAACTGGCTCCGCAGGTGGCTCCGCCGCTCGCAGCCGCGCCCGACAAGCTGCCGATGGACAAGCTGAAGACCGCGGCCGGCTTCAACCTCGAAGTCTATGCCGCCGGCATGCCGAATGCGCGCGAGATGGCGCTGGGCGACAAGGGCACCGTCTTCGTCGGCAGCCGCACGGTCGACAAGGTTTATGCCATCGTCAACAAGGACGGCAAACGCGAGGTCAAGATCATCGCTTCCGGCCTCTACCGGCCGAACGGCGTCGCCTTCAAGGACGGCACGCTCTACATCGCCGAGCTGTCGAAGGTGTCGAAGATCGAACACATCGAGGACAATCTCGACAATCCGCCGAAGCCGACGGTGGTCTACGACGACCTGCCAAAGGACGAAGCGCACGGCTGGAAGTTCATCGCCATCGGACCGGACAACAAGCTCTACGTTCCGGTCGGCCAGCCAGGCAACAACGTGCTGCATGACAAGGATCACGGCCAGATCCGCCGCATCAACCTCGACGGTTCGGGAGCGGAAGTGGTCGCCGTCGGCGTCCGCAACACGGTCGGCTTCGACTGGAATCCGGAAACCAAGCAGCTCTACTTCACCGACAACAGCCGCGACTGGTTCTCGGAAGACCTGCCGAACGACGAGCTCAACCGCGTCACCAAGGTCGGCGAGCACTTTGGCGCGCCCTATTGCTGGCAGGGCAACATTCCCGACACCGAATTCGGTTGGGGACATAAGTGCAGCGATTACACGCCGCCGGTCGGCCTGATGGGTCCGCACGCGGCGTCGCTCGGCATGCGCTTCTACACCGGCAAGATGTTCCCGGCGGCCTTCAAGAACCAGCCCATCATTGCACGCCACGGCTCGTGGAACCGGACCAACAAGTTCGGCGGTGACGTTGTCGTCGCGCACCTGAACAAGGACGGCACGGTCAAGAACATCGAGCCGATCGTCACCGGCTTCCTTCAGGACAACAAGTATGTCGGACGTCCGGTCGACGTGATGATGATGAAGGACGGTTCGATGCTCATTTCCGATGACTGGAATGGCGCGGTCTACCGTCTGAGCTACGGCAAGCAAAAGGTTGCCAACCAATAAAAGCTAGGATCGCAATCGGGGGCGACCGGACGGTTCGCCCCCGATTTTCTTTTTGGGGAACGGGTGATTCATCGATGCGAACAATAACAAGAATAATCGCAACGCTGGCGTTTGCTTCAATGGCCGGCTCAGTCAACGCGGCGGAAACGATTGAGCAACGGGCGGTGCAGTGTTTTGCCTGTCACGGCGAACACGGCCAATCCGAGATGGAAAACACGCCCTCGCTCGGCGGCCAGCAGGCGCCGTATGCGCTGATCCAGCTTTTCATGTTTCGCGAAAAGCTGCGCACCTTCGAGCCGATGAACGACATGGTGAAATCGTTCACCGACGACGACTTGCAGAAATTTTCCGACTTTGTCTCGAAACTGCCGAAGCCGCAGCCGCCGGCGGAAGCTGGCGATGCCGCGCGCATGCAGAAGGGGCAGGCGCTGGCGCAGCAACACCGCTGCAATTCCTGCCACAACGCCGATTTCTCGGGCAAGGAGAACGTGCCGCGCCTTGCCAACCAGCGCGAGGATTATCTCAACAAGACGCTCGGTGAGTACAAGGACAACACCCGGCACGGCTATGATGGCACCATGGCGGATGTGATGGGCGAGGTCACGAAGGACCAGATCCCGGATCTTGCCTATTACATCTCGCACCTTCGCTGATACAAAGGCCGACAAAGGGGCTGAACATGAAAGAACTCTGGCGCCTGCCGGCCGAAGAACTGGCCGGCCTGATCAGGTCGAAGCAGATTTCAGCCAGGGAGGCCGCGACGTCGGCGCTCGAGCGGCTTGATGCCGTCAACCCCGCGATCAATGCGGTGGTCGACCATCGCCCGGATGACGTGCTGTCGCAGGCGGCCGAGGTCGATGCGGCGATCGCGCGTGGTCAGGACCCGGGCCTGCTCGCGGGCGTCCCGGTGACGATCAAGGGCAATATCGACCAGGCCGGTTACGTCAATACCAATGGCCTGAGGATGCAGCGCGATCTCATTGCGCAGGACAACAGCCCGGTTGTCGACAATCTGCGCAAGGCCGGGGCCGTCATGCTCGGGCGCACCAATTGTCCGGCGTTCTGCTATCGCTGGTTCACTACCAATCTCGTCCACGGCAACACCAAAAATCCGCGCGATCCCTCGATCACGCCAGGCGGCTCGTCCGGCGGCGCGGGTGCTGCGGTCGCAGCCGGCATCGGCCATATCGCGCACGGCACCGATATCGCGGGCTCCATCCGTTACCCCGCTTATGCCAATGGCGTGCACGGCCTGCGCACCACAACGGGGCGCATTCCCGCCTACAATGCCGCGTTGCCCGAGCGCACCATTGGCCCGCAGATCGCGGCGGTCTCGGGACCGCTCGCACGCACCATTGGTGATTTGCGGATTTCGCTCGCGGCGATGTCGGCGCCGGATGTGCGCGATCCCTGGTATGTGCCGGCGCCGCTCGAAGGTCCAAGGACGCCCAAGCGCGCGGCGGTGTGCGTCAATCCCGACGGGCTCGATCCTGTGCCTGAGGTGAAGGCCGCGGTGGTCGATGCCGCCAGGCGGCTCGAACGCGCGGGGTGGACGGTCGAAGAAGTCACCTCGCTGCCGCCGCTGAAGGAAGCGGCCGAACATCAGACCAAACTCTGGCTCGGCGACAATTATGAAGGACAGCTCGCGGCAGCCGAGCGCGAGGGCGATCCAGGCGCGCTCGCTTGTCTGCGCGGTAACCGGTCGAAGGTCTATCCGTTCGATCATCTGACGCTGTCGAAAATTCTGACGCGCCGTGCAACGCTGGTCCGCGACTGGTCGCTGTTTTTGGAAAAATATCCGGTGCTCGTGATGCCGGTGTCCGGCGAATTGCCGTTCCCGGACGAACTCGACACCAAGGACGATGTGTCTTTCGCCCGTGTCTGGCACGCGCAACTGCCGCAGATCGCGATCCCCTTCATGGGCCTGCCGGGCCTGACGGTGACCACCTCCCTGGTCGGCCGCGTGCCGGTTGGCGTTCATGTCGTCGCCGGCCGCTACCGCGAGGATCTCTGCCTGCTCGCGGGCGAGGCGATCGAGGCTGGCGGGGTGCCGTCTTCGCCGGTCGATCCTTATAAGGGTTGAAGAGATGACTTCGATCTACGATTTTTCCGCCAAGTCGCTTGCCGGCGAAGACACCCCGATCAAGCGGTTCGAGGGCAAGGTGCTTCTGATCGTCAACACCGCGAGTGCTTGCGGCTTCACCCCGCAATACAAAGGCCTCGAAGCGCTGCAGCAGCAATATGGCGCGCGCGGCTTTTCCGTGCTCGGCTTTCCCTGCAACCAGTTCGGCCGGCAGGAGCCGGGCAGCGCTGCGGAGATCGGCGAATTTTGCACGTCGAACTATGCGGTCAGCTTTCCGATGTTCGACAAGATCGAGGTCAACGGCGATAACGCCCATCCGCTGTATCAATACCTTCGGCGTGAAAAAACCGGGCTGCTCGGTTCGGCGATCAAATGGAATTTCACCAAATTCCTGGTTGACCGTTCGGGCAAGGTGATCGGGCGCTACCCGCCGACCACGACGCCAGGGTCGCTCACTAGGGAAATCGAGGCATTGCTGTGAACGAGAACAACGAAACCGATCAATTGCCCGACCGGCTCTGCGTCGATCCCGAGAGCCCCTATTACAACGAGGCTGTTCTGGCGCGCGACGTCGGCATTCGTTTCAAGGGCATCGAGAAGAACAACGTCGAGGAATATTGCGTCAGCGAGGGCTGGATTCGCATCACCGCCGGCAACGCCAAAGACCGCTACGGCAATCCCCTGACCATCAAGGTGCATGGTCCGGTCGAACCGTATTTCCGGGACAAGAAGTGATAGGCGTTCTGTGGACGACCGCGGCGCCGTCATGCCCGGGCTTGACCCGGGCATCCACGACTTGCTTTGACGAAGCCAGACGTGGATGGCCGGGATAAACCCGGCCATGACGAACACTGGTTCTTAGAATCTCTCAAACAAAACCCACTCCGCGATAGCGCAATCGTCCCGCGATGGTAAGGCGACCGGCGCACGCGATAGGTCGTGCGGAATCGGGATTGGCGCAAGCGATGGACGAACTGAACGGACGCATGATTGCCTGCCAGCTTCTGATTGCCGGGCTGATTGCGCGCGTTGCCAATAATTCCCGGGACCCTTTGCAGTTTTTGACCGAATTTCGCGATGAGATGCGAGCGGTCGTGCAGGGCATCAATATTGCGGGCACGCAAAATTCCGAGCGGGCGCGCGAGATTGCAAAGCAGAGCGTCGACGAATTGTTCTCGCTGATGAAGCCGCCGAGTACGGATGAAGCGCACGCCGAATAACGCGTGGATGGTTCTTTCCTGCCAGCGCTCGGAAAGACTCTTAGAGCGATTTCAAATTCAAAATTAGAATCGATTTGATCTAGGAATATTCAAAGCCACCTCGTGTTGACCGCGAATTTGCCGGTCGATAGCAACCGTCATCGCTCTTGCAAGGAAGGCATGAGCCAAAAAGAATGATGGGGCACTCTGATGGGCACGGTGAGAGCACCGCGTTCGCTGCGCGCGAATGCGGCAATCAATTTCAACGGCGAAAGGCTGAACGGTCACTCCAGCGGCAAGGTTTCGGCCGTGGCGGGGCTTGTCGCCGTTGCATCATTCTCGGGCGCCGAAGCGCAGCAGACGAGCTTGCCTCCGGTCTCGGTCGATGCGCCGGTCGCGCGGCAAAAGCCAGCGGCGACCGCGCCAACGCCAGATCAGGTGAGGGCCCGCAACGCGCTGCGCCGTGCCGCGAGGCGCCAGCAACAACAGGCCAAGCCCGCGCCGGCGGCCGCTGCTCCGGCGCTCGCGGCGGATCGCGATCGTTATGCGGATCCGGCCGCGCCCTACAAGGGTGACCGTCTCCAGGCGTCGGGCAAGTTTCCCGAGCCGTTGCTCAACACGCCGAAGACGGTGACGGTGCTGACCAAGGACATCATCGAGGACAAGAACGCGACCACGCTCAAGCAGGCGATCCTGAGCACGGCCGGCGTCACGCTCGGCAGCGGCGAGGGCGGCAACGCCTTCGGCGACCGCTTCTTCATCCGCGGCTTCGATGCCCGCAACGACGTCTTCATCGACGGCGTGCGCGACTCCGGCGTCAGCGTGCGCGAGAATTTCTTCACCGAGCAGATCGAAATCCTGCGCGGCCCGGCGTCGTCCTTTGCCGGCCGCGGCACCACCGGCGGCGCCATCAACATCGTCACCAAGGAGGCGCAGACCGACAAGAGCTTCTACAACATGGATACGACGTTCGGCACCGACCAGACCAGGCGGATTCAGCTCGACATCAATCAGATGATCAGTCCGACCTTTGCCATGCGCGCCGGCGGCATGTTCCAGGATGCCGACGTGGCCGGCCGCAACAACACCACCGATGACCGCGATGGCGCGTTTGTCGCCACCAAGTGGACGCCGACCGATGCGATCAAGGTCACCACAGACTACATTCACACCGACCTGCACGGCATTCCCGATTTCGGCGTGCCGTATTACCGGCCCGGTTCGAACGGATCGAGCAGCCAGCAGTTCACCTCGACCGCGGGCGCGCCATACCCGGACATTGGCGTCAACCGCAATAATTTCTACGGCCTGGTCTATCGCGACTTTTTCCACGTCCAGCAGGACATCGGCACGGTCAACACTGAAGTCCACGTCACGCCCGATCTTGTCATCAGTGACAAGATGCGCGCCTCGCAGTCGCTCAACAGTTACGTCGGCACGCTGGCGGAAACGCCGATCGCGACCAGCCCGCCGACGAACGCGACGGTCACCGCCAACCCGCAAAGCCGTTACCAGCCGACGCAAGTGCTCGCCAACCAGACCGAGGCCACCTACAAGTTCGACGCCGGCGGTTTCAGGCATACGTTGCTCGACGGCGTCGAAGTTTCCCAGGAACGAACCTCGATCGACAAATATACGGGCCTCAGTTCGGAGACGGTTACCGGCAACCCGTTCACGGGCAGCGGGTCGTTGAGCGGGGTCAGCATTTACAATCCGCAGTTCACCGACACGCCGTTCAGCACGACGCCGGCGCTGATGGGAATGCCGACCAAGGTCCGGATCGACACGTCAAGCGTCTATGCGCTCGACTCGATCAACTACAACGACGTCCTGATCCTCAATGGCGGCGTCCGCTATGACGATTACCGCATCAACACGTCGGGCTGGGGCGCGCTCAGCGGCGTCTCGACTTTCGGCACGCAGGAGGCTGAATTCGGCCTGCCCAACTTCAATGTCGGCGTGACGATCAAGCCGTTGCCGAATGGCAGCGTCTATGCGGCCTATGCGACCTCGTCCGATCCGGTCGGCTCGGAATTCGACGGCACCAGCACCGCCTATGGCGGCCTGGCGCCGGTAGTGTCGGGCAATCCGAACCAGATCTTCGGACCGGAGAAGAACAAGGCGGCCGAAATCGGCACCAAATGGGAATTATTCAACCGCCATCTGTTACTGACCGCAGCGCTGTTCCAGACCACCAAGGACAACGCCCGCGAAGCGTTCAACGTCTCCTCGACCGCGAACCAGACGGCCTCATGTCCGTATCCGGCGGGGACGACAGGGAGCATTTCCTGCATCATCGCGGGTTCAGCCTATTACGTGCGCGGCATTGATCTCGGCGTCGGCGGCAAGATCACGGACAAGTGGAGCGTGTTCGGCGGTCTCGTGCTGATGCAATCTGCGGTGACGAAGTCGAACGTGCCGACGGCGAACATGCCGCAGCCGTTTCTGTACACGACCGACGTCGGACTGCCGCTCGCCAACGTCGCGCATCAATCGTTCAGCCTGCTCAATAAGTACCAGCTTGACGACATGTGGGAGATCGGCGGGCAGGCCGTCTATCGCTCAAAGGTCTATGGCGGCACGCTGCTCGCCGCCAACGAAGGCACCTCGATCCCGAGCTACTGGCGTTATGACGCCTTTGTCGAAGCCAAGATCGACAAGAACTGGAAGCTCAAGCTCTACGTCAACAACATCACCAACAAGCTCTATTACGACGCGCTCTATCAAAGCGGCACGCCGTTCGTATTGGAAGCGCCGGGACGCGCCGCCTATCTCGTGCTCTCGGCGCGGTACTGAGCCGATGCTGAGCTGCGTCGAGAACGTGTTGAGCAAGAATGAGGTGGCGGAGTTCCGCCGCCTCATGGACGAAAGCGCCTGGGAAGACGGCCGCTCGACTGCCGGCGCGCAGTCGGCGATGGTCAAGAGCAACGAGCAGTTGCCGCCGGACAGCGAGATCGCGCGCGAGCTCGGCAACCGCATCGTCTCGGCGCTGGCGTCCAATCCGCGCTTCATCTCGGCGGCGATCCCGCTGCAGATCTTTCCGCCGCTGTTCAATCGCTACCGGGCCGCGGACGGGCATCATTTCGGCATCCATGTCGACAACGCCGTGCGCGGCGATCGCCTCACGGGGTTGCGTATCCGCACCGATTTGTCGGTGACGCTGTTTCTGTCGGAGCCCGATGAATATGACGGCGGCGAGCTGGTCGTCGAAGACCTCTACGGTTCGCACGAGGTCAAGCTGCCGGCCGGCGACCTCGTGGTCTATCCGGCGTCGAGCCTGCATATGGTGACGCCGGTGACGCGGGGTGCGCGCGTCGCGTCGTTCTTCTGGCTGCAAAGCATGATCCGCGACGCCCATGCGCGGAGCTTGATTTTCGATCTTGATAACGCGATCCAGGCGCTGGTCGAGCGGCTCGGGCGCGACGATCCGGAAGTCGTCCGCCTGACCGGCGTCTATCACAACCTTATCCGTGTCTGGGCTGAGGTTTGATCTTTTATCAGGAATGCCGGCGCTTCTTATCCCTCCCCCTTGCGGGGAGGGTCGGCGCGTAGCGCCGGGGTGGGGGTATCCGAGCGGCATCTCGCGTTGTTGCGAAGGCTCCACTCTCCATGCGATGGAAGATGCATTACCAGCGACTGCCAAGCTCCCACCCGACCGGCCTTCGGCCGGCCACCCTCCCCACGCTGCGCGGGGGAAGGACCAGAGCAACGGTCATCGGCCGCTACGCCTGCTTCTGCAAGGCGACGATGTCGAGCAGCCGGCGGCCTTCGGCCTTGAGCAGCTTCTTCACGGCGCTCGACGCAACGATGGTGCCGTCGTTGGCATAGGCTTCGTGGTTCTTCTCGATGTCGTCGAGGCGATAGAGATAGTTGACCATGACGCCGGCGGACTCGCGCAGACCCTTGGGCGAGACGTCGCCGAGCCAGTTGATCCGTTCCAGCCGCGCACCGTTGCCGAGGTGGAAACGCGCCACCGAATCGATCAGTCGCCCCTTGGCCGTGCGTGCTTTCAGGAAATAATACGCGGCGAGCGTCTCGACGATAGGACGTAGCTGACCTTCCAACTCGGGATTGCGCCACCAATCGGGCTCGTCGAGATGTTTCAGGACGGGTCGCTCGTCCTCGGTGACGGGAAGGTAGGCCGTCGTTTTCAGCCATTTCGTGAAGCCCGGCACAGGCGACAGCGTCACGAAATTTTCAAGCTTCGGCAATTCGCGGCGCAACTCCTCGACCACCTGCTTGATCAGGAAATTGCCGAAGGAAATTCCGCCGAGGCCGCGCTGGGTGTTGGAGATCGAGTAGAACACGGCGGTGCGTGCACGTTCGACAGCGACCGGCTCACGGTCTTCCGCGAGCAGAGGCGCGATCGCATGGGGGATATCCTCCGTCAGCGCCACCTCAACGAAAATCAGCGGCTCGTCGACGAGGGCGGGATGAAAGAACGCGTAGCAGCGCCGGTCAACCGGATCGATGCGGCGGCGCAGATCGTTCCAGCCGCGGATTTCGTGTACCGCCTCATAGCGGATGATCTTTTCCAGAATGTTGGCGGGGGTCGACCAATCGATCCGGCGCAGCACGAGAAACCCTCTGTTGAACCATGAGGCCAAAAGATGCACGACGTCGCGGTCGAGCGCGGCGAGGTCCCTGGCGCTGGTCTCATCGCCGTTGCCGTTCTTGTCGCCGTTCATGAGGCTGAGCAGGTCGGCGCGCATGGCGACCAGGTCGGCGGTGCCGCCGGGTGCACGGTTCAGCCGCCGGATCAATTCCTGCCGCCGCGGCTCGGAAGCAAAGTGCAGCGCGCCGCCATTGCCGTCACCGGGCTCGGCCATCCAGGCTTCGATGGCCTTGTTGACCTTGTCCCGATCGGGGCCAAAATTGCGCGCCAGCGCCTGGAAGAAGGCAAGCTGCTCGGTGGCGTCGAGATCGTGATAGCGATCCAGAACTTCGCTGGCCATCGCGGTGCCGGACGCCTCGCCGCGGCCGGACAATACCGCCTCGCAGAGCGCAATCAGGCCTCCGGCGTCCTCCTTGCCGTCGTCCGGCTTGCCGCGGTGGAGCAGGGTGCGTCCGCGCTCCGAAATGGTTGCAAGCAGGTCGCTGAAGAAGGCGTTGGCCATCGTTGACCGATCGTATCTGTCTTGAGTGCGGGTGAATCTTACATTGATTTAAGCCGAAGTGCGCGCCAATCAAGCACAACAATTTGTCATGCCAGTTACGAAAAACGGCAATTAATCTTTTTGGACAAATTCGGTCGGCGTCCGGCCGGTAACCTGCCTGAAGGCATGCGAAAATGCAGGGAGGCTGGCATAGCCCAATTCGCCCGCGACCTGCTTGATCGAGACATTGGTATCGGTTGACAGCCGCTCGATGGCCGCGGCGATCCGCGCCCGCTGGCACCAGCTCTTGAAGCTCAATTGCGTTTCGGACGCGAACAGCCGCGACAGCGTGCGTGCCGAGGTGCCGACCTGCCGTGCAAGCGTCTCGATTTCATGCAGCGCGGTAGGATCCTCGAGCACGATGCTCGCCGCGCGGCGGCAACGGGGTTCCTGTGGCAGCGGAATGAAGGTCGTGGAGTCCTCGGCCTGGTGCAATTCGAGCATGGCCAGCCGGATCAACAGCGTGGTGCGGTCGGCATCATTGCGGCCGTCGAACAGGGCAAGGATCGTCTCGTGCAATAGCCGCGAGACGCGCACGACGAATTCGTGGGTCAGGTCAGGGCTCTGTTGCTCACGCTTGAGCCACGCCAGATCGAAATACAGCGTGCGTATTTCGATATCGGCGAGCACATCGATGGAATGCGCCAGACCCGGCGGCACCCACACCGCGCGATCCGGCGGCACCAGCCAGCGTCCTTTTGGAGTCGTAACCTGCATGGTGCCGCGTGCCGCATAAACCAGTTGCGCCTCACGATGCATATGGGGGTCGAGCCGGGTGCCCCTGGGGTATTCGTTGGCCAGCAGGTGAATGCCGTCGCCGGTCGAAATCCGGCGGCCCGCGACCATCGCAATTGGCTTCTCGACGATATTCATTGGCGGCATCCCGTCAGGGCAAATAGCTATATCTTACTTTAAGAAAAGAGGGGATTCGGCCCAATGAACGGACAGGCGAACAGCCCGAGCCGGGTGATCGGCTTCGTTAACGCCGCGCATTTCATCGACCATTATTCGATGCTGATCTTTGCGGCCGCCGTCATCATCATGGGGCCGGCGCTGGGCATGGCCTATTCCGAACTGCTGCCTTACGCCACGCCCGGCTTTGTCGCGTTCGGCGCAGGCTCGCTCGTGACCGGCTGGCTGGGGGACCGCTGGAGCCGCCGCCACATGATGGTAATTTTCTTCATCGGCATCGGCGCCTCGATGATCTCGGTCGGCTTCGTCAACACACCAATTCAACTGGGCGCGGCGCTGCTGTCGATCGGCCTGTTCGCCTCGATCTATCATCCCGTCGGCACGGCCATGATCGTTTCCTACGCCGAGGCGCTCGGGCGCGAGATGGGCATCAACGGCGTGTTCGGTAATCTCGGAGTTGCGTCGTCGGCGCTGGTCACCGGCGTCATCGGCCAATATCTCGGCTGGCGCTGGGCCTTCATCCTGCCCGGCAGCGTCACCATCCTGATCGGGCTTTTCTTTGCAACGGTGGTGAAGCACGAGGATCGCAAGGGTACCAAACAAGCAGCGGCGCAGGCGCGCGTCGCCAAGGAGGACATGTGGCGCGTCATCCTGGCGCTCTTGATCGTGGTGATCGCGATCTCGACCACCTTCAACGCGGTGACGGTGGCGCTGCCGAAGCTGTTTGCCGAGCGTTTGAGCGGTCTCACCCAGAGCCCGGCGCTGCTCGGCGTGATTGCGGCCGGCGTCTACGTGTTCGGTGCGATGACGCAATACACCATCGGCCAATTGCTCGACCGCTACACGCTGAAAGCGGTTGCACTGCCGCTGTCGTTCGTGCTGGCGCCGTTCATGTATGTCGCGGCTGAACTCTCCAACCTGCCGCTGATCATCGCCGCCATCGGCATCGTGATGGGCGCGTTCGGCCAGGTGACGGTCAACGACGCCATGGTCGGAAAGTACACCAGCGAGGAATGGCGCTCGCGCGCCTATGCCGTGCGTTATTTCGTCGGCTTTACCGCAGCGGGTGTCTCGGTCGGCCTCGTCGCCTGGCTCTATCAGCAGGGCGGCTTTGCCACCATGCTGCACGCCTTCGCCGGCCTGTGCCTGCTCACGATCGCGGCCGCCCTCATTCTTCCGGTGGAAATCCGTAACCCGGCCCCCCAGTCCAGCTAAACTCAGGCCTCAAGGGGCCGATTCGCGGAGCCGGCCGTCCCAAACCGGGCCTTCCGGCCCGGCATGTTGCTTGCATTCATTCTAGCCGACGCCCCGTGTGTCGCGTTTTGACGGGGAACTCGCCCCACTAGAGCGGAGGCCCAATGACGATTGCAACCACAGCGCCGATCGCGGGCGCCGAACGCTCGAAGATGAACGCGATCGTGTTCGCGAGCTGTTTCGGCACCATCATCGAATGGTACGATTTCCTGATCTACGCCACGGCCGCGACACTCGTCTTCAACAAGGCCTTTTTCCCGACCTTCGATCCTTTGGCGAGCACGCTCGCCGCGCTCGGCACTTACGCGGTCGGCTTTCTGGCGCGGCCGCTCGGCGGCGCGCTGTTCGGCCATTTCGGCGATCGTCTCGGGCGCAAATCCATGCTGGTGTTGACGCTCTTCATCATGGGGCTGAGCACCTTCTGCATCGGACTGTTGCCGACCTATGAGAGGATCGGCGTGTTCGCACCGATCCTTCTGATGCTGCTACGCATCGTCCAGGGCGTCGGTCTTGGCGGCGAATGGGGCGGGGCTTCGCTGATGGTGCTGGAGCACGCGCCCGCCGACAGGCGCGGTTTCTATACCAGCTTCGTGCAGGTCGGCTTTCCCATCGGTCTCGTGCTGGCGACGTTCGTGTTCTCCCTGGTCGCCAAGCTGCCGGATGCAGACTTTGCCAGCTATGGGTGGCGCATTCCGTTCCTGGCCAGCATCGTCCTGCTCGGCGTCGGCGTCTTCGTGCGCACCCGCGTGCCGGAAACGCCGGTGTTCGAGCGCCTGAAGCAGCGCGAGGCCCTGTCCGACAATCCGGTCGGTGAAGTTGTCGGCAAGAACACCAGGACCTTCCTGATTGCGGTCGGACTGAAGCTTTCGGAAGTCTCCTGGGTCTACATGCTTTCGGTCTTCATCGTCGGCTATGCCACCGGCAAGCTCGGCCTGCCGAAGTCGATGATGCTCGATGCCGTGCTCTACGCCGCGCTGCTTGAGCTCATCACGCTGCCGCTGTTCGGTTGGCTGTCCGACAGGTTCGGCCGGCGTCCGCTCTACATCTGGGGCGCATTGTTCACCATCGCCTTTGCGTTTCCGCTATTCTGGTTGATCGACAGCAAGGGCACGGTTCTCATTTTCACGGCGGTGACGATCGCGATGAATTTCGGGCATGGCATGATGTTCGGACCGGAGTCCTGCTACTTCCCCGAACTGTTCGGCGCGCGCGTGCGCTACAGCGGCGCGTCGTTCGGCTTCCAGGCGTCGGCCGCGATCGGCGGCGGCTTTGCGCCGATCATTGCGACCGCGATGGTCGGGTATTTCGGCGGCACCGGCGGCGTTTCGATCATGATGATCGTGCTGGGCCTGATCACGCTCGCCGCGGCGCTGGCGGCGCACGAGACCCGCGGCAAGCCGCTCAAGGACTGACCGGTCGTGAGGTTCGGCATCTTCATCTATGACGGCGTCGAACCGATCGATCTTGCGACCTTTGGCGTGCTGTCGATGGCGAGGCGGATCGCACCTAGCATTTCGATCTGCACGATCGCTCCTCGCGCCGGGCCCGTCGCGCTCGCAAACGGGCTGAACGTGACGGCCGATTTCGGCATCGATGATGCGCCCGCTTGCGATATCGTTATCGTCACCGGCGGTCCGGGCTGGACCGCGCAGGCGAAAGCGCCGGCCACGCTGGATTATGTCCGCCGCGTCCATGCGTCGTCACGCATCGCCTCGGTCTGCACCGGCGCCATGATCCTCGCCGCCAGCGGCGTGCTCGACGGCGGACCCGCGACGACCAAGATCGAGGTCGTGCCGCCGGAAACACCGCCGATCGCGGTGATGCGCGAGACCTGTCTTACAATCGACGTGCGTGAGGCCATGTTGGTCGAGCGGCCGGACGGGGTGGTGACCGGCGGTGGCGTGACGCTCTGCATCGACACCACGCTGCATCTGCTGAGCCAGATGCTCGGGGAACGCGTCGCCAGCGAGACTGCGCGCATCATGGAATATAGCCGCGCCTGGCGCGCCAACCGCGAGGCGTTTGCACCGGTGCTTTCCGCGAGCCGTTTGCCTTAGCGGTGCTCACGCCGCTGCGTGGATGGAGACGGCGAGACACTCTTCCAGAATGACTCTCAGGCAATCGACGGCGGGTTTCTTGAATTCGACCGGCGGACCGCAAAGCGAAACATGGAGAGGCGGCAGGTCGGGAAGGCCGCGCCGGCCGTCCAGTACGGTGAGACCCGGTGGCACCGCAGCCGGCGTTCGGACCGCCACGCCGAGACCGAGGCTCACTGCGCTCCAGAGATCGGGAAGCGTATTGCTGGCATGGCCGATCGACCAACCGATATCAGCGCCTTCGAGCGAGGCGATGGCGGCGGCACGAAAGAAGCACGGCGGATCAAACGCAGCCAGCTGGAGCGGTTCGTTCTTCTTCAGATGGAAGTCGCTCCGGCCGATCCACACCATGGGGAGATTGGCAGACCACAGCGCATTTGCGGGCCTGGTCGCGGTAAGCACGACGGCGAGGTCGATCTGGCCATCGGCAAGCCGGCTCTGCAGGATGGCGCTTCTTCCTTCAATCACCTTGAGCGTTGCGGACGGGTGGCTGCGCCGAAATCCGCAGATGACGGCCGGCAGCCACGTTTCGGCGACGTCGTGAGGGACGCCGAGCGTGACCGTCCCGTCAATCGATTTTTCCGACACCGCCAGCGCCTCGTCGTTCAGATCGAGCAGGCGCCGCGCATAGCCCACCAGCCGCGCGCCCGCGCCGGTCAACGTCATTTGCTTTCCGTTGCGCACGAAAACCGCTTCGCCGATCTGCTCCTCGAGCCGCTTCAGCTGCAGGCTGACCGCCGATTCCGAGCGTCCGATCCTGCGGGCGGCGGCTGCGAAACTGCCGCTTTCGACCACAGCGATCAGGGTTCGCAAGACAGCCAGATCCAGCGTCTGCATGTGACCTCCGTTTGGCTCAAGTGACGGCTTCAGGAGTACTCACTTTACCCGGGACGATGGACTCACGAAAAGAACCGCCCGGGGCAAAACTTCGTGTAGATGAAACAGGAGACAAGAGATGAAAACGACGTGGGCAGCCGTCGCGGCGTTATCGATGATTTCGGCGGCAGCTATCGCCGAGGACTTTCCTCCCTTGCAGCGTGTTCCGGTGCTGGAGGAGGCGATCCCGTCGGCCAATCCGGCCATCAAACTGGTCCGCGGTGCGCGCGTCCGGTTTGCCCCGCGGCAAACGACCGGACTTCATCGGCACCCGATCTCGGTTGCCGGTGTCGTGACCGCGGGCAGCTTTGTCTTCAAGAGCGAGGGACAGCCCGAGAAGATCATCAAGACCGGCGACGCGTTCTTTGAGCCCGCCGGCGTCGTCAGCGAGCGCTTCGACAATGCATCCAGCACCGAGCCTGCGGAGCTGATCGCCTTCTATCTCACCGATGCCAAGGATCGCCCGTTGATCGAGATGCTGAATACGAAATAGGCCGCCGCCTGGCTCCCGCGGCGCACGCAATAGCGCCGCGGTTGCCGCTCTCGCTGCCTGCGGCAGCAACTCACCGAATTTTCATGTCAGGCATGGTGGTGCAGCCTCTCCAGCTAAGCCCGAAACAAGCTCGGCGACCTTCCGGTGTGGCGACGGATCAGGCGATACAGCGCCGAGCTATCCTCGAAGCCGACCC
Source organism: Bradyrhizobium sp. (assembly GCF_035652035.1). Lineage (GTDB taxonomy): Bacteria > Pseudomonadota > Alphaproteobacteria > Rhizobiales > Xanthobacteraceae > Bradyrhizobium. The sequence goes on from NZ_DASREO010000038.1 coordinate 72,099, forward strand.
GCTCGGCCACGATTTCCAGCGACAACCGCGTGGTTTGCAACAAGTGGAGCGCGGCATCGACGCGAATTTTCTGCGCGAACCGCATCGGCGACAGTCCGGTCGCGAGCGCGAGGCGCCGATTGAGGGTACGCGTTGTCGTTCCTGTCTGCTGCGCCAGGTCTTGCAGCGTAAATGGCTTCGCCAGGCGCCGGCGCACATAAGCCTCGACCTCCCGCGCAATCGGGTCTTGGGCGGCGAGAAATCCCGGCATGACATATCGTGCCTGTGAGGCACGCTGATCGACGACGGTGTAGCGCGCGGCATCCTCGGCGAGCGCCGGGCCGGCGAAACGCGCAACCAATCCAAACATAAGATCGATATGCGCAAAGGATGCTCCGGCGGTCCAGACGCGGGTGTCGTCGGTCAGCATGGAGTCGGTATCGGAAAGACTTTCCGGAAACAGCGACTTCAGTTTTGATGTCAGCCACCACGTAGTGGTGCAGCGGCGGCCATCCAGCAGCCCGGCCCGACCGAGCAGAAACACGCCGGTGCATGACGCCGCAACCGTCGCGCCGCGTCGCCAGGCTGAGTGCAACCACCTGGCCGCGACGAGGGCGTCGGGCGCTGCGATTCTCTCCTCGACGGCGGCGTCATCGCAAGCACCGATGCCAAGGACGATCACGAGATCGCGCGGTTTGGCTTTGGACAACGGCCGGGCCGGTGCACTGACGCCGCCGCGCAGCTTCGCGACCGAGCCGTCGGTGACGAGCGTGCGCCACTCGAACACTGGCTCGCCGGCCAGTCTGTTGACGGCGTCCAGGACGTCGAAGGTGACGCCGAGCGCCGCCGGGCTCGAACCTTCTAGGGCTAGCACGTCGACTCTCATCATTGGCAAATCCAGCATGATAAATGTCTAATTTGCCACTGTAACTCTCCCCGGTCGTTTTGCAAGATCGACCCATCGACAACCCTGGGAGATTTTCCATGCCGCTTCTGTCTGTTACGCTGACGTCGGGTGTCTTCGATGCAGCCGCCAAGCAAAAATTCGTCAAGGCACTGACGGAGGCGGCCTTCGTCGCCGAATCCGTGCCTGACCTACCCGCGTCCCGTGCGCGCGGACTGGTGCTGTTGCAGGAACTGCCGCCTGGCCATTTCTATTCGAACAGCGAACCTGCCGAAGCGCGAGCTGGAGGCGTATTCATCGACTACCAGGCTCCAGCCGGTGTGCTTGACGGCGCGAGAAAAGCGAAATTCGCTCAGGCGCTCCATGAGGCCGTCGAGATCGCGCTCGGCAAGGAGAAGAGCCGTTCCGTGTTCACATCCGCCGTCATTATTGAAGTGCCGGAAGGACAGTGGGCGCAGAATGGCAAGATCCTTCGCTTGCCGGAGAACGTCGCAACGTCAAGATTCGAACATCTGGTCGGTATGATCGAGGGAGGTCAGCAATGACTGACGATTCGGCCGCTGCACGGCAAGCCAGGGCGCTGATCGGTCGTCCGGGATCGCGCTATCAGCTGCCGACCCCCGCGCTTGTCGTTGATCTCGACGCGTTGGAGGCCAACCTTGCGCGCATGAGGCAGCGCGCCGAAGCCGCCGGCGTCGCGCTCAGGCCGCACGCGAAAACCCACAAATCGGCTGCGATCGCTCGCCGGCAAATCGCGGCCGGCGCCGTTGGCATCTGCTGCGCCAAGCTCGGCGAGGCCGAAGCGCTCGCAGCAGCAGGCGTGCGCAAGCTGGTCGTGACGTCGCCTGTCGTCGGTGACGACACGACCGCACGCGCCGTCGCGCTCGCAGGGATAGATCCCGATCTGACGCTCGTGGTCGATCACGAGCAGCAGGTCGAGAGTTTGGCGCGGGCTACCGCCGACGCGGGTGTGAAGCTTTCCGTGCTGATCGACGTCGACGTTGCGATGGCGCGCACCGGTGTCGCGACGCCGGCGGCAGCCCTGGCGCTGGCTGGCATCATTGCTGCCAGTCCATCGCTTCGCCTGGCTGGCGTGCAGGGTTATGGAGGAATGTGGCAGCACATCGCGGGCGAAAGCGAGCGACGCGATGCGGTTGCGGCCGGCATGACGCGGCTGAGCGCCGTCGTCCGAGAACTGCGCGAGGCCGGGCATCGCGTGCCGCTCGTCACCGGCGGCGGCACGGGAACATTTACGGCCGACGCATCGCTGAAAGTGCTGAACGAAGTCCAGCCCGGCTCGTATATTTTCATGGACAACCAGTATCGCGACGCGCTCGGCAAAGATGATGACGGCGCGTTCCAGCAGAGCCTTTTCGTCCAGGCCCGCGTGGTCAGCGTCAACGCGGAGAAATGGGTCACTGTCGATGCCGGCCTGAAGGCGTTTGCGACGGACGGCCCGATCCCTCGTGTCACAGATCCGCGCTTCGGCGCCGGCAGCTATTTCTACTACGGTGACGAGCACGGCGGCTTTATGCGCCCCGCGGGCTCAAACCGCATCGCCCTTGGCGAGCGGTTCGAGCTGATCCCTCCTCATTGTGATCCGACCGTCGATCGCTATTCCGTCTATCATTTCGTTCGTGGCGATACGCTCGTCGACATCGTTGACATCGAGGCAGCCCGTCGATCGCAGTAATCCGGGCGGAGCTCTCATCCGGAATACGTATTGCGGCCCGCATCGATCGGCCATAATGGGTATTCAAGGCCCAGCATCAATGACGGGCCAGCGGGAGCGGGTGATGCGTCATGGTTTTCTGCCGTGCTTTGGCGGTGTTGTTTTCGGAGTGATGATCTTGGTGAGTGGCTCAGCCAATGCCGATCCGTTGAAAGACGAAATCGCGCCGACCGGCAAGCTGCGGGTCGCAATCGGGATCAGTCCGGCAGGCGGCGCCTATTGGTCGACCAAGACTGAAAACGGTTATGCCGGCGTGCCGGTCGATCTCGGCAAGGCGCTTGCCGATCAACTCGGCGTTGCCGTCGAATATGTCGCCTATCCGAATTCGGGGAAGATCACGGATGCCGCCGCCACGGGCGCGTGGGACGTCAGCTTCCTTCCCGAGGATCCCGAGCGCGCCAAGAAGATCGCGTTCGGTCCGATCTACGAGGTTTCCGAGGCGACCTACATCGTCAAGGCCGGCTCGCCCATCAAGGATTTCGCGAGCCTCGATCAGGCGGGCGTCAATGTCGCGGCCGTCAACGACACCACCACGATGCGCGGCGCCATGGCGCATTTGAAGAACGCCAAGGTCACGGGCTATCAGACCTTCGACGAGATCTTCAACCTGCTCAAAGACGGCAAGATCGATGCCTTCGCGCTGTCGCGCGATCAGCTCAATGCGCTCGCCAAAAAGCTTCCGGGCTCGCGCGTGCTGGATGAGACGTTCAAGCAGACGGTGACGGCGGTCGCCGTGCCGCTCAACCATCCGCTGTCGCTCGACTATGCCAGCAAGTTCATGGCGGATGCTAAGACCAATGGCCTGTTGCGCAAGGCGTTCGACAATAACGGGCTGAAGGACACGCCGCTCAGGGCGAAGTGAGGCTGAGCATTTTGGCCGCGCCGAAACTCAGCGGATTTTATGTATCGCGATAATCAACGGTCAATCATCGCTGCCGTTGGTTCGGAACCTGTCTCAATTTTTGGTTGTGGTAACCCACCAGCAATCGTAATGTTTGCGAGTGCGCAATCCTGCGGAGGCGGCCCGGTGAAATGTATCTTCTGTAAAATTTGCGAGGAACGAGCCGCTATTCTCGACCGGAAGTACTTCGAGTGGCTGGAAGCGCTTTCGAATAATCAAGCTCTCGCAAAGCAAGACCCAGACCTCCAGCGGATAAATGATGCCTATGACCTCCTAAAGACCGACTCTGCGGAGTCGTTCAGGCAGTTTCTGGCGCTGGCGGAAAGTGGTTCGGTATGGTCCATGGCTACAATCGGAAGATTGTTTGAGACGGCCGAGGGTACTGATCGAGACTTAGTGCAAGCGGAGGCGTGGTATTCTCGCGCCTATGAAGCTGGATCAGACTATGCCCTGATTTGGCTTGGTCAGCTTTATCTAAGGTCAAACCGGTTCGAGAAGGCCATAGATGTGTTCCGAACGGGCGTCGATCGTGGCTTTGCTCCGGCAATGTACTATTTGGCCTTGAGCTATTGGAAATCCGGAGACTGGCCACGGAAGCGGAGCGAAGCGATGTCGCTGCTGGAGCGCGGGTTTGAGGCTGGTGACCTCGCCGCGGGGCCATTCCTGGGGCACTCGATGGTACGAGGCCGCTTCGGATGGCAACATATGCTTGCTGGCTTGCAGTTCTTGATCAAGGTCGTTGAGGCGCAAGCCAAGGTCATCGAGGACGACAAGGCAGGGCGGGAAGACATCGGCGAGAACCGCCCGGGCTTCTTCGGTCGCCTCGCTGCGAGCTTTTGGACCGCGTCTCAAGCGAGGACGGGCACCACGCCGGAAACAGGCGGGACCAGTTTCTTGCCCGCAGGCCCTTAATTGGCGCCGCCTTCGATCGGCTCAAGGCCGCTCTTGACGATCGTGTCGCGCGCGGCCGGCGAGCCCAGGAACTTGATCAGTGCCTTGCCCGCTTCAGGCTCCTTTGAGCCGGTGGCGATGCCGGCGGAAAACACCGTGATCTTCTGCAAGCTGTCCGGCAGCGGGCCGACGATGTCGACGCCCGAGACTGCTTTCAATTCGCTGATCTGCTGAAGGCCGAGTTCGGCTTCGCCCTTGGCGACGATCTCGGCGACGGGTGTTGCCGGAATCTTCTTCGCCTTGTCTTTCATGTCGTCCGCGATGCCGAGCTTGTTGAACATCTCGGTCGAGACATAGACGCCGCTGGCGCTGTCCGAATAGGCCACCGACTTCGCCGCAAGCAGCGCGCGCTTCACCGCGTCGGCCGTCGAAATATCCGGCTTTGGTGCGCCTGCCTTGACCGCGACGCCGATCTTGGAATTGACGAGATCGACCTTGCTGCCGGCGACCGCGTTGCCATTCTTGATCAGGTCGTCGAGCGCATAGCCGACCAAAATCAGAACGTCGGCGGGCTCGCCACGGCCGAGCCGCACCGGGATCGCATTGACTGTCGTGCCCATCGACGGGCCGTAGGCCGTGACCACCTTGTTGCCGGTCGCCTTCTCGAACTCCGGCACCAGCGCGTTATAGGCCGCGGACAGTCCGCCCGAGATCATCACATGCACCTCGGCCGCCTGCGCCGCCCCAGCCAGCCAAAGGGTCAGCGCGATGCCAATTCCGACATTGCGAAAATTTGACGATGAGAAACGCATGAGAAAATCCTCCCGGACAGCCTTATTTTGCCGAGGATTACGACAAGCCGATCGCTCAGGTCAAACGCCAAAACGCTGGTCTTTCCGTCATTGCGAGCGAAGCGAAGCAATCCAGCCTTCTAAAGACTGGATTGCTTCGTCGCGTTGCTCCTCGCAATGACGATGAGAAAGAGGTTTCGTGGCCTACGAATTGACGTGCACGAAATCGCGCAAGAGCGGATAGATCTCGTTGTTCCAGCGCCGGCCGCTGAACACGCCGTAATGCCCGACGCCGGCCTGCAGGTGATGCACCCGGCGATAGGCGCGCACGCCGGTGCAGAGCTCTTGCGCCGCGAGCGTCTGGCCGACCGAGCAGATGTCGTCCTTTTCGCCCTCGACCGTCATCAGGCCCATCTTCTTGATGGCAGCGGGATTCACGGGGCGGCCGCGATAGCTCATCTTGCCCTGCGGCAACAGATGATCCTGAAACACGTCGCGGACGGTTTCGAGATAGAACTCGGCCGGCAAGTCCATGACAGCGAAATATTCGTCATAGAATGTCTTGATGGTTTCGGCCTTTTCCGTCTCGCCCCTCGCCAGATGATTGGCGAGATCCATGTGCTGCTTGATATGGCGTTCGAGATTCATCGACACGAAGGCAGTGAGCTGTACGAAGCCGGGATAGACCTGCCGGAGCGCGCCCTTGCACTGCACGGGTACGTAATTGATCAGGTTGCTCTCGAACCATTTCAGCGGCTTGCTCTTGGCGAATTCGTTCACGCGCGTCGGCTGAATGCGCGTGTCGATCGGCCCCGCCATCAAGGTCAGCGTCGCCGGCCGCGCCGGGTGATCGTCTTCGCACATGATCGCGGCCGCCGCCAGCGCCGACACGGACGGCTGGCAGATCGCCACCATGTGCGCGCGCGGTCCAAGGTGACCGAGAAACGTGATGAGGTGTTCAGTGTAGTCGTCGAGGCCGAAGCGGCCATGGCGCAGCGGAATGTCGCGCGGATTGTGCCAGTCGGTGATGTAGACGTCGTGGTCCTGCAGCAGCGTCTGTACGGTGGCGCGCAGCAGCGTCGCGAAGTGGCCCGACATCGGCGCCACCAGGAGCAGGCGCGGCTGCTCGGGCGCGTTCTCTTTCTTGAAGTGCAGCAGCGACCCGAATGGCGTCGCGAAGGCGACTTCCTCCGTCACCCCGTATTCCTGATTGCCTACCATCGCCCTGTCGATGCCGTAGGCCGGACGGGTATAGGTGAGGGAGGTGCGGGTGATCAGTTCGAGCGCAGCCGCGAGGCGCCGGAAGAACTTTTCCGAAATGCCCTGCGGCAGCAAATTGAGATATTTCAGCGCGTGCCCGGCCCCGTTCCGCCATGGGGCCGTCAGGTCCACATGGTTCTGATACGCTTGGTACAGCATGGAAGTCATTCAGAGGGCCCCCCAGCCCATGTTGCCATGCAATATTGAAGCCAGCGCGGAGTCAAATAGCCCAAAAAACTGGCACGTCACTTGCTGTTGAAAACTGGAGTTAGGGTAGAGGGAACCCGGCGAGGAAAGGTCCCGAGGGAAGGTCCAATGGCAAAGGCGACACTCACCATCAGCAGCAAGAACTACTCGTCCTGGTCGCTGCGCGGCTGGTTGCTGACACGATTTTCGGGGCTGGAATTCGAGGAGATCACGACCGCGCCGGACGACCCTTCGGCAAGGGCCGAAATCCTCCTGCTGTCGCCGACCATCCTGGTGCCGTGCCTGCGCCACGAGGGCGCGACGGTCTGGGACACGCTCGCGATCGCAGAGTATCTCAACGAGATCAGGCCGGATGCCGCCCTGTTGCCGAATGACCGAATCGAGCGCGCGCATTGCCGCTCGATCTGCGGCGAAATCCATTCCGGCTTTACGACGCTGCGGGCGTCGCTGCCGGTCAATCTCAAGGGGCATTTTCCGAACTTCAAGATCTGGTCGCGCGCGCAGGCAGACATCGATCGGGTCTGCACCATCTGGCGCGACTGCCTCGAAAAGTCGGGCGGCCCATTCCTGTTCGGGATGCGCACCATGGCGGATGCGATGTATGCGCCGGTCGTGACCCGCTTTGCGACCTATGACGTCAAGCTCGAGCCGCGCCTGAAGCAATATGCCGACGTCATCATGGCGATGCCGGAAATGCAGGAGTGGATCGAGGCAGCCAGGGCGGAGCCCACCGATATCGAAGAGCTCGAGGTGGACTATTAGGTTTCGATCCTTTCGGCGCGATGTTCTGGATTGCTTCGTCGCTCCAGCGCAAAATTGCTTCGCAATTTTGTCGCGGGCTCGTCGCAATGACGTACTCTCTACCGTCATTGCGAGCCAACGGGTCGCGCGAATGCGCGCCCGATGACAGGCTCCGCGAAGCAATCCAGTCCAAATTAACTTCTTCGGAAGCTAAAACCGACCTGCATCGATCTGCCGTCGCACGATCTAGTGGGCTCGTGTCACGTTTAGACGATATCTAGCCGTGAACATCGGCGTACACAGTGATTCGGCTGATTCGGGCGCGATTCGTTCCGTCCGCGTTCCGACCGTTAACGCAGATGCGTTTTCACGTCGCAATTTGATACAACTGCCGGCTTATGCGGGTGATATCAGCTTCGCCGCACGAGCCGCCAGGCGACCACGTTGGCTTCCAGTGCGCCGCCGGATTCGTGATTGTGCCACATGCCATCGACAAAGCGGCAGGCGAACGGCAGTTCATAGGTGCCGCTCTGGTCCTCGCACAACACCTGGACCGGCAAATCCGGCGGCGGCGCTCCTTCGCCATCGAATTGGGCCAGCCGTTTCTCGCGTGTTGCCATTTTGAGTCCCGTGTTCGTCGCCTTCGTGGGCAAGCTCAATGCGCGATTGGGGTGGCAGTATGGTAGCATCCACAGGCGAAAGGACCACTCGCAACAAGTTTACCGCGCGACATGACGCAGGACATAAACGGAAATGAGGGTTCGATGATTCCCCGGTGTGGTTGCGCCTTTTTCCTATTTGTGCTCGGCGCAGGCACCGCCTTTGCGCAGGATGTTCCCGGCATCGAAATCTGCACCGCGGAAAAGACGATGGAGCGGCGAACCAGCTGTCTGCAAAGCAATGTCGAGTTCCTGCAGAAGACCATCGCCAAGCTGGCGCTGGATCATCAACAAAAACTCGACGCCGCAAGGGCGCAGATCGACGCGTTGAAGACGAACGTTGTGACGTTGCAGAAGGCCGTCGACGACCTCAAGGCAGCGCAAGCCAAGGCGCCGGACAACGCGAAGAAGGGCGATACGTCGACGTTAAAGGATGCGTCGACGCCGAAGGATGCAACTGCAAAAGATGCGCCCGCAAAAGACGCGGTCAAAGAGGGCGGGAAGTAAGCGCAACCACGATCAAATGCGGCGCATGGCAAGCGCGCATGATAGCGCCGCTTCGAGTGGAGTCCGTTGGTCAAATGAATCCCGCCCAGAAAGCGCTCTGGTTCATCGAGAGCCATTTGGCCGGCGAGCTGACGCTGGACGACATCTCCGGCGTGGCCGGCGTGTCGCGCTTTCACATGGTTCGCGCATTTGCCGCTGCCACGGGTTTTTCGGTGATGCGCTATGTGCGCGCGCGCCGTCTGTCCGAGGCGGCGCGCATCCTCGCGGCCGGCGCGCCGGATATTCTCAACGTCGCGCTGGACGCGGATTACGGCTCCCACGAAGCGTTCACGCGTGCGTTCCGCGACCATTTCGGGCTCACGCCCGAGACAGTTCGCAGTCTTGCATGCATCGACGACCTCAAGCTTCAGGAGCCGATCCAGATGGATTCGTCATTTATCAAAGATCTCGCGAAGCCGCGTTTCGAAATCGCAAAGCCGCTGCTGATCGCCGGCATCGGCGAGCGCTACAATCACGACAACGGCGCCGGCATTCCCGGCCAGTGGCAGCGCTTTCACCAGGTGGTCGACGATATTCCACACCGTCTCGGCAAGGTCGCCTATGGCGTGTGCTGCAATGGCGACGATGCCGGCAATTTCGACTATATCGCGGGCGTCGCGGTCTCCGACTTCTCGGATCTGCCGCGGCCGTTCTTTCGGGTGCGGATTCCCGAACAGCGTTTTGCCGTGTTCACCGACCGCGAGCATATCTCGACTATCAGGCGCACCGTCAACACGATCTGGAACCACTGGCTGCCGGCATCGGGCCTGAAGGTTGCCGACGCGCCGAATTTCGAGCGATACGACGAGAATTTCGATCCCGCCACCGGCAATGGCGGTTTTGAAATCTGGGTCCCGATCCAGGGATAAATCGACAGATATTTCCCGTCAGGCCTGCTCTGCATCGTGCGGCGCTGCGGCTGCTTGCAAGCGCTGGCTGCTTTCCCTAACGTTGCCAAGAAAAACGGGAGGGAATTGATGGCCGAACTTCGCGTGCTCGCTACGGGTCTGGAATTTCCAGAAGGCCCCGTGGCGATGCCGGACGGCTCCGTCGTGCTGGTCGAAATCCGTGCGCGAAGACTGACGCGGGTCCATCCCGACGGGCGCAAGGAAGTGGTCGCGCAAATCGAGGGTGGGCCGAACGGCGCCGCGCTCGGCCCCGACGGCAAGATCTACATCTGCAACAATGGCGGCTTTTCCTGGATTCCAACCGGCAAGACGATCATGCCGGGAGCTCAACCGGACGACTATCTCGGCGGCTCGATCCAGCGCGTCGATCTGCAGAGCGGCAAGGTTGAGACCGTCGTCACCAAGTGCGGCGAGCATGCGCTGCGGGGCCCGAACGATCTTGTCTTCGACAAGCATGGCGGCCTGTGGTTCTCCGATCTCGGCAAGCGCCGTGCGCGCGAGATGGATGTCGGCGCGTTCTATTACCTCAAGCCCGGCACGAAGGAGATCGTCGAGGGCGTGCATGGCATCTTGCCGGCCAACGGCATCGGGCTCTCGCCCGACGAGAAGACCGTCTACATCGCGGAAACGCCGACCGCGCGGCTGTGGGCCTATGAAATTGCGGAGCCGGGCGTCGTGAAGCCACGCGAGGTGATCTATCGCGGCGAACGCGGCAAGCCGATCGCGGGGCTCGGCGGCTACCAGATGTTCGACTCGCTTGCGGTGGAAGCGAGCGGCAATGTTTGCGTCGCCACCCTGATCTCGGGCTGTATCTCGGTGATCGCGCCGGATGGCAAGCTCGTCGAACAGGTGCCGACCGGCGATCGCGTCACCACCAACATTGCCTTTGGCGGGAGCGAGCTGAAGACGGCCTACATCACGCTGTCCGGCAAGGGCGAACTCGTGGCGACGGACTGGCCGCGGCCGGGCATGCCGTTGAATTTTTTGAACAAGTGACGGCGCCGCCGTCATCCCGGGGCGCGAGCTTCTTTGCGAGCGAACCCGGGATCTCGAGATTCCGGATTCGATGCTGTCGCATCGCTCCGGAATGACAAGGATAAAGAGGAGACTTTAAATGCCCTGGCCTGAACCGGTAACGCTCAGTGGTCCGCATGCGCGGCTTGAACCGCTGTCGCACGCCCACCTTGCCGGCCTGACCGAAGCCGTGAAGGACGGCGAACTCTTCAAGCTCTGGTACACGGCGATTCCGAAGCCAGAAGACATGGCGAAGGAAATCGATCGCAGGCTTGGCTTGCAGCAAAAGGGCTCGATGCTGCCGTTCACCGTGTTCGATGCCGACGGCCAGATCGCCGGCATGTCGACCTATATGAACATCGATGCGACGAACCGGCGCGTCGAGATCGGTTCCACCTGGTATGCCAAGCGAGTGCAGCGCACCGCGCTCAACACCCAGTGCAAGCTGCTCTTGCTGACCCACGCGTTCGAAAACCTCGACTGCATCGCGGTCGAATTCCGCACGCATTTCTTCAACCAGCAGAGCCGGCGCGGCATCGAGCGCCTCGGCGCCAAGCAGGACGGCATCTTGCGCAACCATCAGGTCGGGCCGAACGGTACGCTGCGCGACACGGTGGTGTTTTCCATCATCGCCTCGGAATGGCCGACCGCGAAGACGCATCTCACGTTTCAACTGAACGAGAAACCAAGATAAAAAATGGATACGTTCGACTATGTGATCATCGGTGCGGGATCGGCCGGTTGCGTGCTGGCCAACCGGCTGAGTGAGGACGCCGCAACGAAAATCTGCATGCTCGAGGCAGGGCCGCGCGACTGGCATCCATACATCCATCTGCCGGCGGGCTTCATCAAGACGTTCCACATGCGCAGCGTCAACTGGGCCTATCAGCAGGAGGTGGGGCCATGGACCGGCGGACGCAGCATCTACGCGCCGCGCGGCAAGACGCTCGGCGGCTCGTCCTCGATCAACGGTCACATCTATAACCGTGGCCAGCGCCAGGACTTCAACACCTGGGCGCAGCTCGGCAATCGCGGCTGGGGCTATTCCGACGTGCTGCCCTATTTCAAGCGGCTGGAAACGCGTATCGGGCCCGGCGACGACACCTATCGCGGCCGCGACGGCAATCTCACCGTCACCACCATGGACTGGAAGGACCCGCTGTGCGAGGCCTTCATGGAAGGCGCGATCTCGCTCGGCATTCCGCGCAATCCTGATTACAACGGCGCGATCCAGGAAGGCGTCTCCTACGCGCAGCGCACCATCAAGAACGGCTTGCGCGTCAGCGCCGCCACGGCCTTTCTGCATCCGGCGCTCAAGCGCGGCAATATCGATGTGCGCACGCATGCGCACGTCACCGAAATCGTATTCGAAGGCAAGCGCGCGGTCGGCGTGCGGTATCGCCGTGGCGGCCGCAACGGCAGCTTGCACGAAGTGCGCGCAGCAAAAGAGGTCATCCTCTCCGGCGGCGCCTACAACTCGCCGCAGCTTCTGCAACTCTCCGGTATCGGTTCGCCGGAATTGTTGCAGTCGCACGGCATCGCGGTGCGCCACGCGCTGCCAGGCGTCGGCGAAGGATTGCAGGACCACTACGCACCGCGCTCGGTTGCGCGCGTCAAGAACATCAAGACCATCAACGAACGCCGGCGCGGGCTTAGCCTCGTCGGCGAAGCCATCAAATGGGCCGCGACGCGGCGCGGTCTGCTGTCGTTGTCGCCGACCATGGTCTATTGCTTCTGGCATTCCGGCGAGACCACCGAAAGCTCCGACCTGCAACTGACGTTCACGCCGGCGAGCTACAAGGAAGGCGTGCAGGGCACGCTCGAGGATCTGCCGGGCATGACGGTAACCTCGTGGCAGCAGCGCCCCGAGAGCCGCGGCTATGTCCGCGTCCGCTCCGCCGACCCGTTTGCGGCGCCGATCATCCAGACCAACTATCTCACCGCCGAGCTTGATCGCCGCATCGTTGTCGCCGGCATGAAGCTGGCGCGGCGGCTTCTGAAATCCGATCCGCTCAAGCCGTATTACGACTACGAGGATTTTCCCGGGCCTGACGTGCAGACCGACGAGGAATTTCTGCAGGCTGCGACCAAGCGTGGCACCACGACGTTTCATCCCGGCTGCACCTGCCGCATGGGCCCGGCGGACGCCTCATGGGCCGTGGTCGACGATCAGTTGCGCGTGCATGGCCTCGAAAGTCTGCGCGTGATCGATGCCTCGATCATGCCGCGAATGATTTCGGCCAACCTCAACGCATCGACGCAGATGATCGCCGACAAGGCGAGCGATCTCGTTCGCGGCAAGACGCCGCTGGAGGCGGTGCGGCTGCAAGGATAGCCGGCGCCCGCGTCATTGCGAGGAACTCGCGACAAAATTGCGAAGCAATTTTGCGCTGAAGCGACGAAGCAATCCAGGTCCTGCAAAGACTGGATTGCTTCGCTATCGCTCGCAATGACGGTTTAGAGACGTCAGTATGTCCGTCCCGTGATCCGCGGCCAGATTTGAGCTTCTTGCGAAGCCCATCCTACGGATACCCCGCTTTAGAACGTATGCCCGTCCTCTGATCCGCGGCCAGAGGCGAGCCATTTGTCGTCCGTCGTCGGCCCGAAGCCACTCTTGTCTCGGTCCGGCGTGACTGCGAAGGCCTGGCGAAAGCCATAGAAGATGAAGCCCACGAGAAGGACAATGCAGACAGGTCCAAGAATCCAGTCGAGCATGATTCCAGCCTCTATTCGGGTCTCCCGGCGTCCGCAGGGATGACGGTCCGCCCGGGTGTGAAAGCCGCTGTCATTTGGTCGCCTCAAGCCGCATTTCGGTTCAAAGCGGCTTAGCCAGATTTCGTCATTGCGAGGAGCCCGCGACAAATTGCAGAGCAGTTTTGCGCTGGAGCGACGAAGCAATCCAGCCTGCTCTGGATTGCTTCGCTTGCGCTCGCAATGACGGTGTGGCGGCAGTTCGCGCTAGACTTCGCGCCGGCTCAAAAACGCCAGCCGTTCGAACAGATGCACGTCCTGCTCGTTCTTGAGGAGCGCGCCGTGCAGCGGCGGGATCAGCTTGCGTGGATCGCGCTCCCGCAGCATCTCCGGGGTGATGTCCTCGTTGAGCAGAAGTTTGAGCCAGTCGAGCAGCTCGGAGGTCGAAGGCTTCTTCTTCAGGCCGGGCACCTCGCGCACCTCGAAGAAGATGCGCAGCGCTTCTTCGACGAGCCGCTTCTTGATGTTCGGGAAATGGACGTCGACGATGCGGCCCATGGTGTCGGCGTCGGGAAACTTGATGTAGTGGAAGAAACAGCGGCGCAAGAACGCGTCCGGCAATTCCTTCTCGTTGTTGGACGTGATCATCACGATCGGGCGCAGCTTCGCCTTGATGGTCTCGCCGGTCTCGTAGACATGGAATTCCATGCGGTCGAGTTCGAGCAACAGGTCGTTGGGAAATTCGATGTCGGCCTTGTCGATCTCGTCGATCAGCAGCACCGGACGCTGCTCACTGGTAAAGGCGTCCCACAGCTTGCCGCGCTTGATGTAGTTCTTGATATCGGACACGCGCTCGTCGCCGAGCTGGCTGTCGCGCAGGCGCGACACCGCATCGTACTCGTAGAGGCCTTGCTGCGCCTTGGTGGTGGACTTGATGTGCCAGGTCAGGAGCGGGGCCTTGATCGCCTTCGCGACTTCTTCCGCCAGCACCGTCTTGCCGGTGCCGGGCTCGCCTTTGATCAGAAGCGGCCGCTCGAGCACGATCGAGGCATTGACCGCGACCTTGAGGTCCTCGGTCGCGACGTAGTCCTTGGTGCCGGTAAATTTCATGGAAAATGACGTGCCTTGTTTTAAACAGTGTTTCAGCGGGTGCTTCGAACACGAAACGACCGCCCTTGGGCGGTCACTTCCTGCAATGTAGTGGAAAAAGCCAGCAGGTCTAGGCCGCTGCCAGCTCTTAATGCCGCCCTGATCCGTGCCAGATACCCTTGACGGATACGGCCAACGGGGCAATGTCAGGGTCATGTTCCTGCAATTCTTCACATCGCTGCGCGAGGCGCAGGTGCCGGTGACCTTGCGCGAATACCTGACGCTGATGGAGGCGATCGACGCCGACCTCGCGGAGCAGTCGGTGGAGAATTTCTATTATCTCTCCCGCGCTGCGCTAGTGAAGGACGAGCGCAACCTCGACAAGTTCGACCGCGTGTTCGGCACGGTGTTCAAGGGACTGGAAAGCCTGCTCGATGCGATGAACAAGGCTGACATCCCCGAGGAATGGCTGAAGAAGCTCGCGGAAAAATATCTCACCGAAGAAGAGAAGCAGCAGATCGAGGCGATGGGCTGGGACAAGCTCATGGAGACGCTTCGCAAGCGCCTCGAAGAACAGAAAGGCCGCCACCAGGGCGGCAACAAGTGGATCGGCACCGCGGGTACGTCGCCATTCGGTGCGCATGGCTATAACCCAGAAGGCATCCGCATCGGCCAGGAGAAGAACCGCAATTTCCGCGCGGTGAAGGTGTGGGACCGCCGCGAGTTCAGGGATCTCGACGGCAATGTCGAGCTCGGCATCCGCAACATCAAGATCGCGCTGCGTCGCCTGCGCAAGTTTGCCCGCACCGGCGCGCCGGACGAGCTCGATCTCGACACCACGATCAAAGAGACCGCCAATCACGGTTATCTTGACGTTCATATGCGGCCCGAGCGGCGCAACGCGGTCAAGGTGCTCGTGTTCTTCGACATCGGCGGATCGATGGATTCCCATATCGAGCAGGTCGAGGAATTGTTCTCGGCGGCGAAGAGCGAATTCAAGCACATGGAATATTTCTACTTCCACAACTGCCTCTATGAAGGCGTGTGGAAGGAGAACCGCCGTCGCTTCACCGATCGCACGCCGACCTGGGACGTGCTGCACAAGTATCCGCACGACTACAAGGTCGTGTTCGTCGGCGACGCCTCGATGAGCCCTTACGAGGTCATGGTGCCCGGCGGCTCGGTCGAGCATGTCAACGAGGAGGCCGGCGCGGTCTGGCTCGAGCGCATCACGCGCACCTATCCGCACGCGGTGTGGCTCAATCCGGTCGCGCAGAAGCATTGGGATTATTCGGAATCGACCACCATCATCAAACGCATCTTTGCCAACCGCATGTATCCGATCACGATCGAGGGTCTGGAGAATGCGATGAAGGAACTGGTGCGGTGAATTCTTCACCTCTCCCAAAGGGAGAGAGAGCTGACCCGTTGTGCGGAGATATGGAGACGAGGACTGCCATGCCCCAGACCATTCATCGCGGGATCAAGTCCCTCGTCGACGAGGCCAATGCCGAGATCGAAACCATGAGCGCCGCTGATGCCATCAAGGCTGCGCAGAGCGATGACGTCGTGATCGTGGATATCAGAGATCCGCGCGAGCTCGAGCGCGACGGCAGGGTCCCCGGCTCGTTCGCATGCACGCGCGGCATGCTGGAGTTCTGGATCGATCCGCAAAGTCCCTATGCCAAGCCGGTCTTTCAGCAGGACAAGAAATTCATCTTCTACTGCGCAGGCGGCCTGCGTTCGGCCCTTGCGGCCAAGACAGCGCAGGACATGGGCTTGAAGCCGGTCGCGCATATCGCCGGCGGTTATGCCGCCTGGCGCGAGGCCGGCGGCCCGACCGAAAAATGGGAACCGAAGAAGAAGGGCTGACTCTCTCCGTCATTCCGGGGCGCGACGAAGTCGTGAACCTGGAATCCATTGATCCAACAACACTGAGGCGCGATAGATTCCGGGCTCGCGCCGCGCGCCCCGGAATGACAAGGAATAGCGAATGACCACCACCAAAGACCCGCTCGTCTCCACCGAATGGCTGGCAGATCATCTGAAAGACGCCAACGTCAAACTGCTCGACGCGACCTTCAAGCTGCCGGGCATCCTGCCACTGCCAAAGGACGACTATCTCGCCGCTCACATTCCGGGCGCGGTCTATTTCGATGTCGATGCGGTGTCCGATCATTCCGATCCGTTGCCGCACATGTTTCCGAGCGCCGAACAGTTCGGCCGCGATGTCGGCGCCCTCGGCGTTTCCAACGCCGATACGCTGGTGATCTATGACTCCGGTGGCTGGGTTGCCGCACCTCGCGTGTGGTGGATGTTTTTGTCCTACGGCCATCGCGACGTCCGCATTCTCAATGGCGGCCTGAAGAAGTGGCGCGCTGAGGGGCGTCCCGTCGAGAGCGGCGAGGTGACGGCGAAGCCCGCCACGTTCAAGGCGAGCTATGACGCTAGGCGCGTCCGTTCGATCGAGCAGATGATTGCCAATGTCGCCAGCCGCGCCGAGCAGGTGATCGATGCCCGCGCCACCGAGCGCTTCGAAGGCCGTGCGCCCGAGCCGCGCCCCGGCATCCGTTCGGGCCACATCCCCGGCGCTCTCAATTTGCCCTACAACAACCTGTTCGATGCAGCGACCGGCACCATGAAGCCGCTTGATGATCTGAAAAAGGCCTTTGCCGGCGCCGGCGTCGATACCGCAAAGCCGATCGTGACGAGTTGCGGGTCGGGCGTCTCGGCGGCGGTGCTGACGCTCGCGCTCTATCGGCTCGGTGTCGAAAACACCGCGCTCTATGACGGCTCGTGGTCGGAGTGGGGCAAGGCCGACGGTCCGGCGATCGCGACCGGGCCCGCGTAATCGAATTATTACCGCGGCGCAGACGTTGCGAAGCTCTGCTGCGGTTGCTGCGCGAACGTCTGCTGTGTGAACGGGTTGGCCTGCAACTGTTGCTGGGCCAGAAGCCGCGCGCGGGCAGCGGCGAGCCTGCGCCGATGCAGCGCGCGGCGCGCCTGCTGACGTTTCTTGATCACGCTTTCATCGGGCCTGGCGCGCGGCAGCTTCACCAGCCGCGCTTCGGGAACCGATTCAGTGTCTGTGATCTCAACCGGCGGGCCCCCGAGGGTTGCGATTTTCGTCATGGCGTCGCTGGTTTCGGTCGTCGCAGCCGGGGTTGTCGTCGCCGGTGGTGAAGCCTCCGCTGCCGAAGTGACGGGCTCGGCCTTGTCAGGCGCAGGCGCGGTCGGCGCAGCAGCAATTGGCTCGGCCTGAGCCGGGGCCGGCTCGCTCCTGACCATTGCGGCGTCGGAAGCTGCGAGCGCCGCCGTCTTTGTCTCACTGGATGTGGCCACGTCTGCGGCGGCTGGCGCGGCGGGCGCCACCTCAGGTGCCGGCGGATTTTCCGCAACCGGCGCAGGTGCGGGCGTGTCGGCAGGCTTGGCGATCTCTTCCTTGGCGGTCACTGGCTTTGCGATCTCCGTCACTGGCGCTTCCGCCGGCTGCAAAGCCGCGACCTGATCGCTGGTCATGGGTTCGGAGATCGCCGGCGCCGGCTCGGCGGGCGCGACGGCGACCTTGGCGGTGTCAGGCGCCTTCTCGGTCATCCGCTCGACGCGCAGGGTCGCCAGAACAGGCAGCGTCGTCTCGGGGCGCTGGGCAAACGGGACGTCGGGCGTCGCGCGCCAGGTTGAGTTGCTGGCGAAGGATTCGTGGGCGGCGCGAAACAGCGCAGCTGCGCCCAACCCGAAAATGAGGAGCGACAGGGACAGCATGATGGCTGCGAACAGGAAACGAAAACCGGGGAGCATGGCGCGCGTAATCTTGCGAAAGCGGGGCGGACGGGAACGCGGTGGCCACTAAAGTCAGACTTTGCCAACGATCCTTGATTCGCAAAACCGCCCGCCGGATGCGGGCGTTGGAAATTTAGGCCACTGGTGAAGCAGATTTGCCGCGCGCTGGTAGCGACGAATCACGCTCGATCAACAATAGCGCAACGGATTCGCGACGCTCGTTAAATCTGGTTCGCGTTTGCAATCAGCTTGCGCGCTGTCACTTCGTTGCCGCAGGTCTTCCCGGAAGCAAGGCCCGTCCGTTCATCTTCATGAGTGCGAAATGGTTCCACGATGAACGGCCAAAACGGCCCAAAATCAGTGTCTTGAAGGGGTCGTATCCGGCAGCAATACGGGGTATTTAGTCTTGAATGCGCCGCGATCTTCGGTCATCTGCCGTTAACGATCCGGTGGCGCCTTGGGGCTATACAAGAGCAATGATGAGCAATCGCATTCTGACGATTTGTGCCGCGGTTTCGGCCGTTCTGGCGGCGGAAACTGTGGGGACCTCGCTTGCATCCGCGCAGGGCTACCCGCCGGGGGGTGTCTATTCGCCTTCGCCGCAGCCCTATCCGCCTTATCCAACCGACTATCGCGCGCGTCCGCAGGATTTCGACTCGCTGGATGATGACGAAGGGCCAAGAGGGCTTTCGCCGCCCGGCGCAGTGCCGTCGCCGAACGACCCGCGCTATGCGCGCCGTCCCGTCTATCCGGACGACAGGCCGATCACCTCGCCCGACGATCCCCGCTATGGCCATGCCCCCGGCATGGCGCCGGCCTACTCGGGCCCGGTGATGTCGCCGGATGATCCGCGCTATGGCCGCCCCGCCGGTCCACCGCCGACCAATTACTCCGGCCCCGTGATGTCGCCGGACGACCCTCGTTACGGCCGTCCGATGCCGCCGCCCGGAAACTATTCCGGTCCCGTGATGTCGCCCGATGATCCGCGCTATGGCCAGCCCGCAGCGCCGGCGGTGATTTATGCCGACCGGCCCGCCGGTGCGCCGCAGCCTTACGGCGCGCCACCCGCTGGCGACGACCAGGCCCGGCCGCCCGGCGCCGTTGGAAATAATGTGACTGGCACCGTGCAGCCGCCGCAGGGCGCCGTACCCCCAGGTGCTCCGGACAACAGGTCGGTCAGTCTGCTGCCGCCGGAAGAGCAGCCGGAATCGGCGCCGGCCAATTTGCCGCCGAACCTGCGTCGGCAGGAAGTCAATTTCCCCACCAAGGAGCCGGCGGGCACGATCATCGTCGATACGCCCCACACCTACCTCTATTATGTGCTCGGAAATAACCGCGCCATCCGTTACGGCGTCCGTGTTGGCCGCGACGGTTTCACCTGGACCGGCGTGCAGAAGATCACCCGCAAGGCCGAATGGCCGGATTGGCATCCGCCGCCGGAGATGATCGATCGCCAGCCTTATCTGCCGCGCTTCATGGCCGGCGGCCCTGGCAATCCGCTCGGCGCGCGCGCGATGTATCTCGGCAGCACCGTCTACCGTATTCACGGTACCAACCAGCCGTCGACGATCGGCAAGTTCGTGTCCTCGGGCTGTATCGGCATGCTGAACGAGGACGTCTCGGACCTGTTCGACCGCGTCAAGGTCGGCACCCGCGTCGTGGTCTGGCCCGGCAACCCGCCGTCGGGAACCACCACGACGGCGTCCGCGGCACCGTTGCCGATGACCGGATCAAACATGGGGCCGGGCCAGGTGGCGCCGCCGCCGAGCGTCCCCGGAATTGCGCCCGCCACCTCGGTTCCGCCGCTGCCACCACCGGTGACAGTGCGCTAAAGCCAACTGATATCGAGAGAGTTACGAAAGAGCGCGCCGAACGGCGCGCTTTTTTGTTGCCGTCGGACGCGGCCTGACCGTCGTGCATCGTTCGGCTGGCGCTGATTTTTCCAAGGTGCCGCAAACACCTCGCGGCCTTCGACGTTGAGGTATCGAGGCCAGTCGCATGCACCCCGAACACAATTTGACCTACCCGCCGCTCAACACGCTCAAGGAAGTTGCCGAAGATGTCTGGATCATCGACGGCCCATTGATCCGGTTTGGTCGGGGCTGGTTCAAGTTCCCGTTTTCGACACGGGCGACGATCTTGCGACTTTCAGCCGACGATCTCCTTGTTCATTCCCCGACACCTCTGGTGCCGACGCTCGCGGACGCGATTGAAAAGATCGGCACGCCGAGATGGATCGTCGGGCCCAATCGGCTGCATTACTGGTGGATCTGGGAATGGCACGCCGCCTATCCGGACGCTGCAATCTATCTCGCGCCGAAAATCGAGCGGCAAGCCGGGACGCGTCTCGACTTCGCGTGGCTGCCGCTTGAGCGGGACGGCGGCTATCCCTGGGACGATTGGATCGAGACTCTTCCAGTTTCAGGCGGCTACATGACCGAAGTCGAGTTCTTTCATCGGCCTTCCCGCACCCTTGTGCTGACCGATTTAATCGAAAATTTCGAGACCGAAAAGCTTGAAACCCTTGCGATGCGGTTCTGGACGCGCGTCGGCGGCGTTCGCGACCCCGATGGCGCCATGCCGCGCGACATGCGCTTGAGTTTCTTGACGCGCAGGCGCGAGCTGAAGGCCGCCATCGAGCGCATGATGGAATGGAATCCGGAACGGATCATTCTCGCCCACGGTCGCTGGTACGACGCCAACGGCCGGGCCGAGTTGCAGCGGGCGTTTCGATGGATTCTCGACGCGTAGACGCAGACTACGCCAGCTTTCGCACCGGCTCGCCCTTGAGCCAGCCATCGACGCCTTCGACCATCTGGTTGTAGTGCGCGACGAAGGTTTCCTGCGTGGCGTAGCCGAGATGCGGCGTCAGCACGAGGTTGTCGAGCTTGCGGAAGGGATGGTCGACCGGCAGCGGTTCGACCGAGAACACGTCGACCGCAGCGCCTGCGATCTTGCGGGCTTTTAGCGTTTCCAACAGTGCCATCTCGTCGATAATCGGCCCGCGCGCGGTGTTGACGATGAAGCTCGTCGGCTTCATGCGCGCGAGATCGGCCGCCCCGACGAGACCGCGCGAGCGGTCGCTCAACACCACATGGATCGTGATGATGTCGGCGGTCGAGAACAGTTCCTCCTTGGTGGCGTAGGTCACGCCAACTTCCTTGCAGCGCTCTGCCGTCAGATTCGGGCTCCAGGCGATCACGTTCATCCCGAAGGCTTTCGCAAGCCCCGACACCTTGGCGCCGAGTTTGCCGAGACCAATGACGCCAAGGGTCTTGCCCTCGATCTCGATACCGATGTGCTTCTGCCAGAACTCGCCGGCATGCATGCGCGCACTCTCGCGGCCGATATTGCGGGTCAGTTCCAGGATCAGCCCCATGGTCAGCGGTGCGGTGGGATCCTTCGGCCAATGCGTGCCGCACAGCACGATGCCGCGATCCTTGACGGCCGCCATGTCGATCGAATTGTTGCGCATGCCCGAGGTGATCAGGAGCTTCAACTTGGGAAGGCGTTCGAGCACGGCACGCGGAAATGCCGTGCGCTCGCGCATCGCCAGGATGATCTCGAAATTCTCAAGTGCGCTGACCACGGCCTCGGCTGAGGCGAACGGCTTCTGGAAGACGGTCACATCGACGCGGTCCTCGACCCTGGACCAGTCCGCGACCTTTTGGGAGATATCGACATAGTCGTCGAGAATTGCACAGCGCAGCCGCGTCATGGAGGGGTCCGTTCATCGTGAGGGCGACGACGGCGCTTCGTCCACGCCGCCTTCAGAAGGGGCGCATGGTTGCGCGGCGCGCTTTTTCAGGCAAGCGCCTTATGGCCCAATTCTAACATTCGCACCCCTTCGCAGCGGTCACTTTTGCGAATGTTAGAATCAAAGGGCCTTAAGCATATATGGTTTCCAGTGGAGTTTCGGATTTGACATTCGCTTTCGGACTCGCGGCAAGGCGCTGAGCGAATGTCAAATCCACTCCACTGGTCATCAAAAATATGAGTGGACCTATGTCGGAGAGCCCGACGGGGGGCATCAAAGCGGGGTCAGTTATGACCGTGAAGAGCCGCCGCCTGCTTGGCGCGGCAGGCCGGGCCCGGTCCGCGCATATAGTGCAACTCGGGGCGGTAGGGGTCGAACGCCTTGGCGAAGAACGCGCCGAAGAAGGCCCGGATCCCGGCGAAGAGCTGGCTGTGCCCGTCACGGCGGTCCGCGGGGGAGGGGAGGGAAGCCATATCGATGATCGCCATGACGAATCCTGTCTTTTTTCCGGCGTCTTCTGACACGTTGGACGCCCCTTTTCGGCGTCGGGTTCGAGTTTCGGCCGCAACTTATTAAAAGAAGGTTTCAATTGTAGAGATCCGTGTTCCTACTGGTGAACAGAGGGAAAACTGGGCGGGCGTAGGGTTCAGAACTCCTTTCCAGGAGTGCGGAAAAAGGCGGCGAACCTCGGATTCGAGGCGCAGTACCGCTGATCTGGTTGCCCTTTGGGGCCCGCGCGGCTACATGAGCCGCTAGCTTTCATCCTTAAAAATCTCTTGATCCCAGGGACGTCGATGGCGCGCCAGTTCGTCTATTTCATGCAAGGGTTATCCAAGACCTATCCGCCCAACCGCAAGGTGCTGGATAACATCCATTTGTCGTTCTACCCCGACGCCAAGATCGGCGTGCTCGGCGTCAACGGTTCGGGCAAATCGACCCTGCTCAAGATCATGGCCGGCCTCGACAAGGACTATACCGGCGAGGCCTGGGTCGCCGAGGGTGCCCGCGTCGGCTACCTCGAACAGGAGCCGCACCTCGACGAGACCAAGACCGTCCGCGAGAACGTGATGATGGGCGTCGCCAAGCAGAAGGCGATCCTCGACCGCTATAACGAGCTGGCGGTCAACTATTCCGACGAGACCGCTGACGAGATGACAAAGCTGCAGGACGAGATCGAGGCCGCCGGCCTCTGGGACCTCGACAGCAAGGTCGATCAGGCGATGGACGCTCTGCGCTGTCCGCCCGACGATGCGGATGTGACGAAGCTCTCCGGCGGTGAGCGCCGCCGCGTCGCGCTCTGCCGCCTGCTGCTCGACCAGCCGGAATTGCTGCTGCTGGACGAACCGACCAACCATCTCGATGCGGAATCGGTGTCCTGGCTCGAAGGCCATTTGCGCAACTATCCCGGCGCAATCCTGATCGTCACCCACGATCGCTACTTCCTCGACAACGTCACGGGCTGGATTCTCGAACTCGATCGCGGCCGCGGTATCCCCTACGAGGGCAACTACTCGTCATGGTTGGGCCAGAAACAAAAGCGGCTCGAGCAGGAGAGCCGCGAGGAGGCGGCGCATCAGCGCACGCTCGCGCGCGAGCAGGAATGGATCGCGGCATCTCCGAAGGCACGACAGGCCAAGTCGAAGGCGCGTTATCAGCGCTATGAGGAGCTGCTGAAGCAGGCGAGCGAGAAGCAGACAACGACCGCGCAGATCACGATTCCCGTCGCCGAGCGGCTCGGTCAGAACGTGATCGATTTCGAGGGGCTCAGCAAAGCCTATGGCGATCGCGTCCTGATCGACAACCTTAGCTTCAAGCTGCCGCCGGGCGGCATTGTCGGTGTGATCGGTCCGAACGGCGCCGGCAAGACCACGCTGTTTCGCATGATCACCGGGCAGGAAAAGCCGGATTCCGGGACGATCACAATCGGCGAGAGCGTGCATCTCGGTTATGTCGACCAGTCGCGCGACGATCTCGACGGCAAGAAAACCGTGTGGGAGGAAATTTCCGGCGGCAACGAATTGATCCTGCTTGGCAAGCGCGAGGTCAATTCGCGCGGCTATTGCTCCTCGTTCAACTTCAAGGGCGCCGACCAGCAGAAGAAAGTGGGCGCGCTGTCAGGCGGTGAACGCAACCGTGTGCACCTCGCCAAAATGCTGAAGTCGGGCGCCAACGTGCTCTTGCTCGACGAACCCACCAACGATCTCGACGTCGACACCCTGCGTGCGCTCGAAGAGGCGCTGGAGGATTTCGCCGGCTGCGCCGTCATCATCAGCCACGATCGCTGGTTCCTCGACCGCATCGCCACCCACATGCTTGCCTTCGAGGGCGACAGCCATGTCGAATGGTTCGAGGGCAACTTCCAGGACTATGAGAAGGACAAGATGCGCCGGCTCGGTCAGGACTCCGTCATTCCGCACCGGGTGAAGTACAAGAAGCTGACGAGATAGGGGATTGGCGTCATTGCGAGGAGCCCGCGACAAAATTGCGAAGCAATTTTGCGCTGGAGCGACGAAGCAATCCAGGCTTTGGCCTCGAGTCCGACTGGATTGCTTCGCTTCGCTCGCAATGGCATTTTTGGCTATTGCTGCCCCCGCCCACGCCGCGCCCGATCCCGCCTTCACGCAGTTCGTCGCCTCATTGTGGCCGGAGGCGAAGGCGCACGGCGTGTCTCGCGCCACTTTCGACCGCGAGACCGCAGGCCTCGAGCCTGACTACAAGTTGCCCGACCTGATCCTGCCGGGACGCCCGGCAACCGGCGCACCGTCGCAGGCAGAGTTCGTGCAGGTGCCGGCCGATTACATCAAGGAAGCGTCGATCGCGCGGCTGGCGTCTGAGGGCCAAAAGCTGATGGCGAAATATCGCGCCTCTCTCGACGGCATCGAAAAACAGTTCGGCGTGCCCGCAGCCGTGATGCTCGCGATCTGGGGCCGCGAAACCGACTTCGGCCGCTATACGCTGCCTTATGACGGCGTGCGCGTGCTGGCGACGCAGGCCTATGTCGGTCGGCGCAAGGATACTTACCGCAACGAGTTCATTCTGGCGTTGAAGCTGATTAACGACGGCGAGGTGACGCGAAAGGACTTGCGCGCCTCATGGGCGGGCGCGACCGGGCTCACGCAATTCCTCCCGTCGGAATTTTACCAGCATGCGGTCGACTTCGACGGCGATGGCAAGAAGGACATCTGGCACTCGGTGCCGGATGCGCTCGCATCCGCTGCTGAACAGCTCGTCAACAAGGGATGGCGGCGCGGCGTGCGCTGGGCCTACGAGGTGACACCGCCCGCCAATGTCGACTGCACGACCGGCGTGCCGGAAGTGACGAAGCCGATCGGCGAATGGTTGCGCGAAGGTTTTGTGCCGGTGCGCGGGCTCAAATTGAGCGCGACCGAGCAGGCGGAAGAAGCCTCGCTGCTACAGCCGGAAGGAATTTATGGGCCGTCATTTCTGACGACGAAGAACTACTTCGTGATCAAGGAGTACAATTTCTCCGATCTCTATGTGCTGTTCGTCGGCCATCTTGCCGATCGCATGGCGAGCCCGCTTCCTTTCGCGACGCCGTGGTCGGCGTCGACGCAGCTCCGCACCAGGGATGTCGAGGCGATGCAACGCCAGCTCACGCGCATCGGTCTTTATGCCGACAAGATCGACGGCAAGGCCGGCATGCTCACGCGTTCCGCCGTCGGCGCCTATCAGAAAAAGGCGGGGCTGAAAGTCGATTGCTGGCCGAGCGAGGCCGTGTTGCGTTCGGTCGAGCAGGCGCGCTAGCACCCGAGCAGGCCGAGCGTCAGCGAGGCCGTTGGCGAACGGTGCAAATAAAACAACTCCTCTCGCCCAAACAAAAACCCGGCCGCGAGGCCGGGCTTTCGAAGATCGAACTGCGCGTAAAATCAGTCGCAGTACTGCACGCGGCGGAAGCGCCAGTCGTAACCGTCCCAATAACGCTCACGCACCCAGCGGCAGGGATACGGGCCGGGCGCGACATAGACCGGAGCCGGCTGCTGGCTCGCGATTGCGCCGCCGACGATTGCTCCGCCGATGATGCCGCCGGCAATCGCAGCACCAAGTGCGCGCTGGGCGTTGGCCGGGGTCGTGCTGAGCGCGCCGGCGACTGTCGCAACCGCAAGCAGCGCAGCAAATGACTTCTTCATGTTCGAGACTCTCCTGGAGATGCGGCGCTCGTAAGCGCCAGGGGGATTAAGGAAGCAAGGGGGTTGGTCCGATTCGCACGCCGAGCCTGCAATGTACTCTGTCGCCAACGAAGCGCACAACGTTCAAGCCGCAGTGAACGGCTTCAGGACATTCGCCCAGAAAACGGTTTTTTCGGGCCAACATTGCCCGTGGCGCTACGGAAATCAGGCGAGATGGGGGGCCATCTCGCCTGATTTAATCAAGATGAACGGTTCTCAGTCGCAAACCTGCACGCGGCGGATACGCCAAGCGTAGCCATCCCAGAAGCGCTGGCGCTGCCAGTAGCATCCATAAGGGTCGGCGGCGACATAGGCCGGACCACCGTAATAGGGGCCGGGGCCGTAATAATAGGGGCCAGGGCCATAGCCGTACGGGCTCGCGGCAATCGCGCCGCCGACGATGGCGCCGCCGATCAGGCCGCCGGCAATGGCCGCGCCAAGGGCGCGTTGCGCATGGGCGGGGCTTGCAGCCGAGAAGGCCAAGGTGGCGACAGTGGCCAGTGCCACCAGTGTTTTTCTCATGGCATCACCTTTCTGATTGAACACGAGACTGCGCATAAAGCGGTCCGTCCGCAAGAAGTTCCACATTTCACTTGAATGATCAATGAACGGCGTCGTCATAATACCGGCTGAATTCAGCATGTTCGGCAAGTATTGTGCAGTGCACAATCGTGGCTTGGCGATGTGCGGGATATCCGGTTGGGAAAGACCAAATTTGGGAGGCGATGGTGGAGGCGGCGGGGTTGGTGACTGAGGGCGTGGCCTTTGACCAGGGCTGTTTGATCCGGCGCAATGCGCCTGTTTAGATTCATTCCAGTGTAAGCCGCCTATCAGTTTGGAATTGCTACAAAACTCTTGTTTTGCCTTTGCATCCGCCGGCGTCCTTCAATACGTAAATGCCGAGCATCACCGCATCACTTGAAGAGCCTCCCGCTTTAATGATCGTCTGTTCCTGCAATGTGTTGAGCGACCACGACGTCCGCAGTGCCGTCGAGGAAGCGCAAGACCTTCCCCGCAACGCCAAGCAACTCTACGGCTGCCTCGGATGCAGCGCCGAGTGCGGCCGCTGCGCGCGCACGATCAAGTCCATTATCGACGAAGCGCTGGGCGCCTGCGCCAAGGCGTGCTGCGCTGGCTGTCCGCACAGCCATGCGGCGCATCACCAACACGCCGATACCGACCTCTCCCTCGCAGCCGTCGGCTGAGTTTTCGGAACCGATCGCGGCCTCGCCGTTTCTGCGGAAGCTGCCCGCGCGATTCTCGCTCCGCCAAACCGCTTAAACTTTGGCGGATGATGCGCTACAGCATGAACCGGACGGGCCGCTAACCGGCCTTACAGAGAGGCACCATGCAAGGCGACGCCAAGGTCATCGACTATCTCAACAAGGGTTTGCGCCACGAACTCACGGCCATCAACCAGTACTGGCTGCATTACCGGCTGCTGGGCAATTGGGGCCTGTTGGATATGGCCAAGACCTGGCGCAAGGAATCCATCGAGGAGATGGAACACGCCGACAAGCTCATCGATCGCATCATCTTCCTCGACGGCTTTCCGAACATGCAGGTGCTCGATCCGCTTCGGATCGGCCAGAATGTCAAGGAAGTCATCGATTGCGATCTCGCCGCCGAGATCAGCGCGAGGGCGCTTTATCAGGAAGCCGCAACCCATTGTCACGCCGTGAAGGATTACGTCTCGCGCGACCTGTTCGAGCAGCTGATGAAGGACGAGGAACACCACATCGACTTCCTCGAAACCCAGATCGACCTGATCGGCCGGATCGGGCTCGAACTCTACACCCAGAAGCATGTCGGCGGGCTCGAGGGCGGGGAGCACTAGCGCTTTCCGTCATTGCGAGCGCAAGCCAACGGGTCGCGCGAATGCGCGCCCGATGACAGGCTCCGCAATCCAGTCGTTCCGCAAGCGAAGATTCTGGATTGCTTCGTCGCTCCAGCGCAAAATTGCTTCGCAATCTTGTCGCGGGCTCCTCACAATGACGATGATGGCTTCCGCGCGCGCGTATGGGTCCCGGCCTTCGCCGGGACGACATTGATAATCACAACTGCGTCTTGTAGCGCGCCTCGACCGCGGCCTGAGTTTCCGGTTCGCCCAGGCTCGTCTGCTCGTGGATGATCTGGCTGATCGACGGGAACGTTGCGCGCTCGACCTGCGTGTCTTTCGACCACAGTTTTGAGCGCATCAGCGCCTTGCCGCAGTGGAAGTAGGCTTCGGCTACCTCGATGCGCAGCACGGCGCGCGGCAGCTTGCCGAATTCTTCCATCGCCGCAAGCAAGGCGGGGTCGGTCGTGACTGCGCCTTTGCCGCCAACGCGCAGCGTCTCGTCGAGGCCGGGCACGAAAAAGATCAGCTGCAGCAGGCCGGTTCCTTCGACGATGTTCTTGAAGCTGTCGATGCGGTTGTTGCCGGGGCGATCGGGCATTAGCAGCCGGTTGGGGCCGTCGACATGGATAAAGCCGGGATGGCCGCCGCGCGGGGAAGCATCGACGCTGCCGTCGGTGCCCGATGTCGCCAGCACGCAGAACGGCGACGTCTCGATGAATTTTCGCGCGTGACTGTCGATCTCCGGCCGCGCTTTTGCGATCACCCGCGCGGTCGGCTTGGCATAGATCGTGGCGAGGTCTTCCGATGTGATGTCGGTCAAGGCTGTTCTCCCGTCGCTTTGCGCCAGATTAGCAGCCCATACCTAGCGCAGCAATTCTTCGATCTGCTCCTTGTAGAACTTCGCGCTCGCCGTGGTGCCGTGGCCGCGCGTCTCCGATGACGCGGGGATCAGATAGAGCTTGCCGTGCTTGAGCTGTTTGATCGCCTCAAGCGTCACGCCGGTCTCCGGCGGATTGCGCTCGTCGTCGGCTGCGTTGATCGCAAGCAGCTTGGCTTCGATCCGTGAAAGTCCGCCCGACGCATCGTAATCGTGCGAGGCCTCCCATTGGTAGATGAAGTCGTTGGCGTCTGTTGCGACCCCCGCCGCCAGCCGCTCGTCGACCATGTGATCGGCCTTCGCGGCCGTTGGCGCCTCGTCCTGATAGGCGAGCGTGCCGCCGGAGCTCGCGAAACCATAGGCTGCGATCGCATATTTCATCAGGCGCGGCTGGCTCGCATAGTTGCCGTTGTTGTAATCGGGGTCGTTGCGAATGGTTTCGAGCATCATCCGTCGCAGGATCCAGTTGCGCGCCGCCATCGCCGTGGGCTGCGAGGCCATCGGCACGGCAACGTCCATCATGCCAGGATATTTTTCCGCCCACAGCCAGGTGTGCATACCGCCCATGGAATTGCCGATCACAAGCCGCAAATGTTTGATGCCGAGGCCTTCCTTGACGAGGCGGTATTGCGCCTCGACCATGTCGTCATAGTCGTATTTCGGGAAGGCGGTCTTCATGCCGTCCGACGGCTTGGACGATTTGCCGTGGCCGATGCCGTCGGGAATGATGATGTAGTATTTCGCGGCGTCGAGCGGAGCGCCCGCGCCGAACAATTCGCCGGCAAAGCCCGAAGTCAGCATGCTTGCGGCGGAACCGCCGGAGCCATGCAGCACCAGCACCGGCTGGCCGGTCGGCTCGCCGACCGTCGTGTAGTGCAGCTTCAGCTCGGCCATCACTTCGCCGCCGTGAAACTTGAAATCATGCGCGACGAAGTCGCCTTGTTTTGGTGGCGGATAGTCGGCGGCGAGGGCGGCCGTTCCCGATAAGGCCGAAAAAATCGCTGAGAGCAGGAAGGCGCGGAGCTGACGCATCGGAAATATGCCTTTTTTGAATTTGCGGGCCGAGCGAAGGCCACTATTCTAGGCGGAGTTCGATGGAGATCAAAATGTGCCGAAACATCAAGACGCTGTTCAACTTTGAGCCGCCGGCGACCGACGACGAAATCCACGCCTCCGCCTTGCAGTTCGTGCGCAAGCTGTCCGGCTTCAACAAGCCGTCGGCTGCCAATGAAGCCGCCTTCAACCGTGCGATCGAGGACGTTTCAGCAGCCGCGCACCGCCTGCTGACCTCGCTGCACACGCATGCGCCGGCGCGCGATCGGGCGGTGGAAGCCGAGAAGGCGAAAGAGCGCTCGCGGCTCCGCTTCGGATAGCGACAAGGGCTCGCCATGGCCTGGTATGTCAATGTCGGCTGGTTCTTTGCTTTGGCAAGGTGCGGAAAGACGCGCCGCGCCCGAAGCAGCTATTTCTTGTCTTTCTTCCGTTTGTGCTTCTTGTCCTTTTTATCCTTCTTGTCCTTCTTGTCTTTTTTCTTCCGTTTCTTGTCATGGTCCTCGTCGTCGCCTTCGTCGAACAGGACCTCGTCATGATCCTGTTCGGCAAGCGCAGCGAGCGTCATCGCTTCACGGTCTGCCGTTTCGATCGCCTCGCGCTCGCGCTGACGCTTGTAATCCTCATAGGCGTCGAACAGTTGGTGCAGCCATGGCAGTACCTGTTCGATGGAAGGTAGTTGACCGGCCGGCCCAGGCTCACCGCGCGGTCCTTTCTCACCTTGCACGCCCGCCTTGCCCTGCGGGCCAGGATCGCCGCGCTTGCCTTGCGCGCCCGGTCTTCCCGGCTTGCCCTCCTTGCCGCGCGGACCTTCCGGCCCAGGCCGGCCAGGATGTCCCTGCGGGCCGGGCGGTCCCTGACGCCCGATCAAACTATTCGCCACTGAGGTTTCTCCTGGTGATCTCCAGTGGTCTGATTCTAACATTCGCATCCCTTCTCAGCGGGCACTTTTGCGAATGTTAGAATCGTAAGACCACCGGCAAATATATGTTTCTGGTGGAGTTTAGGATTTGACATTCGCTAGCCAATTCGCGGCCGGACGGGAAGCGAATGTCAAATCCACTCCACCAGGTTAACTCTAACTCTTAGCAGACCATCAACGACACCAGCAATTGTACAGGGGATTGATCAACATCAATCGTAAACCTCGCTCGGTCTAGCATGAGCCAAGGGTGGCAATGCGAGGCATAACGATGAACGAGGGCTGGAAGGTATTTTGGCTGTTCGCTGCGGTGTTCGCCGTGGCATTTGGCGCCGAGCACACATTCGTTGCCGACGTGGTGCCGGTCGCATTCGCCGATCTGCCGCAGCCGCTGTGGGCGGTCTTGACTGCCATGGTGTTGCGCGCGCTCGAACTGATATCGGGCAGCGTGGCGCTGATCGCGCTGATCTTGATGTGCGGCGTCTGGGCCGATCACTTGCGGCAGGTTCAGATCAGCGCGAAGGACCGGCTGAAGGCGCGCTTCATCGAAAAGTAGCGCTGCATCAGATCGCGCGATAGCCGCCGTCCGCCATCACGATCGATCCCGTCACGTAGGACGACAGGTCGGAGGCGAGAAAGATCGCGGGCCCGACGATGTCCTTCGGCTTGCCTGCGCGCCCGAGCGGCGTGTGATCCATGAAGATCTTTACCAGCTCCGGATTGTTGGCGCGCACGGCGGCATTGAGCGGAGTCTCGATCAGGCCCGGGCCGATCGCATTAACGCGCACGCCGTACTTGCCGAGTTCGGCAGCAAGCGCGCGGGTGAAGCCTAGCACGCCATGCTTGGAGGTGGTGTAGGCCGGTGAGTTCGGCGTGCGCACATGCACGAACGACTGGATGGACGCGATGTTGACGATGCGCCCTTTGCTAGCGCGCAGGGGCTCGAGGAAGGCATGCGTCACGTTGAACACGCCGTTGAGATTGATCGAGATGATGTCTTCCCAGTCCTTGATGACGGCCGAAGCCTCGCCGGCAAAGGCGTTGCGGCGATTGATGCCGGCATTGTTGACGAGGATCGAGACCTGCCCGACCTGTTCGCCGACGAGCTTCGCGATATCAACGCAGTCGTCGCGCTTCGTGACGTCGAGCCGGTAACTGGAAGCCCGGCCACCCGAGCGACGAATATCTTCCGCAGCTTCCTCCGCCGCCTGCGCATTGATATCGAGGAGGACGACCTGCGCGCCTTCTTTGGCGTAACCTGACGCGATGGCGAGGCCGATGCCGGAGGCTGCTCCCGTGACGACGGCGATATGGTTTTCGAGAAGTCCAGGCATCGTTTCCTCCACTCGATTTTTCGCGAGAGCTTAACAACTCTGTCGCAATCGCCACAGCGCTTTCTCGACAATTCGGCTCAAATTGGCGGCAACCGCAACGGAAAATTTTATCTTTATGTAGTGCTTAATTGCGCGGGTGGTTCGCCATGGATCAACGCATCACGCAATGGAAGCTCGAGCTCGACCGCATCTGGTCGGCGCATGCGCCTGACTATGGTGATGCGGTGGAGCTTGCACACCGCATCGCAACGCTCAGCGAGGACGAAGCGCTGCGTCAGGCCGCTTCCCAGGCGCTGCCTATTCTGCGGTCTGCCGCACAGGCCGGCGCCGATCACGCAACCTGCGTTGCCGCGCGGCGGCGGCTCGGCGTCATGCACGAGGTGCTGGTTGCGCTCACCACCCCGCAATTCGGGCGGCGACAAGCCTTGCCCAAAATGTTGACGATAGAAGAGCGTTCCCGCGAGCTTCTGGGATTGCCGTTCGGCTGTCGCCTCTCCGAGAGTGAAATTCATCGCGCCTACAAGCTGCTCGCCAAGCGCGCTCATCCGGATGCCGGCGGCAGCGAGGAAGCGTTCCTGCGGATCACGGCGGCGCATGATGCCCTGATGAGGGAGCGGCGTGCGCCGCGCCGCTAGTGTCCCGATTCCGAAGTTCGTCGCATTATCGGAGCCACGTTTCGAACTTCGGAATCGAAGGGACACTAGAAACCTGTTGATCCAGTGTGGCTTTGGTTCAGAAGTCCGCATGGCGAACCCTGCGCACCAATGATGCGGACTTCTGAACCGCCACACCAGGCGAGCTGGTCCACGTCAGTGATAGCGCGCGGTATAGCTGTAGAAGGGCGGGCAGCTCTTGCCGATCCTGGCGTCGCCCGCGTCGTCGAGGAAGACGACGTCGAGATGCGCCTCGGTGTTGAACAGGGCGCCAAAGGCGCGGTCCATCTGAAGCGCGAGCGTGCCGTTCTCTTGTCTGTCGCGTGTCAAAAGACCGAGCAGGACGCCGCCGGTGGTGCCGTCATCGTAACGCACGCGCGCAAGATAGGCACGCGCCACGCCGGCATTGAGATCGAGCAGCACGGTGATGGCTTCCTTCAGCCGCCGCTCATGCGCGCCATCCTGTTCGCCGATGAAGGTGATGTCGGTTGCGGAGAATTGATGCAGCATCAAGTACTCCCGAAGGCCCCTGAAGACGCGAAGATGGGCACGAAGCATCAACGCGCTTCCGTGCCCACCGTTCCGCCGATCGATTCGGTATTACAGAGCGCAGTAGCCCTTGTGCAGCAGCCAGCCCTTGACCGCGACAGCGCGCTCGAAGGTCGCCTGGCGATGGGTCATGACGGTGTAGTGCACCGGCCACGGCGTGGTCGGGATGCCGTTGTCCCAGACCTGGCAGAAGCCGGTGTCGGCGTACTTGATCACGTGGTAGGGCGCGGCTTGCGCCGGGCTCGTCGCGACGAACGCGGTGGCAGCGACGACAGCGGCAGCGGCAAGGGTTCGGATGTGATGCACAGTTATCTCCTAAAGTAATCGTTGGTGATCCGCTGGACCTGCTAATGGAGGTCTTTCGCGGGGGTGTGTCTTCCGGACCTTAAGGGATCGGCCCGAATGGTCATGAGTGTCGCGAGCCATGGAACCGGTTCAATCCGGAAGGATTTCAAAACGGTTTCAAAATGATGTCGTCGAGGTTGCAAACCTTCTTCCGTTGGCGCACAAGCGGCTTCCGCTGGCGCATGGGGCGGGCAGAAGCGAGGTCATGTTGATGAGTGCCAGCGAAGAGAAGGTTAATCCGGTCAAGCCGGAGCGGCTGCATCAGGCGCTCGGCGTTTACCAGATGGCGCTTGTTGAAAAGCCGGCGGACGACGGCGCAGACGCCTCAAGCCCGGCCGATAGACCGGACAGCCTCCGCGGCTTGCGCGCCGTGCAGCGCGAATTTCCCGACGCAGCGGAGTTTCAAAGCCTGAGCGTCCGCCTCAAGCATTTCACCGAAGTCGTCAGCGACAGGAAGCTGATCAAGTGGGGCATGGTCAAGCACTCCGAGGGCGGCCTCGAAATTCACGACGCCGTCGTCAATGCGCTGGCGGCTGCGCCCTTCCGCAAATCCGGTGTGCTCGACAAGGACGTCTTCCACGAACTGGTCAAGGCCGAATTCAACCGCCTGGAAGCGGCAGAGAAGGCGTAAGGGCTGTCACCCGTCCGATGGCGTAGCGACGGCAACGGTTTGAGCGCCATCGCTCGCGACACTCCGTCGCTGCCATGCTTCAAAGCCGAACATGCCGACAACCATTGCCGCGACGAAAGCGACGATCGGCGCGCTCAGGCCTTCGAGATTGACCAGCGCCGGACCCGGACAGATGCCGACAAGACCCCAGCCGACGCCAAACAGCGCCGAACCGATCACAAGCGGCGCATCGACATCGCTGCGCGAGGGCCAGGCAAAGCGCTGCGCCAACAGCGGCGCATTCCGACGCCGCGCCAGCACAAAGCCTATGCTGGTAACGGCGACCGCGCCCGCCATCACAAAGGCCAGCGTGGCGTCCCACGCGCCGAAGACGTCGAGGAAGCCGAGCACTTTTTCCGGTTCGGTCATGCCGGAGATCAAAAGTCCCAGTCCGAAGACAAGACCGCAACCAAAACTCGCGAGGATGAGCGCCATGATATCAGCCTCCAACACCGTGGCGAACGACCGCGACCGTGATGAACGCGACGCCCATGAACACCAGCGTCGCCACGATCGAGCGGGTTGAGATGCGCGCGAAGCCGCAGACGCCGTGGCCCGACGTGCAGCCATTGCCCATCCGGCTGCCGAACCCGACCAGAAGCCCCGCGGCGGCGTAGAGCACCAGATTTGACGACGACAGCCGCGCGGCGCCCGGCGTGCCGAACAGCGGGCCGATCAGCGCCGCCGCGATCAGCCCGGCGATGAAGGCAAGCCGCCAGCCGCGGTCGCTGTTTGCGGTCAATGATCCGCCGAGCATGCCGGAAACGCCAGCCAGGCGTCCGGCCGATAACATCAACAGCGCGGAGGCAAGCCCGATCAACGCGCCGCCGATCAGTCCGCTCAGGGGTGTAAAATGATGCATTTTCTGACTCTCCCGTGGGCCTGCGGCTCCCGAATTGCCACGATAGGAGCTGGTTTGGTTGGCGCCAATGCCTTTTTCTCGGCTTGTTCGATCGGCTAAAGTCCGCCCCGCTTGAGATTCGACAGCTTTGAAAAAGCGCCAACCCCGGGGGAACCTATGAAATTGTCATCCGCCTTCCGCGTCATCGTCCTTGCGCTCGTTGCCTTCGTGGGCCTTTCGGCCTCCGCAGGCGCCGACGAAGGCTACGTGCAGCTCACGATCTACAAGGGCGGATGGATCATCGGCGGCAACGGCGGCGGCGGTGTGCTGGACTTCCACGGACGTCGCTATTCGCTCGGGATCGGCGGCATCGACTACGGCCTGGTGTTCGGAGGATCGCGCGCCGTGCTGCGTGGCCGCGTTCACAACATCTGGCGGCCGCAGGATATCGCCGGCGTCTATGCGGCGGGCGGCGCGGGCATTGTGGTCGGCGGCGGCGTGCGCGGCATCGCGCTCACCAATGCAAGGGGCGTCGTGCTCGAACTCGCAGGGACCCAGGTCGGCTTGATGGCGAATGCCGATCTGAGCGGCTTGGCGATCTCGCTGCACTAGAAGCTGGATCTAGCCGCCGGCGCGCTCGAAGATTTCGGCGGGCGTTACCGGCGGCGTGATCCCAAAGGTGTCACGCAACACCTCGCCCAGCTGATCGGCGTTTTGCAGCGTGCGCTCAGCCGTCACCTCGCCGTCGCGCGCTTCCGTCGACAGCGTGCGATCGACCAGCCGATAACGCCGCTCCCCCGAGAGCCGCTCCATGATCAGGCGGGTGGTGAGCGGGATGTTCGGGTTGGTCGACGTGAACCAGTTGCCGAGTTCGTAGTCGGACTGCAGCTGCGGCTGCAGGTCGAACACATACAGCGTGCGCCAGCCGCCCTGCCGCTTTGCATTCAGCCAGAGCAGGCCGTTGGATTGCGTGAGCCGGTACGTCCCCATCGCGGTGGATTGCTCGATGTCAGTCTTCATCTGCAACGGCGCATCGAGCAGGCAGGCGCCGAAGCCGGCGTCGGCGAGATAAGCGCCGTCGGCGAGATCGACCTTCAGCAACATGTGCGTCTTCGCCCCGAGCGGGCTGTCGGGCGGCGACATCCAGCGGACCCGCCCGGCAAGCCCGGTGACCTCAAAGCCGATCGCGGCAAGTGCGGCCCGGAGCAGCAGGTTATGCTCATAGCAATATCCGCCGCGGCCTCCATCCACGAGCTTGGCCTGAATCGAGGCGAGGTCGAGTTTGACCGGGCGGCGCAGCAGGGGATCAAGTGCCTCGAACGGGATCGCATCGAGATGGGCGCGTTGCAGCGCCTGCAGCGTTGCGAGATCGGCTTTCAGCGGACCGCTGTATCCGATCCGCGCCAGATAGTTTTGCAGCCGAAATTCGCTATCCATGATGGGCGGCCCTGTGTGCTGGCGCTACTACCATGAGGACGGCATCAAAACCAGAAGGCCGGGCAATCGCCGGGCCTTCGTATTCCACTTTGCCTCATCCTGAGGAGCATCGCGGACCGCGATACGTCTCGAAGGATGACGGCAGCCTCATGGTTCGAGACGCTACGCTCCTCACCATGAGGCCTGTCCCTGATACAGCCGCTCACAGCGTGCAGTGACGGCTCATCCGCATGTTTTCCTGGATCGCGGCGGCCTCGGTAAACGTCGGCACCGGCTTGCTGACGACCTTGTAGTCGGACAGGAACTTGACCGGCTTCTCCTGCAAATCCGTGTTCCAGATCTGGCAGACGCCGGTGTTGTCCCAGCGGATCACGTAGTAGCCGGACTGCTGCGGCATCGGGCGGGCGATGGCGGCCGCAGAAAGGACGAAAGCGGCAGCAGCACAGAAAGCGGTAACGCGACGCATGAAGTCA
This sequence comes from Bradyrhizobium sp., assembly GCF_035652035.1. Classification (GTDB taxonomy): domain Bacteria; phylum Pseudomonadota; class Alphaproteobacteria; order Rhizobiales; family Xanthobacteraceae; genus Bradyrhizobium. Next base: position 109,127 of record NZ_DASREO010000038.1, read on the forward strand.
CTCCTTGGATGATGGGTCCCCAGGCGCCATTCGGTGGCGCCGACCGACTCTGGTGCGGCAAAAGGGTGGCGCGCGCCAGTAGCAAGCGCGTGATTGCTGGCGATCGTCGGAAGATGCGCTATTGTGGCCACGCCGAAAGTGGCGGGCACGCCGGGAGGACCAGGGATGCGCAGGACAAATCGAGCCGCGGTGGTGATCGCAGCGGCGGGCGCTTTTGCCGCCATGTCATGCCCGATGCGGCTCATCGCGGCTCCGCCCACGGTCGCGGTGGCCGATTTCGACTACATCGACACCTCGGGCGAGGTGAAGAACCAGAAGGCGGAGCATGAGGCGCGCGTGGCGAAGTTCGCCGAATTGCTGCGCGCCAAGCTCAGCGCCGATGGCCAGTTTCAGGTCATACCGATCGAGTGCGCGGAGCCGCCCTGTACGCCGATCAACATGCAGCCGCAAAAGTTTATCGACGCAAGCCACCGCTCCGGCGCGCGCTTCGTCGTCTATGGCGGCATTCACAAGATGAGCACGCTGATACAGAATGGCGATGTCGAGTTGCTCGATCTCGAGACGGACAAGCTGCTGTTCAAGCGCACCGTGACGTTTCGCGGCGATACCGACGAGGCCTTCCGCCGCGCCGCCGTCTTCGTCAGCGACGCCGTCAAGGAGGCGATGGAGAAGAGGTGAGGGCGGCCTTGAATGGTTGGCGGGACTTCACCTCCGCAGGTGACGCGCAGGAAACCCCATGACTCCTGAGGACCTGATCGCCGCCTATGCGGCGCCGAACCGGCATTATCATAATCTGGCGCATATCAGGGATTGTCTTGATCAGCTCGCCCGCGTGGATGGCCTGTCGGCTGCGGAGCGCGAGGTTCTCGAGACGGCCATCTGGTGGCACGACGTTGTCTATGATCCCAGGCGATCGGATAATGAGGAGCTCAGCGCGCAGCTCGCCGAGCAGCATCTTGATGCGAAGATCGCCCGAGAGGTCGGCCGGCTCATCCGCTTGACCAGGACGCATCAGGTCGAACCCAGCGATAAACTGGGCGCGATCCTGATCTCGATCGATCTCTCGATCCTGGGCGCGGAGCCCTCGCGCTACGATGCCTATGCTGCGGCCATCCGCAAGGAATTTGCCCACGTGCCGGACGCGGCCTATCGCGCGGGCCGGTCCGATGTGCTCCGGCGCTTCGCGGCACGGCCGGTGATCTTTCCCGATGCCGCTTTTGCACGCGCTCTTGATAAGACGGCACGCGACAACCTCGCGCGTGAGCTGGCGGCGCTTGAGGGTGACAGGTCGTTGCGTAGTCTGGCTGAAGTCGGTCCCGCGAAGCCCGTTGGCTATCTCCCACTCGATACAATCAGGAATTTTACGACCCTATCTGTCGAAGCGGTCGCAAACGAAGCGAGGGCTCGCGGTCTCGCCGCGGCACAATTTGATTCCGACGCATGTTGCATCAAAAGCGGAGCACTTTATGTCTACGATAGAGAAGCACTCGCGAAGGTCTTGAAGGCGCAGGCCGGTGCGGTCGCTATCGCAGGATTGCCGAATGAGCCGGATCGCTTCGTTGCCCAGATTGCCTCTGTCTGGTATCCCGAGGATGATCCAGCCTACAGGGTCATTGCGGCCGCGTTTGGCGAAGCCGTTTGAGACCATGAAAAAGCCGGGCTTACATCCGGCCTTTTCGTTTTGATGGATGCCCGGGTCCCGCCTTCGCCAAGGGCTACAGCGGGCACACAAGCCCGGACATGACGTCTGTCACTCCGCCTTGTCCGGAGGAGAATCGTTGATAGCGACGCGTCTCGCGGGCTTTCAGATTCACATGTCAAACAGCAAGTTTTGGAGTCATTCCGGGATGGTCCGAAGGACCAGACCCGGAATCTCGAGATTCCGGGTTCGCTGTCGCGCCCCGGAATGACAACACACGCCCGCATTGCCGCGGCACGGAATGCGCCCGGGTGATGCACGAACATGTCGCCCCGGATAAAAGAGGGCGCAGGGAATGCCGGTGCCTCAGTGCACCCGCAGCCTCGTGCGCAGAAAAGGAAAGCACACGAGTAAGTCCACCACAGGTCCACCGGAACGTTCCGGCACTCCCTGCGCAATGGTTTTAACGGTTTCCTTCGTGATCTCCCTGGTGAGCCGGGCTTTCTTGCCACCATCACGAGTGCAATGCGTCAGCATTGTCACTCATTTGAACGCCAGCATCGGGGCGTCAGGACCACACGACTTCGCCGTCCGCGAGCCCACGCCGTTCGTCTTCTGGCGAGGTCCGCGTCCACCGCATCTCATCCCACGTTCGTGACGATCGCGAGCCGCCCCTCTCATCGGGTGAGACGCGCGGGCTTAAGCCACTGATTTGCCCGACGGGTTAAGCGAAATATTTTTTGCGCGAGGGCTGGACAGGGGGCAAATCAGCAGCGTCAGACGCCCTTTGGGCTTCCGGGGGCTCTACAGTCGCGATCGGTCCTTAGTATAACTGACGTTGTTTGATCCCGCCGCTACAGCATCGAGAAATTGCAATATGTCGAAAATGTCGATGAAATAAACTGTTAGTCTTCCGTCAGGTTGAAGGCCGCCGCGCGCGATCATGCCGCACAACGCCCCGCGGTTTAGATTATAAACCGGCGACCCACTCATGCCCGCAATGCTATCGAAATCAGAGTTTGCGTAGGTTGCGAATCCTCGACGCAGTGCATGGTCGAACTGCGCCACGCCGGCGTCGCGAAATTCAAGAAAGCCCAATCCTGCAAAAATGTTCGGCGGATCAATGCTGCTTTTTTGCTTCAAAAATCCTGTGGCTATGAGTTGGTTGGCTGGCTCGCTTGAGGCTGCCGGTTGGCGATCGAGGTCATAGGCTCCATCAAAAAATTGCTCCTCGAACTCGTTGAAGGCGATCACGCAAATGTCCTCGAGGTCCGATCCCTCGTTTTCGTCGCGAAGATTTGTCGGGTGGTACGTTCCTTTGATACCGGCCGCTTTTCGACCCGTTCTAGCGTCGCTTATCACAAGATGGTCGATGCTGAATCCATGCAAGACGTGCCGACAGGTTATGCCGTATGGCGTCCCCTTACGTCGTACTATGAAGGCCGTCCCGCCATTTGTGGCATACCGATAGTCCTCCAAATCCGTCTCGAAACAGACGAACCGCACGGAATCGGCGACCTCGCTCGGAACGGGAGGTGGTCCGAACTCTCGGCCGTGGCAATGTTTGAATCGCTTTCCGCTACCGCACGGACAGCGCTCGTTGCGTCGTGGTGGCATTCCGTAGTGTTATCAGATTCCGCCAGCCAAAGCGCCGCCCCTGCGGGTGACCGCACAACAGTCGGCCGGGCACCTTAGCAGCGTCGCTGCCGATGGCTTCACGTGAAAGCCGCTGCGATGCGGTGGCAGTGGGATGCATGTCCCGGTTATTCACAGGACTGTCGAGATCATCCTCAAACACCTGATGGAGCAGCGAAGGACGCGCCCTCTATTGGCTATAGACGCTTTACCTGCATAATTACGAGCGCAGACTAAGGGCGGATCCATATGAGTTACACTTCTCAAAGCAAGCTCCCGAGCACGGTGAAGCTGCCTCAACTCCAAGAAGTCGTTGAATTGCTAGGTTACAGGAAAATTCGTGATGACCTAGAAATTCCCAATCAAGTGGGGAGCTATTTCTGGCTTGACGAGAATGACTACAGGTCGTGGTACGGAGTCGAACTTCAAATCTATCGTAAGAAAGAAGAGATCACCGTAGACACGAGATCGACAGTGTCGAGAAGCTATTGGGACCTAAAGCATCAGAACAAGACGATTAAGACCATCCGCGACCTGTTCGGCGGTCATTTTATCACAGATGCTGGACGCAACAGATATTGGCGACCTGAGGAGCCGCCTCCTTCTTCGCTGTCATCCGGCTGCTACCTTGCGCGCTGGCATTTTCATAACGCGCTCGGCGCTGCGCGCGTATATCTGATGGCGAGGAAGTTTGAAGGTGACATAGCTCGCGAGAAAACTTCTGGATTCGCTTTCATCGACCGAATGAATCCTCGGTTACTTTCTAACAATTTGCTTGTCCCGTACGTGATAGCAGTGTGGGAAGAATACTTTCGTGCGACGTTTACGGCTGCTCTTAAATACTCAAAACAGCGTGCCGCCGTTTTGAAAAAAGCTAGACTAAGTCACAATCAGCTTGAGCAGATTGCCGTCAAAGAGCAACCGGTCGAGCGCACCGTTGCCGAGTGCTTTTCGTTTCAGCGCCCTAGCTCGATTGCTGAAAACTTTAGGTTGCTCGATTCAAAGTTGGATATTGCTGGCGCAATGCGTAAGCCCCATAAGCGGCGGAAATTATCACTCTACGATTCGATTGAGGCACTGGTAGACGGAAGGAATGCGTTTGTTCACGTTGGCGAGATGAACATGCAGCTTTATGACAAGCAACTCGGGACCAGCCTAGATGACATTGTGGAGGCTATTGATCGGTCCTATGCCGCAGTTGGCAGTCATTACGGATTTTCGCCCATACACAGTTATTAGAGAACTTCTACCTCAATGAGGTACTTGCTTGTGGGATGATCCTGTAATTTCACCTCGCTCCGGACTACCTGACAGTCATCTTCAAAGACGATTGGAAGATAGGTGAACGTCGGTCCGCTGCTGCCATCAAGAGTATCCATCACGCCACCAAGATAGTCCACCATCGATGAACCGTCATTGGACGGACCAAAAAGCGTGATGTTCACCGCTACTGGGCCGAAAACCCAAGCGCGACCAGCCATCGCAGCAGTCGCTTTGCGTCTCAGCAGCACGAACGATTCGTACTTCGGGTGATTCTCGTTGCGGATCGATCGGCGAATTGTTTTCGCCGGTGGAAGCCCGTCTACCTCGATACGAATGACGTCTCCGGCCTTCGGTGCTGGTCGGGTAGGCAAAGTGCCGGGATCGTAAGGTAGTATGTCGCGCGGCTGATCAGTCAATCGTTGCACTTGCATTCCCAAGATATAGGCGGCCTCATGGTTCGACGCACCTTTGCTGCTCGTCACCATGAGGCTCTTTTCTCACAACGCCTTATTACTCTGCTTCACCTTGTCCGCGTCGAGATAGACGTTCGCGCCCATCTCCTTGAACCTGGCGCTCATCTGCGCCATGCCCTGTTCCTTGTCGTTCAAGGTCGCGGCGTAGTCGCGCACGTCCTGCGTGATCTTCATCGAGCAGAACTTTGGGCCGCACATCGAGCAGAAATGCGCCACCTTGTGCGCTTCCTTCGGTAAGGTCTCGTCGTGGAATTTGCACGCCGTCTCCGGATCGAGCCCGAGGTTGAACTGATCCTCCCAGCGGAAGTCGAACCGCGCGCGTGACAGCGCATCGTCGCGCAGTTGCGCCGCCGGATGACCCTTCGCAAGATCGGAGGCATGCGCCGAGATCTTGTAGGTGATCACGCCAGTCTTGACGTCGTTGCGGTCGGGTAGCCCAAGGTGCTCCTTCGGCGTCACGTAGCAGAGCATCGCGCAGCCGAACCAGCCGATCATGGCGGCGCCAATGCCTGACGTGATGTGGTCATAGCCCGGCGCGATGTCGGTGGTCAGCGGGCCCAGGGTGTAGAACGGCGCCTCGCCACACTCCTTGAGTTGCTTGTCCATGTTGATCTTGATCTTGTGCATCGGCACATGGCCGGGGCCTTCGATCATCACCTGGCAGCCCTTGTCCCAGGCAATCTTGGTCAGTTCGCCGAGCGTTTCCAGTTCGGCGAACTGCGCGCGATCGTTGGCGTCCGCGATCGAGCCCGGCCGCAGGCCGTCGCCCAATGAAAACGAAACATCGTATTTCCGCATCAGGTCGCAGATCTCGTCGAAATGCGTGTAGAGGAAGCTCTCCTTGTGATGCGCCAGGCACCACTTCGCCATGATCGAGCCGCCGCGCGAGACGATGCCGGTGACGCGGTTGGCGGTGAGGTGGATGTAGGGCAACCTCACGCCGGCGTGGATGGTGAAGTAATCGACGCCCTGTTCGCACTGTTCGATCAGCGTGTCCTTGTAGAGCTCCCAGGTGAGCGCGACGGGGTCGCCGTTGCACTTCTCCAGCGCCTGGTAGATCGGCACGGTGCCGATCGGCACCGGCGAGTTGCGCAGGATCCATTCGCGCGTGTTGTGGATGTTGCGGCCGGTCGAGAGGTCCATCACGGTGTCGGCGCCCCAGCGGATCGCCCACGCCATCTTGTCGACTTCCTCCTCGACGCTCGACGTCACGGCGCTGTTGCCGATGTTCGCGTTGATCTTGGTGAGGAAGTTGCGGCCGATCGCCATCGGCTCCAGCTCGGTGTGGTTGACGTTGGCCGGGATGATCGCGCGGCCGCGCGCCACCTCGTCGCGGACGAATTCGGGGGTGACGTAGTCGGGGATGCTCGCGCCCCAGTCCTGGCCGTCGCGCACGTATTCCTTGAGCATCTCGCGGCCGAGGTTCTCGCGCGTGGCGACGTATTCCATCTCGGGCGTGACGATGCC
>NZ_DASREO010000039.1:0-3651 GCF_035652035.1 Bradyrhizobium sp.
TCGACGGGCTGATCACCGGTTTCCACGATCCCAACGCAACCCACCTCGCCATGCTCCACGCCGTTGCCGGTGAAAGACGCGTCGCCGAAGCTTACGAAGAGGCTGAACAGGCCGGCTATCTCTGGCACGAGTTCGGCGATAGCCACCTCATTCTTCGCGCCGCCTAGCTAGTGCCCGTCCATAAACGGCTGTTTTTGATCGCGCAATCCGGCGACGTCGAATGCCCGAGGAGCGGTATTTGCGCGACGGTTCGACCAAAACGATGGCGGCTACGTCGGGGTGATGTCGAATCGCGGAAAGTGTTGAACGGGGGATGGCTCGGGGGATTGGCTGGTCACCCGAGGCGTGCGGTGCATATAGGTTCGGCGTGTCAGGTTGGCTTGAGCCTGGCGAAGAGTGCGAGGTTGTGGGCGACGACCGACGACCAGACGTAAGCCCGGAAGTGGTCGAGCCCGCGCCATGTGCATCGGGCGAGGCCGTAAGCGCGCTTGAGGCATGAGATGCCGGCCTCGATGCCGGCACGGAAGTTCCTGAGCTTGCGATAGACCCAGCCGCTCTTGACCATGTCCTCGATGCGCAGGCCGGCTTTTTTGTGGAAGGCCATGTCACGAACGCCGCGGGCCTTGGCTTGGCTGAGATTTGCGCGGCTGGCATAGCCGCCATCGGCAGCCGCCTGTCGTGGTGCCTCGCCATAGAAGTCGATATGGCGCTCGAGCATTGGCAGGAAGCGTTCGCTGTCTGCCGGGTTGCCGCTTTCGATTACCATGTCGAGGATCAAGCCGCTCCGGCCGGTGGTCAGGTTGAGCTTATGGCCGTATTCGACGTCGCGGCTACCCTTGACGATGATGTCGGCATGCGGCTCGAACAGGCTGACGATCTTCTCACTGGCCGGGACCGCTTCGCCGCAAAGAACCCGCCGGACGCTCTGCGAGATGACCCGCTCGATCAGTGGACGATAGTGGCAATGCTCGCCTTGCCAGAGCGCGACCGCTATCGGATCTGGCACCTGCCATAGCTCTGTCGCCGCCTGGTCGAGATAGGCGAGGGTCGCCCGGGTGAGCTTGATCAGTTCGCGGTAATGCGGAACCCGTTTCGGTCGACCGCGGGTAAACTTGATGGCACGGGCGCGCTTCTTGGCGGCGCGGCGGTGATCATGCCATGCGATCTTGCAGAATCCGCCGGCCAAGGTATCGGCTTCCTCCAGCAGCCGCGCCATCACGCGCACCGCATCCCAGAGAAGACTGCTGTCGCTCGGCTGGTGCATGAGCGCGGCGGTGACCGTGCTGTCCACTCGGATGACCCTGCCGGTCTCGACCTTCTCCTCGCGCGCACTTTGAAGCACGGTCTGATTGATCGCTTGCCAGGTCTCCGCCCGGATCGCGCTGATCGTTTTGTGCAGTACCGACTTCTTCGGCGTCCACGACAATGGCAGCCTTGCGAATGCGCGGAAGGAGGCTGAGTCTTCCAGATGGAACGCCAGCTCCTCATAGCTCAATTGCCGGTGCTGCTTGAGCAGCCCGCAGCGCAACACCGACTCCGCCGGCAAACCCTCTCGCCCAGTCTCCTTGACACCTCGCCGAAGCAGATCCGTCGCCACCAGTTTGAGCAGCGCCGGACGGTGATCCAGCCACTGTGACATGGCTTTCAGCTCACGCCCGATCTCGTGCCCAGCAAACAGATCGAATATGCTCGCCTGGACGGTGCGTTCTTGACGCATTGTCGGCTCCGGTGGTGGCGGATAGTTCTTTGGAATCAGTGGCTTGATGCCAAAGTCTACTCGAAACCACCGGGCCTTTCACCCCCAAAAATCGTGATTCGCTGAATAATTTCAGTGATTTATCGTTTATGGACGGGCACTAGCTAGTGGGCGGGCGACTCCCGGGAAGCGAAGCCACCCTTTTCCCAACTCCATCGACCTTCTGTTCACGTGCTCGCCCCCGCTTTGCATGACCCAAGTCTCGACGCGATTGGCGGCGGATTTGAACCAAGCATCTCAATCGAACCAACCTCTAAGGACACTCTGAACAATAATCGCTACGTTTCCGCCGGCCGTCGTGGCGTGATCGTGTAGTTCCAGTCGGGATGGAACGGGTCGCCTGCGATGTTGAGGCATCTCATGACGGCTTTGCTGACCTTGATGCCCTTCTGGTAGCTACGCGTGTCGAGCGCACTCTCGACCCTCAGGCCGGTTTTGGTCGTTGTGGCCCCGATCAGTTCGACCACGGCGAGGCGATCGGTAAGCGGCCGGCCGCGCCAGTTCTGCGTTATGTGGCAGAACAACCGGTGCTCGATCTTATTCCATTTCGATGTTCCCGGTGGATAGTGGTGGACGCGGATCACCAGGCCGGTCTCGTCGGCCAGCTTTTGCAATTCCAGCTTCCACAGCCGCACACGCGCACCGTTCGAGCCGCCGCAGTCCGCCGTGACCGTCAATTCCCGCGCATCGGGATAGCGCTGTCGTCCCATGCGTTCGAGCCAGCAGCGGATCGACTGCACGGCGAACTCGGCGGTGTCGCTGGTGATCCCGACACTGACGAAACCGGTGTCGGCGGTCACATCGTACACCCCATAGGGCACGACCTTGCCGAGCTTCTTGTCCTCGAAGTCATGGACGTTCACCCGCCGTGGATCGCCTTTCGGGCGATAGTCGCTTCCGCCATTCTTGAAGTTGCCGATCAATTCCTTCTTCTTGGTGTCGACCGAGATGACCGGTTGTCGTTGCGCCTGCGCGGCAATGACTTTCGCGTTGATGTAGTCGAACTGGGCGTTTCGGTCGGGATGTTTCGAGCCTTCATCCGCCTTGCGGTTGGACTGGCGCGAGAACCCCAGTTTCACCAACTCCGCGCACACCGTGTCGGCACTGATCGGATGCCCCATCTGCGTCAAGGTTGCGGCAAGCTTCTCGATGCTTTTCGACACCCAGAGCAACGGCCGCATGGGATCCCCCAGCGTCGCCGGCTCAACCAAGCGCTTGAGCGCGGGGATGAGCCCCGGGTCGTTCTCGCAAACCGAGCGACGACCACCACCGGCACGGCGAACCCGCCCCTTCGGCAGCGGCTGCGCGTCAATATCCTGCTTGCCGCGATTGATCGTCGAGCGGGCCAGCCCGGTGATCTTCGAGACGGCCGCGAGACCGCCTCGACCAGCGGTCCGCACCTCCGCCGCCGCGAACAAGCGACGCCCTCGCTCGTCGAGTTGCGAGCCGACCGCGTTCCATCGCAGCCGAATGGCCGCCTCGTCGATCATGCCACCGACTTATCCCTGTTCGCCGAAAACAGGAATCCACAAAACCTGAGTCAATCCGACGCACCACCGCCGGACTACGATTCAGTTATTGTTCGCAGTGTCCTTAGAGCAAAACACCGACGGAAATGGGATGGCTCGATGCCGGGCAAGGCAGGATGGTTATCGATCATGCCACGCTCCCGTACGCGCCGGACAGGGCACGCCCGGACACGGCAAACCTGGATAGCGAGGTCGGACCCGGCAAGAAGACGGGAAGTCGGTCCGGTCGAACCGGCCGCCGAGATCACGGGTTCGCGGAGTTTCGGCCAGGCGCGAGGATCGCGCCGGGCAACCGCCAATCGAGGCCGTGCTGCCGCGGCGCGCGGGCGCCGGGAACATTACGTCGAGTCGAACCTTGCAAAGGCG
>NZ_DASREO010000040.1:0-48340 GCF_035652035.1 Bradyrhizobium sp.
CTCGGCCTCCGCTTCCGCCTCGGACAACTTGAAACGTCTTTCGGCCTGAGGCTTGGCAAGAGCTGCCGCGAGCTTCTGCTCGCTCTTCACGCCGAACCCGCGCAGCTCCCTTAACCGACCGGATTTTACGGCCCGCCGGAGGTCCTCCAGCGTCCGGACGCCGAGCTTGTCGTAGAGCAGCTTGACCCGTTTCGGGCCGAGGCCGGGAAGCGCTGCGATCTCGCCGAGATCTCCGGGCAATTCGCGTTTGAGACGATCCAGCACATCGAAATGATGCGTGGCGACGATGCCAGCAATCCTGCCCGCCAGATCCTTGCCGATACCCGGCAACTCGGACAGGTCCTCGCCCGCCTTCAATAGGTTGATGATACTTTTTGGAAGCCGCTCGATCACTCGCGCAGCGTTTCGATAGGCTCGCGAGCGGAAGGGATTGTCCCCCTTGATCTCGAGAAGCTCGGCGGTCTGGTCGAACATCTCTGCAATTTCGGCGTTCTGAACCGGCATCGATGCATCTCCGTCTCGTTCCAAACTAGGGACGGATCGACGTCTCGCCTTTGACGCAGATCAGAGGTCCGCGGCGGCTTAGAGCACGGCCTCGGGTGCGGCGCAGGGCAACCCAAGGGCGTCGGCCACGGGACGGCAGGTAATCCTGCCATTATGCACGTTGAGCCCGTTGCGGAGACCAGCATCGTCCCGAAGCGCCCTCGTAATTCCCTTGTCTGCAAGGGCAAGCACGAAAGGACGCGTGGCATCGTTAAGGGCGAAGGTCGACGTGCGCGGCACTGCGCCCGGCATATTGGCGACGCAATAGTGCACGACGTCATCGACGACATAGGTCGGCCGCCCATGGGTGGTTGGCCGCGATGTGTCGGCACAGCCGCCCTGGTCGATGGAAACGTCGACCAGGACCGCGCCGCGCTTCATGGCCGCAATCGTCTGTGCCGAGATGAGCCTGGGCGCCGACGCACCGGGAATCAGGACCGCGCCGATCACGACATCGGCAGATAGGCAAAGCTCCGCAATCGAGTCCTTTTCTGCCACTACGACACCGATCCGGTCGCCGAAGCGCCGTGCGAGTTTCTCGACCGAAGCGGCACTGCGCACGGCTACCGTGACGTTCGCGCCCATGCCCGCCGCGACCTCTGCCGCGCTGGTCCCGACAGTGCCGCTGCCGAGGATCAGAATGTTGGCGGGGGGCACGCGATCGACGGGGCCGAGCAGGATGCCGCGCCCGCCGTGGAAATATTGCAGTACATTCGCCGCGACTTGCGGAGCCATCCGGCCGGCGACTTTCGACATTGGCGCAAGCAGCGGGAGTTTGCCGGCCGCATCGGTCACCGTCTCATAGGCGATTGCAGTGACACCGGACCGGAGCAAGTCCTCGACCTGGGACCGATCAGGTGCCAGATGCAGATAGGTGAAAATCGTCTGGTCGCGACGAAGCTGCCGGCGTTCGACGGAGAGCGGCTCCTTCACCTTCACGACGAGTTCGGCCTTCGCGAAGATCTGCTCCGGGCTGCCAACGATCCGCGCACCGGCCGCCTCATAGTCATCATCGGAAATGCCCGCCCCCTCGCCGGCACGTGTTTCGATCTCAACGCTATGGCCGCGGTCGACGAGCTCGCGCACGGTAGTCGGCACCAGCCCGACGCGATATTCCTCCGGTTTGATCTCCTTGGGCACACCGATCAGCATGATGACCTCGCAACGTCAGAGCTTTCAATTCCTCGGCCCCGGCATGTTCATTCGCCGGTCCGAAATAGTGGCCAGTTGCTGAAGTCCCGGTGAGATCTGCACCGGATAAGGTACCGACGCTCTTGTGGTCCTGAGCTCCAGCGGTAACCGCTCCAGTTCCCGGCGTGCGCGCTCTCGAATGTCCTTGAGCGACGGCTGTGGAGCGATGCGCCGGCCGCTCGACATCACCGGATGGATCAGAATGTCGCCTTCGTGCCGGTCGTCCTCGGTCGACAGCGTGTCCGCGATCATGCGGCCCTGGCTTTCACAGCGCCTCCAGACCTGCTTGCGGCCGGGCCAGGTCGCCTTTCCCGTCGAGCGTTTGCGCCGCGGCAGACCGGCATATTCCTGCAGCTTATAGGCGCAATCGAGCGCCGGCACGTCGAAAGACGTGGTCAAGCTCGTGCCAATGCCGATGCCATCGATGGGCGCTTTGAGCTGCGCAAAAGCGATTAAGCTTTGCTCGTCGATGCCCCCGCTTACAAAGATTCCGGTATCTTTGAGACCGCCCGCGTCCAGAATGTCGCGCACATTCCTGGCCAGCGCGGCCAGATCGCCGCTGTCAATCCGCACCGCACTTATGGCAATTCCCGATATCTTCAACCGTGGCGCCAGCGTGACCACCTTCCTCGCAGCCGCTTCCGTATCGTAGGTGTCAATCAGGAGAACAAGGTTTGCGGGGCGAACACGCGCGAAGGCCTCGAACGCGGTAGCTTCGTCATCGAAGGATTGAACGAACGAGTGAGCCATCGTGCCGTAGGCTGGTATGCCGAACGACTTCTCGGCAAGCAGGGTCGCAGTGCCAGCAAAACCTGCGACGTAGCTGGCCCGGGCGGCCAGCAATCCGGCCTCCGCGCCGTGGGCGCGGCGCAGGCCGAAATCGACCAGGAGCTTGTCGGGTGCAAGCAGCACCATGCGCGCCGCCTTCGAGGCGATCAGCGTTTGAAAATGCAGGATGTTGATCAGCCGTGTCTCGACAAGCTGCGCTTCGGGCATGGGCGCGGTCACGCGCAGGATCGGCTCATTCTCGAAAAATGCGGTTCCTTCCGGCATCGCATGCACTTCGCCCGTAAAGCGGAAATTGGCGAGATAATCGACCAGCCTTGTGCTGAATTTCCCGGTTCGTGCGAGCCAGCCCAGCTCTTCGTCCGAGAATCGCAAGTTCTGCAGAAAATCGAGCGCCTGCTCCAATCCTGCTGCGATCAAGAACCCGCGTTGTGGCGGCAGCTTTCGCACGAAGAACTCAAAGACCGCGGTACTGGTCTGGCCGGACTCCAGATAGGCCTGGATCATGGCCAGTTCATACAGATCCGTCAGCAGCGGGCTGACCGAAGCTTCCATCTGGTACCTTGTCTTCCAGCGAGTCTCAGGAGGTATGCGCTGACTTTTCCGCAGGGAATCGCTTCAAGGTGGCGATCACCTCGTCATCGCTGATTTGATGAAAATCCCGGTAGAAGTAGCCGATCGCACCGAGATCCTCAGGTGTTTCCAAACAGATCACCGCGTCAACTTCTGGATGCAACCTTTTGACGGTTTCGAGCGGCGCAACCGGAACGGCGAGCACGATCTCCTTCGGATCACGCCCGCGAACAGCCCGGATGGCCGCAAGCGTCGTGGCGCCGGTCGCAATCCCGTCGTCGATGATGATCGCAACCCTCCCCTTGATCTCAGCTCGCACCCGATCGCCGAGATAGCGCTTGCGCCGTCGCTCGATCTCGGCAAGCTCCTCGTTGCAGACGACGTCAAATTCCTCGGCGGTGATGCCGCAAACCTCGATCACGTCGGTATTGCGAATGATACTAGGCGGTTCGCCATCGGCGACGGCACCCATGGCCAATTCCGGCTGGATGGGCACGCCGATCTTGCGCACCAGCAAAAGGTCAAGCGGAGCATCCAGGGCCTGGGCCGCTTCGGCCGCAACCGGCACTCCTCCGCGCGGGAGCGCGAGCACAACCGGATCACGATCCCTGTATTTGAGCAACGCCTCGGCAAGCCTCCGGCCGGCGTCTATTCGATTCTGGAACAGCATGGCGGCGACCTCAATGTTTTTGAAGACTATCGCCACGAACGAGGCCGACTGTTGATCCGCATCAAGCAGTTGGTGGTCTTGACTAGTACCCGGAATCAGAGCTGAGTGATACGGCGGCCTTTGAAACGGCGTTGACGGACCTTTTTCTTGGTCCAAACGAAGGGGCTCGGCTTTGTCGTTGTACGCATCGACGTAGGCGTCGATGTGCTCCTGAAGCTGCGTGAGGCTTGTGAAGGAGGTGCCGCTAAGTGACTGCCCCTGCAGGATCGAGAACCATACCTCGACTTGGTTGAGCCAGGACGCACTTGTCGGCGTGAAATGGAATTGCACATTGGGATGGGCCTTGAGCCAGTCCTCATTCTTCTTGTGGGTGTTGAGGTTGTCGAGGATGACGTGAAGCTTTCGGCCCGGAAAGGCCGCGGTGAGGCTGTTCATAAAACCGAGAAACTCGACACGGCGACGGCGTTTTGAATGCGAAGCGATGATCTTTCCGGTGGCGACTTCGAGCGCCGCAAACAATGTTGTGGTGCCATGCCGCTTGTAATCGTGGCTCTGGCCGGTCAAGGCGCGGCCATTGGGCAACTTCAGATAGCCCTGCGCTCGCTCCAAGGCCTGGATCGAGGGCTTCTCGTCCGCGCATAGCACAATGGCCTTCGCCGGCGGGGCAATGTAAAGGCCAACGACATCGGCGGCTTTGGCCGTAAAGTTCGGGTCGTTGCTCTCACACCAGGACTTGCGAGCCCCGAGGTCAATCTTGTGGCTGCGCAGGAATCGCCAGACATATTGGACGTCAACATCGCCCAGGGCCTCGGCCAGCAGAGGGCCGGTCCAGCGCGCAAGCCCTTGCGGGGCCGGCTTATCCAGCAGCTGCAGAATCCGCTTGTCGGTGTCCTTCGTATAGACCGGCTGCTTGCCGGGCCGCGGCTTGTCTTGCAGCCCTTCAAGGCCATGGTCGGCATAGCGATGCCGCCAAAGGCTGACAATCCGCAGCTGGACCCCGACTTCCTTGGCGATCGACCGGGTGCTGCGCCCGTCCGCCGTCAACAGAACTATCCGCGCCCGCTTCAAATCGCGCTGCAATGTCACCGGCGAGCGGCAACACGCCTCAAGCACCTTGCGATCTTTCCGCGAAAGGTGGACTTCTCTTGCCTCAGGAATCATCCATATCTTGAATCTCGACTCACGATCCAAGGAAAGTGGGTACTAGAGGCGAAACGTGATCGGATCGAAGGCGAGCGACAACGCAATATTGACCTCGTGATCAAATACGTGATTTCCGAGGAAGACGCTAAGCGACGGATCACGGAGCTAAAGGAAGAACGATTGCGTGTGGAGGCAGAACTGGCTGCTCTCGAAGAGGCACCCGTCCCGATCGCGCTGCATCCAGCGACCCTGGATCGCTACATAGAGATCGTCAACACGCTGGCCGAAACTATGGCCGGCCACGCCGGCGCGGAGGACGATCGTGGACCTTTGATCGACGATTTCCGAGCGCTCGTCCACAGCGTCATCGTTCACCCGAGGGGACCCGGGCAACGCCTTGAGGTCGAAGTGAAAGGCCGGTTAGCTGCGCTGGTCGGTGGAGGGGCCTTTCCGGAGGCCCGATATCATAATGGGTCACGCGTGGTAGCGGGGGAGCGACTCGAACCCCCGACTATTCTAGCCTTACCCTGAAGAGCAGAACGCTTCGCGGTAAGGACGAATATGGCGCGCTGCTCGTGACCAGCCGGATAGCTACTGATGCCGCTTGGGCGACGAGCGCTACTAGCCTGTGCCGCTCGGAATCTTAATCTCGAATAGAGCCGGCAGCACTCCGTCAGGGCGTGAAGAAGAACCCGAAGGACTCCACCTCCGACACTTGAGGTCTTCGCGGCTGGACACGTCTCCCACGGTCGGCAGTGCCGGTCTGTCCAATGCATTCCGTCTCCCTTACTCAGATCGGATGTAACAAGATTTTTCTTGATCTCTCGGTGCACACATCGTGCACACGCCGCCTTCTAACGAATTGAAAACCCTGAACTATCAGTCCAATCCATCATGGGGGCGACGGAAAAGCGATAGTCTTGCGATTTCAATCGTTTACTCTATGTCTCTCAATAGGATGACGCATGAACCTGTGCACTCCAAACTAACCGAATTTGCACACGTTTGTACCCGTTTTGGCCTTTCAGTGCACACGTAGCGCATACGAAATAGGGAGTGCACACGGCCATGGCCACGTTCACTCCGTTGCCATCCGGAAACTGGCGCGTCAGGTCGGGCCCGCGCAAGAACCGCTACGTGTCAGGAAGCTTTCGCCGTCGCAAGGATCCGCATTGACAGCTGAGATCTACTTGATCTCACGCGATCGATTGCAAGGCGCCGGATAGCCAGCAATTGTTCAATCACTACGCCGCTTCAGTCATCAGATGCTTGCCCGGTTCGGCCAGCGCGATTCGCACCTGAACGTCGCATGGCTTTGCCAAATATGGCGATGACGTCACCACGATGTCGGCACCGGCCTGCGCGTAGGCCGCGACGTTGCCGACATTGATGCCCCCGGCGGCGGCGACGATGGGTCGGTTCCACACGGATGACATCGCCTTCATGCGCGCCACCAAGGTCGCGATTTCGGCCGGCGCGAATTTTTCGGCCTGGATGACGTCGAAGCCGGCGACCGCGAGTTCCACGGCGGCTGCGAAGCTGGTCACTTCGGCGACCAGTCGTTTCTCCGGCGCCGCACGGCGCAAACGCTCGACGATCTCCGTCAACGGGACCTTCTCCAGGAAGGCGCGGTGCTCGGGAAAGACCAGCACGGTCTCCGACAGGCCGAGCCGATGCATGACGGCGCCGCCGGCCTTCACCGCGGCAACGGCAAACGGCTTGGTGCCCGGAATGGTCTTACGCGTGCAGGCAACTGCAATATCGGGCGACACCGCCCTCGCCGCATCGACGATGGCGCACGTCGAGGTCGCAACGCCGGACCAGATCTCGATCAGCGTCTGCGCCACCTTCCAGGCCTTGAGCAGCGCGGCTGCTTCGCCATGGGCGGTGAGGATCGGCGACCCCGGCGCGAGGCGGTCGCCGGTTCTGGCCAACAGCTCGACCCGGCAGCCTGCAAGCTCGATGATGGCGGCCGCGTCTTCGGCAAGCGCCAGCACCATCGGATCGCGCGCGACAAAGCGCATGATGCCGCGCGCGGCACCAATGCCGAGCGCCTCGGTGGTGAGGTCGCCATAAGGCACATCATCGGCAAGCAATCTCTCAAGCTCGGCACGTGAGGCGACCGGCATCGTCCTGATCTCCATCCTGTCGTGCCATCCCTGTCCGATTGAAGACGGCGATGTCGCAAACCCGACAAGGCGGCGTGGCCATTCCGCCAGCGCAGAAGGAAAGCACGTTGTTTTCTGCTGTTAAGCAAGGCGCGCACCAGATTTCGCGCGCGGCATGCCGATTGCTGAGATGGTGTCGAAAGGCCTTTCAAGCGACGGCGAGGCTGCACCGTCGAGGGCCTTACGGAGTTTGCAAATGAAACTTGCTCGATTGATCCTGGTCAATGCGGCCTTGCTGCTGCTCATGCTTGGCAAGGTGTGGGGTGCCGACATCAATGTCGCCGTTGCCGCCAACTTCACCGAGCCGGCCAAGGAAATCGCAGCGCGCTTTACGGAGAAGACAGGCCATCAAGCCGTGTTGAGTTTTGGGGCGAGCGGGCAGTTCTACAGCCAGATCACGCAGGGAGCCCCGTTTCAGGTGCTTCTCTCCGCCGATGATGCGCGTCCCAAGAAGCTGATCGAGGACGGTCTTGCGATCAGAGAAAGTCGCTTCACCTATGCGATCGGAAAGCTGGTGCTGTGGAGCAAGACCGCGGGCCTCGTCAAAGGCGCGGAGACCTTGAAGGCCGCGTCCTTTGCCAAATTGTCGATCTGCAACCCGGCGGCCGCCCCCTATGGCGCAGCCGCTGTCGAAGCCATGAAATCGCTCGGCATCTACCAAACGCTGCAACCCAAGCTGGTCGAGGGCGCGACCATCACCCAGGCCTATCAGTTCGTCGAGACCGGCAATGCCGAGCTCGGCTTTGTCGCGCTGTCGCAGCTCGGGCCCGACGACACCGGCTCGCGCTGGCTGGTGCCGCAGGAGCTCTATGCGCCGATTCGGCAGGATGCCATTCTTTTGAAGAGCGGAGCCGAGAGCGAGGCGGCGCACGCCTTCATCGACTTCCTGAGGGGACCGGAAGCCCGCACCATCATCAAGCGCTATGGCTATGTGCTGGACGGCGAGAGCTAAACCACGATGGACGGGCTTTCGGGAGAAATCTGGCAATCGGTTGCGCTGACGGTCGAGCTCGCAAGCGCAACCACCGTGATCCTGCTGATCATCGGCACGCCGCTCGCGTGGTGGCTGGCGCGATCGAAGGCGATCTGGACCGAAGCGGTGGCGACCATCGTCGCGCTTCCGCTGGTGCTGCCGCCGACGGTGCTCGGCTTCTATCTCCTGGTATTGCTTGGTCCCAACGGCCCCGGCGGCTGGATCGCCTCGCTCTGGGGCGGGCGGACGCTGGCCTTCACCTTTGAGGGGCTGATTGTCGGCTCGGTGTTGTATTCGATGCCCTTCGTGGTGCAGCCGATCCGCAATGCCTTCGTCGCCATGGGTGAACGCCCGCTCGAGGTCGCCGCCACCTTGCGCGCCTCCCCGGCCCGCGCGTTCTGGACCGTTGCCGTGCCGCTGGCGCGCCCGGGCTTCCTCACGGCGGGGGTGCTCGGCTTCGCGCACACCATCGGTGAATTCGGCCTGGTGCTGATGATTGGCGGAAACATCCCCGGGCGAACGCGTGTGCTGTCGATCGCGATCTTCGACTATGTCGAGGAAGCGCGCTGGCGCGAGGCGAGCTGGCTTGCCGGCAGCATGGTCATCTTTGCCTTCGCCGTCATTTTGACAGTCGCGCTCATCGACAAGCGCAATGCGAGGGCCCGCGCGTGAGGACAGCCAAGCCCGGCCGAATCGAGATCGCATTCAATGGCACTCTGGGGACATTCTCGCTGGACGCTCAATTCAGCGTGCCGGCCAAAGGCGTTACCGCCGTCTTCGGCCCCTCCGGATGCGGCAAGACGACGGTGGCGCGCTGCATCGCCGGGCTCAAGCGCCTTGCGGGTGGCCTCTGCGCCGTGGACGGCGAGATCTGGCAGGATGACACGACGTTCCGTCCGCCGCATCTGCGCCCGATCGGCTATGTGTTCCAGGAAGCGAGCCTGTTTCCGCATCTGTCGGTCAAGCGTAATCTGCTGTTTGGGGCCCCGAAGCGTGACACGGTGCCGATCGGCTTTGACGAGGTCGTGGAGCTGCTCGGCATCGCGCATCTGCTGACCCGCGCGCCCGCGCATCTCTCCGGCGGCGAGCGGCAACGGGTGGCGATCGGCCGCGCGCTGTTGTCGCAACCGAAGCTGCTGGTCATGGACGAGCCGTTGGCGGCGCTGGACCGCTCGGCCAAGGGCGAGATCCTCCCCTTTCTCGAGCGGCTCCATGAAAAGCTTGCGCTGCCGATGCTCTATATCAGCCATGATATGGCGGAGATTGAGCGCTTTGCCGATCATCTCGTCCTGATGGAGCGTGGCACGGTTGCGGCGGCTGGGCCGCTGGCGACGCTGCAGAGCAACCCGGCGCTGCCGCTCGCTGCAAGCCGCGACTCCGCGGTGAGCTGCGAGGCCGTGGTCAGCGGCTATGACGGCCGCTACGGCCTGCTCGCACTCCGCCTCAAAGGTGCGCGCCTGCTGGTGCCAGCGTCGCCGCTCGCACCAGGTGTGCGCCAGCGGCTGAGGATTGCCGCGAGCGACGTGAGCCTGGCGCTGGAGGCGCCATACGCGAGCTCCATTCTCAACGTTTTCCCCGCCCGCATCAGATCGCATGCCCCGCTCGGCCACGGCGAGGTCACCGTCGTCCTTGCACTCGGCACCGGCGGCTCGGGCACGCAGATTCTGGCGCGCATCACGCGGCGATCGTGGGATGCACTTGGCTTTCGCGACGGTCTCGACGTCTTCGCTCAAGTCAAGGGCGTCTCGCTGGTCGCAGCCTCCGACCGACCGTTGGAAGCGCCCTCGGAGGCGTCGCCTTCGCCGGAACGAGACGCTGGACAAGTGAGCGCTGCAGCATGAGAGTAGCAGGATGAGGATCAAGCCATGATTGCCAATATCGCCGAGATCGATCCCAACTGGGTGGCCGCGGTCCTCTACCGGTCGCAGGACGACGTCGACACGCTGCTGGCCGATATCGCCGAAAGCCTGTCGCGGGAGGGCGTACGCGTCGGCGGTGTCGCCCAGCGCAATCTTAAGGGTGCGAACGGCAAGACCGGCATGCTCGCGGTCGACCTCATGACCGGCCGTGAGATCTCCATCTGCCAGCCGCTCGGCAGCGGCGCGATGGCCTGCAAGCTCGACGCCGGCGGCCTTGCCGAAGCGGCGGTCGCCGTTGCACGCGCGATCAGCGCAGAGGTCGACCTGCTCGTGATCAACAAATTCTCCAAGCAGGAGGCCTCGGGAAAGGGCCTGCGCGCGGAGTTCGCGGAGGCGATCATGGCGGGCGTCCCGCTGCTCACCGCTGTTCCTGAAAAATGTCTCGCCGATTGGCGCGCCTTCACCGGCGATATCGGCACCACCCTGCTCTGCGACCGATCGGTTGTAGAGGGCTGGTGGCGCGATCTGTCCGCGCGCATTGCTCGGGTACGCGCACGGTCAGCGACGGCGGCGCGCTCTCCAGCTATTTTCCAATCATAACGTCCGATGATTTGATCACCGCAGACACGCTGTCACCAACCTTCAGGTCGAGATCGTCGACTGCCTCTTGGTAATCGCGGACAGAACGGTCAATCCGGGCCCCAACTCGACTTTGACATGGGCCGTCGTCGTTCCCTTGGTGACCGCGATGACGCGGCCGGGCAAAATATTGCGTGCGCTGAGTTTCATTTCGTATCCCTTTCGGCGCCTTGCTCCAGCTTTTTGATCATCAGCCGAATTTGAACAAAACGCCATAGCCGCCGCGCGGATAGCTCCATTCGATGTCGCCGGACGGCTCGCCGATGACCCGGCAGGTTCCGCACTCGATGCAGCCGTCGACGGTGACCTCGACCTGGCCCTTGTCGTTCAGCTCATAACAGCGAGCCGGACAAGCCTTCAGAAGAGCGAGCAGCTGCGGCGACGGCGTCGTATGCGCCCTCACCTTGATGTGGGGACGACCGACATCGACCAGATAACGGTTGTAGAACAGCTTGTCCTCGACGCGCACTGCTGTCTCGACGCTCATGTTTCAGCCTCCATCGTTAGAATGATTCGCGGCCATCATCGCCAGGCGCGCGCCAGGCGGAACGCATCGCCGAACAACCCGCTCCAGGAGCGGGCGCTGACAAAGGATTTCAATGTCAGCTTCTCCTTTTCGATTTTCGGCGTGCCATCGACGCGGACGAAATTCTGCATCGCCTTCGAGACCAGCCGCGGATAGGTGAGAAAGAAGTTTTGCGAATTGGTGTGCATCAAGGTCGGCATGTCCTTGTACTTCTTCAGATCCTTGATGACGAAGGAGTCATCCAGCATCTTCTTGTAGAGCGAGAGGTTCGCGGCCGTCGCGGGATCGCGGCGCGATTTGACCTGGAAGATGGCTTCCCCGGCAATTCGGCCCGAGGTCATTGCAAGATTGGAGCCCTCACGGTGAATGGCATTGTTGAGCTGCGCGGCATCGCCGACCACAAGCCAGCCATCGCCATAGAGCTGCGGGATCGCCTTGAAGCCGCCCTCGGGGATGAGATGCGCCGCGTACTCCTTCACTTCCGAGCCTTCGATCAGCGGCGCGACCGACGGGTGGCGCTTGAAGCGATCGAGCAGGCCATAGGGCGTCTCGCCGGTGCGCTGGAAGTCGGAAACAAGGCAGCCGATCCCGAGCGAGATGCACTCCTTGTTGGCATAGATGAAGCCCATCCCGGTCATCCCCCGGGAAATGGTGCCGGCGGCCTCGATCACGACGCCTTCGTCACCCTTTAGATTAAATCGCGCCTCGATGGTCTCGCGCGGCAGGAAGTGCATTTCCTTGACGGCGAGCGCGACCTTGTCTGGCTTCGGCGTCTGGCGCAGCCCAGCGCGCGTGCCGAGCAGGCCGTTGACGCCTTCGGCCAGCACGACGACATCAGCATGGATCTCGCCGTCGCGGCGATCGGTGCGGACACCGATCACGCGGCCGTAGGCATCCTGCGCGAGCTCGGTCACGGTGGTTTCGCACAGAACCGTCGCGCCGGCCTCCCGCACTTTCGATGAGAACCATTTGTCGAACTGGGCGCGGATGATGGTGTAGCGGTTCGGCCGCTCCTCGTTGAAGTCGTCGGAGCGGTAGTGCAAGCCGATATGGGCGCGGTCGTCCATCATCCAGAACCGCTGTTCGACCAGATGGCGTTCCAGCGGCGCATCCTCGCGGAAATCCGGGATCAGCTTCTCCAACATGTCCGAATAAAGGATCGCGCCCTGCACGTTCTTCGATCCGGAATATTCGCCGCGTTCGAGCTGCAGCACCTTCATGCCGCGCTTGGCCATGGTGAGCGCGGCGGCGTTGCCCGCCATGCCGGCACCGACGACGATGGCGTCGAACTTTTCCTCGATCATAGGGCTCTCCCTGGTTTTGACGCTAGCTTGCGATGCGGTCACGCGAGTGCGGCGACAGCCGTGCACGGAATGCCTCAGTCAGTGCCGGCAGCATCCGGATCGCATCGCTGACGATGCCGATATGGGCGAAATCGAAGATCGGCGCGTTCCTGTCGGTGTTGATGGCGACGATCAGGTCCGCGCCCTCGACGCCAACGCGATGCTGGATTGCGCCAGAGATACCGGCGGCGATATAGAGCTTGGGCCGGATGGTCTTGCCGGTCTGGCCGATCTGGCGATCTGAGGTGACCCAGCCCTTCTGCACCAGCGGCCGCGAGCAGCCATATTCGGCGCCCAGCACAGAGGCGAGCTGGCGCACCAGCTGGAAGTTTTCCGGCGATCCAAGCCCGAGGCCTCCGGCGACGACCACATCGGCATAAGCGAGATTGGACTTTGCGGACTCGCGATCCGGCAGGAACGACAACACCTTGGTGACGATGTCATCCTCGACCAGGCCAAGCGGATGAATGACGATGCGCCCAGGATCGCACGTGATCCGCTCCGGCATCGGCATGACGCGCGGGCGCACGGTCGCCATCTGCGGACGGTAGTTCAACGTATAGATCGTGCAGAGCAACGATCCGCCGAACGTAGGGCGCGTCGCGGCGAGCGAGCCGTCGGCGTCGACATCGAGTTCGGTGCAATCGGCCGTCAGTCCGGTGAGGAGCGTGGTGGCGACCGAGCCCGCGAGATCGCGCCCCAAGGTGGTCGCGCCCAAGAGCAGGATCTCGGGCTTGTAGGTGTTGACGAGGTCGGTCAGCGCCTTGGTGTAGGACTCGTTGCGGTAATCGGCGAGCACCTGGTCGGCCACGACATAGGCGAGATCAGCGCCGTAGCAGAATGACTCGACGGCGGCGTTGCGCGTCGCCTCGCCTTCAGGACCGATCACCACGGCGGCGAGATCAACCTTGAGCTTGTCGGCAAGCTTGCGCCCCGCGCCCATGAGCTCCCACGACACCGGGTGCACCTGGCCGCGTTCCTGCTCCACAAAGACCCAGACGTGCTTATAGGCCTTGAAATGCTCGGGCAGCTCCTTCTTGGTGGCGGCGCGTCCGCCCGCGGCCGGCGCGGGAGTTTTGGCTGCATTGCTCATCGCTCAACTCCCTTCAGAATCCGCGCGCCAGCGCCGCAAGATCGGCCTCTAACGTGGGCTGGCGCTTGAAGATGGCCTCGATCAGGGCGTCCGCAGGCTGCTCGGCGGCTTCCACGAATGCCGCCTTCTCGGCCCGCGCCGAGGGCGCAAAGACGCGCTTGACGATGGTCGGCGAGCCCCTGAGGCCACATTTGGAAATGTCTTCCACGCCAGCGTCCTGCGCGCTCCATTTCACGATATCGGCGCGCGCGGCACGCAGGGCGTCGGCCATGGCGCCGCGGCGGATCTGGTTGGTCGCTTCCAGCATGGTGATCAGGCACGGCAGCTTGGTCCGCAGCACCTGCACGCCGCCCTCGGCGCGGCGCTCGGCCTCGAGCGAGCGCGCCTGCAGATCCAGCGCACCGATCCTGGCGACGTAGGTCAGTTGCAGCAGCCCGAGGCGCTTAGCGATACCAGGGCCGACCTGTGCAGTGTCGCCATCGATGGTCTGCTTGCCTGTGAAGATGATGTCCGGCTTACCGTATTCCTGACCGATCTTGCGGATTGCGGTGGCGAGCGCATAGGTTGTTGCCAGTGTGTCGGCGCCGGCGAAGAAGCGATCCGTCAACAGCACGGCGCGGTCGGCGCCAAAAGTTAGTGCCTTGCGCAGGCTGTCCTCGGCCGATGGCGGCCCCATGGTCAGAATCGTGACCTCGCCGCCGAACTTGTCGCGCAGCTCAAGAGCCGCCTCGAGCGCGAACAGATCGTAGGGGTTTATAATGGTCGGCACCCCCTGGCGCATGATGGTGTTCGTGACCGGGTGCACGCGGATCTGCGCGGAATCAGGGACCTGCTTGATGCAGACGACACTGTGCATGCGCTTCTCCAGGACTTTAGGTTGGCGACGGAGCAATTGAGCTTGAGACGAGAACAGCAAGCGCCGTACCAGTTTGCCGTCACTTCAGAAATCACGCGTCAATCCAATGCCTTGGCGGAATTGCTGATGATTTTCGTTTAATCCGGTCCCGGCGTGATTCCGACATGCGTCGGAAATGCGACAGAGCCGATGCGCTGTCACTTCAGCACGCTCAGGGGAACGAAAGCAGGCGCTGGCTTCGCCGGTTGCGCGACCGCATCCTTCAGCACCTTGAACACCCGCTGGTCGATCGGTGAGGACACCACGAAATCGGCATAGGCCTGCTCCAGCACGCTCTTGCATCGCGCGGCGATGTCGGCTTCCGCGGTGCAGTCGAAAGTTTCCGCGGCCAGATACTGCCCCATGCGCCTGAGGATATGCAGGCGCGCTACGTTGACGATCCGGGAATCGTAGGCAACGCCGAGCAGCGAAAAGAAGTCCTCGGCCGAGGAGGCCTTGTGCAAGCGCTCCAGGATGCCGGTCGAGTTAGCATTCGCGTGATCCATCGATAATCTCCTTCAGGCTCGGCTTTGGCCGCGATCGGGAATGGACGCCGCCTGCCCCTCGCGCAAACGCTGCTGGAGATGGCCGAGCCGCGCCTCCAGAAATTCGACGCGGTCGAGCAGCACCGCGATGGCGTCGCCCACGGGATCTGGCATCAAATGATGGTCGAGGTCGATATGACCGACAAAGCGATGGTGGCCGCGTTGCGGCCGTACCACCTTGGCCGGCACGCCGACGACCGTGACCTCGGGCGGCGTGCTCTCGATCACCACCGAATTGGCGCCGACCCGCGCCCCGCTGCCGATCGTGATCGGACCCAATATCTTGGCGCCGGCGCCGACCACCACGCGATCCTCCAGCGTCGGATGGCGCTTGCCTGACGACCACGACACGCCGCCGAGGGTCACGCCGTGATACAGCGTCACGTCATTGCCGATCTCGGCGGTCTCGCCGATCACGACGCAGGCGCCGTGATCGATGAAGAAGCGCGAGCCGATGGTCGCACCGGGATGGATGTCGACATTGCTGAGGAAGCGGCCAAACCACGACAGGAGCCGCGCCGGAAAGCGCCAGCCCGTGATCCAGAGGCGGTGTGCGAGGCGATACCAGATAACGGCATGGATGCCGGGATAGGTCAGCAACGTCTCCAATTGGCTGCGCGCCGCTGGATCGCGCAGGCGGACGCAGGCGATATCCTCCCTGATCCGCGCCAGCAGCGAGGGTTCGCGCGCCTTGGCGTCCGCAGCCTGGACCGGATCGACGGTTACGATGCTGGACATATCGCACTCAGGCCCAGTTGGAGAGTGGACGCCGGCAGACGTCGCGCCAGATCGCCATCACGGTCTCGCGCGCCACCGGCCCCTTGTTCTCGACCGCATGCTTTCGGACACGCGACAGGATGCCCCTCGCCTCGTCGGCGCTGACAGACAGCTCGAGCTCCGCGAGCAGCGCATTGATCGCCGACAGGCCGGAGTGCTTGCCGATCACGATCCGGTTGGAGCGGCCGAGCAAATGCGGGTCCAGCGACTGATAGGTCCGCTGATCCTTCAGCAGCCCATCGACATGGATACCGGACTCATGGGTGAAGACGTGCTCGCCGACAATCGCCTTGTTGAGTGGGATGACTCGCGCGGCTGCAGCCGCGACCACGGCAGCGACATTGTCGAGCTCCGACAGGACAACGCCGGTGTCGCGACCGTAAAGCTGTTTCAGCGCGACCGCGACTTCCTCCAGCGGCGCGTTTCCGGCGCGCTCGCCGAGCCCGATGACAGTGACGGACGCATGCGTCGCACCGCCCTTGATCGCGGCAAGCGTGTTGGCGGTGGCAAGACCCAGATCGTCATGGCCGTGGAATTCGAGCTCGAGATCGGTGGTCGCGCGCAGGCGAGCGATCAGCGCATAGGAGGTGTCGGGATCGAGTACGCTCAGCGTATCTGCAATGCGAAAGCGCTTGGCGCCTGCCGCCTTTGCAGTTGCGATCAGCTCGATCAGGAAGTCGACATCGGCGCGCGAGGAATCCTCGCCTCCGACGGCGACCTCCAGCTCGCGTTCGCGCGCGTAGCCGACCACACGCCTGACCTGGTCCAGCGCAGCGCTGCGGTCGCCGCCGAGCTTGGCCGCAATCTGCACGTCGGAGGCCGGGATCGAGACATTGACCATGGAGACACCGGCCTCGATCGCTGCATCGACGTCCGTCTTGCGCATGCGGCACCAGCCGATGGTGGTGAGCGGAAGGCCGGCCTCCACGATGGCGCGGATGGCCGAGATTTCCTCCGGCCCCATCGCGGGCGTGCCGGCCTCGATTTCCGTGACGCCGGCCCGTGCCAATGCGCTCGCGATCGAGACTTTCTCGGTCGTGGTGAAGGCCACCCCGGGCGCCTGCTCGCCATCGCGCAAGGTGGTGTCGTTCAGCACGACCGGATCAGTCGCTGCGCGATCAAGCCAGGACGATTTGGCGCGGTTATCGGCGGCAATCATGCGAAGCTCCGTTTTCTTCTTG
Source organism: Bradyrhizobium sp. (assembly GCF_035652035.1). Lineage (GTDB taxonomy): Bacteria > Pseudomonadota > Alphaproteobacteria > Rhizobiales > Xanthobacteraceae > Bradyrhizobium. Next base: position 16,906 of record NZ_DASREO010000040.1, read on the forward strand.
GTCAGCTCAGGTTCAGCAACGCGCATGCCACGGCATAGATCGCGATAAACAATTGAAATGATGAAGTTATTTGCTGGCTTGCGAATGTCGCAAATCCGACAGCGTCGCAAAGCCGACGCGTCAGGCGCGCGCTAGCGTCTGCGGCGCAGATGGATGATCAGATCCACCCGCGACACCTCATGGCCCGGCAGAACATCCGGCATGTTCAACAGCGCGACATCCTGCTCGGGAATGTCGAGCAGCATGTCTTCGCCGTCGAGGTAGTAGTGAGGATGCGGCGTGGTGTTGGTGTCGAAGAAGGAGCGCGACCCGTCAGGTCCGATCCGGCGCAACAGGCCAGCCTGGGTGAACTGGTTCAGCGTGTTGTAGACCGTCGCCTGGGCCACTGGACAGCCGGCATCGCAGGCCTCGGTGAAGAGCATATCCGCTGTGACGTGGCGGTCGCCCCTTGAGAACAGAAGATGGCTCAACAGAACGCGCTGTCGGGTCGGCCGCAGCCCGGCCGCGACCAGCATGGCCTTGCAGCCCGCGTCGGGACAGGCAACGCATTCATCCGGCTCTGCCAACTCCGGCCGCGCGTCCTCGACAGCTGTCAGATCCGCCGGCTCATGGATCGAAAAACGCGCCTTTAAACTGTCCGTCTGTAAGCTATCCATGGGAAGCTCCGGTCACGCGAGCGGGCTCGACGGAACGGCTGAAGCGACCGCCTCGATCAGGACATCCCGCCGACGCTCGGCCATGCGGCTTTCGCCGCTCTCCTCCCCGAAGCACAGCTCGAAGTCGTTGCACTGGGTGCAGACCGGCGTCGTGCACATGACGAAGCCGTCATCCTCGCAGAGCATGCGATAGAAGAAGCGCTTCCAGCGCATATTCCTGGTGTTGCGCGAGGCGAGCGGCGCAAAATGGCGCATCAAGAGGCGCGACAGCTCATTGCGATCGCGCAAGCCGAGGTCTTCCCACAAATGGTTCGGCTCGACCGCGCGCCGGGCGACCATTGCAGCCAGCCAGAGGCTGATATCGCCCGACGTCGAACGCTGTCCGAGCAGGAGTTCGCGCACCATGCCGACTTCGTCATCCTCGGCTGCCTCGGTGCCGCTGCACCACGATGAGAGATAGATCAGAGCGTTTGGAAAATATTCCGCAACGAGAGCAGAAAGATCCTGCGAATTCAGACCCGCGCGGGCCGCAATCGGTCCGCCATCCATGGCAGCGGCAGCCAAGATCGACGCCAGAACGTGGCGGTCAAACGCGTCATCGTCCGTGATCTTGGCATCCGCGGGATCACAACCCTTCAACAGGCGATAGGTCGCAATCCCCAAATGTTCGACAAGCTCGGCCGACGCCGGGGCAAGCAGTCCGGCAGCGTTGTCCTGCACAGTCCTTTGCGTACCCGCTGCGATCAAATCACGCTCCCATCTCGGCGAGGAAGGTGTGCCGGCCTCCAACCGGGGGGCCGGCACCTTGGCGTCGCTTAGGAAGCTGCGAGTTCGGCGGCGGACTTGCCGACGACGGACTCATCGACCGCCTTCATGATGCCGTGCTCCATCAGCATGTCCTCGAGCTCGTCCATCGTGATCGGGGTCGGGATGATGCCCTTGCCGGCATTGTTGTGGATCTTGGACGCGAGGTTGCGATAGTGGTCGGCCTGCTTGGAATCGGGGGCATATTCCAGCACCGTCATGCGGCGCAGCTCAGCGTGCTGCACGATGTTGTCGCGCGGCACGAAGTAAATCAGCTGGGTGCCGAGCTTCTTGGCGAGAGCTTCCGCCAGCTCCAGCTCCTTGTCGGTCTGCCGTTCGTTGCAGACCAGGCCGCCGAGCCGCACGCCGCCGGAGTTGGCGTATTTCAGAATGCCCTTGGAGATATTGTTGGCGGCATACATCGCCATCATCTCGCCGGACATCACGATGTAGATCTCCTGCGCCTTGTTCTCGCGGATCGGCATGGCAAAGCCGCCGCACACGACGTCGCCCAGCACGTCGTAGGAGACGTAGTCGATGTCCTCATAGGCGCCGTTCTCCTCCAGGAAGTTGATGGAGGTGATGACGCCGCGGCCGGCGCAGCCGACACCCGGCTCCGGACCGCCCGATTCCACGCAGCGGATGTTCTGGTAGCCGACCTTCATCACGTCCTCGATCTCGAGGTCCTCGACGCTGCCGGCGTTCGCAGCCAAGCTCAGGATGGTGTCCTGCGCCTTGGCGTGCAGGATCAGACGGGTCGAGTCCGCCTTGGGGTCGCAGCCGACGATCAGGATCTTGTGACCCATTTCGGCCAGCGCAGCCAGCGTGTTCTGCGACGTCGTCGACTTGCCGATGCCGCCCTTGCCGTAGAATGCGATTTGTCTCAGTGAAGACATGTTGCTCTCCATGAACCGATTGCCAAAGATTGCGCGGGCGTTTCCGCGCGAGCTTGTTTCTCTCTCAGAAACGGGGCACACGGGTTACGGGAAGGAGAGCAACGCTCGTCTAGCGCGTCGGCGTGCTCTCAGCCCTCACTCAGTGTTGCTGCATCTGATTAGCAACGGCCGTGCCAGCGCTGATCGCACGCTTTAACCGCTTGATTGGCCTTCGGAAAACTCGCGGATCGAGAATCGCAGCGGTGTTTTGAACCTGACAGAGTTCGAAGCTCTGTCAGGAACCGGACACGCATCGGCGGCGATATCGGCTGCGGACGCCGATGTGCATGACATTTGCGTCGTGCCGCTGACGGAACGGAAATTGCTACACCCTCGAACAGCGCCTGTTGGGCGAAGTGAGGAGAATGGTGATGCAGATCGGCGTCGAGACAGCCAAAGCCGTGGACCAGCGACGCGTGTTCGTGGTGGACGAGGACGATGTTACCCGCGCAGCGTTGCAGTTCATGCTGCACGACGAAATCGAGACGCATGAACTGGCGACGCCGGAGGACGCCTATGTCAAGGGCGTCGACTGGCTGCAGCCACACGTGGTCCTGCTCGGCGTTTCCTTCCTGAAGCAACGAGGCCCGGCGCTGATAGGCGAACTTGCCGCGAAATTTGCCGGCGTTCGCATCCTCATTGTCTGCGACAAATCCGAGGAGGTGACGGCGGTCGAAGGCATCAAGGCCGGCGCGCATGGCGCCCTGGTCAAGCCGCTCACGCTGGAATCCGTCCGCAGGAAAGTGGATACCATTCTGGGCCGTGGCGGCGCGGCGCCGATCGTTCAGCTCAGCGTATTGAAATAGGCAATCCCATGACCACGGTCGTGTTTTATCAAAAGCCGGGCTGCGCGACCAACGCCCGCCAGATCCGCCCCCTCGAAGCCGCCGGCCACAATGTCATCGCGAAGGATCTGCTGAACCCTAGTTTCGCTTCAGCACCATCACCAGGCGATCGACGCGCTGGCCCTGCTTAAGATGGGACTCGACGATTTCGTCGATGTCCTCCGTCGTGGTCGGCCGGTACCAAACCCCGTCAGGATAGACCACCATCAGCGGCCCAGCGCTGCAGAAGCCCAGACAGCCGGCGGCCGTGAAGCCGATATCGGTCAGGCCTTGCGCCTCGAGCGCCTTGCCCATCCGGTCCCACAAGGCCACCGCGCCGGACGCGCCGCAACTGCCGCGCGGATGGCTGGGCGGTCGCTGGGTGTAACAGGCAAACACGTGATGCCTGTAGAGTTGCGGAAGTTCGAATTCAGCTTCTGTCTCAGCGTCCATACCCCTGCCCTTGTTTGCATTCGAATCAACTGATTGCTGTCAGTCATCACGCGGGCACCGCGGTTTCAAGCGCAAGCGCGTGAAGCTCACCGCCCATCCGGCCCTTGAGTGCGGCATAGACCATCTGATGCTGCTGGATCCGGCTCTTTCCTGCGAATGCCTGTGAGACCACGCGAGCACCGAAATGATCGCCATCGCCGGCCAGATCCGTGACGACCACGTCCGCATCCGGAAAGGCCTCTCTGATCATTGCCTCGATATCAGGTCCCGCCATTGCCATGTCGCCTGCTCCATCGTTTTGACGTTCTATGCAAGCGGCAAACCATTTTTGCACCATCAGCCGGCACCACCTTTCGTGCTTTTCTCCCAGTCCGGGGTGCTGCAACTGCCATTCATTGTCAGCTTTGCGACAGCGGTGCCTTGCTCTGTTGCGGACATGACGAACGTCGCGCGAGGCATCGGGCCGGGACGGCGTTTGGCGCCGAAATGCTTTGAGATCGGCCTGATCGCGTGCGTCTGCACCATGGCATTGCCGTTGCATCTCCTTGGATCAAGCGCCGATTCGGAGATCTTCCATGACAGAAGCGGACGATCCGCTCAATCTGCTTGCGCCAACTCAAGAAGTGCTGTCGCCGGCGCTGCAGGAGGTGCTGATTGGCGACATCATCGCCGCGCTGCGCACGGTGCATGATCCGGAGATCCCCGTGAACATCTACGATCTCGGCCTGATCTACCGTATCGAGCCGAAGACGGCGGGCCTGGTCGAGATCGATATGACCTTGACTGCACCTGGCTGCCCGGTCGCCGGCGAGATGGTGAGCTGGGTGCAGAAAGCGGTCGGCGATGTCGACGGCGTCACCGAAGCAGAGGTGCGGCTGGTGTTTGATCCGCCCTGGGACAAGTCACGCATGTCGGAAGAAGTCCAGCTCGAACTTGGCCTGTTGTAGCGGGCGCTCATCCACCCATGTCTCTCGAATGGAGGTTTTACATGATCGAACTCACGGCAAGCGACGGACACAGCTTTTCCGCCTACCGCGCCGATCCTACTGACGCGCCAAAGGGGGCTGTCGTCATCCTGCAGGACGAGGCCGGGATCAACCCGCACCTGCGCAAGGTCGCGGACAGCTTTGCCGCCAAGGGCTATGTCGCAATCGCGCCTTCGCTGTTCGATCGGGTGAAGCCGGGTGCAAGCTTCGGCTACGACGAGACTGGTCTTGCAGAGGGTACCGACGTGAGCCGGCAGGTCGCGATCGAGCAGGCCCTGGTCGATATCCAAACCGTGGTCGAGGCGATCAAGGACAAGGGCAAGATCGCCATCGTCGGCTATTCCTGGGGCGGCGATCTCGCTTACGCCTCAGCCAACCGCGTCAACGGCGTTGCCTGTGTCGTCGCCTATGGTGGCTCGGCTACCGTCAACGCCTATCATGAGAAGCGCAAGGTGCCGACGCTGTTACATTTCGGCGAGAACGACGTCCTGATCCCGCTCGAGCAGATCGCGCAGTTTCGCAGCTACCGGCCCGACGTCAGCGCCTTCACCTATCCCGGTGCCGCGCATGGATTTGATTGCGACGCGCGCGACGGCTTTCAGGAAGAAGCCGCGGACAAGGCGCTCGACCGCACCCTGTTCTGGATTTCACAATATGTCGAGGGCCAGCCTCCCATCCTCTTGAAGAACGCCGGCGCCTATGCCCAGGCGAAAACCGATCGCAAGGCCAAGAAGAAAAAGAGTGGCAGCGACGACATGGGACCGCCGATGCGGGAGGTCAATAGCCGAGGCAAGGATTCCAGCGATGCTTCCAACCACCATCCTGATCGACGACGTGCCGCGGTGCGTGGTACGCCCGACCGACAACAAGGATCTCCACCGCTTCCTGCGCAATGGCAAGACGTATCTGCTGGCCGACAAGCCGGACGGCAAGGTTACTCATCGTCAGGCAAACGAGACCGAGTCCGTCAAATGGCACAAGGGACTTGCCTTGCACCGGGCCTGGGGCGGTACGGACGAAGACTTCTTCGGCTTGCCGCTCCTGGATTGACTTCCCGTCACGCGCTTGCCTTCAAGGATGCGCTGCGGCCCGCAGGTCGTGCGGATTGCCCGCCTGGTTGCGCATCCAGTCCGCGAGTTTGGATAGCGCAAGATCGAGCTCGGCCCGCGCAGCGGCGTCCTCAATGGTTTCGTCGAGCGCGCCGCGCATGCAGGTCAGCCAGGCGTCCCGCTCGGCATTGCCGATCGAAAAGCCAAGATGCCGCTGGCGCAGCCGCGGGTGGCCCTTCTCGGGCGAATAGAGCTTGGGTCCACCCGTCCATTCCGTCAGATAGCGCTTGAGCAGCTGCCGGGTCGACGACAGGTCGGCCGGATGCATATCGCGGATGATCCTGGCTTCCGACAGGGTGTCCATCCGCTGATAGAAGCTCTCGACCAGCCGGTCGATCGTGACCATGCCCCCGATCCGCTCGAACATCGAAATGGTCGCGTGTTCCGTCACTGCTGCATCCGTCATCGCGTCTCTCATTCATCCATGCTGGGCGAAAGGACAACTTCCGCCGGCGCGCCCGGTCCTTGCTCTCTCACATATTCCAACCCAGCCACGCGCGACAAGCCCGCGCCATTTTCCATCAGCACGACGGCATTCTCCGGCAAACTTCGCAGCGCTTCGAGCAGCTGGGCGACGGTCATGCCTGTTAGTCCGGATGAATCATGATGTCCATGGTCTCCTCGGCATCCGCGAACGGATCCGGCATGCCGCTGTCCTCCAGAAGCCGCACCCCGCACAGGCAGACATCGCCGTCGATCACGGCGAGTGCGACCGGCTCGAGACCCTTGCCTTTGCAGGGACCATCAAGGCAGGCACCACTCTCGATCTCGAAGATCGCGCCGTGGCGTCCACATTTTAGGAAGGCCCGGTCGGGCGAGAAGAACTCGCCCGCGCCGATATTGAGCCAAACGCCGTCATGCGGGCAGCGGTTGACATAGCCGAGGTAGTCGTTGGCAAAGGTCCTGAGCACGACGAGGGGAAAAGGCCGGGTCTCGCCGGCCTCGTCGATGCGCGACAGGCTGAAGCCCCTGGCGCCTCCGCGTTCGATGGCGTCGGTTGCGCAAATCGCAAACACCTCAATGCCATCCTGTGCCATGTGGTGGCCCTCCGGCCTTGCTCTCGCTTACGCCGCCGTGGCCGTTTCCTGCTTCAAGGCGTCGACCCTGGCCCTGCTCAGCCGAAATACGCCGCGGCCGCCGGCGAGCGTCTGATAGACGTCGCCAGCTTTTTCGCTCAGGAAATTGAACCAGTCCTGCGGCGTCAGTGCGGCCGGCCGCTCGCTGATCTCGACCACCGCACCGTTCGGCGCGAAGCGGGCGTGAATGATCACCCTGTCTTTTTCTGTCTCCATGTCCTTCCCCGTTCGCGTCAGAGACCTGAGCCGAAGCCCAGGAGCTCGATTGTGATGTTCTCGGTTCCGAGCACCTTGGCCTGGCAGGCGAGCCGCGATTTCGAGCTGACGCCGACAATGCTGTCGAGCTTCTCGTTCTCCTCGCGCGCGATCTTGGAAAGCCCCTTGCGGCCTTCCTGCACGAAGATGTGGCAGGAGCCACATTTGGCCTGGCCCTCGCATTTATGCAGGATGCCGATCTCTGCCCCGAGCAAGGCAGCCAAGATCGTCGTGCCCTCGCCTACCTCGATCGTCTTGCCTGCCGGCAGAACTGTTAGTGTCGACATTCAACCCTCCTTTGGTGTCAGCTTCGGTTGTCCTCAATAGATCGCAGCACCCGCACCGACATTGATGGATGCGTCCTTCATCGTCTCCACGATGAAGGCGATCTGGTCGTCAGTCAGATGGGTGTGGAACGGCAGCGCCACGGCCCGGTCGGCGATCTTCTCCGTCACCAGAAAATCGCCATGCCGATAGCCGAGGTCGAAATAATGCCGCTGCAGATGCAGGGGATTGCAGTAGGCGGCGGCCTCGACCTGCTCGACACGCAAATCATCCACGATCGCATCGCGGCTGGAGCGCGCGAAGCGGGTCCCGAGATGGACGAGATAGAGAAACCAGTTCACCTCGGTCACATCGGGGGCGACATAAGGCGGCTTGATGCCCTCGAAGGACTGAACATGTGCGTTGTAGAGTTGCTCGGTCAGCCGCCGCCGCTCCAGGATCTCGTCGAGCCGCCGAAGCTGCGCCAGGCCAAGCGCGGCCGAAAGATCGCTCATGGACGCCTGGAAGGCGGCCGCGCTGCTGACCACGACGGAGGCCCGCTCATCCAGCCGGTGCGACCGGTGGCGGCGTAACGCCACCGCAATGTCGATATCGTCGGTCACCACCATGCCGCCCTCGCCGCAGGTCAGTGCCGCAGGCTGGGCGAAGTCGAACACGGCCACATCGCCGAAACTGCCGACCAGCACGCCCTTGTATCGCGAGCCGATCGCCTCGGTGGAATCTTCCAGCAGCGGCAGCTGATGCGCTTGCGCGATCTCACGCAGCTCCGACCAGGGCGCCGGATGGCCGTTGGGGTTGCCGGCGACGATCGCGCGCGTGTTCGTGGTGATGCGCGCCTCGACCTTGCTGGGAGCCAGCGCGCCGGACCAATAATCGATGTCGGCGAAGACCGGCCGTGCGCCAGCGAGGCTGATCGCATGGACCGTCTCGCGGAACGCGTACGACGAGGCGATGACTTCATCTCCGGCACCTATGCCGACCGCCCTCAGTGCGAGCAGAAGTCCGATCGTGCCGCTCGGAACTGCGATCGCGTATTTGCGGCCGATATAGCCGGCGAATGCCGCCTCGAACGACTCGGCCAATGACCCAGTCGACAGCCGCGGCGACCGCAGCACCGCTTCGACTGCGCCGATCTCCGCCAGCGTGATATCAGGATCGGACAGCGGAATAAACGACGCTACGGCGTCGCCATCGTCCGGATCAGCCGCCGCGAGCGCAAGGCCGGTCATGGCTTTGTGCTCCGCGCCGCCAGCACGACCCCGGTCGCCCGCTCCAGATCAGATGTGATCTGGACGCAATGATCGGAGCCATCGATCAGGTGCAGATCGAACCGCGGCAGGCTCTTGAACGGCACCTCACTCACGTCGGAGGCGTCGCAGCGCGTCCATGCCAAATGCGGAAAGCGCTGGCGCAGCCCGGCCAGCGGGCTCGCACCAGCCTCGGCTGCTGCGACTATGCGTTCGATTTCCGTCAGTTCGTCTGCGCCGAGTGCCATGACAGATCCTGTCGTTGTCCGTGTCTCGAAACCATCAGAAGCGCCTCATTGCCAGAACACCCGCTCGAGATCGGCGTTCAGCTCGTCGGTGGCCGAATTCAGCCGCTGATGGACGCTATGAAACTCCCAGGTTCCGCGCTTGTGATCCTTGCAAAACAGCTTCCAGGTGCCGCCCATGGCGTCGTGGTGCAGCAGCGCGATATCGATCACGCCGCCGTCCGCGTCGATATTGCGCGAGCAGCATGGGCTCTGGATCAGATAGCCGCCGGTGACCGCCCTGACGTCGGGCGAGACGTACCGATAGCGCTTGCGCGCAGCAAGCGCCCGTTCGATGCGCTTGAGGTCGAGCTCGTTGGGATGGGCGGGCATCCCGACCGGTCTCTTCAGCACCGCGGCATTCATCCTGCATCGCTTCCCTAGAGCGGCGTGATCTCTTCTTCAAAACAACCGACCACCAGCCGCTCGCCGAATTCGACGAGATAGACCGGCAGGTTGGCTTCGGTATGCGTTCCGACCTGGACGATTTCGCCGATGCCGCCGACCCCGACCAGGAGTCCATCGGTCGGCGCATCGGGGAACGAGCCGTCGTTGCGCAGGTCGATCGCGGCCTTCACGCGCTGGCCCCATTGGTACTTCGGCAGCCTCGGCTCGATCATGGTGCGGCCTCCTCGGGCAACGGCAGGTCCTCGAGCTCGTCGCGCGCATTGACCGGATCGAGCTCCTTGCGCTTCATTCCGACCCGGTTGCCGCTTTCGAGAAACTCGATGCCATAGATGTAGAACTGCTGCAGGAAGGTGCCGATGGAGACGACGTAGCCGACCTCGCCCTTCTTGGCCAGGATGTCGCCGATCTCCTTGCCGGCATAGGTGCCGTCGTTGCGGATGGTGCGCTTGGCGCGGACCTTCTCGCCAAAGCTGAAGAATGGCGGGCCGCTCAGTTCGACCACGTCGCTGTCGCGAACGATATTGCTCATGCGCCACTCCCTCTCGGCCGCTCGGGCCTGACGGCCACGCGGGCGCGGGCCACTTCCTGGACCATGCTGTCCTGGTCCTCGGTGAGGCCGGCCAGTTCGCCGGCTGCGATCCGGCTCGCAACCTCGTAGCGGACGCGCCAATCCGGGTCGCGGCGGAGCACGGCGAGCGAATTCGGGGACAGCCGTTTCGCGACCTCGATACGAACCGTCGCATCGGCGTCCGTGGCCATGCCGAGCAGCCAGTCATAGGGAATGCGGCGCGCAACAACGCGGCGCACCTCCACCTCCTCGTCCGTCATCAGGCGGCCGAGCAGCGCCGGCGCAATGCGACGGGCAACCACCAGGCGAACGTAGTAGTCCTGATCCGCCACCATCGGCAGCAGCTCCTCGCCCTCGAGCAGGGTCGCTACGCGTATTCGCACCTCCCGATGCGGATCGTTGCGCAGCCGCAACACGAAGCGCTTGGGCAGGCGGCGTGCCGCATTCCAGCGGACGGTTTCCTCTGGGTCATCGAGCAGCGGCGGCAACACAAACAGATTGGCGTGCTTGGCGGCGATCGCGCGCACCTCGAAATGCGGATGAGCGACATAGCCGTCCGCCAGCTCCGGATGCCAGTTGAAGAAGCGGTCGATGCGGCGGGCATAGCGGTCGTTGACACAGGCATGCATCAACCGGCAACCGCCTGCGTTTCTGAGCTCGACATGCGCGCAGGCGACGCAATCGACCTCGTTACCTCTCCAGTCCCGGGCCTCGTCGATGTCGTCACTCATCGTCCTGCCCCATCCGCGAGAGCACGTCGAGCAGGACCTTGGCGCCGATCTTGTCGGAGGGGTCCAGCTCCAAGAGCTTGGCCGCGGCCTGCCGTCCCTCTTCCAGGCGGTCGAGCCGCATCTGCAGGTAGGCGTAGCCTTTGAGCGAGAACAGAAAGAAACGCGGCAGGATGTTCTCGTAATGGCCGAAAGGCGCGTCACTCGCCGCGACCAGACGCCAATCACTCGCAAGCCCATTCTCTTGCGCCGCCTTCGCGATGCAGCGTTCCGCGATCTCGAGCGCCTCCTTGAGCCGCCCCTTGTAGAAATAGAAGCGATAGAGCCCGATCAGCACCGCGGCATGCCCGGGCGCCAGCACCTCGGCTTCGTGCAGATGCCTCTCCGCAATCTCATCCAGATGGTAGGACAGCCCGGCCTGCCAGAGATGGTCCTCGGCTTCCGGCGGCAGGCTCTCACCGAGCAGCGAATGCGCGATCAGCGCCCCCTCTGCGGCCGACAGCGGATTGTCCTGCACATCAGGAGTCATCGGCGTGTTCCGGTCTAATGCGTGCTTCTGCCTGGCTGGCTCGAGCAGCACACCTGCTTCGGGTCATTGAACACCAGGCCGGTGTGGGCGGCGCTGTCAGCGAAATCGATGGTGACGCCATCGAGCAGAAGCCGGCTTTCCGCGTTCAGGAACAGCTTGAGCCCGTTGCGCTCGACGATCGCTTCGCCAGGAGCTGGCGTGGCGGCGACAGCGATATCGGCCGACAGGCCAGAACATCCGCCCGGAGTGACGGCGAGTCGGAAGCCCGAGCCCGCCGCGCCGTCCGCGCGAAGCATGAAGCGGATGAATTTTTCCGCAGCCGGGGTCAGTGTGAAATTCATTGATCTCTCCCTTTAGGCCCGCGGCTGATAGCGCGGCAGCGACGCATCCACGACGCAAGTGTTGTCGACGGGGCACACGGCCACACACTGCGGCTCGTCGAAATAGCCGATGCATTCGGTGCATTTCTTGGGATCGATCACGAATGTCCCGCCCTTCTCGAAGATCGCGACATTCGGGCATTCGGGCTCGCAGGCGGAGCAGCTGGTGCACTGCGAGGCTATGATCTTGAACGGCATTGATCGTCTCCATGAATTCTTAGGCGGCTGAAATCAGCGCGCCCTGACGGATCGCCGCGTCGCCACGCTCGACGTGCTGGATCTCCCCGCTGTTGACCTTGTCGAGATAGGATTTGAACCAGGCGATCGCCGATTTCTCGATGAACTCGTGGGCGTACTGGTCGACCGGCTCGATGCCGGCCTGAACAAGATCGCTCTTCGGGCAACCGCCGATTTTGGCCACGAACACGGCGTGACAGTCGTTGATGGCGCGGATGATGGTCGCAAGACTGTCTTCCTCGCCATAGCCGCCCTGGCAATAGAGATCGACGCGGCGGTGGCCGACGAATTTGGCACCGGACGTCGAGAGTTCGTAGACCTGGAATTCCTTTGCGTGTCCGAAATGCTCGTTGATGAGGCCCGAGCCTTTGGTCGCCACGGCAACCAGCAGCTTGATGTCGCTGCTCTCGCCGGCAAGATCGGCAAGCTCCTCCTGCTTGGCGGCGACCTTGGCGACGCGTTCCTCCTCGACCTTGGCCTGATAGGCCTGGCGCGTCTCGAGGTCGTATTTGACCTCCATTTCCATGATCTTCTCGGTGGTGAACTCCGCGCTGCGGTCCTCGCCGAGCAAGCCGACGGCATCAGCACGGCACTGCCGGCAATGCCGCATCATGTTCATCTCGCCTTCGCAGGAATCCTGCAACGCCTTCAGCTCCTGCGCGGTCGGGCCACGCTGGCCGTTGAGCCCGAACACGGTGCCGTGCTCGGGCGCGGAGATCAGCGGCATGATGTTGTGCAGGAAGGCACCCCGGGACTTGACGGCTCTGTTGACCTCGACGAGGTGCTGGTCATTGACGCCGGGGATCATCACCGAGTTGATCTTGCAGAGAATGCCGCGCTCGGTCAGCATCTCAAGCCCCTGCAGCTGGCGATCTGTCAGGATCTTCGCGGCCTCCACCCCGGTGTAGCGCTTGTGCTTGTAGAAGATCCACGGATAGATCTTGGCGCCGATCTCGGGGTCGACCATGTTGATGGTGATGGTGACATGGTCGACGTTGAAGCGGGCGATGGTGTCGACATGATCAGGCAATGCCAGGCCATTGGTCGACAGGCACAGCTTAATGTCGGGTGCGGTCTGCGCCACCAGCTCGAAGGTCTTGAAGGTTTTTTCCGGGTTCGCCAGGGGATCGCCGGGGCCGGCGATGCCGAGCACGGTCATCTGCGGAATGGTCGAGGCGACCGCCAGCACCTTCTTTGCCGCCTGCTCCGGCGTGAGCTTCTCGCTGACGACGCCCGGCCGGGATTCGTTGGCGCAGTCATATTTGCGATTGCAGTAGTTGCACTGGATGTTGCAGGCGGGTGCGACCGCGACATGCATGCGGGCGTAATGATGATGCGCCTCTTCGCTGTAGCAGGGATGGTTCTTGACCTTCTCCCAGATTTCGGTCGGCAGGTCGCCCTGCCCCGCCGCCGACCCGCAGCTCGCCTTGCCGCTGCCGCCCGAGGTGCCGCAACCCTTGTGCTCGGCAATCGCCTGCATGATCTCGCCGACGTCGACGGCATTCCCCGAGGTGATTTCGTGCTGCGCCAGGCTGTCCATGTTCAGTTCTCCATGCGAGACCGCGTCATGGAGAACGATTAGCAACTCATATGCCATGATCGGCGCCGTCGACATTTGCGGCTAAGCTCAAGGAGTTAGCTGCACTCCTTGATACGACTTCAATTCAAGGCGCCGGCGTTGCGGTGTTTGGAAATGTTCGAAATATGACAGGCGTCGCGACCCCGACATCAGTCGTGATGTGCTTCTTCCGTGCTGCCTATTGACATGCGAATGTAACGCGTGGCGCGAACGCTGCGCGTCTGTCAAGATGCGAGGACAACGTCTCAGCTTGCGAGCAGGATTTCCACTGCACGCGGCAGCGCAACCGCCAGCGGCGTCAAGCCCTGCTCGACCAGGAAGCGCAGCTCATTCTTGGAAAGCGCGTCGGGCTCGACCAGCGCATAATGCGCATCCGCCGACCGCTTGCTGATCTGCCGCGCGTAGGTCCGCAGCAGCTGGTCGTTGAAACGGCAGCCGATGAAGAGGAAGTTTCGGCCTGTTCGTCTCTCCTTGACGATGTCGGGAATCGGGGTCTGGATGTCGATCTCGGTCAGGACTTCGACATAGTCGGCGTCGGAGATCAGGAAGTTCTTCGTAGGCACGACGCTGCCGTGCGGCTTGTAAAGGAGCGTCGTCCAGTCCTTTGCTGCGGCACGATCGACTTCTTTTCCTTGCCCGTCGTAGAAGCGATACCAGCGGTCCTCGCCAATCCCGGCGCGGGTGATGCCCTGGACTTCGCCCCAATTGTCGCGGCCTTCCAGCGCCGAACGCATGGCGCCGTCATACCAGGTGTCGATGATCATCGGCAGCCGCATCTCGGCGAGATGCCGGTGCAGCGCGGTCGCCGCGACCGGCGAGCCGAAGGCTTGCGCCATCAGTGCCGTCACGGTCGAGCGGTGCTTGTTGCTCTCGATGTGCTGGGCCGACGCCCAAGCATTGCCCCTGGTGCGTCGCGGCAGCGCGACCTTGGTGCCGAAGAACGCGGCCAGCGCCTCCGGCGTCATCGGGACATCCGGCTTCGACAGCTCGGCGAGACCGGGTCCGAGGTAGGGCACGACGTGGCCCTCTCGCAGCCGTGCGGCGACGGCGGCGAGCGTCGCCTCGGCATCCGCTGCGCTCACAAAATCGATCTTGGGAATGGCGTTCATCGCTCGTCATCCTCCTCGCCGCGCTTCCTGGCATTGATCGTGATCGGCAGACGCGTGTCGCTTGCCATCTGCGGCAGGTCGAGCACCCAGCCATTGGCGATCTTGATCCAGCCGCCCCACAGGGTCTCATGCTCGGATTCCACGATCGGCTCCTCGAGATCCTTCTTCGGCACATAGATCGACAGGCCCGCCTCCGGAGAGCGCCGGATCATAACTTTCATGAGATCAACTCCGTGGATCGGGACGAATGAGAAAGTGGCGCCGCCTTCTCCTGCGACATCGTTCGCAGGCCGGGGACAATGTCTGACAGCTCGCGCACGGTCCGGTGGATTTCCTCTGGCGTGGTCTCGCGCGACAATGAGAACCGCACGGCGCCCCGCAGGCACTCCGCCGACACGTTCATGGCGCGCAGCACATGCGAAGGCTCCATCGAGCCCGAGCTGCAGGCCGAGCCCAGCGAGGCGGCAATGCCGGCGCGGTTGAGGCGATGGACGATAGCTTCACCTTCGAGATGAGCGAACGCGATATTGGCGGTGTTGGGCAGGCGATTGCGGATGTCGCCCAGCGCGACGCATTGGCCGAGTCGCAACACGCCCTGCTCCAGGCGATCGCGCAAGGCGCTGACCCGACCCCGCTCGACCTGAAGAGCAGCCGCCGCGAGCTCGGCGGCTTTCCCTAGGCCCACGATGGCAGGCACATTCTCCGTGCCGCCGCGGCGCCTGCGCTCCTGTGGCCCGCCGGAGATCAGTGGCTTGAACCTGGTCCCCTTGCGCAGGTAAAGCGCGCCGATACCCTTGGGACCATGCAGCTTGTGTCCGGACAGCGACAGCATGTCGATCTCGCTGTCCTTCAGGTCGATCGGCACCTTGCCCACGGCCTGGACGGCATCGGTATGAAACAGCGCGCCGGCGGCGCGCGCCATTTTGGCGAGGAATGCGATTGGAAAAAGCGTTCCGGTCTCGTTGTTCGCCCACATCACGGAGGCGATCGCCGTGCGCGGCCCGAGTGCGTGGCGAAACGCCTCGATGTCGAGCCGGCCGAGTGAGTCAACCGGGATCAGGTGCGTCTTGATTTCGCTGCTTGCGAGCTGCTCGACCAGCGCCAAGACAGCCGGATGTTCGACCGCGGTGGTCACGATCTCGTTCCGGCCGTCCTGGGTCGCGAGCGCTGACAGGATGGCAGTGTTGTTGGATTCGGTGCCGCCGGAGGTAAAGACGATCTCATGATCGAACGCTGCCCCCAATAGCGCCTGCAGGCTGCGTCGCGCCTGACGGATTGCGCCCGCGACCTCGCTGCCGAAGGCGTGGGATGAGGAGGCATTGCCGAACTGCTCGGAGAAAAACGGCAACATCGCGTCGACCACGGCAGGATCCGTGCGCGTCGTCGCATTGTTGTCGAGATAGATCACTCCGCGCCTCGTTCAGCTCGGCCGCGGCTTGGCCGGGCCGGCAACCGGAATCAGGCGGACGAACTCGCCGAGCCTTTCGATCAGCCGCGCCTGAATGCCTTCGACCGTAGCGCCTGCCAGCTTGCAGAACACGCAGGCGCCGGTCAGCTTGACCATGATCTTGTTGCCATCGATCTCGACCAGCTGGCAGTCGCCGCCGTCGCGCTGCAGGTTGGGCCTGACCTCGTCGATCACGGCGCGAATGACCTGCTCGCGATCTTGTTCGACGGCCGGCAGTTGTTTCAAATCTCCGGTTTCAACCAGCATGCGCTTGTATCTCTCTTGATCAGCTGAAGGACTTGCCGCAGGAGCAGCTCGAGCGGGCATTGGGATTGTCGAAGGTGAAGCCTGATCCCTCCAGCGCGACCACGAAGTCGATGGTGGTACCGGCCAAGTGCTCGTGGCTCTTGTTGTCGACGAACACCTTGACGCCGTCGCGCTCGATCACGGTGTCGTCGGGCTTGGCTTCATCGGCGAGGCCCATCATGTATTTGAACCCGGCGCAGCCGCCCGCTTCGACCATGATGCGCAGCCCGCTCGCCGGCTGCGCCGATGTTGAAATCGCGCTCTTGACTGCATTCACCGCGCTGTCCGTCAGGTTGATCATGGCTCACCCTTCATGTCCTTCGTCCGTTGCGAGAGGAATTGGCAAATCGCATGCCAGCCAATAGGCATTTGATAATGTTGGCCTTTCCAAACCACCCCTGTTGGCTTTCGGACGCTTGTCGGGTTTCCGACAAGCGCCTCGCGGACGCCGGCGTCTGATCGGGCTGCTCTCAAAAAAAATGCACGGATGGCAGCGTGTTCGGCTGCGCCGGTGCGGCGGCAGAAAATTTGCATCACTGGCCTGGCCGGCAAACACGTCCGGTGATTGTCACAATCGAGGACGACGAATGACTACAATCGAGAACACCGCGCTTGGCCGGCTGGACAAAGAGGGGCGCCTCCTCAACGCCGTGCTCAAGAGCGAGACGACGAAACCTGGGCGGTTCGGCTTTCGCGGCGATATTGCGCTGAAATTCCAGACCCAGGTCGCCGATGAAAAGCGGCCGCCGGACTATTCGATCGAGCAGGTGCTGACGGTCGCGCAGGAGGGCGAAAACACGATCCCCGTGCTGGCCGGTTACCTGCATTCCTTTGCCTATCTCGCCGATGTCGCAACCGTGCTCGATGGTGCATTGAGCCCTGACGGCAGCTACTTCATGTTCTGCAACAATATCGACCTGCTCGCGAAATACCGCACCAAGCTCGGCAACATCACCTTCCATGTGCTGCCTTGCGACGAATCCACCGTGTGGAAGGAGATGCTCGACCTGGTCAGTGTCGACAAGAACGACATCAAGAAGCTCGATACCGCCGGCAAGCTCGACTATCTACTGGACGCCGCGAAGGGCGTGGATGCCGATTATGCCGAGATCAGCTATGAGGAGGGGCTCGCCAAGATGGAGCCCGTGAAGAACCGCAACGAGAACCGGCCGGTCTGAGCGCCCGGCCCGGCTTCAGCCTTCTTCCGGCGAGTTCTGGTCATCCTCGACCAATGTCACGCCGGTCACGCAGATGTCGCCGTCGAGCACGGCAAGCGCAACCGGCGTGAGGCCGCTGCCCTTGCACGGGCCGTCGACGCAGCGGCCGGTGCCGATCTCGAAGCTCGAGCCGTGCTTGCCGCACATCAGCCGCAGTCCGTTCGGATCCAGGAATTGGTTCCGCTCCCAGTCGAGATTGACGTCGTTGTGTGGGCATCGGTTGAGATAGCCGAACACTTGCTTGCCCCAGCGGACCACGATGATTGGCCAGGGCCGATGCGTGCCGTCCTCATCCTGGATCACCAAGTGAAAGCCGACTGCGCGGCGGCTCGGAATGTCATTGAAGCCGCAGATGGCGTAGGCGGTATCCGGCGCGGTGCTTTCCTCAGTCATGACAAAGGCCTTCTGTCGCTACCTCCTCAAGCCCTGCAAGAATCGCGCAAACCGCAGGAAGCGGCCTCTTGTACGAAATCCGACGTGGAGGGCGTCGCGACCGCACCGGCTCACGGACAAGGCATGCGCCAAGCTGCGAAATTCGCGCGTAAAGCCTGTCGGAAGCGTTGAAAACGCGCTGCTCGTTTTGGCACGGAATTTGATGTCTTCCTAGCGGCACATTCAGGAATGGAGATACGCATGAACGTTGCGGCCGAATTCGCCGGCTGTTCGCTTGATGACATCAAGGCGTTGCTCGATGGTGGCACGTTGACCGTCTATTCGGTCGCGCGTCCAATCAGCGCCGACCATGCGGTCGATCGCAGCGAAGTCCTGGCGACGTTCACCTTTGCCACGCCGGCATTCGGTCCTGCGGCGGAGGGCAAGGAGACGCCGGTGTTCGCCGCCAACTCCGTTGCCGGGGTCAGCGTCGGCACACCCGGGTTTGCACGCGCCCGCCGGGCCGACGGCACCACGGTTGCGGACTTTTCGGCAGGCCCCGGTAATCGCGAGGTCAAGTTTGCCGAAGTATCCTGCTCGCAGGGCGCCCCGGTGAAGATCGTTTCGTTCCGATTCGACGCCGAGGGCGGCTGGCCGGAGCGCCCCGAGTATTACGACAGCCATCCGCGGCCGGGCTTTGCCATGCCGATGATTCCTTGACTGCCATGACGACATTGGTCAAGACCACGGCAGACGGGCGGCGCCTCGAAGTGGTCGGGCTCGCCATCTGCCTCGACGGCAAGCTGGAGGCTTTCGAGCTCATCGAGGTGAAGGCGCATCCAAACCGGCGCGCAATCTGGGCTGCGGTGCCAGACGCCACGCACATCGCCGGCCGGGTCCCGCTGACGCAAGCGGAAGCCGATATCGTCAATAGTGCGTTCAGCAGGGCTGAGTCGGAGATCCTCGCCAATCCAGTTGCTATCAACGAGCGATTTCGTATCGCTGCGATGAGGAAGGCCCGCGAACAGGGGATTGAATAAATTCTTAAGATTCCTAAGAAGGACCGTAGGGTGGGCAGAGCGCAGCGTGGCCACCATTGGTCGGCGTCATCGAGATAGATGGTGGGCACGGCGCTTCAGCGCCTTTGCCCGCCCTACAATTTCGCCACCCGCCTCCCACAATCCGTCAAGCCGCTTCCGCAGCCGCCGGCGCGTGAGTCTGGCAGTTGGTCGGGCAGACCCGGGCGCAGGCGCCGCAGCCGATGCAGGCGCCTTCGTCATTCATCACCATGACCTTCTTCTCGACCTCTTCGTCCTCGTCGTCATCGAGGTCGATCAGATCGCCCTCGTCGTTGATGCCCTTCAGCGTCATGACATCGCGGCCGCACACCTTGAAGCAGCGGCCGCAGCCGATGCACTTCTTCGGATCGATCGAGACCAGGTAATCGGGTGTCCAGTTGCGCCCATCGCGCGTTGCAGTCGACATGTTCCGTCCTGCTGCTCAGGCCTTTTCCAGCGTCTTCAAGTCCTCGCGCTTGCGCTCGAGCTCGGCAAAGGCGTCATGCGCTTTCTGGGCCACGCTCATGATCGTGGTCCAATTGATCGGCAACTCTTCGGACAGGTCGTGCAAATCCATCTTGGCCTGGGTCGCCTTGGCCGACAGCTTCTTGATTTCCGTTTTCAGGGTTTCGAGATCGCTCATGTCAGCCTCAATAGTTCGCCACGTCGGGGAATTTCTGGATCATCTCGACGCCGCCGTTGACGTATTTGTCGCCCTCGGCGGCGAGCTTGGCGAGATTGTCGAAGCCGAAGCGATGGACATCGCGCAGCTGCTTGTTAACGACGATCAACCGCCCGCCGATCAGCACCATGCGGCCAAAGCCTTCGTGATGCATCTTCAGCATCGGCTGGATCATCACCCCCGTCGCCTTCTCGATCGAGAGCGCGACCGCGTTGAAGAACAGCTCCAGCCGCCAGATCGTATCAGGGTCGGGATCGCCTACGATCGGCAAGGCCCGGCGCTTCTCCTTGTCCAGGATGTAAGGCTCGAGCAGATCGAAATCGCTCTTGCTCTCCCAGGCGCCGTGGCTGTCCTGGGCGCGCCAGATCTTGACGAGCTCCCGGACAAAGGGCGCGTCGAGCGCGCTATCGGGTTGAACTAGGTCTGCGGCTTCGGCCATCTGGTCCTCACTCATCGAAATCGAGGCTGCGCTCCTGGCCCTTGGCCAGGGCCTTGCGCAGCCAGGGCGGCGGCGTCCCCTTCAGGACGCCTTCGAGCTTCTCGACCAGGCTCAGGATGTCCTCGGGTTGGTTGACCTTCATGGGATGGATATTGTTGGCGACCACCCGTGCGGCACCCGAGCCGCCGATCGCGGCAACATAGAGGATGGCGCAGTCCTTGATCGCCTCGATCTTGGGCGCGAGCTTGTCCTCGTTGCCGTCTTCCCTGAGATCGCCGTCGAACTGGATCGCCTCGACGAATTTGTGCCCGTCGGGATTGATGTCGTAGATGGCGATGTTCTTGGCCCAGCCGAAATGGGCATCGACACGTTTCAAGTCCTGGGTGGCGAATGCGACCTTCATCGGAAGCGACCTCTCTGTGCTGTCCCGCGTCAGTGCAACTGCGGCGGTCTGACCTGCAGGCCGGCGTCGGTGGTCCGCCAGCTATCCAGCGTCGGCTGATGGTTTTGCTCGCGATCGGCAATGACGAGATTGGCGATATCGAAGATCAGGTTTCGGGTGCCGCGATAGCCGACCGACAGAAGGTGCCCTGCCCCGAGCCGATCGAACATCGGAAAGCCCGCCCGGTAGAACGGAATGTTCAGCCGCGCCGCCGCCTGCCGGCCATGTGAATGCGTGATCAGAAGGTCGCAATCCCTCGCCTTGGCGCGCTCCTCGAGATCCTCGAGATCGCTGATCAGCACCTCATCGATCTTGATCCGCTCCAGCACCGGCGATTGCGTCGTCGTCACGGCAGCCGCCACCTGTGCGCCCATCTCATGCAGCATGCTGGATAAATCGAACAGCAGATCGGGCTCCGCGCCGATCGCAAGCCTGCGGCCGCCGATGTGGAAATGCGCGTCCAGCATGGCGTCGGCGAGCTGACCGCGCTGGCGCCGGTATTTAAGTGGCACGGGCCGGCCGCTGATCTCGCTGAGGAACGACATGAACTGGTCATTGGGCAGCAAGCCGCACAGCCGCTCGAAGAGGCGGAACGGGACGCCGGTCCTGGCCTGCATCGTCTCCGCCGCCCGCTGCATCTGCGCACCGATCGCGATGGTCCATGAGGCCTGACCCATGGTTGCGATCTCGTCGACGCCGATGCCGCCGATCGTGGTCGGCGTGAATTCATCGGGGATATGGCCGTCCAGCGAGCCCGCGAGATCAGGAAGGAACGACGGCTTCAGGCCGAAATCCTCCACGATAGTCCTGATCTCATCGAGGTCCCCAGGCGTGAGATGACATCCGGGGAGCACATTCACCCGCGCCGGATCGCGCACGACGTCCGCGGCCGGCGTCTCCACCAGCCCTTCGACCATTCGCACCACGGTCTTTTCCCAGCCGTCCTGGAACGCATCCTTGAAATCCGGCGTCGAGACATAGACCAGTGGGACTCTTGCGAGCTGCGGATGCTTTTCGCGGATCAACCGGATGAAGCCGTCGACGTCGTCGCCCTTGGTTTCGGTGACGCCGGTCGAGCAGATGCCGATGATCTCCGGCTTGGTGCGGTTATAAATGTTGAGAATGGCCTGCTCGACATTCTCATAGCCGCCGAGCACGGTCGCGACCTCGCTCATGGCGGTGGTCTGCAGCGGCACGGCCTCCTTGAAATGCCGCACGAACAGCGTGAGGCCAAAGGATGTGCAACCCTGCGAGCCGTGCAGGAGCGGCATGGCGCCGCGCAGTCCCATGAAGGCGAAGGCACCGCCGATCGGCTGGCTCATCTTCAGCGGATTGACCGCACAGGCTTTCTTTGGCGTGGTGACGATGGCCATGGCGGCTATTCCGCAGCTTGCAGCATGGTGGTCGGCTCTGGGATCGGCATCGCAGCCAGGATGTCCTCGACCCGTCCCTTGCAGGCGCCGCAGCCGCCGGAGGCGTTGGTGTGCTGCTTGACGGCATCGACGCTGGCCAGCCCATGCCTCCGAATCGCATCTTCAATGGTGCCAAGGTCGACCTGTTTGCAGAAGCAGATCCTCTTGGCGCGGCGGTTCGTTTCGGCCAGAACGGGATCGGCAGCAATCTCTGCGGCCTGCGCGTCCATTTGCGCCATTGCCTTGGCCTGCCAGCTGTCGCCGTCATTGTCCCACGGCGCCGGCGTCCGCAGCTGCTGCCACATCGGATTGAACAGCGCCTTGTCGATCTCCTCGACCAACTTCACCATGCCGACATAGCCCATATAGGCGTGGCAGCGCTCCTGATTGATGTCGAGCCAAGGCATCGCCGCTTTCAGCGCGACGAACTGCGACTTGCCGCCGGACAGCATGATGTCCGCTTTGGCGTCCTTCAGCATCTTGTACATTTCGCGCGGCGTCATGTCGTCGATCATATGGGCGTCCTGCCCCATCAGCTCCTTGATGCGTTCCTTGTCCTCCCTGGTGGACTTCTTGACGCTGGTGCCGACCAGTTCTAGCCCGGCTTCCTGCAACGCGGCCACCACTGACCAGGATTTGACGCCGCCGGTGATCAGCAACACCTTCTTGCCGTTGAAGCGCGGCTTGTACGGCTCGATCGCAGCCCAGGCGCGCGCCTCTTCACGGGCGATGACGGCCTCCGTCCGCTCCATCAACTCGGCGGGCGCGCCCCGTTCGATCAGGAGCCGTGCGATCTCGCGCAACGAGTCGCTGGAATCCTGGATGCCATAGAACGAACCCTCGAAGAACGGAATGCCGTAGCGCTCCTCCATCTTGCGCGCGACATTGATCATCGCCTTCGAGCACACCATCATCGCAGCCCGCGCCCGGTGCGACGAGGCGACCTCGCGGTATTTGCCGTCGCCCGAGATGCAGGACAAGATGCGGATGCCGAGCTCGTCGAACAGCGGTTTCACCTGCCACAACTCGCCGGACAGGTTGTATTCGCCGATCAGGTTGATGTCGTAGGGCGTGGTATAGTCCGGCTCGACGGTGCCGATGACATGATCGAGCAGCGCTTCGCCCGCGAGCTTGTTGCCGAGGTTCTTCGGGCCGACAAAGCCGGGTGAATTGACGGGTATCACGGGCTTGCCGAGTTTTTGCGACGCTGCCTTGCAGACCGCGTTGATGTCGTCGCCGATCATGGCGGGAACGCAGGTCTGATAGACGAAGATCGCCGGCGGATCGTATTTCTCGATGATCTCCTTGATCGCCTTGTAGAGCCGCTTCTCGCCGCCGAACACGATGTCGGTTTCGTTCATGTCGGTGGTAAAGCCGGTGCGCCAGATGCTGGAGCCGGAGGACGCCGCACCGCGGTTGTCCCAGGAATTGCCCTCGCAGGCGATCGGGCCGTGCACGAGGTGGGCGACGTCGGTGAAGGGCTGCAGCGCGATCTTGGCGCCGTCGAAGGCGCAGCCGCCGGCCGCCCCGCCCGGCTGCAGCTGCTTGGTGCAGCCCTTCTTGCGCTCGGCCTCGGTCTTGTTCGCGTTCTTGCCGCAGCCCGGCTCGTTGAAGACGTCCTGGATCGTGGCGGAAAGCGAACTCATCTGTTTCTCCTCTCAACCGAGGTGTTGCCGTAGATCGGCCCAAAGCCGCGCCGCCTCCATCGCCGGCCAGGCGGTTGCCAGGCCGGCGATGGTCCTTGTGCTCATCAACGGATGATGTCGAAGCTGTAGTCGGTCTTGGCCGGAACGTTGGTGTTCTTGTCGATCTCGTCGAAGATCTTGTCGAGGATCTTCACCAAGACGTTCATCCCGCCCTGATAGCCCCAGACCGGATAGCGGTGATGGTGGTGGCGATCGAAGATCGGGAAGCCGATCCGGATCAAAGGCGTTCCGGTGTCGCGCTCGAGATATTTGCCGTAGGTGTTGCCGATCAGGAAGTCGACCGGCTCGGTGAACAGCAGCGAGCGCATGTGCCAGAGATCCTTGCCCGGATAGGCATGGCAGTTCGCCCCGAACGGCGAGCTGGCAAACAGCGCCTGCATCTTCTCTTCCCAGTGCTTGTTGCCGTTGGTCGCCAGCACATGGGTCGGCTCCGCGCCGAGTTCGAGCAGGAATGCTGCGAGGCCATAGCAGAGATCGGGATCGCCATAGATCGCGAACTTCTTGCCATGGATGTGCGCACCGGAATCGGCCATCGCATCGACCAGACGGCCGCGTTCGCGTGCCAGCTCCTCCGGGATTTCCTTGCCCGTGATGCGCGACAGCGCCATCAGCACTTCGTCAGTCGCGGAGACGCCGACCGGATGGTTGAAAGCCACCACTTCCTGGCCGTGGGCTGCGATGAACGGCAGCGTCTTTTCCGTGCACCATTGCTGCATGGATATCGTCGCCTTGGCGTGGACCGCGTTGGCAGCGTCCTCCAGCGTGGTGCCGCCGTCATACATGCGGAACTCGCCGTCGGTCGGGGTGTCGAACACCTCTGAATTGTCGCCGAGAATGGTGCAATCGATGCCCATCAGTCCGAAGATGCGCTTGATCTCTCGGATATTGCCGACAGTGTAGCCGTCAAAGCCGCCGATGAAGTTCACCTTGTCATTGGCCTTGCGCTCGAGCTTCGGCGCCGTGCCGGCCTTGCCGTCCCAGAAATGCTCCAGGATGCCCTTCATGGCGTTGTCGTAGCCGGTGACGTGGCTGCCGACGAAAGCGGGCGTGTGAGCGAACGGCACGTCGTATTCAGCGGGCACCGAGCCCTTCTCCTTCGCCGTCTTGATGAAGGCGTTGAGGTCGTCACCGATCACTTCCGCCATGCAGGTGGTGGAGACCGCGATCATCTTGGGCTTGTACATGTTGTAGGTGTTGGCAAGCCCGTCGATCATGTTGTTCAGGCCGCCGAACACCGCAGCGTCTTCGGTCATGGACGAGGATACGCAGGAACTCGGCTCCTTGAAGTGCCGCGACAGATGGCTGCGATAGTACGCGACGCACCCCTGCGAGCCGTGGACGAAGGGGATCGTGCCCTCGAACCCAACCGCGACGAAGACGGCGCCGAGCGGCTGGCAGGCCTTGGCCGGATTCACGGTCAGCGCCTCGCGCGCAAAGTTCTTTTCGCGATATTCGGGCGTCTTGGCCCATTCACGGATGCGCTCGACCTCTTGGGGATCGCGGGGATTCTCGAACAGCTTCTTCTTGTTGGCCAGCATCTGCTGGTATTCCGGACCGCGGAACAGCTCGAAATGATCGAGCACGTGCTCTGCATTCTGCGCCATGGTAGTACCCTTTCAAATCTCGTGATCGATGGCGGCGCCGGCTCTCTTGCCGAGAGCCGGGCCGGTGTCCGGCTATTCGGCAGCCAGCAGCGTCTGCTTCGGAACGTTCTTCCAGGGCGCCTTGGTCTTCTTCCAGATCGGCGAATTGATCGCCATGTCCATGTCGCGAGCGAAAATCGCAAACCCGTCATAGCCGTGATACGGACCCGAATAGTCCCAGGAGTGCATCTGGCGGAACGGCACACCCATCTTCTGGAAGACGTACTTTTCCTTGATGCCGGAGCCGACCAGGTCCGGCTGGATCTTCTCGACAAAGCGCTCGAACTCGTAGCCGGTGACGTCATCGTAGATCAGCGTGCCGTCCTTGACATAATGCTGGGCAGTGCGCTGATAGTCGTCATTGTGGCCGAACTCGTAGCCGGTGCCGACCACCTCCATGCCGAGGTCCTCATAGGCCCCGATGACGTGCCGTGGGCGCAAGCCGCCGACGAACAGCATCACGGTCTTGCCCTCCAGCCGCGGCCGGTACTTGGCGATCACCGCATCCATCAGCGGCTGATATTTCGCGATCACCCGCTCGGCACCTTCCTTGATCTTGTCGTCGAAATAGCCGGCGATCTTGCGCAGCGATTCCGCGATCTTGGAGGGACCGAAGAAGTTGTACTCGCACCAGGGAATACCGAACTTCTCTTCCATGTGGCGGGAGATGTAGTTCATCGAGCGGTAGCAGTGCAGGACGTTGAGCTTGGCCTTCGGTGTCGCCTCGAGCTCGGCAAGCGAGCCGTCGCCGGACCATTGTGCGATCACGCGCAGGCCCATTTCTTCGAGCAGGATGCGTGACGACCAGGCGTCGCCGCCGATGTTGTAGTCGCCGATGATCGCGATATCGTAAGGGGTCGGCTCGAAGCTCGGCTTGGCGTCCGGCTTGACCTTGTCGAACACCCAGTCCCGCACCGCGTCGTTGGCGATGTGGTGCCCGAGCGATTGCGACACGCCGCGGAAGCCCTCGCAGCGGACGGGCACGATGGTCTTGCCGTCATATTCCTTCGACTTCACCTTCGACACCGCCTCGATGTCGTCGCCGATCAGGCCGATCGGGCATTCCGACTGGATGGTGATGCCGTTGTTGAGCGGAAACAGCTCCTGGATCTCGTCGATGATCTTGGCGAGCTTCTTGTCGCCGCCGAACACGATGTCCTTTTCCTGGAAATCGGAGGTGAACTGCATGGTCACGAAGGTGTCGATGCCGGTCGTGCCGATGTAGTAGTTGCGACGCGCCGCCCATGAGTACTGACCGCAACCGACCGGGCCATGGCTGATATGGATCATGTCCTTGATCGGCCCCCAGACCACGCCTTTCGAGCCCGCATAGGCGCAGCCGCGGATGGTCATCACGCCGGGGATGGATTTGAGGTTGGACTTGACGCCGCAATCCGACTTGCCGGATTCGTGCACGTTGAGGTGCTTGGCGCGCTTCTTGGCGGTCTTCTCCGGATAGACCTTCAGGACCTCCGCGATGAGCTCCTTGTTGCGGGCCTTGATTTCAGCGACACTCTGCGTCGTGGCGAGACTCATTGCTGTTGTCCTCGATCTTCCTGTTGCCTCGTTCGTCTCCCGCGGAGCAGTGGCTTGCGTTCGCGTCTTCGCGACAGCAGAGATCAGCACCCGCGCCTTTCGCGTAAGAGTTTTGCAACGACCATGCCAGCGCCGATCAGGCGCAAAAATCGGCGTCTTTTGAAATAGATAGCCACGCAATACGGCGATGTTGCAAAGCCGACATCACAATGTGACACGCGTCGTCCGCCCCCGTTCCTGTTCGAAATAAAACAATGTCTGCCCCGCCGCCGAATGACGCGGCACGAATTCAGGCTGCCAGCGCAGCTTTCGCATCCGGTACGAAGCTTGCTTGAATTGATCCATGTCAACGAGCCTACCGGGCTCATCGCCGGCAGAGGTAAACCGATGGACCAGTTCGTCGCGATCGCGCCATCGATGGCCGACATCATCGAGAACTTTTCGTTGCTCGAGGAATGGGACGAGCGCTATCGTTATGTGATCGAGCTCGGGAGGGGCCTCGGCACATTTCCCGACAGCGCGCGCAAGGATGCCAACAAGGTGCCCGGCTGTGTCAGCCAGGTCTGGCTCGCGACGTCAGTGGAGCGGCGCGGCGGGCAGACGGTTCTGACGTTTATCGGCGACAGCGACGCGCACATCGTTCGCGGCCTGGTCGCCATCCTGATCGCAATGCTGTCGGACCGGCCGGCAAGCGAAATCGTTGCCGCCGATCCTGTTGCCATATTCGAGGCGCTCGGCCTGCGCGAGCACCTCACACCGCAGCGCTCCAACGGCTTCCGCTCCATGGTCGCACGTATGCGCGCAGATGCGGAGGCGGCGTTGACGCAATAGCCGATCCGACGGACTCGCCCCTTGCCCGATGCGCCTTTGTCACGCGCTCAGGTCGACACGCTCGGCGGCACTCTCCATCTCGCGGCCACGCATGATGACAAAGACGGCGCGCGCCATGAACTCGACGGTGTAGTAGACATCGCCCAGGAAGCGCCAGCTTTGCTGGACGGTGCCGGTATCGCCGGGATAGACCAGCGGCTCGCCGATATCCTTGTGCGGATACACCCCGTCGTTCCTGATCAGCGTCACCGACCGGACCCATTCGCCGGCGCGAAACTCGCGGCCGGCATGCGGCTCGGGGCGGCCGGCCGCCTTGCGCAACCGAACGTCATGGGCAATGCGCGTCGTCGTTCTTACGCTTGCTTGTCGGCTCATGAAAACAGCTCCTGTGCCTTCACCAGCGCTTCCGCGAGCGCGTCGACCTCTTGATGGGTGTTGTAGAGAGCAAAGGACGCCCGGCAGGTCGCCGGCACGCCAAAGCGCTGCAGCAGCGGCATGGCGCAATGGGTGCCGGCACGAACGGCAATGCCGGACCGGTCGATGACGGTCGCAAAGTCGTGCGCATGCGCGGCCTTCATGTCGAAGGAGATGATTGCGCCCTTCTCCTCGGCCGTACCAATGATCCGCAGCGAATTGATGCCGCGCAGCCGGTCGTGGGCATAGGCCAGCAGCGCGCTCTCATGCTTGCGGATCCGCCCCTTGCCGATCGAATTGACATAGTCGATGGCGGCACCGAGTCCGATCGCCTGGACGATTGGCGGCGTACCGGCCTCGAACCGGTGAGGCGGCTCGCCATAGGTGACGGTCTCGCACGAAACCTCGCGGATCATCTCGCCGCCGCCGTTGAACGGCGCCATTGCAGCAAGATGCTCGTATTTCCCATAAAGCACGCCAATACCGGTCGGGCCGTAGAGCTTGTGGCCGGTCACCACATAGAAATCGCAGTCGATGTCGCGGACATCGGCGTCGAGATGGACACAGGCCTGAGAGCCATCGACCAGGACCGGGATGCCACGCGCATGCGCCATCCGCACCACGTCCTTGACCGGCACTATGGTGCCGAGGACGTTCGACATCTGCGTGATCGCAACCGTCCTGGTGCGATCGGTCAGCAGCCGCTCGAACTCATCGAGCAGGAAATTGCCGTTGTCGTCCACCGGCGCCCATTTGATCACGGCACCATGGCGCTCCCTCAGGAAATGCCAGGGGACGATGTTGGCGTGGTGCTCCATGATCGACAGCACGATCTCGTCGCCGGGCTGGATGCGCGCCCGCCAGAATGTCTGGGCCACCAGATTGATCGCTTCCGTCGCGCTGCGGGTGAAGACGATCTCCTCGCTGCGTGCGGCGTTCAGAAAGCCCGCGAGCTTGGCGCGCGCGCCTTCATAGGCCTCGGTCGCGGCATTGGCGAGGTAATGCAGCCCGCGATGCACGTTGGCGTATTCGGACGTATAGGCCTGCATCATGCGCTCGAGCACCGCCTTCGGCTTCTGCGCCGAGGCACCACTGTCGAGATAGACCAGCGGCTTGCCGTGCACCCGCATCGACAGGATCGGAAAATCTTCCCGGACACGATGGACGTCGTAGCCGCCGTTAACGACCGCCGGATGCATACCCCTACCCTCGTCCGTCGAGCCAAGCCGTCATGGCAGCAAGCAGCGCGTCGCGACTGCCGTCATGTGCAACGGTTTCGAACACCTCGCCGACAAACGCATGGATCAGGAGCGCCTCGGCCTGCTTTTCCGGAATGCCGCGCGCCTGCAGATAGAATTTGAGCTCGCCGTCGAGGGCGCCGGTGGTGGAACCGTGGCCGCACTGGACATCATCGGCAAAGATCTCGAGCTCGGGCTTGCAGTCGAATTCGGCCGTATCAGACAACAACAGCCCGCGCGCCATCATCTTTCCGTCGGTCTTCTGGGCGCCGGGCTGCACTGTGATCTTGCCCTGGAACACGG
The DNA here is from genome assembly GCF_035652035.1 of Bradyrhizobium sp. Classification (GTDB taxonomy): domain Bacteria; phylum Pseudomonadota; class Alphaproteobacteria; order Rhizobiales; family Xanthobacteraceae; genus Bradyrhizobium. The sequence goes on from NZ_DASREO010000040.1 coordinate 46,404, forward strand.
CGCGCGCCTCGTCATCGATGACGGCTTTGAAGATCTCCCGGCTCTCGCCGTGAGGCGCCTGGTGATCGACCAAAAGCGTCGTATCGGCATGCTGCCGGCCGGCCAACAGGCTCGCCCCATGGGCCGCAACCGTCGCGCCCTCGCCGGCAAGCCGCAATGTCAGCTCGTTACGGACGACAGCGCCGCCCGTGACAAGGCCAAATTTGCGGACAACCGCCTGGGCACCAACGGTCGCCAACAAGGTGCCGACGTGAAGCGCCGCGTCGCCTTCCTGGATCACCTTGATATGCTCGACCACGCTGCGGTCACCGACCAGCAGCTCGAGGAGGCTATTGACCTGATAGCCGCAGCCATCAGGCCCCTCATGGCTCTCCACCAGAGTCGCGCGGGCACTGTCGCCGATCACGACCAGCGATTTGACGAAAGCCGCAGATTCCGTTGTGGTGACAAAAGCCAGATGGATGGGGCGCTCGACCTTCGTTCCGGGCGCGATCTCGATCGCGACGCCATCCGCAGCGAGCGCGGCGTTCAGCGAAACCGCAACGCCACCGTCGGCCGCGGGACTCAGCCGCTGTGCCTGGACGAAGTCGTCTCTGGCGAATGCACTCGCCATGGTCTGAATGGTCAGCCCGGACTCCACATCGGCGAGGTCGGACAATTCGGGAATGAACGATCCATCGACGATGACAAGCCGTCGAAAGCCGAGACCCGTAAACAATGAGCCCGTGCCAGCCGCACCCGCCCTCGCCGCCGCATCGGGCGCACAAGCGAGCGGCTTGGCATCCGCCATCAGACGGCGCAGATCGGTGTATTTCCACGCCTCGACGCGCGAATGCGGTAGCCCTGCCGCAGCGAACCTGTCGAAGGCAACCGTGCGCAATTTCGAAATCGCAGGTCCCCCAGGCAGCGTTGGTCCGGCGGCGGCGAACTGTTCGGCCAATCCCAATTCGGCCTTGGTCTTGATGGGGCGAAGCGTGGCGTTCATGACCGTCAGGCCGCCTCTCCCTGATATTGTGCGTAACCCGTCGCCTCCAGCTCCAGCGCCAGCTCCTTGCCGCCGGTGCGCACGATGCGGCCTGCGGAGAGCACATGGACCACGTCAGGCACGATGTAGTCCAACAGCCGCTGGTAATGGGTGATCACGATCATGCCGCGCTCCGGCGAGCGCAGCTGATTGACGCCGGTCGCGACAACCTTTAGCGCATCGATATCGAGGCCCGAATCGGTCTCGTCGAGCACGCAGAGCTTTGGCTCCAACAGCGCCATCTGCAGCGTCTCGTTGCGCTTCTTCTCGCCGCCGGAGAAGCCGACATTGAGCGGACGCCGCAGCATTTCGGCGTCGATGCTGAGCTCCTTCGCAAGCTCGCGCACACGCTTCAAGACGTCGGGCGAAGATATCTCCACCTCGCCACGCTTCTTACGCTGGGCGTTGAGCGCTGTGCGCAGGAACGTGAGCGTTGCCACACCAGGAATTTCGAGCGGATATTGGAAGGCCAGAAACACCCCCCTGGCGGCGCGCTCATCCGGCTCCATCGCGAGCAGGTTCTCGCCGCGGAACAGAACCTGGCCGCCCGTGATCTCATAACCCGGCCTGCCCGCGAGCACATAGGACAGCGTCGACTTGCCGGCGCCGTTCGGCCCCATGATCGCATGGATCTCGCCGGGATTGACAGTCAGCGTCAGCCCATTGAGGATTTGCCGGCCGTCGATCTCGGCCTGAAGATCCCGGATTTCCAGCAGAGCCGCCATCACAAATCTCCTTGCCTCACTCGATTGATGATCATCAGCCCACGCTGCCCTCGAGCGAGATCGAGATGAGCTTCTGCGCTTCGACGGCGAACTCCATCGGCAGCTGCTGCAGCACGTCCTTGACAAAGCCGTTGACGACGAGGCCGACGGCCTCCTCTTGGCTCAAGCCCCGCTGGGTGCAGTAGAAC
>NZ_DASREO010000041.1:0-54628 GCF_035652035.1 Bradyrhizobium sp.
CGTTCAAGCCCTATGTCTACACCACGGCGCTGCTCAACGGCTTCACGCCGAACTCGATCGTGATCGACGGTCCGATCTGCATCGGCAATTGGTGTCCGCAGAACTACGGCCACTCCTATTCGGGCCCGGTGACGCTGACCCAGGCGATCACCAACTCGATCAATGTGGTGCCGGTGAAGCTCTCGATCGAGCTGGGCAAGAAGGCCGGCGGCGGTCCGAAGCTCGGCCGCCAGATGATCGTGGAAACGGCACGCAAGTTCGGCATCACGGCGCCGCTGCCCGACACGCCGTCGCTGCCGATCGGCGCCGACGAGGTCACCGTGCTCGAGCATGCGGTCGCCTATGTCACCTTCCCGAACAAGGGGCTCGCGGTGACGCCGCATGCGGTGCTCGAGGTGCGCACCGGCGCGGGCGATCTGGTGTGGCGCTGGGATCGCGACGGGCCGAAGCCGCGGCGGGCGATCCCGGCCAATATCGCCGCCGACATGGCGGGCATGATGAGCCACGTGGTCAGCGAAGGCACCGCGCGCCGCGCCGCGCTCGACGGCATCCCGACCGCGGGCAAGACCGGCACCACCAACAATTATCGCGACGCCTGGTTCGTCGGTTACACCGGCAACTTCGCCTGCGCCGTCTGGTTCGGCAATGACGACTATTCGCCGACCAATCGCATGACCGGCGGCTCGCTGCCGGCGCAGACCTGGCACGAGATCATGTCGGCCGCCCATCAAGGCATCGAGATCCGCGAATTGGCCGGCGTCGGCATGGGCCAGAAGGTGCCCGCGTCCGAGAAGCCGCAAACCATGGCCAATGGCAAGGAGAAGGCGCCGGAGATCAAGCCGGGGCCGCCGCCGGTCCTGACCCGTCGCGGCGCCGAGGTCCTGGTGCAGGTGGAGAAGATGCTCGACGACGCGGCGAAGTCGATGGAGAAGACGCCGGACAAGACCTCGGCGAACGAGCCGGCCAATTCCGGCCAGACCAGATCCAGCCAGACCAAGTCCAGCCAGACCGTGTCGAGCGACCTGCCCTTCCCCGACAATCTGGCGGCGGCCTCGGGCGATGCGCCCGCCTCGCGCAAGAACTGACGTTATAAAACCGTGCGGCTGATATTTAGCACCCTCCTCGCTCTGTGCATCGCCGCCGTCGTCGGCGTCGGCACCACATGGATGACGACCACCCGCGGCACCGAGATCGGCACGCTGACCATCGGCGCCTGGACCGCGCGGCCGCGCATCGGCACCTCCGACATCGATCCCTATTCGCGCGCCACAATCACCCGCAACGGCGAGCTGCCGATCGGCACCGGCGACGGCATCGCCTTCACGGCGCGGACCGACGACCGCCACCGGCGGCTCGACGGCCGCTGCGACGTGGTGGTGAGCGGCGTGACGCCTGCGGCGCGGTTCTGGACGCTGACGCTCTATGACAGCAAGGGGCGCCTCGTCGCCAATTCGCTGCAGCGCTATGGCTTCACCAGCGAGGAAGTGGTGCGCGCGGCCGACGGCACCTTCGAGATCCACATCGCCTCGCGGGCGCGCGCCGGCAACTGGCTGCCCACCGGCGGCATCGAGCGCTATGCGCTGATGCTGCGCCTCTACGACACGCCGGTCGGGGTCGCGACCCGCTCCAAGCGCGATGCGCCGATGCCCGCGATTGCCACGGTGGGCTGCTCATGATCCGGCTCGCCTTCACCATTCTCGCCGGCGTGCTGCTTGGCCTCATCGTGCATCTGGTCAGCGTGCTGGCGCTGCCGAAGATCGCAAGCGAGGACGCCTATTCGCGGCTGACGCCCCTGAGCAAGCTCAACGCCGTCACCCAGCTGCCGGCCGCCGATCCCGGCAATACGCTGATGCCGTATCTCGACCCGGCGTTTGCGGTCGCGATCTGCCGCTACGATCTCTCGAGCGGGCCGATCCACCTCAAGGTTCCGGTCAGCCAGGCCTACACCTCGGTGTCGTTCTACACCCGCAACGAGCTCGCCTATTACGCCATCAACGACCGCTCCGCCGGCAAGAAGGTGATCGAGCTCGACCTGATGACCGAGGCGCAGCACAGTGATTTGCCGGAGGAGGAGGACGTCACCTCCGCCGACCGGCTGATCATCGATTCCCCGACCGCAACCGGCCTGATCGTGATGAAGGCCTTGGCGCCCGAACCCGGCCTGATGGCGCAGGCGCAAGCCTCGCTCGCCGCCTCGAGCTGCAGCGTGCAGGCCGACGAGCCCAAGCAAGTCGAGCCGCCGCCAAAGCCGTCCGCGCGGCGCTGACCCGGCGCGACGCGGCGATCCGCTGATCATTCTGGCCATTGCATCATCCGCCAGCTACTCTTGCGCGTGGCTCGGCAAGGAGCGCGTCCGATGGACGACATCTCGTTCGAAGCGGCGCTGGATGCGCGCGTCATGACATGGGGGAGGCCTGCATCCGCTGCGGCAAATGCGTCGAGGCCTGCCCGACCCGGGCGCCGGCCGGCATCGCAATGCGCGGAGAGCCCATGACAATTGCGGTGCGCTGAGCAAAGCATGATGGGGCCGTGATCGACATCGGCCTCGATCGGAACCAGAGCGCAGCGATCAGCCTTATCCGGTCTTGCGATAGACGCCCGTGAAGGTGACGTTCATGCCGCCGCAGCCCAGATTGTCGGCAGCAACGAGGTAGGGCCCGAGGCGCCACAGCTTGACGCGGCAGACGACGCTGTCGTCCGGCAGCTTGAGGTCGAACGGTTTTGTCGCGCCGTCGCCGTCCATGGTAAACGCCGCCATGCCGTCGGCGATGGCCACTTCGGCGCTGAAATTGCCGGCATTGACGGCGCCGCGCTTGATCCGATCAGGATCATGGCCGCCCCAGGTGGCGTCTCCCTCGATGATGATGCGGCCGTCCGGCTTCGGCCGGATGGTGATCGTCTGCTCGTCGCCGGACCGCCAGGTGCCGGCCCAGGCCGTCGATGCATTGACCTGCGCCTCCGGCGGCGGCGCGCCGAGCTGGGCACGCGGCAGGAAACCGGAGGTGGAAAGCGCCTTCGGCCCGAGACCGGTGAAGGTGGCGCACGCGTAGTCGCCGACCGTTGCCGAAACGATGACGGCATCGCCGCCAACGACAAAGGCGCGTGTCGCGCAGGTCGCGCTCGCGTTGGGGCAGCCGGCCTGTTCGCCGCCCTTGACGAAGCGCGCGCGAACGCCTGGTTTGACGATTGCGAGATAGGGGGCGACGCCGGCGTCGACCCCGAGCGTCGGCATGCCGTAACACGGCCTGTCATCGGCGAAAGCGGAAAAACACCAGCCGGCGGCGACGATGCCGGCCGCGGCTGCAATCAGGCGCACAATCTACCCCCTCGATTTAGGTTGCGGCACACGGACCGCTTCATGCCGCGACGCTATCTTCCACGAATGAGACACCACAATGACGGTCGCGCCGGTCGATCTCACCCCCGCGTCGTCAGCGGACGGCCGATCACCGGGGGCTGCGCCGTGATCGGCGGGTTCGCGGTCTGCGCGGCGAGCTCGCTGATCAGGCGGTCGGCGTCGGCGGCCATGCCGTCGGGGGCCTGCAGCACCAAGCGCTCCAGCGCCCAGCGATAGGACGAGACGCGCCGCTCCAGGCACTGCTGCACCCACTGCACGATCAGCGCATTCTCCTGCATACGGCTGACCGCGTCGGCATGCTCGCGCGGCGACAGCTCCGACATATGCGCCATCGAGGCGCTGCGCTTGCGGTCGAGATCGATCACGCGCACCGCGGTGGAGTAGAAAAATTCAAAGCGGGTGATGTCGTCACGCACGTCGTCGATCAGCTGCGCATAGCGCGAGGCATGGGTGCGATGCGGCTCGTCGATCAGCGCGCGACCATAAGCGGTGCGGTCGAATACCGGCGCCTGGCGCCAGGGCGAGGCAATCGTCGTGTAGTCGCCGAACACCGCCTTCCAGGCCGGCCGCGAATGCGGCGGTTCGATCAGCGGATAGGCGTAATCGCGCAGCTGACGCTCATTCTCGGTGAGCTGGAACTGGGACGGCACGACGCCGACGCTTGCGGTCGCTTCGCGGCCGATCCAGCTGTGCATGTCGTCGTTGCGCATGTCGTCGCGGGTGCGCCAGAAGTCGCCGCCGCTGCAGCCCGCGAGCAGGAGCGTTGCGAGCAATGCCGGCAGCGGCAGCAGCGACCTGATCGGAGAAACCGTCGCCGGCATTGCATGTCCAATCTTTTGGAGCATGATCCGGAAACGTGGATGCCGGTTTTCCGACAAGATCATGCTCAGTCCAAAAAAGCTGAAGCGCGGTGCTGCTTCAGTTTGATCGCGCTTAGCGGCGGCGCCGCCGGCGGCCGGTTGCGGTGCCCTGCTCGGGCCCGCGGTCCCCATTGGTCCCGTCGGCGTGGCGCTCGATGCGAACGACCGGCAGGATCAGGACGGTCCCGACCGTCTCCAGCGGGGCGAACTCGGTCGTTGAGCCCAGCCGCCGCGCCGCCGGAAATTCGATGATGGTCCCCATATCGGTTCTCTTCTCAAGCCAGTTCTCTGACTGCCGCCGCGGATCGTTCGTTGCGGCGATCTGGGAGCGATTAAGATCAGGACGTGGTTAACGGCATCTTAAGCGGCTCTCCGTGCGGCGCCGGGTTCCGACAAAGGCCGCGCGCGTTGCAGGCGGACAACACCGCAAGAATACCGGGTGGCCTTGCGTCGTCCTCACCAGGTCTTTCGCAGGGAGGCCTGGGCGGCGACAATCGTGCCGGAGGACGCGAACTGTCCGTCGAGCTTGCCTACGAGCGACCAGCCGCCGCGCAGGCGATAGTCGGCGCCGAGCGTTGCCAGCGCGTTGTCGGGCGCGATCTTCGCCGAGTAGGACGTGAAGCTCCCGCCGCTTGGCATGGCGACGAAGCTGACGTTGCTCACGCCGGCATTGGAGACGTCATGCGCGTACGCAACGCGGCCGAACAGTTTCACGGTCCCGTACGGCTGAGCGTAGACCTGGTCGAACCTGGCGCCGAACTCGGTCCGGTCGTCGTAGCTTCGGCGCGAATCGTAGAACAGCGAAGCTGCCGGAGCAAAGGTGCTGGATTCCGCGTAGGACGGCAGGAAGGCGGTCTGGATCTGATGGGCGAGATAGGGCGTCAGCCTGAGGCCGCCGGCCGCGTCGAGGCCGTAGCCGACCTCGTTGCGCATCGACAGCGCCGGGACAGTGAAGCTCGCCGTCTGGGCTCCGACGAAGCCGTACGCGTCGGCGCGGGTGGCTGAAACCTGGAAGGCGGAGCCTGCAAGCGCGGTCGAGAGGTAGAGCGGTCCCTGCTGATAGTGCCCGTAGAGGCCGAACTGCGCGAATTGCGCGGAGCCACCGAGCAGCCCCTGTGCCGAAAACCCGGTGCCGCCGCCGCCGACCGCCGCGCCAATGGTGAGGCCGGGCCGGGCGCGGTAGTCCACGCCAGCCGCCATGCCGTAGTATGAGCTTGAGGTCCGCGCCGTTCCGAGTGCGGTGTCGCCGGCGAGCGATCCGCCGCCGCCATAGGCCGAGCCCCAGGCGGTGTACGGGGACGCGGCGGACGCCCCCTGCCCGGGCCCAAGCGCGGCAAGCGCGCGCGCGGCCGGAGCGGCGATCTCGTCGCCGGCATAGGCGTAGGCGGCAGATGGGGCGGCGAAGGAGCCGCCGCGGCCCTCGGCGGAGGGATCGAGCATGAGCCCGAGAAAGGCGCCGCCGGCCTGGAAGGCGCCGAGCTCGAAAGCGCCCGGAGTCTGGCCTGCCAGATCGCCCAGCGCGGCGTTGAGCGGCGTGCCGGAGAGGCTCGACAGGCCTTGCAACCCTGTCGGCAGCATCCTGTTGCCAGCCATGAAACGGTTGAGCGCCGCTGCGGCGTCCAGCGCATTGAGCGAAGCAGCGGATCCCGGATTCAATGGCGTCGGCTCGAAGGTGATGTAAACGTCGTCGGCGGAGTAGCTCAGCGTTCCGGTCGTCGCGCCATAGATGACGGCCGAGGTGGCGAAGAGATTGTTGCCGCCGAGGCCACCCGCCGAATCGGTCAGGATCTTGTATTTCGTTCCGATCGAGATGCTGCTGCCCGTAGCGACAGTCACTTTGGCGCCGTTCAAGGCCGCCGATCCGCTGGTGGTGACAAGGCCGGCGGAGGACACGGTGAATGCGTCCTGAAAGATCGCCCCAGCGGCGAAGACCAGATTGCCGGAGAGGTTCATTCGCGCGGCGGCGCCGAGGCCGAGCGTCGCACCGCTCGACACTGAAAGGTTGTTCCCGTTGTTGGTGCCGTTGAGCAATGCGACACCGCTCAGCACATTGACCTGGTTGATGCCGCTGAAGCCATAGGACGGGCCGTAGCTGAAGGTGTTGCCGCCGCCGGGATTGAAGTTGATCGTATCCAACGATCCCTGGCCGACGATATTGCCGGCGATGGTGCCGCCGGCGATAGTGAGGACATCGGCCTGCGACGACAGCTTGATTGCGCCTGATATCAGCCCCGCGTTCTGGACGATGGTCACCGCGTTCGTTGCCTGGCTGGCGTCGATCGCCGCCGCCGCGCCTGAAATCGTGCCGCTGTTGACGATGAAGGAGCCAGACGCGAACGTCACGCCGCTGTCGACGGTGATGCCCGCCTGGGCTCCGCTGATCGTGCCGGCGTTGCTGACGTTGCCGACGAAGGTCGCGACAGCATTGACATAGACGCCGGTATGCGCTGCCAAGATCGTGCCCGTGTTGGTGATCCCGCCGCCGAAGGTTGAGACCCAGTCCGAGGTATTGGTCCACGCGTTGCGGCCGACGGTGATGCCGTAATAGCCCGACGAGATCGTCCCTCGATTGCTGATGCCGCCGGCGAAGGTCGAGACGTTGTTGACAAAGATGCCATAGGTGCTTGCGACGATCGCGCCGGAGTTGGCGATCCCGGGTGCAACCGTGCTGCCTGACGTGATGACACCGAAAGCCGAAACGTTTTGGATGTATATGCCCGCGGCGGCGGTGATCGTGCCGGCGTTACTTATGCCATCGGCAAAGGTCCCGTCAGAGGCCGCGAACAGACCGGCCCCGCCCGAGGCAGTGACGGTGCCGGAATTGGCCAATCCACCCATGAAGGTCGAAATGCCATTGACTACGACGCCGTAGCCGCCGGCGGAAATCGTCCCGGAATTGCTGAGGCCCCCGGTGAAGGTCGAGACACTCGTGACGTCGACTGCAGTACGCGCCGAGATCGTTCCAGCATTGCTGATGCCGCCAGCGAAGTTCGAGACGACCTTGACGTTGACGGCCCTATTCGCCGCCGAGATTGTCCCGCGGATGCCGATCCCGCCCCTGAAGGTCGAGACGCTCTGGACGACGACGCCGGTATGCGCCGACGAGATCGCGCCGCTGCTGCTGATCCCGCCGGCGAAGGTTGAAATGCCGATCAGAGCGACGCCGTGGCCACCGGAGGAAATCGTCCCGGAATTGGTGACGCCCCCGGCGAAGGTCGTGACGTCGTTGACGTTGATTCCGGTGTACGCCGTCGAGATCTTTCCGCCGTTGCTGATCCATCCGGCGAATGTGGAGACGCTTGTAACGTAGACGCCGCTATGCGCCGACGAGATCGTGCCGCTGTTGCTGATGCCGCCGGCGAATGTGGAGACATCTTGGACGAAGACGCCAAAGGTGCTCGCCACGATCGCGCCGGAGTTGGCGATGCCGGGCGAGATCGCGCCGCCGGACGTGACGACGCCAAAAGCCGAGACCTGTTGGACATTGATGCCTATGCCAGCCGTGATCGTGCCGGCGTTGGTCACGCCATCGGCGAAGCTCCCGAGAGAGAGGGCGATCAGGCCGGACCCGCCTGGGGTGGTGATGGTTCCGGAGTTGGCGATTCCGCCCGTGAAGGTCGAAACACCAAGGACGAGGACGCCGTAGTTGGTGGCGGAAATCGTCCCGGAATTGGTGAGCCCGCCAGCGAAGATCGAGATGGTCTGGACGTCGATCGCGGTCCGCGCCGATGCGATCGTCCCGCTGTTGTTGAGCCCGCCGGCGAAGGTTGAGAGGCCGTAGGCGAGCACGCCGGTGTTGGCGCCCGAGATCGTACCGCCATTGCTGATTCCCCCGCCGAAGGACGGGACACTGATGACAATGATGCCGGTGCTCACCGAGGAGATCGTGCCGCTATTGCTGACCCCGCCGCCGAACGTCGAGATGTTCGCGATCCAAATGCCGTCGTTCGCCGACGAGATATTTCCGCTATTGCTGATCCCGCCGGCAAAGGTCGAGCCATTTATGACCGCGACGCCGGTACTCGCGGCGATCGAGCCGCTGTTGGCGATCCCGCCAGCGAACGTGGAGGCATAGACATTGATGCCGGTATTCGCCGCCGAGATCGTGCCGCTGTTGCTGATCCCATTGGCGAATAGCGAGACAAGGTTGGTGAAGATGCCGCTGTTCGCCGCCGAGATCGTCCCGCCATTGCTGATGGCGCCGGCAAAGGTCGAGACCGCGTTGACGTAGACGCCGATGCCGCCTCCCGAAATCGTCCCGCTATTGCTGACGCCGCCGGCAAAGGAGGAGCAATTGGAAACCGTTTGCGCGCCGGTGGAGACGCCGGGTCCGATCGAAATCGGACCGGGGGGACAGGCCGCCGAGGCAGCCCTGTCCGCCATCACCGCCGCCGCGGAGACCGAGGCCAGCAGAAGCAGGCGGCGGCTGACGGAATGTGGCTTCGCAACGGCGACTGGCACCAAGCCCCCAAAATCGATCCGGTCCGCAACACGACTCCGTTCGGACGAGCCCTCCCTCGGCACATTCCTTCGGAGCGCAGCCGCGCAGCCGTCGACGACCGCCGTCGTCCACATTCATGTGGACGACCTCGCCTGACGACATCTGGACAAGCTGCTGCTTGCCTTACGAATACTTACGGAAAGCGCCTGTGAGGGATTCTCGTCAGCGCGTACACTCGCGGAGCGACTCTCGACACCACGTCCCGAGCTCCAGTCATTTACGCGCGGCGTGGTTAACAACCTCTTTAGCGGTTCCCTGACGGGAACAACGCGAGGTTGTTCAACGATTAGTTGTATCATGCCTCCCGCTGCCGCGACGAGAGTCGGCTGATTAGCTTCTGAGCACAGGCGAGCGGTTATTCGATCGCGGTTTCTAGGGGCCTCGCGGCCAGCTACCGGCAGAGATCCAGTTGCAGCCGGAAAAGGTCACTCCATTGGCGACGAGGCAAAAGGAGATCACTCCTTGCCATGCCCCGGACCGAGACAGCGTGGAAACACTATGCAAGAAAACACTATGCAAGAAGGAGATGCCGAACTCCTCGCACTCGCTTGCCCTATCATCCTTTGCCGCCCGGATGAAGCCCCACAGCGAGCGGTAGATGGCCGGCCCGCTCGGCGAAAATCCAACCTGTGAGGCACCAGGCGAACCTGCCGGCCGCGGGTTGGGCGGACCAAACGGCGCGCTCCACGCCAACGAAACACCGGTGGCGCATGCGATGAGGATCGCCGATAGCGCTGTCAAGGTGCCAGCCCGTGATCTAGTCGTGGACACTTCACCAAGTGGCCATGAACTTTATCTCGCGTGCCTTCCTCCGCTTTAGAAAACATCCGAAGCGGGTCTGACGAAACGGGTCAGTTACAGCTCACGGCCCAACCATCGTCTCGTAAGCTTCCAATCCATCACGTGCCTTCCGCAGCGTCGCCGCAGTGGTTGGTTTTCTGAGTTGCCGTGCAACGGCTGCAAGGGCGTTCAGCTGTTCGCTTCCGGAGGAACCCGGAAGCAGGAGAAGGAAGACAAGATCGACCGGCTCTCCGTCGATGGCGGCAAAATCGAGAGCGCGCTTTAATCGGGCCAAGACACCATAGGGTTTGCTGAGGCCGGGAATACGCGCGTGCGGGATCGCCACTCCGGAGCCCAAGCCCGTAGACCCAAGCTCCTCACGCTTTAAAATTTCGGCCGAAATCACGTCCGGATCAACCGCGACTTCCAAGGCGGCTCGCGCCGATAGATCCTTCAGGAGCTGGACCTTATCGGAGGCGCGCACGTCAAGAATGACACCGTCTTGTGACAGAAAAGCTCTAATATCCATTGCACTTCCGATGTGATCGTTCTTTGCCAAATATCCAGGTTCTAGCTAGGCAAAATCAGTCGGGCGCACGAAGGCGATAGCCGATCCCCGTTTCGGTCAAGATATATTGTGGCCTCTCCGGATCAGCTTCTATTTTCTTCCTGATCTGGCCAACGTAGACCCTCAGGTATTGGGCGTCGACGGTCTCGTCCCATAGTTCGGCGATCAGAAACTTGTGGGTGAGGACCTTGCCCGCATGCTGCACGAGAATCCGCAAGAGGTCGTACTCCTTCGGGGATAGCTTTACCTCACGATCTCCCACCTTGACGATGCGCCGCACAAGGTCGACCGAAAGTTCGCCTGTCCTGAATATTGGACGCTCCCCATGCACCTGAAGCTGGTGGCGCAATGCCATTCGGATGCGCGCGAGGAGTTCATTCATCCCGAACGGCTTGGTGATATAGTCGTCAGCACCAAGGTCGAGCGCCAATACCTTGCCAGCCTCGTCGCCGCGGCTCGACAGCACCACGATCGGGACGCGCTCATCTCGTCCCCGGATCATCCCCAAGAGATCATGGCCCTCGATATCTGGCAGGCCAAGGTCGAGGATGATCAAATCGGGCTTCTGCTCGACCAGTTTCAGAGCTGCCTTTCCGTTCGGCGCCTCAAGAACCTCATAACCCTGGGTGCCCAATCCCATGCGCAGCAGCTTTCGAATTGGCGGCTCGTCGTCCACGACCAGCACCTTAAGCGGCGCGGCACTCATGCTGCGGCATCCGTTCTTTTCGAATTGCCTGGAATAGGCAAGACAATGGTGAATACCGCCCCGCTTCTGTCGGCCCTGTTGGCAGCCGTAATCGTTCCTCCCATCACTTCCACGAACCCGCGCGAAATCGCGAGCCCGAGACCGGTACCCGCGCGCACAGTATCCGCCTTGTGGACACGATAGAACTTATCGAAGATGTGCTCGAGTTCGCCTGGCGGAATTCCATCCCCCTCATCAAGGATCTGAAGGCGAATGCTGTCGTTTTCTGACCACGCGCGGATCGCGATAGTTGTGCCAGCAGCTGCATATTTCGCAGCATTGTCGAGCAGATTGAACAGCACCTGCTCAAACAGGACAGGATCCAGTTCCAGCATTGGGAGACCTTTTGCAATCTCGATTTCGACCTTATGCTGAGCGAGAATTCTGGCAGCGCGCCTCAACGCACTACCGACAATCTCCCCTGGATCATGCAACGCGAGGCTCGGAGTGATCGCTCCCGATTCCAGCTTGGTCATATCGAGAAGATTGGCAATGAAGCGGTTGAGGCGTTCCGATTCATCAACGATCGTAGCCAGCAGATCCTCTTTCTGCGCATCATTCAGACGGACACCTACATCGCGCATCGCACTTGCAGCACCCAAGACGGCGGCAAGCGGCGTCTTGAGGTCATGGGAAATGGAGGTCAACAGGGCTGAGCGCAACCGTTCGGTCTCCACCGTCCGCTTGACACGGTCCATGTCCTCGACCAGATAAACCCGCTCGATGGCCAAGGCTGCCTGGTCCATCAAGGCGTCGAGCAGACGGCGCTCGTCAGGCGTGAGCATCGGGCCCGGCCTATCGCTGTCTATTCCGACCACGCCTATTGCGCCCCGGCCTGTTCGCATCGGCAGGAACAGCCATTTTGCGCCCGGGAGCGTATCAGACCCTCTCCCGGTAGACCGGTTGTTTTGCCAAGCCCACTTAGCCGCCGCGAGATCCCCGTCAGCCAGCATGTCTTCGGGCGGGTAGCCGGCCTTGACGGTGATAGTCTCATTCTCAGGCAAGAGGAGAACAACACGGACCCGAAGCATCAGCGCCATCTGGTACGCTGTTGCCCAGAGAACATCATCGAGCACCCCTACGCCTGCGAGTTTGCGGCTGAAGGCGTAGAGAGATTCGGTGGTGCGCGCTCGCGACATCGCGGCAACGGCCTGCGTGCGGACCCGTCCCGCCACGTTGGAAACGAGCACGGCCATGACCGCGAAGAACATGAATGCCGCTATATTGGTTGGATCGGTAATCGTGAAAGTGTAGACCGGAGGCAGAAAGAAGAAGTTGTAGCAAAGAGAGGCGGCGACGCTTGCAAGGAGTGATGGCCATAGTCCCCACCTCACCGCAACCACGACGACAGCAGTCATGAATACAAGGTCAATGTTCTCGATCCCTAGCCGGACATGAATGATTTCACCCGCTCCGAGTGCAATGGCGATGATGAGCAACGAAGCGAGATATGCGCGGGGGTCAAGCGATTCAGATATCTCTGCCGTTCGCACCGTTTTCTGCGGAATTGGGTCCGCCGTAAGCTCTTCGCCAGCAATGACGTGAACTGTGATGTTGCCTGAACGCCGAACCAGTTCGTGCACAACGGAGCCGTGCACCATCTCGAACCATCTTGAGCGGGTTGATTTGCCGATCACGATGTGGGTGATGTTATTGTTGCGGGCATATGAGAGGACGTCATCGGCGATGCGCCTTCCACCCGGTATGGTGACGGCGTCGCCGTCGAGCGCTGCCGCAAGGCGAAGCGTGTCCGCAATGCGGTCGCGCTCCCGCTCGCTCAATTGAAGACTTCGGGGACCCTCGATGTAGAGCGCCGTCCAGGGCGCATGCATCCGGTCGGCGAAGCGCTTTGTGTAGCGCACCAGGCCTGCAGCACGGGGGTCCTCACTAACGCATACGAGAATCCGATCTCCGGCTGCCCAAGGCCCCTGAATGGCGCGAGCCTGCATTTGCGATAGCAGTTGGTCGTCCACGCGATCGGCGGTGCGCCGCAACGCGAGTTCGCGCAAGGCCGTGAGATTCGCGGGCGAGAAGAAATGCTCAAGGGCGCGTTCCGCTTGTCTTGGAACGTACACTTTGCCTTCCTTGAGACGCTGAATAAGATCGTCTGGCGTTAGATCGACGAGTTCAACGTCGTCAGCTCGATCAAAGATCGAATCCGGTATGGTCTCGCGCACCCGAACGTGCGTGATTTGCGCGACGACGTCGTTCAGGCTTTCAATGTGCTGGATGTTGACCGTCGAGTAGACGCTTATGCCATGGCTCAACAATTCTTCGACGTCCAGATACCGCTTAGGATGCCGGCTCTCCGGGGCGTTGGTGTGCGCCAGCTCGTCGACAAGCACAATCTGTGGATGCCGAGCTATGATGGCATCGAGGTCCATTTCCTCGAGCCACTGACCTCTGTACTCGATCTTCCGGCGAGGCACGACCTCCAAGCCTTCCAGAAGCGCCTCAGTTTCTTTTCGCCCGTGGGTCTCGATCACGCCGACAACGATGTCGTAGCCGTCGCGCTTGCGTGCGCGCGCCTGCTGCAACATTTCGTAGGTCTTGCCAACGCCGGGCGCGGCTCCGACAAAGATCCTTAGCCGCCCGGCGCGAGGCTCTTCACGCCGGACGGCCTCCAGCAACGCTTCCGGCGATGGTCGTTGATCGGGATCGCGCCGCTGATCTGCCATCTGACAAAGAGTGAGTCCTTAAAGTTGCGGTCACCGTTCAGCCGGTCCCGAGCTGGTCCAGCGCCAGATTAAGAAGAAGGACGTTGACGCGCGGCTCGCCCAGCATTCCGAGCGTGCGGCCCTCGACATGTTCGTCAACGAGCTGACGCAGCTTAGCTTCCGGTATGTTCCGCGCCTTGGCAACCCGTGGCACCTGGAAGAGCGCGGCTTCTGGTGAGATGTTGGGGTCAA
The DNA here is from genome assembly GCF_035652035.1 of Bradyrhizobium sp. Lineage (GTDB taxonomy): Bacteria > Pseudomonadota > Alphaproteobacteria > Rhizobiales > Xanthobacteraceae > Bradyrhizobium. The sequence continues at coordinate 13,722 of NZ_DASREO010000041.1, forward strand.
GTCCGCTGCCGGATGTCGTCACCAGATCGACCGGCACCGGCTGGGACGGATTCTCCGACTTCAATTTGTCGACGTCCTCCTTCATGCGGTCGGCCAGCGGCTTGCTGGTCGGGCCAAGATTGGAGCCGCCCGAATTGGCCGCATTGTATGGTGCCGAAACTGTCTTCGTCGAATCATTCGGGTCCGGCGCCGTCGTCGCGGACGGCCGGCCGTGGAAATATTTGTCGTCCTTGAACTCCTGTCCAATCAGGGCGGAACCGACGACCTTGCCATCCCTCTCGATCAGGCTGCCTTGTGCCTGCTTCGGGAAGAGCACTTCGGCAATCCCGGTCATCGCCAGCGGATAGGCGAGCCCCGTGATCGCTGTAAGGCCGACCAGAAGAACAATGGCGGGACGAATCTCTCTCAACATGACTGTCTCCTCAGGCGAGGTGCAAGGCGGCGACCGCGAGGTCGATCACCTTGATGCCGATAAACGGAATGATGATGCCGCCGAGACCATAGATAAGCAGGTTGCGGCGGAGCAGCGCGCCCGCGCCGACGGCGCGATAGGCCACGCCCTTCAGCGCCAGCGGGATAAGCGCGATGATGATCAGCGCATTGAAGATGATCGCCGACAGGATCGCGCTTTGCGGGCTCGTCAGGTGCATGACGTTGAGCACGCTGAGCTGCGGGTAGAACGCCAGGAACATGGCGGGAATGATGGCGAAATATTTTGCCACGTCGTTGGCGATCGAGAACGTGGTCAGGGCGCCGCGTGTCATCAAGAGCTGCTTGCCGATCTCGACGACTTCGATCAGCTTGGTCGGGTTGGAGTCGAGATCGACCATGTTGCCGGCTTCGCGCGCCGCCTGAGTGCCGGTATTCATGGCGACGCCTACATCAGCCTGCGCCAAGGCCGGCGCATCGTTGGTGCCGTCGCCGCACATCGCCACCAGCTTGCCCTTGGCCTGCTCGTCACGGATCAGCTTCAACTTGTCTTCAGGCGTCGCCTGCGCCAGGAAGTCGTCGACGCCTGCCTCGGCCGCGATCGCCGCTGCGGTCATCGGGTTGTCGCCAGTGATCATGATCGTGCGGATGCCCATGCGGCGCAGTTCGGCAAAGCGCTCGCGGATGCCGCCCTTGACGATGTCCTTGAGCTGCACGACGCCGAGGAGCCGGCCGTCTTTCGCGACCGCAAGCGGTGTTCCGCCGGATTTGGCGATTTCGTCAGAGATGGTCTGAATCTCGCGAGCCGTTTCCGACTGCGCGGCAGGGACCGCTCGCACCACATTGCCGGAAGCGACGGCCTGCGCCCCACCCGTGACGTAGTTAAGAATCGCATCGACCGCGCCTTTGCGCACCGACGATCCGCCGGCATCGACACCGCTCATGCGAGTCTGCGCGGTAAAGGGGACGAATGTGGCGCCGAGGTCGCCCATGTCGCGGCCACGAATGCCGTACTTCTCCTTGGCGAGCACGACGATCGAGCGGCCTTCGGGCGTTTCGTCCGCAAGCGAAGCGAGCTGCGCAGCATCCGCAAGCTCCTGCTCGCTCACGCCGCGCACCGGCCGGAACGCAGTCGCCTGCCGATTGCCAAGCGTGATGGTCCCGGTCTTGTCCAAGAGCAGCGTATCGACATCGCCGGCGGCTTCGACCGCTCGGCCGGACATCGCCAGCACATTGAACCGAACCAGGCGATCCATGCCGGCAATGCCGATCGCTGACAGCAGCGCACCGATTGTGGTGGGAATCAGCGTCACGAAGAGCGCCACCAGGATCACGACCGGAATCGAGCCGCCGGCATAGGTCGCGTAGCTTGGAATCGTGACGGTCGCGAACACGAAAATGATGGTGAGGCCTGCGAGCAGAATGTTCAGTGCGATCTCGTTCGGCGTCTTCTGCCGCTCGGCACCCTCGACCAGGCGGATCATGCGGTCAATGAAGGTAGAGCCCTGCTCGGCAGTGATACGGACGCGGATCCAGTCCGACAGCACCTGCGTGCCGCCGGTCACGGCCGAACGGTCGCCGCCGGACTCTCGGATCACGGGCGCTGATTCGCCTGTGATTGCAGCTTCATTCACCGAGGCAACACCCTCGATCACCTCGCCATCAGAAGGAATCGTATCCCCGGCCTCGACCAGGACGATATCGCCAACCTTGAGGCCGGTGCCTGGTACAAGCTTGTAATTTCTACCGGAGCCGGTGAGCAGCTTGGCCTGGCTTTCGGTGCGCGTCTTGCGCAATGTCTCTGCCTGCGCCTTGCCGCGACCTTCGGCCACGGCTTCGGCGAAGTTGGCAAACACCACTGTGAACCACAGCCAGACAATGATCTGGAAGGTGAAGCCGAGGCCGGCCCCGCCGGTCACAACGTCGCGCAGGAAGATCACGGTGGTCAGCGCCGCCACGATCTCGACCACGAACATCACGGGGTTCTTGATCATCGCCCGCGGATCAAGCTTGGCGAAAGCTGCGCCGATCGCCGGCATCACGATCTTCGGATCCAGCATCGTGGCCACCGGCATCCGCTTGTTCATCTTAGCAACAGGTTCCATGGAGATAGCTCCGAAAAAAAGATCGTTCAGAACGTGGTACCCGCGTTCATCGCGAGATGCTCGACAATCGGGCCTAGCGCGAGCGCCGGGAAGAAGGTCAGGCCGCCGATGATCAGGATCACGCCGACCACAAGGCCGACGAACAGGCCACCGGTGGTCGGGAAGGTACCGGCCGACGGCGGGATCGACTTCTTGCCAGCCAGCGAGCCCGCAATCGCCATGGCCGGAATGATCATGAAGAAGCGACCGACGAACATCGCCACGGCGCCGGTGAGATTATAGAAGAGCGTGTTTCCCGTGAGGCCAGCGAAGGCCGACCCGTTGTTACCGGTCTGCGAGGTATAGGCGTAGAGCACCTCCGTAAAGCCGTGCGGGCCTGCATTCGCCATCGAGGCCACCGCCGGTGGAAACACCACCGCCACCGCAGTCCAGCCGAGATACATCAGGGGCAGGACCAAAATGGCAAGCATCGCCATCTTGACCTCACGCGACTCGATCTTCTTGCCGACATATTCCGGAGTGCGACCGACCATCAGGCCGGCAACAAAGATCGAGATGATCACGAAGATGAGCATGCCGTAGAGGCCGGCGCCGACGCCACCGACAATAATTTCCCCGAGCTGGATGTTGATCAACGGAATCATGCCGCCGAGCGCGGTGAAGCTGTCATGCATGGCATTGACCGCGCCGCAGGAAGCCGCAGTGGTTATCACGGCAAACAGCGATGAAGCGGGGATGCCGAAACGGACCTCCTTGCCTTCCATGTTGCCGCCGGTGAGCCCCAGCGAAGAAAGTATGGTGGTGCCGTTGGCTTCCGCCCAGTAGCAGACGGTTACACCGGCGACGAACAACACGCCCATGACGGCAAGGATTGCCCAGCCCTGGCGCTGGTTGCCGACCATGCGCCCGAACACATTCGTGAGCGCGGCGCCCAATGCGAAGATCGAGATCATCTGCACGAAGTTCGACAGCGCGGTCGGGTTCTCGAACGGATGCGCGGCATTGGCATTGAAGAAACCGCCGCCGTTGGTGCCCAGCATCTTGATCGCGATCTGCGACGCCACCGGACCGACCGCAATGGTTTGCTTGGCGCCTTCGAGAGTGGTCGCTTCGACATAGTCGCCGAGCGTCTGCGGCATGCCCTGCCAGACCAGGAACAGCGTGTAGACGATGCAGATCGGTAGCAGCACATAGAGTGTGCAGCGGGTCACATCGACCCAGAAATTGCCGACTGTGCGAACCGAGGCACGCGCGAAGCCGCGGATCAGCGCGACCGCGAGGACAATACCGGTCGCAGCCGACAGGAAGTTCTGATGTGTCAGCCCCAGCATCTGCACGAGATAGGACAACGTGCTCTCGCCGCCGTAGTTCTGCCAGTTGGTGTTGGTGATGAAGCTGATCGCCGTATTGAGCGACAGATCCTCGGCGACCGCGGATTGTCCGGCCGGATTGAACGGCAAGAATGCCTGCAGCCGCATCAAGCCATAGATGATCAGAACACCACCGACATGGAACAGCAACATGGCAACCGTATAGGTCAGCCAATGCTGCTCGCGCCTCTCGTCGACGCCGCTGATCCAGTACAGGCCGGTCTCGACCGGGCGCAGCACTGGCGACAGGAATGTTCGTTCGCCGTTGAACACGCGCGTCATGTAACCGCCAAGCGGCTTCACGAGCGCGACGATGATGACGCAATAGACAATGATTTGCAGCCAGCCGATAGCGGTCATGGGATCAAGCCTTCAAGTGATGCGCTGAGCGGGAAGCCGGTCAGAACTGCTCGGGTCGCAGCAGCGCGTAAACGAGATAAATCAGCAGGCCGGCTGATACGGCCGCGGCAAGCGAATAGTCAAAGATCATGACCTATTCTCCCCTTTTAGAGCCGTTCGCAGGCGTAAGTGTAGCCGATCGCAAGCGCGAATAAGCCGATCGCGAGCGCCAGCATTAGAACGTCCATCATGGAATGCTCCCATTGCGCCTGGTTGTTGCCGAATAAGCATCAGCGCATTTCGGCAGGGCACCTTGCGGCAAATCAACGAACATCCGACTGGGACCGCAGGGCCATGCCGCATCAAGCGCGCTGAATGCCACTCCGCGCATATTTTTTCGAGAAGTCTTCGGACGGAAAGATATATGAATCGCATAAAGGGGCTGGAACCAGCTCGACGGGCGGCGCCCCTTTATGCCGCGCTTATGCTTGGGCTCGCTGGTCCGTATCGTTTTTAAATGTGCTTTGGGGCATTCTTTCAGCCCACCACTTCTTACCGCTGCAACGAGCTTGTGCGTGAGAATGCTATGCGATTTGCTTCTGAAAGCTGCGCTTCATTGGCCCTCAGCGACAGGCTCCGCGCTGTCGATGATATGACACCCGAACTAATGGCCGAACTCCTCGAGATCACCTGCCGGCGCACTCCGTTTCAGGGGCGCAGCGCGAAGGTTCTCCGCCTCAAGCAGTTGGCACAGGCCCGAGCCTGGACCGACGTCGCGCTGGCGCTGATCGAATTGGAGCTGCCCCTCTGGCAGGTCCGCCGCATCGCCTACGACGCAGGCGAATGGCATTGCGCGCTATCCCGCCAGCGAGAGCTTCCCGACTGGCTGGATCAATCGATCGAGGCTCGGCATCCGGACCTCGCTCTGGCAATCCTGACCGCATTTGCGGAAGTTGCGACGGTTACCGGACCGAGCGGCACTAGCGTTCCCATGGCCTCCGGCAAGCTGAGCTCGGACTATATCCCCCTTTGCTGCGACGATTTCGCATAATCCGTCCTATTCGTCGTCGGAGCGTCGAACCTTGGCACACCCGCAACCTCTGCCGCAACTCGGATCCGGTCGGGTGCTGATTCGGTTTGGTGTGACAACAACCATTCTGGTGAGCGCTGCCGCATTCAGTGGCATTGGCTTTGCCGGAAGCCTCGGCACGCTGACGTGGATGGCAATGATCGTCAGCTCGGCCGTTGCTGTCATCAGACGAGAACGGCCATTCGAATCAACCCTCAATCATTGGGATGATATGGTCGGTTACGCGGCCATCTTTTGCTTAGTCAGCATCTTCGCGCACGCGTCTGCGATCTGACGCCATCGCATCCTTATTCGGCGCCTATACGATGGGCCTCGTGCCTCAATCGAATTCATATGCGAGCCGACGCATATTGCACGCATGATCCAAACACTCTCCAGCCGACGATAGCCATCGAACTCCGCGGGCGCACCAAAGCAGCGGACGTTTCCGCGGCTCCGATGCGCAGAACCCCTTCCAGAGCGCAATCGGCCTGGATCTCAAGAATGGAGGGGTAACGAGCATGGGTGATATTATGGCTACCTCGAGGATCGCTACTGGCGACAGAATTATTGATCCGATGATTGCGCTTGCGAACTGCTCCACGCGGGATCGCATCCTCGTTGCTGGATCAAAGAGCATCGAGATGATGATCGAGCTGCATCGGCGCGGTTACGTCGGGGCGGCATCGTCCGGCAACTGCGGTCGCCCCGCCGCTCAATACGATTTCGCACTGGTCGATTGGCGACGGCGGAGCCTTCCCGATCTGGAGACGACGCTGGACTGGCTGGGCAAGTTCCTTCGCCCAAGGGGCGTCCTGGTCGTCTGGGTCGATGCCCAGAAGCCTTCGGCCAATCAGAGCCTTCGCGCCTCCCTAGAGAAGCGCGGCTACATCATTGAGCAGGCGACTGTGCATGAGTGCGGGTGTGCACTTTCTGCCCGGACGCAACAGGACACTCCGCTCAAGAGGGCGGCATAACGGGCTATAGCCCGGGGAAATGGGAACTGACGGCGGGATCCCGGTCCGATTGCGAACAGTCCCGCCGCCACATTCTCAAGGAGATCGAAATGGCAAAGTCCAACCCGCGTCGCGCGATCATTCGTGAGTGGACATCGCTTACCCGCGAGAAGCGCCGATCGGTTGAGCAGGCGAACGCTTTCGCGGACGCCGCCCTGCAGCGTCACCGTCTGCCGCGCAGCAGACGACCGCCGCACGATGTCATCATGGCATGGCTGCGGCCGCGCATAGGACGGATTTGAGAACCACGCAGCAGATCAATCGATCGGTGTCGACCATGCCGAGCGCGGCCTTGCCATGGTCTGGCGAGAGGCCTCGCCCCGCTTCGGTCCTGTAAATCGCCGGAGCTGCAAGGTCCATGCCTTGTTCTGGCCCATCACCAGCAGCAGCCCAGCTGCTCCGGCATCATGCGACACGAGACGTTATGCGGCCTTTATGAGATCGGCATGCCCTCGCAATCGAATTCATATTCGACCGAGCAGATATTGGAGCCGTCATGAAGCTTTTCTCCGAGTCGACGATCTCATGTCCTTGAGAGCAGGTCGGGACGGCGAAGTCGGTGACTGGTGTAGATATCAAACTTCAAGGATTATGGACGTGAAGCCTGTCGAACCTCCCTCGTGTAGCTCTGCGGTAGCCAACGTTGTCCTCATCGGCAGGAACCGCCGCGGCAGCTGGATTGTCCGCGAACAGAACGGCTTGTTTGGTGGCCTGTTCGTCAACCGCGCCGAGGCTGTCAAATACGCGCTGTTCGAGAACGGCCGCCATCCCGAAACCATCATCGAACTATCATCTGAAATCGAGCTTGACGCCTGAACCTGAAGCGCCGGTGCAAATTCAGGAGACTGCGATGATCGACCCATGTTTCGCATTGGACCAGGAGCAGACTGTCGATACCATGATCGCGCTCACCCACCCGTCCACTCTGGGTGGCATCATCATCACGGGTAGCGAAAGCATGGAGCTGTATCTCGTGCTCCGGCGACGCGGATACAGTCGGGTCGCCACACCTGTGACATGTCGCGCACCAAAAAGGCAGCACGCGGTCGGTCTGGTCACGGGTCAGAATGCGGTGGCAGCGCTTGTCCAAGCCTCTCCTTTTCTCAGCACGAATTCCAATGTTGCCGTTCTGATCGAATCCCGGGATGGTGAACTCGCCATGAACATACGCCACAAGCTGCAGCAAATGGGCTTTCGGATCGAAGCAGGCGTGAGGTGCCGTCGTGGGCTTGTGTTGGCCGCGGACCGCCGAGGCTTCTCGCAGCTGGAGCTTGCGGCGTGATCTCACCGGAAACTTCAACCACGTGGCTGACGGGTTACATACCCGATCTGCCCACTCCGTTTGATGATGCAGACCGGGTCGATTTGCGAGCCTTGGCGCGGCTTTGCCAACGACAGATCGCCGCGGGCGCCTCGGCCCTGGTGATTTGCGAGACTGCCGGCGAGGCTTCGACGCTATCGACGGCAGAGCGCGACATGATCATCCGTGTCGCTGTCGAGGTCGCAAGTGGGCGCGCGCGGATCATTGCGGGCGCGGGTTCAAACTGCACCAGTCGCGCCATTGAATTGACACGGCGCGCCGAAGCGGCCGGAGCCGATGCAGTTCTTTCGGTCGTGCCCTACTATAATAAGCCGATGCAGAATGGCCTCTATGCGCATTTTCGGGCGATCGCCGCCTCGACTGAATTGCCAATCATCCTGCACGACATTCCCGCGCGGAGCGCCCGAGAGTTGGCCGACGACACGCCGATCCGGCTGGCCGAAGCCCCGCAATTTATCGGACTGAGGGACGGGACAGGCGATGTTGCCCGTCTCCTGCGGTTGCGCTCCGCTCTGCCAAAGAGTTTTCGGCTGATATCCGGGAACGATGCAACAGCGTTGACCTATCTTGCCCAAGGCGGCGATGCTTGCATTTCGACGATATCGAATGTGACGCCGGACCTGTGCCAGGCCATCTTTGCCAACGTGAGGCTGGGGCGACCGCAGATCGCGCGACACCTTCAGAAGCAGCTCGCTTATCTGGAGTCCTGCCTTTTGGACGGGAACCCCGCTGCCGTAAAATATGCGTTGAGCTTGCTCGGCTTGATCGTTCCAGGCACGCGCCTGCCGATCGTGCCCCTGGATGGCCCCGCCAAAGCTGCGCTCGCGAGGGCAATTGCCGGGGTCGATGACGATGTGGCCGGGGCCGCCCGAGCCTGATATCTCTTGTGGTGGTCTCGTGAGGCAGCGTACGATGGATCAGCAAGATCCAATCGAGTGGCAAGCCAGGAGTCTGCGGTCCTGGCACTTGGCAATCCTGCGCTTCGCCCTGACGCGGGACAATGCCGATCGGCTCGGCATGCTCGCGATCGCCAATGAAATCGACCGGCTCGGCCAACGAGAGAATGAACGGGCGGATTTCGATTTCTTCCGGCGGACCAGCACGCGGTTATGCGAGGCTATTCTTCACCCGAAAGAAATCGGCGCTGAGACACTGCTACGGCAATACCTCGCACGAATCGACGAACCTGAGCTGAAGCGCGCCGTTGCGGCTGTTTTGAATCTCGAGCATCCGGAGCAAGCTTCCGACAAGCGGCGCTCAAAGGCTTATAGTGCGTTATGGCGGACGCGGGGACTGCCGTCGCGCCAGCGCGCCTAGCCAGTCCAGCGCAATCGCAGTGCAATGTCAGTTCTTGCGAGACGAGGCGCTATCGGAGAGATGCTTAGCGCGCCATTTTGGTCCAGGGCCACGCATGTAATGGTGCTCCGGCCGATATTTGTCCTCTTCATACCAAGAAGGAAACAGAAATCGCAGCAGTGCGGTAGCGAAGCTGCGCAAGCGCGCACTCGTACGACCGGCCGAGCGTGAGAGTGCCGCCATGCGTCGCTCCGACCTATTTCCCTTTGCGCAGAGAACTGGGGATCCATTCTTCATTCGAGCCGTCGAATTCAATTCCGCGAAGCTCAAGCTCGTGTCGCATCCGGCGCAGCTTAGCCTCGGCAATCGATTGGATCAGGTTCTTCAAGTAGCTATTCGCGCTGCTTAGCGCGGAACGGCCGCGCCCATGTTTCCCGCAGCCTCGGCCGAATCGGTAGCGCGGCAGGTGCAGTTCACGTTCGTCGCCGCAAGACGATCCGCGGTATTTGTCGTCGACAGAGGTGTAATGAATCACCTCAGCCCCCCTCGCCCGTGTGCGATTGCGACGAAGATGCGCAGGCACTCATAGGATATCATCTGGCGAGCACTAGCTTCCACGTCGGATCATCCAGCAGAGACTTCCCAACCTCAGAAGCTGCGCAAGATAGCGGGCAAGCTGATTGCCCGCATTTTCCAGGTCTAGCTCGATCCGTTCTGACGGAAAGATCATCGCACAGCCTGCCGTTCCACCTTGATCGTGCGCGAACGCAACTGCAGAACTCTTGAGCATAAATAGGCCACCGACCCCGCCGTTCGCTTCCCGCGCCACCCATAATCCATCCGTGTTGCGGCCGATGAAGAATGCAGGGATGGACTCGCTGACAACGTTCGGATCTAACGGTCCAAATTTTACCGCAGGCGTTTTAGCTTGATCGGATGGCGGGCGGCTTCCGTGCGGGCGAATGTGCTTGGCTGCGGAGACTGCGTTCTGCATCCGGCCGCTGACAAACGCGTCAAGCACTTCCCGGCAAGCGAAAGGAAGACGTCTGAACTGCTGCTTCAGGAGCCGTTCGTTCTGATAGGCGATGTTCATCATAGTGGCGGCCGCGGTGGCCTCCTCACGAACCCAATGGTGATGATGTGCTGAGAACGCCATAGGAATGCGAGATGGCTCGCTATCGCCCCGCATAAGGAAGGTATAAAAGCCAGTGGTGTTCGGCGGGCGCGCCTTTATGCGGTCTTTATAACGCAAACCTGCTCTCCGCCTGGAATTCGAATGCCGTCGAGAGCACATTCCGCCGATAACAATTTCGGACTTTCCCATGAGTGCATTATCTGTTGATCCGGAACCTCATAACGCCTGGCGCCGGACTCGGCTTTGGCTGGAATACCTCCGGGACTGGCCTGCGATCGGCAACAGTCCATATTCACCGCTGTTCTGCGTCTCGCTGCTCTTGGCAGTTGGCCTGATAATCGAGATCGGCCACTAGCCCATATCACTACTGCTCCCAGACCTTCGCTTGCTTTTCGACTCCGGCATTCTTGCCGACGCAGCGCTTGGGATGCTGTCGCTCGTGGTTGATGGACATGTCCTTCTTCGCCAGCCGCGTCAAACTCGTGCCAGCAAAGGATTCGGCGCTCGGCCGTCTCCGTTCCCGGATCTTCGAACTGACGCACCGCAACGCGCTCGCCGCTACCGACCTCTTCCGAATCCCACCAAACCGTTTGATCGAGCTCGGCATCCAGACGGAGATTTGCGAACGCAAAAATCGTCTGGACCGAAGAGAATCTCGACAAGTGGCTAACCAACCCGCAGGATTTTATCCCTGGGACGAAAATGTTCTATGAGGTCAAGGATCCGCAGGATCGCGCGGATCTGATCGCCTTTCTCAAGGAGCGCGCTCGTTGAGTATCTGGCATTTGGGGAGTTCACGCCCCCCAGATGACCCGGCGATCGCGCTACATCTTCTTCATGTCCATCTTTTCGCCGGACGCACCGCCCGGACCTTGGGCGCCGGCGCTCTCGACGTCGAACGAGACTGTGACCTTGCCGACTTTTTCGAACTCGAGCGTGATCGGCAGCTTGTCACCCTGCTTGAGCGGGGTCTTCAGATCCATGAGCATCATGTGATAGCCGCCGGGCGACAGCGAGGGCAAGCCAGTGCGAAACCAATCTGCTTCAGCTTTTTCATGGTATTGACCTCTCTGTTCATAAAAATCGACTGCATGTTTCCGATCGCGACTGATCAACGACACACTTTGACGTAGACGCATATCTTCTTGAAGTTCTCCCAATGGCACTGCTGCTCCATGCGGCACACCTTCCCCTTTCCATCCTGCGGCGAGGCCGGGGGGGCCGCCATCGCGCTGGACAGTGATGCAAGGGCCACGATTGCTGTTGCTGTCAGTCTCTTCATCGAAAAGCTCCTATCGGTTCTCTCTCGTGAGCCGGCGGCTCTATCGACAGGTCGAAGACGATACGGCGAACGCCATCTTCCGTTTCCCGTCCGTTAGGCATCCGTCCTGCCATTTCCCCTTGAACACCCCCTGATAATTGGTGACGGCTCCGTCGCCATTCGGCTTCCCGTTACGGAACTCACCCTCATAGCGAGAGCTCTGCAGCGTCATCGCGCCGTGGCCATTCGGCTCACCATTGAGCAGTTCACCGTCGTAACGGCCACCTGACCACTGTTGGATACCCTGCCCTGTCTGGCGACCCAAGGTCCATTCGCCTTCATCCCTCTCAGACGGCACACCGTTCCGCGACCATTCAAGCTTGCCTTTGCCCTGAGCAAGCCCGTCAACGCAACTCCCAAACCAATGCACCGTCTCCCCGGCTTCCGGATGAGGATTCCAGACCTTGCAACCACTCTCGGGATCGGCGACGAAAGCGCCAGACTGTACCGCCTGGCTGGTGGCCGCCGAGCAACCCAACCATAGCCAGAGCAGCGATATTGTCCCAGCGACGCGTTTCACCCAGAACTCCTTGCCTGCACCGATCTGCCGTCAATGCTGCAATAACGGCAGCACGACATCGTGCAGCAACTGTTCGCGAACATCGATAAACTTGTCTCGCACGACCCCGTCGCGATCGATCACATAGGTCAGAGGAAACCCCTCGGGTGCGCCGAAACCGTTCTGCGAAATCTTGTCCAGCGTCGACGTCGGATAAGCGAGCGTGGTGCTCATCTTTCGCATTTTGGCAAAATCCTCGGGATGATCGGCGCTGATCCCGATGACCTCCAGGCCCTGCTCGTGATAGCGCCGATAGAAGGCGTTGAGCACCGGCATCTCCCTCTTGCAGGGTGCGCACCACGTCGCCCAGTAGTTCACCAGCACGACTTTGCCGTGCAATTTCGAAAGATCGAAAGTCTCCCCTCCCAATTCGGTCAGAACGAGCGCCGGCGCCGCGTCGTTGATCGACGGCGCAGCGCCAGCGGTAGCAAAACCTGCTGACACCAGCAGTAGACAGGCAGCAAATAGCAACTGGCCCCAGCTCGGGTTCATCGTGTGAAACCCGAGCTGCGTCTTACGGCCAACGATCATTTCCTTGTCCTCGCATCACAAGCCCGAAAGCCAGGTCGTCATAGCGGCGCCAGCCTCCAAGCATCGACCTTTGAGAGCAGACGAATCAATCAATCAATACCTCGCGACCACAGGGCCCCCGAAGCGGTAGTTCACGCGCAACAGGCCTGTCAAAACGTTCCCCTGGATACTATCGGTTCGCGACAGGCCGCCGGCGGGAACTGCATTGAGATTGACGGTCTTGGTACCCATGAACAGGTAGTTGAACTCGGCGCCCACGGACCAATTTGGCGCGAATCCGATTTCGAGGCCTGTCCCGACCGTCCCACCCCAGCGGGTTTCGCTGGCCTGATCCAGTACGGTACCTGATGCGGTGTCGAGACCCTTATACTTATTGCTGGTCACTGCGGCGCCGCCCCTCACGAACCAGAGAACGTTGTTGAAGGCATAGCCGACCTGTCCGGTGAAGAGACCTATGGCATTTATCTTGCTCTGGTTCGTCACCTGCGGCGCGGCCAAAAAGACGCTGGCGTTCGATCCGTCCAGATTGGCCCAGTCACCCTGCGCCTCTACGCCAAGCACCCAGTTCGACACCTGCCAGCGGTAGCCGATCTGCCCGCCGAGCAAGGCACCCGTCGTATCGACGCAACCTTCGCCTACGCTCGGGACCGTTGGCGCGCCTCCAGCAAACGAGTTGGTCCAGCAGTTGTTGTTCGAGCCGCCACCGGCGTTGAACCCGACGAAGACGCCGCTCCAGTCGTAGATAGCCGCGGGCGCTGGCGGGGCCTTTGAATAAACCTTCGCAGGCAGGTCGGCTGCGCGCACAGGCGCAGAAGCAAAGGCCATCAAGCCGAGCGTCGCGATCAAAACGTTTTTCATGTTCCTATCTCCATTCGTTCATCATCATCACGCTGACCGAACCGGTCCAAGCCAGCCGCAGCCGCGCGCTGGGATAATCAGAAGTTGAAGCTTGACGTCATTTTCAGCAGATACGGCGCGACAAGTTGCCCTTCTTGTCCGCCATTGCTTGCGGCCGTTGCGCGGTAATAGACGGGAATTTCCACGTCTACGTAGGTCTTGAGCACGTACTTATTCGCCTCATCGATCACCTTGGTGAACTCGATGCCCGGCGACACCATCACGCGGTCGAAGCCTGAATTTAAGGGGTCGGCACCAGTGCCGCTGTCGCTATCCCGATGGGAAACGATTACCTGGGCAAGCGGCGTGATCTTGTCGAAGCCGAGCACATTGTACCAATTGTTGTAGACGATGCCGACAGCGCCATCGATCTGCATGCCCGGATGATAAGTCTGTACGACGCCGAGGCTGCCATCGAAGAAGCCCTGCGCGTCAACGGCCGACTTGTACGCGAACGGCTGGCGCCACACGAACTGCGAGAAATACTGCCAGGCATTGTCGCCGCTGAGCAGGCCGCGGTGGAAGGCCCCCAGGATCAGATCGGTGCTTCCCGTTCCGATCTGGTTGTCGCGATCCATCCCAAGCGCAGTATATGTACCCGTCGGCAGCTTGAGACCGAAGATCAGGCCCGTCGACATATCCGGAAAGAAACCGGTGTAGACACCCATGATTTCGAGGTCGCCGAAGCTCTTGGCATTGAAGGTCTGGATCTGGCCCTGGTACAGGTAGTCGGTCTCGGTAGTCAGGGAGCGGTCCGCCGTTATCGGCACTCGGATCATGATGCCCCAGTCGCGATTGAAATTGTAGCTCAGGCCGACATTGTACCACTGGGTCTTGATCTCCTTGTCGCCGTTGAGGGCCGCCGGCGCCTTCGAGCTTCCGACATAGTTCTGCGTCTGATCCTGACTCCAATACTCGAAGAAGATTCGGCCGCCACTTTCCTGCTCCTGAGGCATCATGTCCAAGCCGCTGACGTCGAATACGCTGCACCCGCAGGCGCAGGCATTCGCTTCGGTCGTGGTGCCTCCGACGAGCGACCCGAAGGCGAGAAACAGCGTTGTCAGCGATGTCGCCGACGCGGCAAGGATCGGGCGCATGAGGACGCCGACCTTGCGTGATTCCGTTATGTTGCGAATGGAAGACATGGTTTCACCGATTGATCGAATGGTTTGATGCTGCTGGACGGATTCTCGGTCCCAGTCCGGCGATGAATGGGTGTGTCGCGCGGGCCAGCGCATGGCGCGCCCGCGATCAGAACTTGTAGTTCACGCCGGCACGAATGATCTGCACGGTCAAATCGCTGGATCCATGTAGCGTATTGACGCCACCGCCCGCGTCGGTGATGGCCCCCACCGCGTTGACCTTGGAGAAGCCCGCGTAGAGATATTCGGCGCGGAAGATCCAGTGGTCAGTGATGGCGTTCTCCCAGCCTGCGCCGGCGACCCAGCCGACCAGCGATTTCGAGGCGGCCGCGGTTCCGATGCCGGCGGGCGCGGCGCCGTCAATATAGCTTTCAAGGTAGCTGACGCGTGTGAAGGCGACGCCGCCGGTCAGGTAAGCAAGATTCCGATCAGCTGCGATGCCGATCCGCGGGCGGATGGTCGCGAGATAGTCGGTCGTTATAGATTGCGTGATCGTGAAGGGGGTAACGCCGTCGCTCAGCGTGTTGGTGTTGTTGGAGAACCAGGGGTTGCTGTGAAAATAGTCGAAGTCGCCTTCCAACCCCGCAACGAACAGGCCCGATTGCCAGTTGCAGCCGACCTGGCCGCCGGCAATGAGTCCATCACCGCCATGCGAGCCGCTGCCGCTCGTGGCAACGACGGCAGGATCGGGATCAAGGAGGTGCGTTCCCGGATCGACGGCCGTATCAAAATTCGAGCCGCTAGCGCCGCCACCGACATTGGCGCCGACATAACAACCAGACCATTGATAGGCGGCCGGCCGCGGAGCCTTCATGGCCATGTCCGCGGCGAATGAGGGCGTCGTGATGCAGGCCGACAGGGTCGAGACAGCCCCAACGCAACCGGCCCACAGCATTGGTGCCATGCGGGGTGGAGAAGCTGGTCGGTTGCAGATGGCTATTATTTTCTCGATCAGATGCGATCTATATTTTTTGCGCATGGCGCATGCTCCGCGAAATGCGGATCGAGTCCGGATGACTCAAATCCAGAGTGTGGCGAACTGACGATGTGGGAGAGGAAGACGCGTCAGATCGACAGCGGAGGAGCGCGGGCTTGAGAGTTCGAACCGGTACGCCCGGCGAAGAATTGGAGCGCACGGTGGCCCCAAACCACTCGTTCAATCTCACGAAACGGGCTAGCTAACGTTCCGACCAGCGGCGGGTCAACGGACGCGCTCGCATGCAGCACGCAGCAAACGATACAGGCGCCGTCATGAGCGGTATCACCGCCCTGATCGGAATTCCCTGGGACGGAAGCCGGACTGCTATGACAGATTTCGGCGGCGCCGAGCGGGTCTGAAGCAGCAACGAAGGCGGCCCAGCAGGCTGCCACCGGCGCCAAAATCTGGACCATCAGCACGGTCAGGATGACCGGGAAATATTTGCGCAAATGTCGCCGCATTAGCGTCCCCTAAATGACCCAATATCACCATGGAAATTCAAAGTCGAGGCGACCATGAGGCCCCCAAGTGACGAGGCGGTCGAGTGTGGCTTTGGAGTCGCTCGCCGCCGGTCGTCGTGATCGGCCTTAAGCGCTGTCAATCTAAGGTTGGCGGCGGCTGGGCGGTCGATTCAGGCGCCCCGACCGACAACGGCCACCGACCGGCCGCCGCCATGGAACGCCCTGCCGCTGGTGGAATCTTCGTTGGGGCCATTCGTCTCGATTTGAGCACGCGCCATGCGACGCCACCTGCTCGAAGAGGCTCGAGATGGCTCGCTTTCAGAAAAAGAGCCAGGACATGATCGTGCGATAGTAGAAAGTCATGCCGATCGCGAGTGCCACGAAGGCGGCTGTCAATGTCAGGCCGACCTTTATGACGACGAGATTTGCGGAGCGCACCAAAGCGGGAGCAATGTATCCCCGCTCTCTGGCCATTTTGCTCCGAGCCTTTGTATTAGCCACTTTCAAAGTATTAGCCATTTTCAAAGCTGCGCAAAGGGGATCACTGATTGCGTTCGAGACAAGACGATCTGCCGCGATCGGCTCAGATAGTTGCGCCGGAATCGAATTAACCGCCAACAGGACCGGTGCTCTCCACCATCACGTGGTAAACACCTAACCGCAGATCCGAACCGGGCAAAGACGCCATCCATGGCGTGTCAGCACACGTCGCTGGGCGAGATGACAGTCGCGTTCCGAATTGAAGCTGTACGCATAGGGATAGCCGAATGCGGGATAGTTCCCAAATGCGGGATAATCTCCGCCTCCGCCGCCTCGCGCCCAAGCATTCGTTGTGCCCACTGAGATAACGACTGTTACCACCAGAAGGGCCAAGGCGGCTCGATGCGACATGGTCTCGCTCCTCGTTCGGATCGTCCCAAGTCCAACTATATGCGTGCGCGAGCACTCGCACAACCAAGCCCGGCCGGTTTCACAGTCGGTCGAATTAAGAAATCGAACCTAAATTCGGGCTCGCCCATCGCTGCCACAGCCTCTCTCGCAAGACTGCTGCCGCCCCTTAGCCCGTATAGCGATATTCACGTCGCATTCACCGGTACCATCCGCCAGGCCTTCGCACATTGCATCGCTTCCCTACCCCAGCGTTTCACGGCGGTCGTGAGACGCATAGGGGGCGCTCTCAGCTCAGGGCGCCGCAATATGCCAAGCGCCGTTGAGTTTTCCGTCACCATCGGTATCGCCGGGCGCTTTGTCGTTCTTCCATGTGTACAAAGGCCTTCCCTTGTAGGCCCACATCTTCTTTCCATCGTCGCGCACGACGATCGTCCAATCGCCCGAAGGCTTGTCGGTATCGGACGCAAGCAGAGCCGGCCAATTTTCGGCGCACGGTCCGTTGCACACCGATTTACCAGGCGTGCTCTTGTCCTTGTCGAAAACATAAAGAGTCATGCCCTTGGGATCGACCAGCGCCTTGCCCTTTGGGGTGTCGCCTGTTCTGGCCGGCGCCATCTGCGCAAAGGCCGTCGAAACCATGAGAACTGTGCTGACCAGCAGAACTCCCGCGCTCTTGATCATTGGATCATTCCTCTCCGCCAGGGGATTTACATCCGGTCGAACACCTGACCCAGCAAATTATTCCGAGAAGATCCGTGATTTGGTCCCTTCACGCGGGAATAAGACCGAGACCACAAGAGTCCTCGCCCGCGCGATGTCGCAAGCAGGAGAGATTCATGGTCAACAATCAAACAAGCACAGCTACGCATAAAGGCGGCTGCGTCACTACTGGGCGTGACGGCTCTTTTATGCACTCCGGCAAATGCAGCGGGCGAGATCAGCCGCGGCGAAGAACTCGTAGACGATTGCTGGCAGCATTCGGACAGAACCAGATTCTGCACTGCTGCTCGCCCTCGCGGCGTACGCCTGAAGCGCGGAGGACACCTTTCGCGGCCGTGCGCGCGGGTGACGCCCGCAGAACACGGGCGTATCCAGAAGTGGACAATGTATGACCCGTCGCCGAGGCAGGTCACGCCCGTAATTCCCGGACCGAACAATCCACTTGCGCGAACGAGGCGTGATTGATTGCGCGGCCGATACTCTCAATCTCTCCGCGGCCAAGGCTCGTCGCTCCGCGAGAGAACGCCCGGAGTGGCGTCTATTTTCCAGCAAAGCACCTTTTGAAGCACTACTGACCGCTCCCATGCGACTTGATGAACTGGGCAAATGCTTTCAGTGTGACTTCCGAAACGTGGTGTTCGATGCCCTCTGCATCGGCTTCGGCCGCTTCGGCGGGAACTCCCACCGCGCGAAGGAAGTCGACAACGAGCCTGTGACGAAGATGGACCCGCTCGGCCAACGCGTGGCCCTTTTCAGTTAGGAATACCCCACGATAGGGCCGCGACGTCGCCAGTCCGGCCTTTTTCAGGCGAGAGATCGTTTTGATGGAGGTTGCATGCGACACGCCCAGGCGGCGTGCGATATCCGTTGCACGCGCCTCGCCTGTGCCGGCCAAAAGATCCGCGATCAGCTCGACGTAGTCTTCGAACAGGGCGGTCGATTGGGCCGAGCGCGTCTTGCCGAAGCGGCGTGCTTGAGTGAGTTCGGTAGGCAGCTCGGCTGTGACGCCGCCGTTCCGCCGTGACTTCCCCTGCGTTGGCGGCTGCATGTCCGACATCCTAAGTCGTTGGAATCGCGGAGCCCAGAGATCATATTTCGATTTTCGTGTCAAAGTGTAGCATGTGCTACATTGTATAGCATTGACAATTAATCAGCGATCCCTACCTTGTTCCCAAGGCTACACTTTGGTGTCTCTACCCGGAACCTGTGAATGACCGAAATCGTCGCGCGCCGAGAGTCGCTCTCTGACAGGACTATCTCCTCGGCCCGTCAAGTGCTCGCGGGCCAGCGCGGGGGCCTGCGCGGCTATCTGGCGTTTGTCGGTCCTGCGGTGATCGCCTCGATCGCCTACATGGACCCGGGCAACTTCGCGACCAACATCCAGGCGGGCGCGAAATACGGCTACACGCTGCTCTGGGTCGTGCTGGCGGCCAACATGATTGCCATGCTGTTCCAGGCGCTCTCGGCCAAGCTCGGCATCGTGACCGGTCGCAATCTCGCGGAGATGTGCCGGGAGCATTTTCCCCAGCCGGTCGTATGGGCGATGTGGGTGGTGAGCGAGATTGCGGCCATGGCGACGGATCTCGCCGAATTTCTCGGCGGAGCCATCGGTCTCTCGCTGCTGTTTCACCTGCCGCTATTTGCCGGAATGGCCGTGACCGCGACGATCACCTACGGCGTGCTGATGGTCGAAGGCTTCGGCTTCCGCCCGATCGAACTGATCATCGGCAGCATGGTGAGCATCATCGCGTTCTGCTACGTGGTCGAGCTGTTCATCGCGCCCGTCGACTGGGCGTCCGCTGCCGTCCATACCGTCCTGCCGCAAATCCCGGATGCCGAGGCGCTCATGCTGTCAGTCGGCATCATCGGCGCCACCGTCATGCCGCATGCGGTCTATCTGCATTCGGGCCTGACGCAGGCGCGGATGCCCGTGCGTAACGACAACGAGCGGCGCAAGGTTCTGCGCTTCTCCAACCAGGAGGTCGTGATTGCGCTTACGGTGGCGGGGCTCGTCAACATGGCCATGGTCATGATGGCTTCGAGCGCATTCCACGCAGGTCACCCGGACGTGGCGGAAATCGAAACGGCCTATCACACGCTGACGCCGCTGCTCGGAGCCGGCGCCGCAGGCGTATTTCTGGTCTCGCTCATCGCCTCCGGCATTTCCAGTTCGACTGTCGGCACCATGGCTGGCCAGATGATCATGCAGGGTTTCATCCGCTGGAGAATCCCGGTCCTGGTTCGCCGGCTCGTTACGATGGTGCCTGCCTTTGTCGTGGTCGCCATGGGCGCGAACGCAACCAATGCGCTCGTTATCAGCCAGGTCGTGCTCTCAATCGCGCTGCCGCTACCGATGATTTCGCTGCTGATCTTCACCAGCCGGCGCGTCATCATGGGTCAGTTCGTGAACAGCCGATTGACCCTTGTCGCGGCCGCGGCAGGGATGGTCGTGGTGCTGCTACTCAATATCTTCCTGATCGTGCAAACCCTCGGCCTATCGATTCCGGGGTTACCTGGTGGCGCCTGAGCGGGTTAGCAGGATCGTCGCGAAACGCTGTGGTTGGTGATGAACGATGCATGTTCATAATCGCAAATTGATCGTTGCTGTGAGCGAGCCGTTCGACACGACTCCGCTTGCTCACCGCAGAGAGCGGCGAACGACGTTCCCCGGTGCTTACATCCGGCGCAGGCTCCGTGAGGCTGAACTGCGGCCAACTCGCCAGCGTATCGCTCTCGTGGAGTTGTTGGATCGGTATAGCGGGCATTGGGTCACTGCAGACGCGCTCTATTCCGACGTCGCAGAAGGGCGATATCAGATCTCAAGGGCGCCAGTGACCTACACGTTGCGCCGGCGTGAACAGGCGAGTGTGCTCAAGCGTATCGTTTTTCCCGGATCAAAGAAGGCCTGGTTTGTTGTCGAGCGGCTGATCACAGGACGCCAGTGATCGGCAGGCAAAGGTCGGCGGCTCAAGACTGCTTAGGGTTATTGTTGGGGCGGGTGGATGAATCTTCCGGCAAAATTATCGCGTAGAGTTGCGAATAAGACGCAATCGCAAATCAGAGCTGAGCAACCTCACACCGTCGTCTTCCGAAGGATTGGAACAGCGCAAGCGGCGACGCTTCGGCTGGGACTCGCAATTCTGCCGGCCGTCGTCGGCACTTCGGCCAGAGCTGATGATCCAGGCAGTCAATTGGCGGCAAAGGCGCCGCCAACTGTTGCGAACCAGCTTGATTGGACCGGATTTTATGTCGGCGGACACGTCGGCTATGGCGGGGGATCTTCGTCCTGGGCCGCTGCCGATCCCGTCGGAGCGGGAACAAGCAGCACGCTCGACCTCTTCAACGGCTTCGACCTGTTCAAAGGCAAGGGCAGCTTCCTTGCCGGACTTCAGGGCGGCTACAACTTCATGTTGCCGTCTCGATTCCTGCTGGGCATTGAGGCCGACGCCTCGTTCCCAAACACGTTCGCCGGCTCCTCGACCGCAACATCGACGTTCGCAGGAACGGCGAATTTCACCGATATGGTCCTCCATTCAGGAACCGTGCGCGGGCGCATCGGCTATGCCTTCGACCCTTGGCTCCTCTACGCGACCGGCGGCTTCGCCTGGAGCTACGACAAGCTCACACGCACACAGCTTGCCGGCGGAACGCTCGATCCTGGCAGCGATGAGACGGCGCTGCTATGGCGAATGGGCTGGACGGCAGGCGTCGGGGCCGAACTGCCGGTGGCGCCGCACTGGACCGCCAAGGCCGAATATCTGGTCAGCGGTTTCGGAAAGGACGGCAGGGTCTTTCAGGCAACGCCGCAATCATTCGCTTCCGACCTGATGTTGCAACAGTTGCGGTTCGGACTGAACTACCACTTCTTCGATGTTGGGACCGCGGGGGACAAGAACGAGACCGTGGCGATCGGTCCGAAGGAAGACATCTGGAACGTCCACGGCCAGACCACGTTCACATCGCAATACGCGCCGCCCTTCCGGGCGCCATATGCCGGCGCCAACAGCCTCGTCCCCAATCAGGCACGCGAGACGTGGGACGCAACCGCTTTTCTTGGCCTGCGACTGTGGAAGGGCGCAGAGCTGTGGATCAATCCGGAGATCGACCAGGGATTCGGCCTCAGCGGCACGCTGGGCGTTGCCGGCTTCACCAGCGGCGAGGCCTACAAACTGGGGGCCGACTACCCTTACACGCGGCTGCAGCGTGCTTTCATCCGACAAACCATCGATCTCGGCGGCGAGACGCAAAAAGTGGCCGCGGGCCTTAATCAGTTTGCCGGAAGCCAGACTGCCGATCGCCTTGTGATAACGGTTGGAAAATTCAGCGTCGCCGATGTTTTCGACACCAACAAATATGCGCACGATCCGCGCAGTGATTTCCTGAACTGGGCGGTGGTCGATACCGGCACGTTCGACTATGCCGCCGATGCCTGGGGCTACACGCTCGGCGCCGCAGCGGAGTGGTATGCGGGAGACTGGACGCTGCGCGGCGGCGTGTTCGACCTTTCGATCGTCCCCAACAGCACCGAGCTCGATCCGAACTTTGAGCAGTTTCAGTGGGTCGGCGAAATCGAGCGACGGTATGAACTATGGGGGCATCCCGGCAAGGTCGCGGTCACCGGATTTCTGAGCCGCGGACGCATGGGCAGCTACCAGGACGCCATAGCATTGGCGCAGATCACTGGAGGTCCGGCCGATATCACCGCGGTCCGGCAGTATCGAGGCCGCGGCGGCGTAAGCATGAATGTCGAGCAGGAGATCACGCCGGACCTGGGTGCATTCCTCCGCGCAGGCCTCGCAAACGGAGATGTCGAGCCTTACGAGTTCACCGACATCGACCGCACCTTGGCAGGCGGGCTTGCGCTCAAGGGCACGAAATGGGGCCGGCCGGATGACACCTTCGGATTTGCCGGGGTTATCAACGGCATTTCGGCCCAGCACGAAGCCTTTCTCAACACCGGCGGGCTCGGCATTCTCGTCGGCGATGGAAAGCTGCCACATCCCGGCCCCGAACAGATCATCGAAGCCTACTATGCGTTCCCACTATCGTTCTGCCAGGTCACGCTGGACTATCAGCTCATTGTCAATCCTGCATACAACCGCGATCGTGGACCGGTGTCGGTACTGGGTGCACGGTTGCATACGCAGTTCTGAGAAAATGCGCCTTCGGCAATGACTGGAGGTGGCCTGCCTTGTCTTCATTGCGGACTACATCAAAGCAAACGGCAGTCATCTGTGTTATAAAATAGGAATGCCCATCTTTATCGATGTGTTGCGGCTCGGCGCGATTACACCAGCGCATAGCGGAAGTTCGGACGCGCGGCCTCATCTGCGCGTCCAATTTTTTCTGGTCGGGCGCCCGCTCGAAGCAGCGGCTATAACAATCCATCAAGATGGTAGTTCACGCCGGCTTTGACCTGGTTGACTGAGGTCTCGACGCTCACGCTGCTGCTGAACGGGTTCGTCAAGCTCAAGCTCTTGCTGCCGAAGTCGAGATGATCATATTCGAGCTTTGCCGACCAGTGAGAGCCCAGCATGTATTCGAAGCCGCCGCCGACGACCCATCCCGGCCTGGTGCTGCTGACCTGGGTTGAACCGTCGAGCCCGCTGTTCACGTCCATCCGGTAATCAGCATTCATCCACGCGGCGCCGCCCTTCGCAAACAGCATCAGCGGTCCGCTGACAAAGCCGAACCTGCCGCTCACCGTGTCATACCAGTTGTGGTCGCTGGTGATCGAGAGCGCCGTTGCGCTTGCAGTATCCACGAAATTGGCCTTGCCCTGCGCTGACGTCCAGCCGAGTTCACCCTCGAGTCCGACCAGCCAGTTCGGTGTGACCAGATAATTGTAGCCGAACTGCAAACCGCCGAGCACGCCGCTTGGATTGGTGGTGCCGTAGCCAATCGGCGTGAGCATGTTCTCGCCCGCACTGAACGCGCCGCCGAAATTGGCGCCGGCATAGAGACCGGCCCAATAATAGGTAGTGGGGGCTGAGGCCCGGGCCTTAGTGTAGACGCCGGGCAAGACACCGACAGTCTTGTCCGGATTCCCGATCTTCTGCGACAGGCCGAAGTAGTATCCGCGCCGCGGTCCGTATTGCGGCGCAAACACGCCGATGCCGCTGCCGTTGCGGATCTGGTAAATGTAATCGGCCACGTTGACCACATCGAATCGGACCGTCACCGGCAATCCGTTCCAGCCATGGTCAAACTCATGCGAGACGCCGGTGTTCACCTGCCAATAGGATGGGAGGTGGTCACCGTTCGGAACAACGGTGCCATCTGGATTTACAAGATCGGTACGCAAGCCGCTGCCGTAAATGAAAGTTGCGCTCGCGGTGGTGCCATCTAACCAGCTATGTGTATCGGTCCACCGGTATGCGACCCTTCCCGAACCTGTGTAAAGTTGTTCATGGTCGGTGTTGATGTAATGGTTCTGAATGTAGACTAGGTCGTCCGGACTAAAGAGGGTCTGGTTTGATACGACCTTGTTCGCGTGTTGGACTCCATAGGCCCAAGTGGTGTCGGCGGAGAAGCCTCCGTACCTGAACCTGAGCTTCAGTTCGGCGCCGTAATTGTACGCTGTGTCGTAGTTGAACGCCGTGAGCACGTAGGCTTGGCCGAACTGCCCATCGTCAAGCAGGTCCCTGGCTGTCTTGTAATAGACGCTGCCCCCGAGTTCGAGGCTCGGACAATTGGCGGCGGGGACTGGCGCCTTGGTGGGCGTTGCGCCTGGCGTCGTCGGACATTGCGGCAGCAGTTGCTGCACGAAGCCGGCGTCGTACACATTCGCCCGCTCGGGTTGGATCGCACCGACATTCTGGAGCGGTTGGCCGGCCACCTGGCCGGGCAGCACGGCGGCCTGATCGGGGGTGACGGTCGGGGCACCCGCAGTGGTCCCGTTGAAGATCTGGGTTGGAATCGTTCGACCCAGCACCTGCGGCGCCGGCTCGAAAGTCCGCATGTAGCCGATATGCAAGACGGTCGACCACCATGGCTTATAGGTCAGGCTTGCGCGCGGACTGAACTGGTTCGCATCGACATATTGGTAGATCTGATCGAAGCGCAGGCCGTAATCGAACGTCAGTTCATGGGTCAGCCGCCACGTGTCCGCGGCATAGGCCCCGAGCTGCCAGCCGAACAATTTGCTGCTATCGAGAATGTTGAACGGCGCGTCGATCGCGGTCAGGCCGCTCGGATCGTTCGGGTCCAGCGGCTGAACCGTGCTTACGGTTGCGATCTGGGTCTGCTCGCCGTTTGTGTAGAATCCGGCGCGAAGGGTGTGCGCATCGTTCAGGCGATATGCGAAGTCGCCGGAAACGCCATTCAGGAACGAGCTGCGGTAAACATCCGATGCGACGTTGTTGGTGAAGAGATCGCCCACCGGGTCGGGTACGAAATGAAGGTCGCTATAACGCGAATAATACGAAAGCTGCGCATCGAAATTGCCTTCCGACTTTTGCCAGGCAATGACGTTGTAGGCATTCTTCTCATATTGGTTCTGGTTGATGGTGGCCGAATCGAATGCGCTTTTGCCGAAGGCCGTATAGGCGGGAGCGTTCGGGTTCGGAGTGCCATCCGGGTTGACACAGGGGTTTGCAGGGTCAAACGGACCACCGCAAAAGCCGCCCGCGTTGCCCGGCTGTCCCGGATTATTGGGAATCTGGTAACGGGTTTGGCCGAACCCTGAAATGGTGACCACGCGGGTCGTCGGATCATCGAGGACCGTTGAGGTGTAGGCGAAGAACCTGCCCTGTTCCGAATGATCGTGAATGGCGTTGGGGGTAGAGATGGGGTTCTCAAGGCCAAGTCCGGTGCTGAGATAGCGGCCGGTCACATAATAGTCGGTTTTTCCCTCGACTCCGCCATACTCGAAGCTGGGCGTGATGGTCTGACGGCTGCCACCGTAGATGCTGACGCTGCCGCCGGACAGCGCCGCTCCGCTCTTGGTCGTGATGTCGAGGACGCCGGCCGTACGCAGGCCATATTGCGCCGGCAGAGCGCCAGTGAGCAGCCCAATGCTGCCGATGAACGAGGTCTCCAGAAGCTGCGAGAAGCCGGACACGCCGTCGGGCAGCACAATTCCGTTGATCCGGTACTGAACGTTGGCATGCTCGTTGCGGATGTGAAAATCGCCCGCGCTCGTCGAGTCCTGGGAGACGCCCGGAAATTGCAGCACGATGTCGCTGAGCTGAGCGGCGTTTCCCTGCGGGATATTCTCGAGGTCCCTCTGAGTGAGCTCGTAGTTTGTGGTGCCAGTCTTCGGCAGGATGACGTTGTCGCGCCGCTGGTCGAAATTCTGGGTCTGCTGCACGACCTGACGATTGGCCGCGGCCTGGGCCTGCTCCGCGGTCGGCGCGGGCGCCGCCGGCGCTGCCTCACGCGTCACCACGCGCGGCTTCTGCTTGGGCTTGGCGGCCTGCTTCGGCGCTACGACCCTGGTCTCGGGAAGCACATGTCCGCTTGGCGTTGTGGGTGCATTGCCGGCCGGCGGTGCCGGTGCGTTTTCCGCAGGCGACGGGGCCGGCGACGGCGTCGGAGCCGGCGTCTCTGACGGCGCTGGCGTCTGCGCTCGCGCGGTGCCGCCGAGGCCAGAGATCATGAGCGACGCCACGCTCGTGGCTGCTAACATTCGTTTTGCAAGTGCTGACATCATCCCAATTCCAATGAGGCGCGAGCGGATCCGTCGTCGTGGACGGATTCCTGAAGCGCCTGCCGTCGACACGCGACGGGCTGATTCCAATTCATCCCTAGGATCGCGCGTGCGATCCCTGGGGAGCAGTCAATGGATGTCAGGAGATTGGAGGGGCGCGCGGCTGAAACGCGATGCGAACGGACGCGACGCGAACTGATTCGCCCCTGGTGGCCGGATGCGAGAGCTCGATGGCCTGCGGCAACGGCAATGCTGGCGGCGACGCGAACAACGCCGCGTTGGCCATCGCCATGACGGCGCAGATCGCGCAAACGTCGCCCGAGCGCTCGTCCGAGTCATGATTGGACGCAGGTTGCCGCTTGGAGCTGACCTCCGCGACTTGGCCCGAGAGGCGGCTGGCGACTGAGAGCCCCGACAGGACCGAGCCGACTTCAGGAGCCGACGCCGCAGCGGAAGCGATCGGGTGGAAATGACCGAACGACAACGCGAACTGGACGACAAGCGCAAGGAGCGCGATCCAGGACCCGCATTTGATATTCGACCGAACCCACGTCATGAGGTAACGCACCCTGTGTCGAAAGGCCTCAGGGTCAAGACCTTGTCAACGTTGCGGCAAGTTTCGCGGACTTGTCTGAACAGTGTCAACGGCAGCGATCCAAGTCTCGCCAGATTTCGGCCACTCTGTGGGATTTGCGCAACGCCTTGCACGATCTGTCGTCACAGATCCGCCATGCCCTGCCGGTCGCGAGACCCTGCGAGCCTGCATGCGTGGAGCTTCGAGACGCTAGGGTTTGGCGGCGGGAAAAGCGGGAAACGGACTGGCGCGGCCCCGGGACATCGAGGGAGATCGTCACCTTGCCGACGTCTTCGAACTCGATCGGGACCTTGTCGCGCAAGAGGCAAAAGCTCACTGCCCCTTGCAAATCGGCGTCGTCCCTTGCGGCGGTGCCGGATGATCCTTCTTGTATTGAGCGATGATCGGCTCAAGGGTTTCCCTTGGCCAAAACTTCGGAGAGCCGATTTCTCTCAAGCAGGAGGCGTTCCAATACAATCCCGCGACCGACAGCAACCGGCCGGCCGCCACTGTTCGCGCGACGGCTCCAATGTCGGCAGAATCAGGGTAAATGTAGAGCGTCGTCGGATCGTCCTTCACCATCGCGATGATTTGCCCGGCGTCTGATGGCGACCAACTGGTGCAGCCATTGCTGCGGCCGCCAGCGTATTCCACCAGGGTTCCAAACGGGACGTAACCGTCATGGTTTGCGGATGGACCGCGCGGATCTTTTCGAAGACAGACGTTCCTCAACAATTCGGCCGGATGCCCGCCGATCTCGCGCTCCCTGGCGTTTGCGGTCTCGCCTTCGCCGTCAAACTGAACGAATGGGCGTATCAAAACCGCGTCTTGTTTCGCTGAGACGCGGTAGTAACCTTTGAAAGACGTCTTCGTCTCGCTCGTCACATAGGCCCCGCCAGCCGTCAGTCTCGAATCCATCGCATTGCCGAAGTTCTTTGCGCACCGCCTGCCATTTGCGAAATCCGCGATGCCTTTCAAGTCTCGCCCGCCGCCGTGCCCCGCCGAAATCGCCTGAAATGATCGGTCGCGTTCGCAGATGACGTAGAACCGGCGTCCCAATTTGCCGTCGCCTAGATCGTTGGGACGCGTAGCGTCCATGGCGAAGTAGCAGGGATTTTTGATAGCACCGTTACTCATTTTTTGCTGGTAGAGCGCGCGCGCCCTTTGCAAGACCACTTGGGCGATTTGCCCCTCACCGTCGCCGACATGGACCTTCAGCCAAGCCGGAATGTCCGTTGATTGCTGCGCGGCAAATGACCGCGGCGACGCCAATAGGGCGACGATGATGAGGAGGCCGAAGATGCAGCCGACAGCGTGAAGGAGTGGTCTTAACCGCATCGAATCAATACTCCTGTCGAAGCGTGCTGCATGCTGTTCAAGCATTGTGGCGTGCTCAACCGTTACTCCTGGATCACGCGGCTGGACAAAGCCGGCGAGTTCGCTAGGGCGCGCACAATCGTCCTGACGTTGTGCCTGACCATCTCGATGTAGCTCGGAGCCGGGCCATTCTCCCCGGTCAGGCTATCCGAATAAAGCGTTCCGCCGATCGCAGCACCCGTCTCGGAGGCAATCTGGCGCATCAGTCTGGGGTCGCTGATATTCTCCAGGAACACCGCTGGGATCTTCTCTTTCCTGATCTGCGCAATGATGGTCGCGATATCCCGCGCGCTCGGCTCGGTTTCGGTCGAAACGCCCTGGGGCGCCATGAACATGATGTCGTAGGCGGCGGCGAAATAGCCAAAGGCATCATGGGTCGAAATCACCCTGCGCCGCTCGACAGGGATCGTCGCGAGCGCCTTGCGAACCTCGTGGTCAAGCGAGGTCAGCTTGGCCAGATAGGCCGAGGCATTGGCTCTATACGTCGCGGCGTTGGTGGGATCGGCGGCAACCATGGCATCGCGGATATTGGCGACATAGATCTCGGCGTTTGCAACAGACTGCCAGGCGTGCGGATCCACCGACCCTGCGCCACGATCACGGCTCAGTCCTTCGCCGGCGGCGACCTTGCGAGGCACGATGCCGCGGGTTGCGACAACGGTGGTGGCATTGCCGCCGGATGACTTGACCAGCCGCGGTAGCCAACCCTCCAAGCCGAGGCCGTTGACGATCACAAGCCTGGCGTTCCTGATCGCTTCCGCATCAGCGGCCGTCGGCGAATAGACGTGTACGTCACCGTTGGGACCGACCAGCGTCGTGACGTCGACCCGATCACCGCCAACATTTCTGGCGAAATCGCCGAGGATCGAAAATGTCGCCACCACCTTTAGCTTCGATGCTTCCTGTTGGGCAGCGGCGGGCAACATCGCCGCGGCCGCTGCGAGGCCAACCAAAATCAACAACAGAGACCGTCGAAAGAAGCCGTCGGCGGGTGCTCGACTGTCGCGACACAACTCATACAAGTGTGGCACTCCGAATTGCTTGAATGATGGAACCCGGATCTGGCGGTAGCTGACCCGCTTCTTTCCCTTGTATCCTCTGAGATTTGATGTAATGTTATAACATTGCATATCCCGGAGGGAAATAGCCATGCCCGATGCTGCGACACGGATTCCCGTCACGGTTCTGACGGGCTATCTCGGCTCCGGGAAGACGACACTGCTCAACCGCATTCTTTCCGAGACGCACGGCAAGCGGTTTGCCGTGATCGTGAACGAATTCGGAGAGGTCGGTATCGACAACGATCTCATCGTCGACGCGGACGAAGAAATCTTCGAGATGAACAACGGTTGCATCTGCTGCACGGTTCGCGGCGACCTCATCCGTATCATCGCGGGGCTGATGCGGCGTAGCCAAGCCTTCGACGGCATCGTCGTCGAGACCACGGGGCTCGCAGACCCTGCCCCTGTAGCTCAGACCTTTTTTGTCGATGAGGACGTCCGCCGCAAGACGAAGCTCGACGCCATCATCACCGTCGCGGATGCCAGGCATCTCCTCGAACAGATTGATCGGGCGCCGGAAGCGCAGGAACAACTGGCTTTCGCCGACGTCGTGCTCGTCAACAAGGTCGATCTTGTCGATGCGGAGGGCCTCGCAACGGTCGAACGCCGTGTCCGAAGCATCAACCCATATGCGACCATTCACAGAACGGAGCGTTGTGGTCTCGACCTCGCCAAGGTATTGGGCCGAGATGCCTTTAGTCTCGAGCGCATCCTCGAAGCCGAGCCGGGATTCCTGACAGAAGACCACGATCACGAGCACGACGACAGGATCGGCAGCCTGTCCCTGGTCGCCGATCGACCGATGAAGCCCAACAGGTTCGTGTCATGGATTCAGGATGTCACCCAGCGCTTTGGTCCGGACATCCTGCGCATGAAGGGCATCGCATCTATCGAGGATGACGATCGGCAGTTCGTCGTTCAGAGCGTGCACATGCTCATCGAGGGAGGAAGCCGGCGTCCCTGGAAGGAGCAGGAGCCGCGGCAGACGCGGCTTGTTTTCATCGGGCGTGACCTGCCAAAGGACCTGCTGAGGCAAGGCTTTGAAGCCTGCTGTGCCTGAGGGAATGTGGATGGGCGAGATCGTAGGATTTGTTTCGAAGTCCGAGCTTGAGCGGGTTCGGCTCATTCGCGAGGCCCGCGCGATATACGACAGCATCTTTCCACCGGCCGATGCGGTCCGCGCGGGGCCGGACGGTAACGGAAGCGGGCTGGAGACGCCGGCTCGTCGAAAGGAAACGTCCGCGTGACGGGGCGTTCGTAGCCCCTCGATCGCCACATTTTGCTCGTCCATTGCCGGAGTGATTGCCGATGCAGCGGCCATGGCGCGCATTCGGCCGATGGGGTTAGCTCGAGGCTCCAGACCTTGGAAGGGGGACGGCTCGTTGGCAGGGGCGAAAGCAATGTTCGCGCGGGCGTTCGCCCGGCGATGCGGAGCCTGTCTTGCGCTCGTGGCGCTGTTGCTGCAGCTCGCGCTGTCATTCGCGCATGTCCACAAGCATGATCTCGCCTTTTCAGGATTCAACCGCTCCGATGTCGTGAGCGCCGGACCCGCCCGGCCAACACGGCAAGCCGTAACGCAGCAGCCGTCGCGCCTGGCCGATGACGATGACCACTGCCCAATCTGCTTCTCGGGCTTCCTGCTGTCGAACTCGTCGCTGCCCGATGCTCCGGTAACCTGCGTTCGCTGCAATTCGCCGAGGTTGACCGTAGGTTCAATCCGGTTTCCTACCAGGTGGTTCAACCGCGCCACGTGGCATTCCTGTCGCGCGCGCCCCCCGTCGCCTGACTCCTGACTTGCTGCCACCTCCGCGCCTGCGGCCTCACAAGACTGGTGTGGCACGGCACAAGGCGCATGCGTCAAATAGTGCGCGATCACGCTCCGATGCGCGTTTGAGACCACCGTTACCGCTTGTTGCGGAGCCCTCATTCCTCGATTCGGCAGATCTATCATGATCAAACGCACATGTTGCTCCTGCGCGATCCTTCTCCTGTTGTTATCCGTCAACCGCACCGAGGCGCATCCGCATGTCTGGGTCACGTTCCACAGCGACGTGCTCTACGCCGCTGACGGCACCATGACAGGTGTCCGCCACGCCTGGACTTTCGATGAGATGTTTTCGGCCTATGCGCTGCAGGGCACTTCCCACGCCAAGAAGGGCCAGTACACACGCCAGGAACTGGCCTCGCTCGCCCAGACCAACGTGGATTCGCTCAAGGAATACGACTACTTCACCTATGCACGCGCCGACGACGGCAAGAAGCTGAAATTCGGTGACGCGGTCGACTACTGGCTCGACTACAAGAAGGCCGCCCTCACGCTGCATTTCACCCTGCCATTGAAAGCGCCCGCCTCCGCCAAGGCCATCAAGATCGAGGTCTACGACCCCTCGATCTTTGTGGATTTCGAGTTCGCCAAGGACGGTCCGGTTTCGTTGAGCGGCGCGCCGCAATGCGTCGTAAGCTACGATCTGCCGCACCAGCCGACGCCGGCCGAGCAGGCCCGGCTCAGCCAGCTCGATGCCGTGCCGCTCGATGCCTCCAGCACCTATGGCGAAATCTTCGCCAACAAGATCCTGGTGAAATGCCCATGAACAGATCGCATGCTGCCGCCCTGACTGCGCTAGCGGCGATCCTCATCGCCTGCACGACCGGTATCCATTCAGCATGGAGCGCGCCGTTTGGCGCGCCGCATCCTGTAGCCGCTATACCCACGTCCAGCCTGATGGGTTGGATTTTTGCCGAGCAGGCCGCTTTCTACCGTTCGCTCTCGGGCTTCATCCTGGCAGCCAAGGAGGACGGCACCGCGATGTGGGAGCTGTTCGGCATCTCCTTCGTCTATGGCGTTTTCCATGCAGTCGGCCCAGGGCATGGCAAGGCCGTGATCTCATCCTACCTCGTCGCCAATGAGGAAACTTGGCGCCGCGGTGTTGTGCTGTCATTTGTGTCTGCGGCCGTCCAATCGATGGTCGCCATCATCGTCGTAGCCATCGCTGCCATCCTGCTTGGTGCAACCGCGAAGGCGATCGGACTGACCGTCCATCTGGTCGAGATCACAAGTTATGCTCTCGTCATCCTGATCGGCCTGCGCCTTCTCTATGTCAAAGGCCGCGGCTTCCTGATCGCCTCCCGCGAACTGAGTTGGCATCAAGCGTCCGACCTCGCCTTCGCGTCGGCTTCGACTGCAAAGGGCCCGAGTACCACGACCTTCCACTTGCCCGAGGAAAGGCCACGCGCGGTGGCCATGCGCGGCGGCCAATGCCAGATCGATGGATGCACCGCTCATGCCCACGGCTTCCAGTGCCACCACGATCATGAGCACCATGAATCGGCCTGGGGCCACGCGCATGCGCCCGAGCCGGCCTTGCTCGCCGGCGCGGGCGGGTGGCGGCGGGGGCTCGCCGCAGTAATCGCGGTCGGCCTGAGGCCCTGCTCCGGCGCGATCATCGTCCTGATCTTCGCACTGGCGCAGGATCTGTTCTGGACCGGGGTGGGCGCAACGCTGATCATGGGATTGGGGACGGCCGCGACGGTCGCGGCAATCGCAACCCTCGCAGTCAGTGCACGCGGACTCGCTAGCCGTTTCGCCCGAACGCGGGCGGGGCTCGGCATGCTGGCGATGCGCGCGATCGAGGCCGGCGCAGCGGCGCTTATTGTCGCGTTCGGCATCCTGCTGCTCGCGGGCTACATGGCCAGCGAGCAACTCTGGATGTTCACCGGGTAGATTTAGCGCGATTGTGCACACTGGACCAGATCTGTGATCCCGCCTCAACTTTGCGTTCGGGCGATCAACCGACACCGCTTCGGTTACCAGGGCATCGAGCCGCGCCGTCTGCGCTCGACTACGCACCTCCGGTCGCAACGAGAAGCCCGAGCGGATCCGGCGGCCATCCGAGCCTAGCACGCCGCGTGATGCTGATTGCGCTATGCCTTCGGTGTAAACTGCGTGAGGTCGTAGAGCCCGACCTTCTTCTCAAGCTCGGCCACCTGGGCGACGGCCTTCTCGAAACCGTCCTCGCCGAAATGCTGATGTTCGCGCTTCTCCATCTCTTCGCCGATGGCATCGAACTCATGGCCGGAGACGATGTCGCGGAGCTTCGGAAACAGTAGGGTGTCCTCACGCGCCGCGTGCGGCCGGTACATCGTGATGAATGCCTGCGTGGCGCTGACGCAGCTCCGCTTTGCTTCGGCCTCGCTACGGACCTGCCCCGCAGATTCGAGTATCTTGCGCGTGACTTTACGGCCGGCCTGGTGCTGCTCCAATAGTGTTGAGACGAGGTCGACAAGCGGTTCGCTTTGCGGAAACGCGGGAAGAGGAAATCCTCTTCGGACT
The DNA here is from genome assembly GCF_035652035.1 of Bradyrhizobium sp. Taxonomy (GTDB): domain Bacteria; phylum Pseudomonadota; class Alphaproteobacteria; order Rhizobiales; family Xanthobacteraceae; genus Bradyrhizobium. Next base: position 47,295 of record NZ_DASREO010000041.1, read on the forward strand.
TTTCGTGATAGTTCTCGATGAAATCCTGCACGAGCTTGGCGGAATCCGAGATCACCGCGGGGTCAAAATCCTCATTGGCCGAAAGTCGCCTGACCGCTGCATCGTAAATGAGCAGCACGCGGTCGAGCACGCCGTGCTCGCGCATCAGGTCTTCCGGTGGCGTGACGTCCTCGGCCTGCTCACCGTGCCTCTCATTCTTCGCCCAGGCATGCGAGACAACCGTGACAGATGCGGCAGCAAATCCGGCTTGCAACAGGGCGCGGCGTGGGGGTTTGGTCAGGGTCATGGCACAATCTCCAACAGCCCCTCGGCATAGAAGCAGCCTGCGCGCCGATGTTCCATCACAAGGGGCGGCCGGGACCACGGACCGTGCAATCGAAATTCTTTAGGAATTTCAGTTTGTTAAAAATGCCAAGGACGCATTAATCTTAACGAGCTGTTAAAGCACCTTGCCCTAGACTTGTGCGAAGTTCGAACAAGTCGCGTTCAGTTTTCATGACCAGACCTCCGCTCTTTCCGGGCTTCGACGGGTTGCTGACGCTGTCGCGCCGTGAAGGCGTCGACATCAGGCCTACGCTGTTGCGCGTGCTGACCGATCTCTACGTCCAGGCCAGCGCCCATTCGAGCGACGAGGCGCGGCAATTCATCGAGCTCACCTCGCGCCTGATCGACGAGGTCGACGACGCAACGCGCGCGGCCGTGCGCGCGCGACTTGCGGTCTATCCGGGCACGCCGCCGGAAGTGCTGCGCAAGCTCGGCCTGCGGCCTGTCGATCCCGATCTGCCGGTGCCGCTCGCCGAGGAAATCGCCGCACCCGCACCCGTCGTTGAAACATCGCGCGGGCTCGCCGAGATCACCCCGCGAATGGCGAACCATCTTGCCATGCAGCCGAAGGACGCAGCCGAAATCCACGAGCTGTTCTTTCGTGCGAGCGGCAGCGAACGCGTCTCGATCCTGCACAGCCTTGCCGACGCTCCGCTGAAGGCCGCGCCGCGCATTCCGGACAAGTTGACAAAGCGCGCCATCGAGACGCTCGAGATGGCGGCGTTTGCCGCCGATGTCGACAATTTCAAGCTCGAGGTCAGCGAGAGCCTGATCCTGCCGATGCGGCTTGCGGGCGAGATCGTCGATGATGCCGGCGGCGAGCCGCTGGCGGTGGCGATGCGCGCCCTTGCGATGCCGAGCCCCGCGTTTCAACGCGTGCTGTTGTTTCTCAAGCAAGAGATCGGCAGCTCCGTGCACATGGTCTACCGGCTGTCGCGGCTCTATGATCGCCTCAGCGAGCGCTCGGCGCTGGTGATGCTGGCGGCCTGGCGCGGCGCGACGACTGCAACGGCCCGTGCGAAATTCCGCCCGACGCTCTACGACGACGAACGCCAGCGCGCCCGCGGCGCAGGCGCCATCGCGCGCAGCACCGTGCAGCCTGGCGCAAGCCCGCCCGCGCGCACCGGGACGGACGGGTCGTAGGCGCTATGGCGAGTTCTTCGTCATGCGAGCACGGTGCACAGCACCGAACCCGGAATCTCAGGATTCTCGGACTGGCCTAATCGAGGAAGGAGCACGAAATCCTCCTTCCCGATTCATCGCGATCCAAACCGTTTTTTGGCGGCTTCGCTGACGGGCGTGTAAAGTCCCACGAGCGTTCCTTCGGGATCGCGAAATTGAGCCGCGCAGTTTCCCCAGGGCATCAGCCTTGGCTCCTGAACGACCTCCACTTGATCTTTCAATCTCGCAAACTCGGCCTCGATGTCATCGACCTGGAACTCGAGAATAGCGGTTCGATTGGCAGCAGGCTCTGCGCTCCCCTCCTTGAATAGCGCGACCGTCTCGACGCTACCGATGGCGAGCGTTGCCGAAGGGGTGACTATTTCGGCGAACACAGGCGCCAGCCACTCCGCCGTTTTGCCTGTCACTTTCTCGTAAAAGCTGACAAGCGTCTTGATGTCAGCAGCAATTAGACGGGTCGAAGCAAATTTCATGCGATCTCCTGCAGGTTCCCTATGGCTCTGTTGCGACGATTGCCTCGTAACACCATGCTGCTGACAGCATCCTGTCAGCAGGAGCCAGCATCGATGCGGCGCGCAGGCCCGAAGGTGAAGATCGAGGTGGCGTCGTGTAAGTCAGCAATCCCCTTCTGACCCGAAACCGGCATCATCGCTGATGTGATCTGGCCTAAACTGTGCGACGGACAATCATCGATAGTCCCTAAGCAAAAGAGCCAGTTTGGCCCCTTCAGCGTATGTCAACGTGGGATCAATGCCTGCCGCGTACTTTCTGATTTCATCGATTACCGAGCGCATGCGAGCTTCGTCGTCAGCCCCGACCGTTGCGTGAAACTTCTTCATTAAGGAGACATTCTCAGCGACCTGCTTAGCGAGTGGCTCAAGTTCGGCGTTGCTGCGCATCGGCTCGCGGGCGGTTATCGAAGCAGGAAGGGGCGACGCCTCAGCCTTCGGACTGAAAAGCTTCAAAGTTCCCCTCGGCCTTTCATCTTTCATGGATTGGTCTCGTTTGGCCAGGAAGCGCTGCGCGTAACAATACCATAATGGCTTAGCGCGCGGCGAGGTCCGCTGTTGGCCCGACGCGCCCGTCCCGGAATGTCTGCGCTCGCGCTGTTGTTCGGGCCTAAGCGGAGACCAATCCCGCTCTGGTTTATGGGTACACGCCTGGTTCGCCTCTTCGAGGCGCCCCGGAATGACGGGGTCACGCGGCGGCCAGATCCAGAAAATGCCGGCCTTGCTTGTCCTCGGTCTCCACGATCCAGGCATCTGGATCGAAGCGGATTTCCCTGAGGAGGCGCTCTTCGACCGCGGATTCCGGCAGCGGGTCCTTGGCGATGGGCACGAAGAAGCGGTCGATCGGACGGCTGTCGTCATAGACCGTCTGCGGCGCCGGCACATACAGCATCGCATTGCCGTCGAGCGTCGCGACCTTGACAAAGACGGCGCCCGCCTCCTCCGCGCCACGCCGCCGCACCGCGCTGAAGGCGCCCGCGACCTGACAGCGGCGCAGATAGGCGCCGACCCATATGTTGGTTTTCAATCGCATGGACCGGACGATAGGCGAGCGCTGAAGCGAAGGCTAGGGGCGAATGGCGAGTAGCGAATGGCGAATAGTTTTTCTTCTATTCGCCACTCGCTATTCGCCATTTGCTATTCGCCACTCGCCCCTACTCCACCGCATGCCCGGTCGCAGCATAGAGCTCGCGCACCAGGCGGTCGGAGACCTGGCCATCCACCGGCAGCCGGCGCTCGCGCTCGAAATGCTCGATCGCGGCCCTGGTATCGGGGCCGAGAATGCCGGTCGGCTTGAGCTGCGCGTAGCCGTACTCGGTGAGCACGCGCTGCACGGCGAGTATGCGTTTGGCACCACCGATCGAGCCGGTGACGGGGATCGATGCCGGTGGCCGCAGCGCGTTTGACGGCGGCGCCGGCGTTGACGTGGTGGCCTTGACCAGGTTGGCCATGGGATCGTTGGCGCGCGCGTCATTGCCTCTCGGCTCGGCCGCCCGCGGCACCACCGCGCGTTGCTCGACCTGCTTCGGCTCCGGCGGCGGCTCGACCGGCTTGGGATCGAACAGGCTGGAGTCGGACCGCTTCGGCTCATTGATCGCCAGCGCATCGGCCTCAGCAGGCCTCGGCCGTGGCAACGGATTTGGCATCAACAGGGCGGTCGAGGACGGGACGGCGCTGCCGAACATCGGCGCCGGATGCGGGCCGCTCTGCAGGAACAGCGCATTGGCGATGATGGCACTCGCGGCGGCAAAGGCGATCAGACCTGCCAGCATGTCCTTGGGGCTGTAGAGCAGCACGCGCAGCAACAGGCCGCGCTCGGGCTCAGCCACGGCTGCAGCTGCGCCACGGCGGCGTCGCGGGGTCTCGTCATCGCCGGCTTTCTTCCTAGGCACTTTTTTTCACACTCTGCTTCACGCTTTGATCTGTCTGGACGGCCGTCTGGACCGTCGTCTCTTGCGGCAGGAGACGCGCCGGCGGTGTCAGCGTTGCGATCTTGCTGGCGACCGGCGGGGCTTGCGGCTTTTCGAACACCAGCGGCATCACCACGGTAACCGTGGTGCCCTCGTCCACCTTGCTTTGCACCTTAAACTCACCGGAATGTAATGCAACGAGGCTCTTCACGATCGAAAGCCCGAGGCCGGTGCCTTCGTGGCGACGCTGATAGGTGGTGCCGGCCTGGAAGAACGGTGCACCGATCAGCTTCAGATCGTCCGGCCCGATCCCGACGCCGGTGTCGGTCACGCGCAGCACAAGCCGCGTGCCCTCCGCCTCCGCCGCGACCGTCACCTTGCCGCCGCGCTCGGTGAACTTGATGGCATTGGAAACGAGGTTGAGCACGATCTGCTTGAACGCGCGCGGATCGGCGCTCAAGAGCGGCAGGTCCTGCGGCACATTGGCGACGAGGTCGACGCCATTCTCGCGCGCCTTCAAGGCGAGAAGATTGCAGCAATTGATCACGGCCGAGCGCGCCGCGAACGGCTCCGGCGCGATCTCGAAATTGCCGGTCTCCATCTTGGACATGTCGAGAATGCCGTTGACGACGTCGAGCAGATGCTGCCCGGAATCATTGATCAACTGCGCATACTCCTTGCGCCGCGCCGCATCCAGCTTCAGGCCGTCTTCCTTGGTGATCATCTCGGAGAAGCCGATGATCGCGTTCAATGGCGTGCGCAGCTCGTGGCTCATGGTGGCAAGGAAGCGCGTCTTGGCAGCGTCGGCCGCTTCCGCCGCGCTGCGCGCGAGATCCAGCGCCTGCTCCTGCAGCTTGCGGTCGGTGATGTCGCGCATCACGGCGACGACCTCGGCCTCGCCGGAATCCGCGGTCGAATGTTCGAAGGGCCGGCAGCGCATCTCGACCCAGATGAAGTCGACGACGCCCCGCGCGGTGTCGCGCTTGACGCGGAACTCGACGCTCCTGGCCTCCCCGCCGCGTGCGGCCTCGGACAGTGCGGTGAGATAAGCGGGCCGGTCGGCGACATGGACGCGGTCGAACAGGCCATGCCCATTCAGCTCGAGGGCCGGCACGCCAAGCAAGGTTTCGACGGCCGGCGAGATGAATTGCACCGCGCCGTTGCGACGATGGCGCGAGATCACGTCGCTCATGTTGAGCGCGAGCAGGCGATAGCGCTCCTCCTCGCGCGAGATCAAGGCAACGCTGGTGCGCGCCAGCGATTCGGCGCCGAATGCCAGGCCCGCGGCGTAAAGCGTCGCGGAGGCCACGCCGAACGCCATCATCATGGCCTGCCGCGGCGTGCTGGCCTCGGCCTGGGCCAGCAGGTCGAAATGGCCGAGCGCGATCAGAAGCGCCGCACAGGATAAGGCCAGGAGTGAAGCGAATGCGACCACGCGGCGCGAGGCCGACAGCGCGGCTTCCAGGGGAACCAGCACGAGCCAGACGGCTGCGAAGGATGCAATCCCGCCGGTCGTCATCGCGACCGCCATGACGAGACAGGCGAGCGCGAGCGAGGACAGCACGTGGGCGCTTTCATAGCGGCCGGTGCGCGACAGGAACCAGGACAACAGGATCGGCGCGGTCAGCCAGGTGAACCCTGCAACCTCCAGCGCGCTTGGCGCGCCGCGCGCGACCAGATAGACCGGAAAGGCTGCGAATGCCGCGAGGCTTCCGAGCAGCCGCGGGGCGATGAAGGCGCGATGGCGAGCGCGGGTCAACGCATCGAAGCGCGCCGACGGGTGCAGCAGCGCATCGAGGCAATCGCGGATGATGTTCAAAACGGTCACGACACTCGCGCCTCGGCTGTTCGTCGGTCAGACGTGCCGGTACGCCCCCCTTCGCATGCCGCACCGTGTCAGAGTGACCTTAAACGAACGCTAAGGTGGAGCGGACTGCGGCAAAACACCGGGTGTTCGCGGCGCTTTTGCCCGCAAACGTGCACGCTATTCGACGCGGATGGTGAACGACAGGTTTCTGCGCGCAGCCTTTTACGATTTCGAAAGGCTCGATGCGCGCGGAGCTTGCAGCACGCCTCAAGCGAATCACAGGAAACCGTAAACCTGCGGGCGCGGAACCACCCGGCGATTTTTTTGGCCAAATGCGCCTCAAATTAAGCTCACCGCAATCACTTGGGCTTTATCGAAGGCTCTCAAAGGGCCGCGCGCCTTGCGAGCCGGAATCGCAAAGCGCAGCACAACAAGCGGACGTGACGCAAGGACGACCGGGGTCGCGACAATGTTCTTTCTGCTGCGCATGGCATTCTGGCTCGGGCTCGTGCTCGTGCTGCTGCCGCGGGACAAGACGCCCGAATCGCAGAAGCTCCCGCAGATCAGCGTGTCCGACGCGGTGACGGCTGCAAGCGCCGCCGTGTCCGATATGAGCCAGTTCTGCAAGCGCCAGCCGCAGGCCTGCGAGGTCGGCGGCCAGGCCGCAACCGTGATCGGCGTGCGGGCCCAGGAAGGCGCGCGCAAGATCTACCAGACCATCACCGACAAGCCCGAGAACAAGATCGAGAACAAGACGGACAGGAAGCCCGAAGCGGACAAGAAGTCGCCGGACCACACCGGCTCGATCGGCGGCGAGGGTATTGACATCCTGCAGCCCGATGTACCGCGCGACACCCTGACGCCGGACGATCTTGCGGTGGAATGGCGCGGATTGCCCTGAAAACCGCCTGATGGACGCCGCAAACGCCCGCCGGAACATATCGCTTTCGGCGCCGCGCGATCCTATATAGACCGTATGGGATCAACACGGGCTGCCATGACCACGATCGACGATATCAGGGACAATTTTGCGCTGCTGGAGGACTGGGACGACCGTTACCGGTATGTCATAGAGCTCGGCCGCACACTGGATCCGCTGCCCGAGGCCGAGCATTCGGCCGAGAACAAGGTGCAGGGCTGCGTCAGCCAGGTCTGGCTATCGAAACAACTCGAGCGCAATGGCGCCGACGTAGTGCTCAACTATCGCGGCGACAGCGACGCCCATATCGTGCGCGGCCTGATCGCGATCCTGCTCACGCTGTATTCCGGCAAGAGCCCGCAGCACATCCTTGCCACCAACGCGATCGAGGTGTTCGACGAATTCGGCTTTCGCGATCACCTGACGCCGCAGCGTTCCAACGGCCTGCGCTCCATGGTCGAGCGCATCCGCAACGACGCCCGCGCGGCGCTGGCGACGGCCTGACCGCCGTCATTTCGAACCCAGCCGTCATTGCGAGCGAAGCGAAGATTCCATGGGGAGTGGATAGCGACCAGTTCTGAAGCCAGACTGAGGTTGCTCAAACCACTCACCTGGAGACGAACGATGTTGCTCGATCATGCTACCGACAGACCGACCGCTATCCGCACCCAGTTTGGCGCAAT
>NZ_DASREO010000042.1:0-3741 GCF_035652035.1 Bradyrhizobium sp.
CAAGAACCCTCGATGGAGGAGATTCTGGCGTCGATCCGGCGTATCATTGCCGACGACGAAGCGAAGCCGCCTGCCGCCGAGAAAGCTCCGCCTCCGAGCGCCCCGCCCGCAAGCCCTCCACCGGCGGCTGCGGCCCCGCCCAAGGCGGAGAAGCCGGCGCCGGCTCCTGCCGCGCCTCCGCCACCGCCCGCAAAGGCCGCGGCTGCCCCACCGCCAGCGCCGGCGATGCCCGCGCCATCGGCGACCAATAGTCAGGACGATATCGACGCGCTACTCAACGGTCTGGATGAGGCGACCACTCCCGAGGAAATCCGCGCCGCGCCGGCCGAGGCGGAGCCGGATGTTCTGGAATTGACCGACGAGATGGCGTTGCCTGAGCCGCCGCAGCCTTCTTTCAAGAAGGTCGAGCCGCCGGACGATCTGGAATTCGCTGAGGCCGCAGCGCCCAAGCTTCCGCCGCGAGAGGCTGCGTACGACATGCCTCCGCCAAGCCCGATGGATGCGCCGCCGATCCTGTCGCGCTCGACGGTGTCGGCGGTGGAATCGGCGTTCAACAGCCTGGCCCACACCGTCCTGAGCAACAATGCGCGGACGCTGGAGGATCTGGTCAAGGAGATGCTGCGGCCGATGCTGAAATCCTGGCTCGATGACAACCTGCCAGGGCTCGTGGAACGCATCGTCAAGGCCGAAATCGAGCGAGTTTCACGCGGGCGTTAACGAGCAGGCTCGGATGGGCCGATTGCCGGCCGCAATTTAAACCTTACATCCGGTCTATCTTCGCATTCAGCCCGGCCATCAGGTTGACTTGACGCCCCCGGGCGGCTTTTAAGGGGCCGAATTCCGACGCTCGGCCTGCTTTCTTTGGGCGCTTTTGCGAAGGTCGAATTCACCGCGCAAGCCCCGTTCCCTGACCGCTACCTGCATGATCGAAAAAAATTACCAGCCGGCCGATATTGAAGAGCGTATGTCCCTCATTTGGGAGGACAGCCGCGCCTTCAGTGCCGGACGCCCGGACCGCCGCGACGCCAGACCTTTCACGATCGTGATCCCGCCGCCCAATGTGACGGGCTCGCTGCATATGGGTCACGCGCTGAACAATACCTTGCAGGACATTCTCTGCCGCTTCGAGCGGATGCGCGGCCGCGATGTGCTGTGGCAGCCCGGCACCGATCATGCGGGGATCGCGACCCAGATGGTTGTCGAGCGGCAATTGATGGAACGGCAACAGCCGAGCCGCCGGGATCTCGGCCGCGAAAAATTCCTTGAACGCGTGTGGCAGTGGAAGGCCGAAAGCGGCGGCATCATCATCAATCAGCTCAAGCGGCTTGGCGCCTCCTGCGACTGGTCGCGCGAGCGATTCACGATGGACGAAGGTCTCTCGCGCGCTGTCGTGAAGGTGTTCGTCGAACTGCACCGCGACGGCCTGATCTACAAAGACAAGCGGCTCGTGAACTGGGATCCGAAGCTGCTTACGGCCATTTCCGACCTTGAGGTGCAGCAGATCGAGGTCAAGGGCAACCTGTGGTATCTGCGCTATCCGATCGAGGGCAAGACGTTCAGCCCGGATGATCCCACGAGCTTCATCGTGGTTGCGACGACGCGGCCCGAGACCATGCTCGGCGACACAGGCGTTGCGGTCCATCCCGACGATGACCGTTACAAGCACCTCGTCGGCAAGCACGTGATCCTGCCGCTGGTGGGACGCCGGATTCCGATCGTCGCCGACGAATATTCCGATCCGGAGAAGGGGTCAGGCGCAGTCAAGGTGACGCCTGCGCACGACTTCAACGATTTCGAGGTCGGCCGGCGGCACAACCTGCCGCAGATCAGCGTGCTCGACAAGGAAGCCAGTCTCGCACTCGTCGGCAACGAAGACTACCTGCGCGGATTGCCGGAAGGCTCGTCCGAGCTTGCGGACGAACTGAACGGCCTCGATCGTTTCGTCGCGCGCAAGAAGATCGTCGCGCGCATGGAGGACTTTGGGTTCCTCGAACGCATCGAGCCGAACACGCATATGGTGCCGCACGGCGACCGCTCCGGTGTCGTCATCGAGCCCTATCTGACCGACCAGTGGTACGTCGACGCCAAGACGCTGGCGCAGCCTGCGATGGCGGCCGTGCGCAACGGGACGACGACATTCGTTCCAAAGAACTGGGAAAAGACTTATTTTGACTGGATGGAAAACATCCAGCCCTGGTGCGTCTCCCGCCAGCTGTGGTGGGGCCATCAGATTCCGGCCTGGTATGGGCCAGACGGCAAGGTGTTTGTCGCCGAGACCGAAGAAGAGGCCGTCAGCAATGCGCTCGGCTATTACGTCGAGCAGGAGGTCATCACGGTCGAGCAGGGCCGGGAGATGGCGCTCGATCGCAACAAGCGGGCCGGCTTCATTACGCGTGACGAAGACGTGCTCGATACCTGGTTCTCCTCGGCGCTGTGGCCGTTCTCGACCCTGGGCTGGCCCGACGACACGCCCGAGGTGAAACGCTATTACCCGACGAACGTGCTCGTCACCGGCTTCGACATCATCTTTTTCTGGGTCGCCCGCATGATGATGATGGGTCTTCATTTCATGAAGGAGGCGCCGTTCTCGACCGTCTACATCCATGCGCTCGTCCGCGACGAGAAGGGCGCGAAGATGTCGAAGTCGAAGGGCAACGTCATCGATCCCTTGCATCTGATCGACGATTTCGGCGCCGATGCACTGCGCTTCACGCTGGCAGCAATGGCGGCGCAGGGCCGCGATATCAAGCTCGCCGCCAGCCGTGTCGAGGGTTACCGCAACTTCGCGACCAAGCTTTGGAATGCTTGCCGCTTCGCCGAGATGAACGCTTGCGCGACGCTCGCGGGTTTCGATCCCACTGCAACCATGGAGACGTTTAATCGGTGGATTGTAGGCGAAATCGCAAGAGCTGCGGGTGTGGTAGAGTGGAAGCTTAGGGATTACAAATTCAATGAAGCCGCCAACGAGATGTATGTGTTGGTGTGGAATATCTACTGCGATTGGTACATAGAACTCGCAAAGCCTATCTTGCTCGGGAACGATAGCCAAGCGAAGGACGAAACGCGAGCGACGGTTGCTTGGGCGCGCGACCAGATTCTTAAGTTGTTACACCCCTTCATGCCATTCATTACTGAGGAGCTCTGGAACGTAACAGCGAGTCGAGAGCAAATTTTGGCACTATCAGACTGGCCGCATTTTTCGACAGACTTTGATGACCCCAGAAGTTTCAGTGATGCTAGCGCTGAAGAAGAAATTGGTTGGTTGATCGAGCTCGTTACAGCCATCCGTTCTGTCCGTGCTGAAATGAATATTACGGCCCAGATTCCACTAATACTCGTTCGTCCGGGTGAATACACACGGGAGCACGCGGAGTATTGGGCAGATTTCATACGGCGGCTTGCACGCGTATCTGAGATATCATTTGCCGATGAGGCTCCTCACGGGTCCGTGCAGGTTTTCGCTCGCGGGCAAGTCGCCGCCCTGCCGCTGAAGGGCGTGATCGACCTGTCGGCGGAGAAGGCCCGGCTCGACAAGGAAATCGCCAAGGCCGACGCCGACATCAAGCGGGTCGACGCCAAGCTCGGCAACGCCAACTTCATCGCCAACGCGCCCGAGGAGGTGGTCGAGGGCGAGCGCGAGAAGCGCGACGAGGCGCAGGCCCGCAAGGCGAAGATCGTCGAGGCGATCGAGCGGCTCAAGCTGGCGAGCTGAGCGCATGCGCAGGCTCGCCATGCGGGTCG
>NZ_DASREO010000043.1:0-34858 GCF_035652035.1 Bradyrhizobium sp.
AATTGCCGCCATGTTGACCGCGACAAACGGACCGTTGCGCCGCTTGCCATAGTCATGCAGCGCGCGTGCAACCAGTTCCTTGCCGGTGCCGGACTCGCCCGAAATCATCACCGTCAGGTCCGTCTGCATCAGACGCGCCAGCACGCGATAGATTTCCTGCATCGCCGGCGAGCGGCCAACCAGCGGGATCGAGTCGAACTCGGCATCGTCAGGCGTGCTCGCCACCCGCTCCTTCGGCTCGGCCAGCGCGCGGCCGACGATCGCGATCAATTCCTTCAGGTCGAAAGGTTTCGGCAGATATTCGTAAGCGCCCCGCTCGGAGGCGCGGATCGCGGTCATGAACGTGTTCTGCGCGCTCATGACGATGACCGGCAGGTTCGGCCGCATCTTCTTGATCCGCGGCAACAGGTCGAAGGCGTTTTCGTCGGGCATCACGACGTCAGTGATGACGAGATCGCCCTCGCCCTGGCTCACCCAGCGCCACAGCGTCGCAGCGTTTCCGGTCAACCGCACCTCATATCCGGCGCGCGACAGCGCCTGGTTGAGAACGGTGCGGATGGCGGTGTCGTCATCGGCTACGAGAATGCTACCTGCGGGCATCGTTATGTCTCATCTTGTGTTCTGTGAGGCGAGCGTCCCGGCAACGTCATCGCGGTCACTTGGGTCAAGTTTCTTGGCTGGATTGAACATGGGCAACAGCACACGGAAGGTTGTTTTTCTTGGTTGAGACTCGCACTCGATGATGCCGCCGTGGTCGCCGACGATCTTGGCGACGAGCGCCAGACCGAGCCCGCTTCCGGTCGGCTTGGTCGTGACAAACGGATCGAACAGGTTCGGCAACAGATCGTCCGGCACCCCGGGGCCGTTGTCGCGCACGCAGAATTCAAGCGGCAGCGAGACGCGCGATTTCTTGCCCGGCACCGACAGCCGTACGCCCGGACGGAACGCGGTCGTCAACTGGATTTCCGCCTCGTTGCCGAGCTCGGCAGTGGCTTCGGCGGCGTTTTTCACGAGATTGAGAAACACCTGGATCAGTTGATCCTGGTTGGCGAGCACCGGCGGCAGCGAAGGATCGTATTCCTCGACAAAGCGGACGTTGCGCGCAAAGCCCGATTGCGCCAGCCGTTTGACGTGATCGAGCACCGAGTGGATGTTGACCGGACCGCGAGCGACGGGGCGGTCGTCGCCGAACACTTCCATGCGGTCGACCAGCGTGACGATGCGATCGGCTTCGTCGCAGATCAGGCGCGTCAGCGTGCGGTCTTCCGGCGAAGCCGCCTGTTCGAGCAATTGCGCCGCGCCGCGGATGCCGGAGAGCGGGTTCTTGATCTCATGCGCCAGCATCGCGGCGAGCGCGATCACCGAGCGCGCGGCGCTTCGATGCGTCAATTGCCGGTCCATCTTGTCGGCAATGCTGCGCTCCTGGAGCATCACGACGATATGGCCAGGACGCTCGGTGACGGGCGCGACGTGAAGGTCGACCTGGCGGTCGCCTCCCATGCGCGGCGTGCCGAGATCGACCTTGTATTCATAGACCGGCGAGCTTGAGGAGCGAACCTGGTCGATCAAGGCGAGCAAGGGGCTGCCGAACGGCACCAGGTCCTTGAGCGAATGCCGCTGCAGAAACTGCGCGGAGATCTCGAAAAACGATTCAGCCGCCATGTTGGCATCGACGATCCGGCCATCCGGACCGACCAGCAGCACCGGGTTCGGCAGCGCATTGAGAATGACTTCCGAGACTGACGGCATCGGCCGGCGATGTTCGGCGGTGGAGCTCATGCGGCGGCTTCCCACGCGAAATCGTCGAAGGCGTCATCCAGCGACCGGTGAACGAGACGCGGATCGTCCGCAGTCAGGATCTTTCCGCGCCAGTTCTTCAGCACGGCGGCCGGCGCGCAGGCGCAGGTAGCCGCGACCTCGAGCGCCCAGCCGAGATGTTTGCGCGCATGGCGCAGGCCGATGCGCAGACCGTAGTGATCGCAAATCTCGTCGTAGAGGTTACGGATGTGCGAGAGCTGTTCCTTGAGCGACGGCGCGGTCTCAATGGCGCCGGTCTCGAGCCGGCGGCCGATCTGACCGGGCAGCCAGGGCTGGCCCTGCGCGCCGCGTCCGACCATCACAGCATCGGCGCCGGAGGCTTCGAGCGCAGCGACCGCTTTTTCGAATGACGTGATGTCGCCGTTGACGACGAGCGGAATCTTGATCGCGTGCTTCACGGCTCGCACCGCGCGCCAGTCAGCCTCGCCCTTGTAGAACTGGCAGCGTGTGCGGCCATGAACGGAAATCAGTTGCACGCCGGAAGCTTCGGCGCGGCGCGCCAGTTCCGGCGCATTCAGCGATCGCTCGTCCCAGCCGAGCCGCATCTTCAGCGTCACCGGCACGCTCACCGCGCCGACGGTCGCCTCGATCAGGCGAACCGCGTGATCGAGATCGCGCATCAAGGCCGAGCCGGATTGCCCGCCGGTGACGTGCCGCGCCGGGCAGCCCATATTGATGTCGATAACGTCGGCGCCGGCGGCCTCCGCCATCCGTGCCCCTTCCGCCATCCATCTGGCTTCGCAGCCGGCGAGTTGCACGACGTGGGGACCGATCCCGGCCGCCTCGCATCGTAGCTGCGACATCGGCTTGCCGTTGACCAGATCGTCGCTCGCGGTCATCTCGGAAACGACCAGTCCGGCGCCGAGCTGTGCAACCAAACGTCGAAACGGTGCATCGGTGACGCCCGACATGGGCGCCAGAAAAACCCGGTTCGCGACCTCAATACCACCTATTTTCAATGGGTTAGGACGCAAAAGGTCGAGCCTGCTCACGGATTTCTCTTAATGCAGGACGGGTGCCGTTACCCGCCAGAATCTATTCTGTAGCACAATTCTTGTGCAGTCAAGTTGCATGCCTACACTTTAGACAGTTCGGTAAATCTTGCAAGTGCACTGCAGCATTGCATCGTTTTTTGTCCAAGGCCCAGGATTAGCTCTGTCTTCCAGGCATCAGCATGATAAGGGCTGGCTCCAACCCTTATCCGTTCCTTTCCGATCCGATCGATAGCCAAATCCATGCCGAATCCGCCGCGGACAGCCGCCATCCTCGTTGCCGCAGGCCGCGGCCTTCGCGCCGGCACGGGCGGCCCGAAGCAATATCGCGCGATCGGCGGGCAGCCGGTGATTTACCGGGCGATGGCGCCGTTCAGCTTGCATCCGCAAGTATCCGTCGTGCAGCCGGTGGTGAATCCGGACGATGCCGCTGCCTTCAACGACGCGGTCCGGGGCTTGCGCCACGCGCCTCCCGTCAAGGGCGGCGCGACGCGCCAGGCCTCGGTGCATGCTGGGCTCGAGGCGCTGGCCACCGAAAAGCCCGACATCGTGCTGATCCACGATGCGGCGCGGCCCTTCGTGTCGGAAGGTCTGATTTCGCGCGCGATCGATGCGGCTTCGGCGACCGGTGCCGCGATCCCCGCGATATCAGTCGCCGATACGATCAAGCTGGTGGACGGCGGTGGCCGCATTGAAGCAACGCCGGAGCGGGCACGCTTGCGAATCGCGCAGACTCCGCAATCCTTCCACTTCGACACCATCCTCGAAGCGCACCGGCGCGCCGCCCGCGACGGGCGCGACGATTTCACCGACGATGCGGCGCTGGCCGAATGGGTGGGATTGACGGTTGCGACGTTTGAAGGCGAAGCTGCGAACATGAAACTCACGACACCGGAAGATTTCGTGCGCGAGGAAGCGCGGCTGGCAAGCCTGCTCGGCGATGTCAGGAGCGGCACCGGCTATGACGTCCACGCCTTCGGTGACGGCGATCACCTGATGATCTGCGGCATCCGCGTGCCGCACACGCGAGGTTTCCTCGCCCATTCCGACGGTGACGTCGGCCTGCATGCGCTGGTCGATGCGATCCTCGGCGCGCTTGCGGACGGCGATATCGGCTCGCACTTTCCGCCCAGCGACATGAAGTGGAAGGGCGCGGCGTCCGACAAATTCCTCAAATACGCGGTCGAGCGCGTCACCGCGCGCGGCGGACGTATTGCCAATCTCGAAGTCACGCTGATCTGCGAGCGACCGAAGATCGGCCCCCTGCGCGACCAGATGCGGGCCCGAATCGCCGAGATCACCGGGCTCGATATCTCGCGCGTCGCCGTGAAGGCGACCACCAGTGAACGGCTCGGCTTTACCGGCCGTGAGGAAGGCATTGCGGCCACCGCCTGCGCGACCGTCCGCCTGCCCTGGGATGACAAGGGCCCCGTCTCGATCTAGGCGAGTTGAGGAAAACGGGGGGCAGATGGCTGGCGAACGTCAAATCAGCTCCACTAGTGGTCCGATTCTGACATTCGCACCCCGTTGCGGAGGCACTTTTGCGAGTGTCAGAATCAAAGGACCACTAGCAAATAAAGATTCTCGTGGAGCCTTCGATTTGACCTTCGCATAAGGAAACGCGGCAAATGGCTAGCGAACGTCAAATCGGCTCCACGGTCACCCTCGCCCGCTCCCTGCTCGACCTCTGCCGCAGCCGCAAGCTGACCATTGCCACGGCCGAGTCCTGCACCGGGGGGCTTGTCGCCGGCGCGCTGACCGATATTCCCGGCTCATCCGATGTGATCGATCGCGGCTTCGTCACCTATTCCAACGACGCCAAGCACGCGATGCTGGGCGTGGAGACCGATACGCTCGCGACCTTCGGCGCCGTCAGCAAGGAAACCGCCACGCAAATGGCGGTCGGCGCGCTGGAGCGGGCCGGCGTCGATCTCGCGGTCTCCATCACAGGCATCGCGGGGCCTGGCGGCGCGGTGCCGGGCAAACCGGTCGGGCTCGTCCATTTCGCGGTCGCCGCACGTGACGGGCGCATCACGACCCACGAATGCCGCTTTGGCGCGATCGGCCGCAGCGCCGTGCGTCAGCGCTCGGTGGTCGAAGCCTTGCGAATGTTGATGGAGATGGCGCGCGGGCCGAAAGCGGCAAAGCCGAAACGCGCGGCCGTCAGCCGCATTCGCCCGCGCGCGACACGCACCGCGCGCCGCCATGCGCTGAAGCAACGACGGCCGCCGCGCTGATAACCTTCAGCGGCAACGCGATCAGGCCGCGCGCACCGTACTCAGGAAGGCCTCCACCTCTGTTTTCAGTCGCACGCTCTCGGCGGCGAGCATCTGCGCGGCCGAAAGAACCTGGGACGAGGCAAGACCGGTCTCACTGGCGCCGCGCTGCACATCGGTGATGTGCGACGAAACATCATGGGTCCCCTGGGCCGCCTGCTGCACGTTGCGTGAAATCTCCTGGGTCGCTGCGCCCTGCTCTTCCACTGCGGCCGCGATCGCGGAGGATATTTCCGACAGCTTTTCGATCGATCCGCCGATTTCCTTGATCGCACCGACCGAATCCTGTGTGGCAGACTGGATGTCGACGATCTGCTGGCCAATCTCACTGGTTGCCTTCGCGGTTTGCTCCGCCAGCGCCTTGACCTCGGACGCAACGACCGCAAAGCCGCGCCCCGCCTCGCCGGCACGCGCGGCTTCGATGGTCGCATTCAAGGCAAGCAGGTTGGTCTGGCCCGCAATCGCATTGATCAATTCGACGACGTCGCCGATCCGGGATGCGGCCTTCGCCAGCTCCCCGACGCGGTCGTTGGTCTTGCTGGCCTCATCGACGGCGGCCATCGCCATCCGGGCGGATTCCTGAACCTGGCGGCTGATCTCGTTGATGGACGAGCTCAGTTCCTCGGTCGCCGAGGCGACCGACTGCACATTGGTCGAGGCCTCCTCGGACGCGCCGGCGACCTTTGTCGCCAACTCCTGCGCGTGGTCGGCGGTCGACGTCAGCGTCGTCGCGGACGCTTCAAGCTCGGTCGACGACGATGCCAGCGAGCCGACGAGCTCGCTGATCATCGCTTCGAACTCTGCCGTGGCGGAGCTGATGCGTTGGGCGCGCGCCAGATTGACGGCTTTCTCCGCATTCGCGGCCTCATCGGACGCCTTCTTGGCGACGAGCGCCTCCTTGAAAGCCTGCAGGGCAGTCGCGATGCGGCCGATTTCGGTCGCCTCGCCCTGGTGAGGGATCTCGGCCGACAATTCGCCGTCAACCAGCCGGCCCATTGGCGTCAGGATCGAGCCGATGCCGCGCCGGATATCGTGCGAGACGTAGCTCGCCGCGCCGATTCCGACAGCCAGCACGCAAAAGAGGATCGCACTCATCAGGTAAATAGCGCGCCAATAGGTCCCCTCGGCGCTCTGGCCCGCTGCTTCGGCGCCCTTGTCGTTCAACTCCACGAGCTCGGCGAGCGACTTGTCCATCGCGCGGCCGACCGGGACCACCTTTTCTGCATTGATCTGCCTGGCGGCGGCAAGATCGCCCTTGCCGGCATGCGCGCGCACCTGCTCCGCGGCAGCGAGGAATTCCTGCCAATGCCCCTCGAGCTGGCCGGCGAGGTCGCGCTCTGTGGGCGAGGCGATCAACTGGCGATAGGCTTTCGCAGCCTTTTCGTAATCGCCTCTGCGAGCCGCAAGATTGCGGTCAACGTCGGCGCGTTCCGCATCCGTCACTGTGAGATGATCGCGCAGGACGCCGCGAAACCGCGCCGACTGCACGCGCATCTCGCCGATCCAGCGGACGCTCGGCAGCCAATGCGCCTGGATCTCCTGAGCGGAAGCGTCGATCGCGCGCATTTGCAGGAATGCAAAGCCGCCAATGGCCACAATCATCAGGGACAGAAAAACGACGATCGCAAAAAGCTTCGCGCTGATAGAAAATCTGGCAAGCACGAAAGGATCTCCCAAGTATTCGTCCGGATCAAAAATGGAAGCGCATTGTTAACCAAACGATTCTAAGAATTCCCTAAGAGTACCGATCCGAACACCGCGGCCGAGCCACCGACGCCGGCCGCATCGGGTATTTGTGTCGATTTTTCCGAAATAATAACGATCAAACTAAAATGGCGATGCCAAGCAATCGCCCGTCAACGTCTTCGGCCTACAACCGCTGTATTAGAAAAGATTTCAGGGGGGGTGTTATGACGGATTTCTCTATCGCCGCGATTGCCACGACCGAATCAGTTGAAGACACTCACGATCATTCGCTCAAAACGATCGCTCTGTTTTGCTGTGCTGGTTTGCTGACGTCGCTTTGCCTGATGGCATTCGGCATCGATATCGGCGCTACCTGGATCTAGCCGACCGGCCACGGCCGCGCTGCCGATAAGACAGCGTGGCCAGCCTGCGGTTCTTCTGACGGAAGTCAGGCGCGTGCAATGACCGCGATCGGTCCACCTCCGGGCGGACCCTGGTGCTCTGCACCGCCGGAGACGTAGACGGCGCAAGTCCCAGCCAGGCCGCTGATCAATCCGCCGACGGCCGCGCGCGCGTGGCGCGTGGCGCTGATGTCGGTGTCCTCGAGCATGGTGTGACGCAGGCCGCGCACGGTGCCGTCGGGAGAGGCCTCCGCTTTGGCGAAGATGTTTACCAGCCGGTCTGGCGCGCCTGCACCCGATTGCGGTTCGAGGCCGACGCTTTTCAACGCTTCAATAACAGCAACATAATCGATCGCATCACGCATCACGGCATGACCGATCGTGAAAGCACTTGTCGCGTGGTGCGAATTGCCCATGACGATCACGACGTTGTGCATCAGTTCGATGCCTGAAGAGGTCGAAGCGACCGACGAAAACAGATCATAGTTTTTGAGAACGTGGTTGTCTCCGATCTCGTCCTTGATCTCGCCGAGCGCAACGGCAATGCCGAGCGCAGAGGCCCCGCGCGAATAACCCATCGATCCGTACGCGCTGTAGGTGACGGTCTTCTGCCCCCTGCCGTGGGCGTCCTCAATGCGGTCACTCGTCAACAGCGGGCATTTGATCTGCACGAAATGCACATCGGCGGGATCGTCGATGCCGGCGTCAGCCATGGCGGAGCGCACGGCGTTCGCCGTCTCGCTGACCTGGACTGCTCGTCCGATCTCTTCGGGGCGGAAGTCGCGTGTTTGCGCAATTCCGATACTCAGCCGCTTGCCTCCGAGCTTCTGCCGATCTCCGTTGTCGTCCGACATCTTGCGTGTGAACACTGTGATATGCGGACTGAGCACGCCTTCCGTTCCGCCCGACATGACGAAGGCGATCCGCTCCTCGACGCCCCGAGGCGTCAGCGCAAGGCAAGGCGCCAGCGCGACCGACAGCGCCGACGTCGCATATTCGCGGGTGAAATCATTAACCCCGCCATTGCCTTCTGTTTTGCCGAGGATCGCCAGGATCGACGCCGGATCGATATGGCCGGCTTCGATCAACTGAACCAGACCCGAGACGTCGCCGGGCCCCTTGGTCGAAATCCGGATCACGTCGACCGACATTGTACGCGGTGCCATTGAGTTACTCCTTTCCTGGGTCAACGGCTCTCGCTTGCCGAGGCGCGAACGAGGCAAAAGCGCCGAGATAGGGCTTCGGCCGCGGCGCGGCGTAGGCGCCGATCTTCGAGGTCTTCAAGTTGAGCACGCTGCACGCCTCCGCGAGCTTGACGGCGCTGGTGACGCCGTCGATCACCGGCAGGCCGTGCTGCTCGGTCAGGCGCGCAGCGAGATCTGCCATGCCGGCGCAGCCGAGCACGATGGCTTCCGCCCGGTCGTCGCGCTTGGCGCGTTCAATCTCGGCGCTGATTTGTGCCGACGCATCGGACGCTGGGTCGTCCAGCGCCAGCACGGGCACTTCGCAGGCACGGACCTTGGCGCAGCGGCCGGCGAGCCCGTATTTCAGCAAATTGGTTTCAATGGCCGCGATCGAGCGCGACAGCGTCGTGACCACGGCGAAACGGTAGGCCACCATGGTGGCCATGTGGAATGCGGCCTCGCCGATCCCGATGACCGGCGCCACCGCGAGGCTTCTCGCGGCTTCCAGTGCGGTGTCGTCGAAACAGGCGATGACGTGTGCGGACACGCCTTCCGCTTCGCCCCTGGCGATTTCCGCCAGCAGACCGGGCGCGGAAAACGCTTCGTCGTAATAACCTTCGATCGATACCGGTCCATCAGCGGGATTGACGGCGATAATCTCCGTGCCCGATGAGGCGACCGCGCGCGCAGCCGCGCCGATTTTTTCGGTCATGGCAACGGTCGTGTTCGGATTGACGATGAGAATGCGCATTGGGTGCATTCTAGACCATCCCCTTCCCCGCATCCGAGCCGTGGCGCCGCTGCCGCGCCTGCAAGAGCAGAATAACGATTAGCGCCGTGAAGATTACCAGGAACGACACCGCGCTGGTCAGGGTGCCGAGCGCATAGATGTCCGGCTTGGTGACGGTCGTGGTGAGACCCTGCAATTCCAGCGGCAGCGTATTGACCGAGCCGATGGCCTGGCTGGAACGGGCGAGTTCGTCCCACGACAAGGTGAAGCCGAAAAGACCGATGCCGACGACCGACGGCAGGATGATCGGCAGCACGACGTAACGGAATGTCTGCCAGGGCGTTGCGCCGAGATCGCGCGCGGCTTCCTCAAGCCGGCCATCGAACCGATTGAAGATCGCAAACATGATCAACAGCCCGAACGGCAAAGTCCAGGTCATGTGAGCGCCGAGACCGGATGTGAACAGCCCCATGCCGGTGGTCCATCCCTCGACGCCGAGGCCGTTGACGAAATCGTCCAGCAAGCGGAATTCGAGCCCAATGCCGAGCGAAGTGATGATCGACGGCATGATCAGGCTCGCGATCGCGACGTAGAACAGCACCGTCGCGCCGCGGAACGACCTGCGGAATGCCATGCCGGCCGACACCGAGAGCAGGACCGTCAGCACCATGACGACGGCGCCGAGTTCGAGCGAGCGCTTGAACGCCGCGCCGATATTGACGATGCCGCCGCCGGTAAACACGCGATCGAACCAGACGAGCGAGACGCCGTTCATGGGAAACGTCAGGCCGCCATCGGGTCCCTGAAACGACAGGATGTAGATCGCGAACATCGGCCCGTACAGGAACAGGACATAGGCGGCAAAGAACAGCGCCAGGAAGTAGAACGATCGCGGCCGCTTGTCGCCCATCGCTCACAGCTCCTTGCGGATATCGACGATCCGCGTCAGCGAGGAAATGATCAGGATGGTGATGCCGAGCAGGATGACCGCATTGGCCGCAGCAGCCGGGAATTGCAAGGCATTGAGCCGCGTCTCGATGATCTTGCCGGCGGATGCGATCTGCTGCCCGCCCATCACGCCGACGGTGACGAAGTCCCCCATCACGATGGTGATGACGAAAATCGACCCGATGACGATACCGGGCTTTGCCAGCGGGATCACGATATTCGTAAGCGTCTGCCATCCGCTGGCGCCGGCATCGTAGGCGGCTTCGATCAGCCGTTTGTCGATGCGGATCATCGAGTTGAAGATCGGCACGACCATGAAGAATGTGAACAGGTGGACCAGCGCCAGCACAACCGAGAATTCGGAGAACAACAGCCACTCCAGCGGCTGGCGGATCAGTCCCATGCCCATCAGGCCCTTGTTGACCAGGCCATTGCGTCCCAACAGCGGAATCCACGCGATCATGCGGATCACATTCGAGGTCCAGAACGGGATGGTGCAGATCAGCGTCAGTACGATTTGCCAGGTTTTCGAACGGACATGGAAAGCGAGAAAATAAGCGACCGTAAAGCCAATGAGCAGCGTCAGAACCCACGTCAGAACGCACAATTCGAGCGTCTTCAGATAGGTCTTCAGGATCGTGCAGAGCTCGGGCAGATCGGCGATGCAGCCTTCGAACGTGTCCGTGTAGCCGCGCAGGCTGAAGGCCGGAAGCATTTCGTATTCATTGTAATCCCATGCGCTGACGATGACGACGAACACCAGCGGCAAAAGAAAGAATATCGCAAAGACCAGCATCATCGGCGCGGCTTGCAGCCATGCGGCTAAGGATTTGCGGTCTTGCGTCATGGATCAAGCGTTGCGGGATCGAGTGTGAGATCGGTCGAAAAAAAGGCCTGCCGCGCCTCAGCGCGGCAGGCCGTCATCGCATCAAGCGGCGATGAACTCATTCCACTTGCGGACCATGTAGTCGTTTTCGTCCATGATCGCATTCCAGCAGACGACGGAGCCCATGCGGTCGTCGTAAGAGCCCCCGTCGCGTTTGGAGCCGGCCTTCTCGAGAACGGTGCCGTCCGGCGCCTTGATGTCGCTGACCGCTGTCTTGCCTTCCATCCAGAAGCCCCATTCGTCGGCGCTCATGTTGGCCTTGGCGGTCGAGAGAACCGCTGAATAGTAGCCCTGGCGATTGAGGTACGCGCCGGCCCAGCCCGACAGGAACCAGTTGACGAATTCGTAGGCCCATTCGAGCTTTTGCCCCGTGGCTGCCTTGGATACGCAGAAGCCCGAAGCCCAGGAGCGATAGCCTTCCTTGAGTGGTTGGTAGGTGCAGGGGATGCCCATTGAGCGCACCTTCGTCACCGCCGGCGACCACATCGATTGGATGATGGTTTCGCCCGAGGCCATCAGATTGACGGACTCGTTGAAATCCTTCCAGAAGGCGCGGAACTGGCCGGCTTTCTTGGCCTCGGTCATCAACTTGATGGTGAGGTCGATCTCGGGCTTGGTCATGTTGCCCTTGTCGGCGTACTTGTGCTGGCCGGTGGCCTCTACCACCAGCGCCGCATCCATGATGCCGATCGACGGAATGTTGAGGATCGCGGCCTTGCCCTTGAATTCGGGATTGAGCAGTTCGGCCCAGGACGAGATCGGACGCTTGATCAGATCGGGGCGGATGCCGAGCGTGTCCGCGTTATAGGTGGTTGGAATCAGCGTGATGAATTCGGTCGGCTTGGTCGCGAACCTCTTCGAGTTGGCGCCTTCGAGATACAGCACCTTCCACGGCGCGGTGCCCTGCCCGCCGATCTTCTTGCCGTTCGGCAGCTCACCCTTGGTGAACACCGGCGTGATGTTGTCGAATTCTTTGATCTTCTTGGCGTCGAGCGCCAGGATGTTGCCCGACGGAATCAGTTTCTTCAGCGCGAAGTATTCCGTGTCGAGCACGTCGAACGAATTCGGCTGGGTCACGACGCGCTTGGTGACGTCATCGGTGGTCACC
Source organism: Bradyrhizobium sp. (assembly GCF_035652035.1). GTDB lineage: Bacteria > Pseudomonadota > Alphaproteobacteria > Rhizobiales > Xanthobacteraceae > Bradyrhizobium. The sequence continues at coordinate 12,030 of NZ_DASREO010000043.1, forward strand.
GTGATGTACTCGATCTTGATGCCGGTGTCGGCCAGGCATTTCTTGGCGATGTCGTCGCCTTCGTTCACGGCGGTGCCGAGATAACGCAGGACCTTCGGCTCGGCCGACTTCACATAGGGAAAGCCGGTGATGGCGCCCGACCCAGCGGCAAGGCCCACCGCTCCGGCGGCGCCCTTCAGCATGGCGCGTCGGCTGACACTCCTGTTCATGGTTTTCGACAAATTGCTCATGATCATCTCCAAAGATGTCAGATCGCCGGTTCAGGCGAACGGACGGTTACAGAACTGCGCGTCGTCCCGAGAAGACTCGCCTGCGCCGGATCCCAGGTGGCGATCACCCGCTCGCCCGGCGTGTAGTTGGCGCGGTCATATTGATCTTCGGTGAGCTGGGCCGAGATATCGGCTCCGCTATCAGCCGAGATGGCGACGCGGACGTAAGTGCCCTGATATTCGACTTCTCGGACGATGCCCATGATCGCGGGACCGCTCGTCGCATCGCCTGGCCGTTTCAAAATCAGGCGGTCGTTGCGGACCGCATACGTATCGCCTCCGACAGCGATCACGGCATGGCCGCCGATGAACTTCGCTGTGAATTCGGTTTTGGGATGGTTGAAGATGTCCCGGGGCGCGTCCTGCTGCTCGATCTTGCCGGCATTCATCAGGACCACGATGTCGGCGAGCGCCATTGCCTCATCCTGGCTGTGGGTGACGTGAATGAAGGAGATTCCGAGCTCGCGTTGCAGCCGCTTCAATTCGGTTCGCATGCGCAGCCGCAAAAACGGATCGAGCGCGGACAGCGGCTCGTCCAGCAACAAAATCTGCGGCGACGTGATCAGGGCACGCGCCAGCGCGACGCGCTGCTGCTGGCCACCCGAAAGCTGCGGCGGCAGCCGCGCCGCGTAGCCCTGCATGTCCACGAGTTCAAGCAGCTTCGTCGCTTCAGCGTGGCGCTCGGCCTTCGCGACGCCCCGCATCTTCAGCGCGAACGCAACATTGTCGAGCACCGACAAATGCGGAAACAACGCATAGGATTGAAACATCATCGCGGTGCTGCGGGCTGCCGGCGGCAGATCGGTCACGTTGCGCGGGCCTACAATGATGTCGCCGGACGAAACTGACTCATGACCTGCGATCATCCGCAAGGTCGATGTCTTGCCGCAGCCGGATGGTCCAAGCAGGCAACAGTATGAACCTTCCGGAATCTTCAAGTTGATGGCGTCGACGGCAGTGACGTTGCCGTAGATTTTCGTCACCTGAACCAGCTCTAACGCTGCAGCCTTGCCCGCCATCCGCCATCAGTCGCAATGAGTTATTTGCGGAAAAGAATGCAACGGATGTGCCAGAACGGGCGGAAATCGGGGTTGTTTGAGGTCGGCAACACCGACCGCCAATTCCGTGTCGATCCGGATTGGGCGGTTCGCCATCGGTTGACGAGACAGGCGTTTGACCGGGCGTCTGGAGCGCTCGAAAAGGCGTCAGCATCGAAACAACTGCCCAAAGATTGGGCTTCTATCTCAAATTTCAGGCAGGCTTCGAAGCCAATCCGCGCAGCGATCCCCTCGTCAGCTTGGCTATAGTTGTGGTGAGCGTCCTTTTGAGAACTCAAGCCCATGTCTTCCGACAACCTGCATATCGTCAATCATCCGCTGGTTCAGCACAAGCTGACGCTGCTCCGCGAAAAGGATCGCTCGACCAGCGGCTTTCGAGACCTCGTCAACGAAATCGGCATGCTGCTCGGCTATGAGGTGACGCGCGACCTTCCGCTCGAAACGGTCGAGATCGAGACGCCGCTCACGCCGATGAAGGCGCGGCGAATTGCCGGAAAGAAACTGACTTTCGCGCCGATCCTTCGCGCCGGCATCGGCTTTCTCGACGGCATGCTCGCGCTGGTCCCTTCCGCGCGCATCGCACATATCGGCCTTTATCGCGACCCGCAATCGCTCGAAGCGGTCGAATATTATTTCAAGGCGCCGCAGGACATGTCGGACCGGACGGTCATCATGATGGACCCGATGCTGGCAACCGGAAATTCCGCTTGCGCGGCCGCGTCACTGCTGAAGGCCCGTGGCGCGAAGGATATTCGCTTTGTATGCCTACTCGCTGCGCCCGAAGGCATCGCACATTTTCGGGAGGTTCACGGTGCGATTCCGATATGGACCGCCGCGGTCGACGATTACCTGAACGACCACGGCTACATCGTGCCAGGCCTCGGCGACGCCGGCGATCGGATGTTCGGGACCAAGTAACGACGGCCGCCCGCGCAACGCCACGATCGCGACCGTTCACACCTCAAGCCATTCCTTGCGAACGGCGTCATTGGCTCTGAGCTGGTCGGGCGTGCCTTCGAACACGATCCGGCCATGTCCCATGACGTAGACGCGATGCGAGATGCGCAGCGCAATCGACAGCTTCTGCTCGACGAGCAGGATCGAAACGCCGGCTTCAGCGATTTTCGCGATGAGATCGCCGACTTGTTGGACGATCAGCGGCGCCAGTCCTTCGGTCGGCTCGTCGATCATGATCAGTTCGGGATCGCCCATCAGGGTCCGGCAAACCGTCAGCATCTGCTTCTCGCCGCCAGACAGGACTTCCGCCGGCGTATCGGCGCGGGCCGCGAGGTTCGGAAACATCTCCAGCATGCCTTCGATGCGCCATTTGCCGGGACGGCGCACGTCCTTGATGCCGAGCAGAAGGTTCTGGCGTACGGTGAGCCCCGGAAAGATGTCGCGATGCTCCGGTACGTAACCGAGACCGCAGCGGGCGATCTTGTAGTTCGGCAAGCCCGCGATATCCTGACCCTTGAAGCGGATCGTGCCTTGCGGGGCGACCTCGCCCATGATCGCCTTCACGGTGGTGGACCGGCCGACGCCATTGCGCCCAAGCAGGCTCACAACCTCACCGGCGGCGATATCCAGATTGACGCCCTGCAGGATGTGGCTCTTGCCGTAATAGGCGTGAAGATCGCGGACCTCCAGCATCAGTGAGCCTCCTCGCCGAGATAGGCTTCCTTGACCTTCCGGTTGCCGCGGATTTCCTGTGGCGTGCCGGAGGCGATGATCTGCCCATAGACCAGAACGGAAATGCGGTCAGCGAGGCCGAACACCACGCTCATGTCGTGCTCGACGATCACGAGCGTGCGCCCCTCAGTCAGGCGGCGGATCAGCGCGACGGCGCGGTCGGTCTCGGCATGGCTCATGCCCGCTGTCGGCTCGTCCAGCATGATGACGCTGGCGCCACCGGCGATCGTGATGCCGATCTCGAGTTCGCGCTGCTCGGCATAGGTCAGAAGGCCCGCCGGTACGTCGCGGCGGTGACTGAGATGGATGTGGTCGAGAATTTCGGCGGTGCGCCGCTTCACCTCCGGCAGATGATCGACATTCTTCCAGAAGGCGTAGCGGTGGCCGGTCGCCCACAGCACGGCGCAGCGGACGTTTTCCCACACCGTCATCTTTGCAAAGACGTTGGTGACCTGGAACGAGCGCGACAGTCCGCGGCGGTTGATTTCGAACGGCCGCAAGCCCGAAATGACGTCGCCGTTCAACCGGATTTCGCCCGAACTCGGCTTGATGTGACCGCTGATCAAATTGAATGTCGTCGACTTGCCGGCGCCGTTGGGGCCGATGACGGCATGGCGCTCACCCTTGGCGATACTCAGGTTGAGATCGCGGATGATGTGCACATTGCCAAAGCTCTTCTGCACATCTTTGATTTCGATGGCGGCGGTCATGCGAGATATCCCCGGTCGCGGGCAACGCCGGCGGCGCGGTCCCAGGCTTCCACGACACGCCGCCAGGTAATGCGCGCAATCAGGAAGCCGCCGATGACGAGGACGGCCGCGGCCAGCCAGGTCGTTGGCGCGGTCGCATTGAACGGTATGCCGACGAGGTTGATGACGTTGCCCTCGCTCCCGGTCGTGGTGTAGTGGGCAACCGTTTCGATTGCGAGGATGACGCCGAGCGCCAGCGCCAGCGTCGGCAGCGCTGCGACGAGGTAAGACGGGATTACCGAGAGCCAGGATCCGGCCCGGATCAGCGGCCGGTGCATCATCAGAAGCCGCGCGATGCCGCCCGGCGCGAACATCACGATGCCGATGAAGATGATGCCGAAGTAGAGCTGCCAGACCGTGGTGACATTGGTCAGTCCAAGCTGCAGGTAGGTGACGAGGATGGCGCCGAGGATCGGTCCGAAGAAATAGGCCGTGCCGCCGATGAAGGCGGCAAACAGCACGAGGCCCGACTGCGTCGCGCCCAGATAGGCGGCGTTGGCGATCTCGAAATTGATGGCGGTGAGACCGCCGGCGACACCGGCGAAGAAGCCGGCAAATCCATAAGCGAAATAGCGGACGACGTGAGGATCGTAGCCGATGAACTCGACGCGTTCCGGATTGTCGCGCACCGCATTGCAGATGCGCCCGAGCGGGGTGCGGGTCAGCGCATACATCGCGATTGCCGACACCATCACCCAGAACGCGATCAGGTAATAGACCTGGCGCTGGGGTCCGAAGGTCCAGCTGAACATATGCGGCAAGGCGGTGCGATCGGTTGTGATACCGGATTCGCCGCCGAACACGCTGCGCAGGATCAGCGAGGATGACGCGACCAGTTCGCCGATGCCGAGCGAGATCATCGCAAACGCGGTTCCCGCGCGCTTGGTCATGACCCAGCCGACCAGGATCGCAAAAGCAAGCCCGCCGATGCCGCCGGCCAACGGAATGAATGGCAGCGGGATCGGCCAGTCGTGGTTTGCGACGGCGTTCATGACATGGACGGCAAGAAAGCCGCCGAGCCCATAGTGAACCGCGTGTCCGAACGACAGCAGCCCGGTCTGGCCGAGCAGGATGTTGTAGGAGAGCGCGAAGATGATGGCGATGCCGATCAGGCTGAACGACGTCAAGGAGCCGCCTGAGGAGAAGATCAGCGGCAACAGAATGAGCGCGATCGCAGCGATCAGCCAGGTCGCGTAGAAAAGGACGCGACCCTCCGACCGCTCCTTCACCTCATGGGCTGCGGTGACCTCGCTCATGTCTCACGCGTCCCAAGCAGGCCCATCGGGCGGACGATCAGGATCAGCACGAGCAACACATAGGGCAGGATCGGCGCGATCTGTGCGATCGTGACATTCCAGACGTCGGTCAGCACCGACGGCCCGAGGCTCGGATCGAGCGGCCCGAATACGCTTGCCAGCGAACCGTTGAGGGCAACCGCAAAGGTCTGGATCAGCCCGATCAGCAGCGAGGCGATGAAGGCGCCGGGCAACGAGCCGAGCCCGCCGAACACGATCACCACAAACAGGATCGGGCCGAGAAACGCGGCCATGTCGGACTGCGTCACCAGCGACGGACCGGCGATGACACCGGCAAGGCCCGCAAGCGCACTGCCGACGCCGAACACCAGCATGAACACGCGCCCGACATTGTGGCCGAGATGACCGACCATGCTCGGATAGGTCAGCGCGGCCTGCACGATGAGGCCGACGCGCGTTCTCTTCAGCGCGATCAAAAGCGCCACGAAGATTGCGACCGACACCGCCAGCATGAAGATCTTGTAGGCGGGATAGTTCGTCGAGAACACGGTGAAGGCCGGGAAATCGAGCGCGGTGGGAACGCGATAGTCCACCGGGCTCTTGCCCCAGATCATCGAGACAATTTCCTCGATCGCGAAAGCCAGCCCGAAGGTCAGCAGCAGTTCGGCGACGTGCCCGTGCTTGTGGGTGTTGCGCAGGCCGTAGCGCTCGACCGCCATGCCGACAGCGCCGACCAGAAGCGGCGCCAGCACGAGAGCGGGCCAGAAGCCGATCCATTTTGTGAGCTGATAGCCGAAGAAGGCGCCGAGCATATAGAAGCTGGCATGGGCGAAATTCAGCACGCCCATCATGCTGAAAATCACGGTCAGCCCGCTGGACAAGAGGAACAGCAGCATCCCGAACAGAACGCCGTTGAGCGTTGAAATGACGATCAGCTCAAGCACAGCGCCCCCGCTGAATGGCTCGATGAATCACTAAGCGAAAGGTTCGACAAAGGCCGCCAGCATCCTGCCTGACCATCCGCCCCGGCGCCAGCACGGAGCCGGGGCGGACAGATCATCAATCAGGCCGCTTCATTTTGCAGGTGGTCGGCAGGACCGTCTGCGCGGTGTCGACTCTGGATACCAGATGCCAGCCCCAGCCGGTTCCTTCCTCGTCGAACGGATCTTTCGCCTTGTCCGTCAGGGTGCCGAACGAGGAGATGTAGATCGGCTGGAAGAACTGGTGGTCGTCCTTGCGCATGAAACCTTCGCCGCCGTCGAGGACGTCGAACTTCATGCCCTCCAGAGCCGCGGCGACCTTCACCGGGTCGATCGAATTGGCTTTCTCGGCCGCAGCCTTGAACATCCGCATCTCGTTGACCGCGCGCGGATACCATAGCGACATATTTTCCTTGGCGCGGAATTCCTTCTCGAAAGCCATCGCCGTCTTGTCGCCGGAGTTCGGGATGCCCTCGCTGATCTGGTACACCGTGTGATCGAGGCCGGTCTGCTTGATCGCGGTCGGCCCGCCGGCGCCGCCGGCATAATAGGTGTACCAGTTGACCTTGAGGCCGGCATCCGCAGCCGCCTTCAGGAGCAACGCAAAATCCTGACCCCAATTGCCGGTCACGACGGTGTCGGCGCCGGAGGCCTTGATCTTGGCGACGTAGGGCGAGAAATCGGTGATCTTGAGCAGCGGATGCACCTCATCGCCGACGATCTCGACATCGGGCCGCTTTTCCCCGAGCATCTTGCGCGCCTCGGTGCGGACCGCCTGGCCAAATGAGTAATCCTGGTTGATCAGGTAGACCTTCTTGATAGCCTTCTCGCCCTTCATGTAATTGGTGAGCGCTTCCATCTTGATGTCCGAATTGGCATCCCAGCGGAAGTGCCAGAAGCTGCACTTCTCATTGGTCAGGGCCGGATCGACCGCGGCATAGTTGAAGAACAGCATTTCCTTGCCGGGATTGCGCGCGTTGTTCTTGGTCACGAAATCCTCGAGCGCCGCAGCCACCGAAGACCCGTTTCCTTGCGTGATGTAGTGGATGCCGGCGTCGACCGCCTTCTGGGCCTGGACCAGGCTCTCCTGCGGGTTGGTCTTGTTGTCCATGGGCACGATCTCGACCTTGTGGCCGAGGATGCCGCCCTTGGCGTTCAGTTCATCCGCGAGGAACTGATAGGTCTTCAGGCCGCCCTCGCCGACGCTGGCTCCGCCGCCCGACAGGGGATCGATGTAGCCAATCTTGAGGCTGTCCTGCGCATGCGCAGCGCCCATCAGCAGTGGCATGGCCATCGCAACCGTTATGATCGTTTTTCGCATGCTGAGGCTCCCTCCTTTGAGTTCTTGAGACCGATGCAGGTCTTGTTCGTTGAATCTTATTCGTTGAAATAGGCAAGGTCATTGATAGTTCGGCGGGCCGAGCGTTGACAAGCCTACAACTTTCGTCGCGGAGAAGGTCAGTTAATTGACGGGCGGTAACCCTGCCCTCCCTTGCGGCCGACCGGCAAATCGCCGTTATGGCCGCCCCGCGTATTACACCCGATTCCGAGGGGCGCTTTGCGAGCGTCACAAAGCGTTGGGCGCGAGCTAGTTTGCTCCCTCGAGGCGCTGATCGATCTCCTGCCGCAGCAATGCAAAATCGACCGGCTTTGTCAGCAATCCCGTTGCGCCACCCTCGATCGCCTTACGCTTGGTATCGGAATCGCCATAGGCGGTGATCATGATGACCGGCACATCGGGCCGCAGCGCCTTGACCTTGGGCAGCATTTCGAGCCCGGTCATTCCGGGCATGTTGATGTCGGAGAGAATGAGAATGAGCGAGGGACCGGTATAGTTGGCAATGACTGACAACGCCTGCGCGGCCGAATTGGCAAAATCCATTGCAAAGCGCTGGGCGCGCAGATCACGCCGAAAGTGTTGGCGGAACAATTCCTCTACGTCCGGCTCGTCATCGACGACGAGAATGTATGCACTCAATTTGCGCCTCCAGGATTTCTCCGCGCCGCCAATTCGCGCGGCAGCGTAATGATGAACTCGGTAAATGCGCCCGGCCTGGTCTCGACGTCGATGCTGCCGCCGTGTTGTTTCACGACGATGTCATAGCTCATGGACAGCCCGAGCCCGGTACCCTCGCCAGCAGGCTTGGTGGTGAAAAAGGGATTGAACATCTTCTCCCTGACTTCGGCCGGGATTCCCGTGCCGTTGTCGCGAATGCGGATCTCAACGCTCTTGCCGAGGTCCTTTGTCGCGGCACTGAGCGTCGGCTCAAAACCATTCTCGCCCGTCTCATTGCGCTTGGACGCGGCATAGAACCCGTTGGAAATCAAATTGAGAAGCACCCGCGTGATCTCCTGCGGATAAAGCTCGATCGTACCGGCGGCGGGATCGAGGTCGCGCTTGAGCGTGATATTGAAGCCGGATTTTTCCGCCCGCGCACCGTGATAGGCGAGATTGAGGCTCTCTTCCACAAGTGCGTTGATGTCAGAAGGACGACGCTCGCCCGACCCCTCGCGCGAATGCAGCAGCATGTTCTTGACGATGGAATCGGCGCGCTTGCCGTGCTGAACCACCTTTCCGAGATTGTCTTTCAAGAGGCCGGTCAGCTCTTCGACCTCGGCGCGGGTGGCTTCATCGAAGACCACCGGATTGAGTAAGTTTTTAAGCTCGTCGGTCAGTTCCGCCGAGAGCGCCGAGAAATTATTGACGAAATTGAGCGGATTCTTGATTTCATGCGCGATGCCGGCGGTGAGTTGGCCGAGCGATGCCAGCTTCTCTGTCTGCACCAGACGGTCCTGCGCGGCGCGGAGGTCGTCGAGCGACTTTGAAAGCTCACGCGTGCGCGCCTGCACCTCGTCGAACAGGCGAACGTTTTCGATCGCGATCACCGCCTGGTCGGCGAAGGTTCGCAGCAGTTGCACGTGATGGTCCGAGAAGGCGCCTGGCTGGACGCGGGTGACGGCGATGAAGCCGATCGAAGCGCCCTTATTTGTCAGCGGCGCGAACAGCATGCTGCGAAAGCCGCGCGCACGCGCGATGTCGAGGATTTCGCCGGTGAGCGCTTCGGTATCCGGAACCTGCGCGACCTCACCATCCCGGGCCATCTGGAACGGCACGAAATTGTCGAGCGGACTGGGGAACGTCGATTTCAGGACCTCGTCCGCTTCGGGGGTCGTCGGTGTAAAGGCCATCAAATGGGCCATGCCGTCGATGAAGCGGAACACGGTGGCAGAAAAGCCGCCGACGAGGCTGTTGGCCCGCGTCGCGATCGCCTCGAACACCGGTTGCACGTCCGAGGGCGAGCTTGCGATCACTTTCAGAATGTCGGCGGTCGCGGTCTGCCGCTCCAGCGCCTCCTGCGTCTCGTTGAACAGCCGCACGTTCTCGATCGCGATCACGGCCTGATCGGCGAAGGTACTGACAAGTTCGATCTGCCTTGCAGTGAACTCCTGGACTCGCCGCCGGGCGATCACGATCACGCCGATCGGCTCATTTTCGCGCAACAACGGCACGCCGAGCGCCGTGCGCTGACCGGCCAGGGTGGTCGATTCGCTCAGCGTGTATTCCGGGTCACTGGCGACATCGACGATTTGTACCGTGCGACGATCAAGCACGGCGCGGCCGGTAATTGTGCCGCGATCGGGCGTAATCGGATGGGCTTTGAGGAATTTCGCGTATTCGTCGGAAAAGCCGACTGAAGCGCCCGCCCGATAGATCTCGCCTTCGCGCCGCATGATGAAAGCCATTTCCGCATCGCATAGATGCGCGGCGGCCTTGACCAGCGTATCGAGCACGGGCTGCAATTCAAAGGTCGAACGGCTGATAGTGCCAAGGACTTCTCCGACCGCCGTCTGCTGCTGCAGCGATTCCGTAAGGTCGCGCGTCTTGGCCTGCACTTCTTCAAACAGCCGCGCATTTTCGATCGCGATCACCGCCTGGTCGGCGAAAGTCTGGACCAGGTCGACCTCGCGCTGCGAGAAGAGTCCTGTCCGCTTGCGCGCCAGCGCAAAAACGCCGACACCGCGCCCTTCGCGCATCAATGGCACGAACAAGATGGACTTGAAGTCCAGCACCTCGCTGAATTTCTTGAGAAGGCCAATTTCTGTCTCGTTCGACACATTGGCAATATTGCGGACCGCCCCTGCAAGAAGGGTCCGGCCGAGATAAGTTGAACTGTTGGCCTCCAGCGGTGTCCTTCTGAGAAATTCAGCCTGGGCGGCGTCAGCCTCTGCCACGCCGCGCGCGATGAGAACATCACCCTCGCGAAGATAGAGCGCGCTGATCTTTGCTTTGCACAATTCGCCAGCCGAATGTGCCAGCGTATTCATGACCGAGTCCAGGTCGAACGCGGAGCGGCTGATCACCTTGAGCACGTCGGCGGTCGCGGTCTGCTGCTGCAGGGATTCACCGAGATCATCGGTGCGTGCGCGCAATTCGTTCAACAGGCGAGCGTTTTCGATGGCGATCACAGCCTGCGCGGCGAATCCTTGCAGGGTTGCCAGCTGCTTGTCGTCGAAGGGTCGCACCTCCTGCCGTGCGGCAATGATGCGTCCGAAGGCTACACCGTCCTTCAAGAGAGGCACTGACGCCATCGTTCTGATACCGCCGAGTTCGACCGCGGCGCGGAGAGACGGCTCGTCGGGTTGCTCCCTCAAAGTCTCAACCATGTCGACCCGCTGCACCGGATGATCTGCAAACAGGCCGGCCCGCACGCCCTCGGTGATGGGATAGCCGGCTTGCAGAAACTCGGAGAAAGCCGGCGTCATTCCACGGATCGCGACGGGCTGGACCCGGCCGTCCTGATAAAGCTGCAGGCTGCCGCAGGGCGCGCCGCAGAGCTGGTGCGCCTTTTCCAGGATGCATTCGAACACGGGCGCGAGGAAGCCGCCGGAGCCGTTGATGGTGGCCAGAATATCGGAAGTCGCCGTCTGCCGCTCCAGCGCCTCGCGCGTCTCGTTGAAGAGCCTCGCATTCTCGATGGCGATGACGGCCTGATCGGCGAAGGTGCGCAGGAGCTCGACGTGGTGATTCCCAAGTACACCTGTCTCTCGCCGGGTGGACGCGATAAACCCGATAAAATTGCCATGGTTCATCAGTGGCGTGAGCGTGAGGCCACGCCAACCGCGGGCGCGGCCAAGCTGCCGCGTATGCGCATCGGCCGTTTCGGAGTCGGCGATTTGCGCAATCTCGCCGTTCTCGACCAAAGCAACGGCCCCGACCTCGCTTCGATGCCGCGGATGCGCCGCGACAAGGATCGCATCCGCTTCCGGATTTGTCGGAGTGAAGGCCACAAGATGCACCATATCGTCGACGACGAGATGAACCGCGGTCGAGAAACCGCCGATCAGCCGCCTGGCGCTGGATGCAATGGCCTCGAACACCGGTTGCACATTATCAGGCGAACTTGCGATCACTTTCAGAATGTCCGACGTCGCCGTCTGCCGCTCCAGCGCCTCCTGCGTCTCATTGAACAGGCGCGCATTCTCGATGGCGATCACTGCCTGGTCGGCGAAGGTCGAAACCAGTTTAACCTGACTTTCGGTGAACGGCTCCACGTAGTCACGCGCCATTGCAAATGCGCCGATCGATTCGCCGTCGCGGAGCAGCGGTACTGCCAACATCGAGCGAACATTCCCAATTCGAGCTGCGTCCTTTTCCTCATATTCCGGGTCATCCCACGCGTCCAGAATCTGGACGGGCCGTTTTTCCAGCGCAACTCGCCCGACCAATGTGCCGCGCCCTGGACGAATCTCGATGTGCTGCTCATGCTCACGATAAGCCGGCTCCAGGATCTGGCTTGCCGCGTAGCGATAGACATCACCATCTCGCCGGAAAATCTGGGCGGGACCGGCGTTGCAAAGCCGGGCAGCGGTCTTCACAAGCATTCGCAGTATTGCGTCAACGTCGAACGAAGATCGACTGATCGTTTGAAGGACTTCGGCCGTCGCGGTTTGCTGCTGCAACGCCTCGGTTAAGTCGTTCGTTCGCTTCCGAACTTCGTTGAACAGCCGCGCGTTCTCGATCGCGATAGCAGCCTGTGCCGCAAAGCTCCGTACCAGATCGATCTCGCGATCGGAGAACGGACGCACTTCCTGACGGTAAATGACGAGGGCGCCAACCAGCACATCGTCCCTGAGAATCGGCACGCCCAGCGTCGACCGTGCACCGCCAAGCTTCGCGCCGAGGCCCGGGACGCGATCTGCCGCATAGTCCGGCGTGTGCTGCATCTGCCGCGTTGTCTTGATCCGGTCGAGCATGCCGCCCTTCGGGGACTGAACCGGCCCGGGACGCCTCATATATTCCGCAAGCGCCTGCGGCGCACCGACGTCCGCCGCAAAGTAGAAGGCCTTGCCATCGAAACGGTGCACGGTGCCGAACTTGGCATCGCAAAGACGGGTCGCGTTCTCCAGCACCATTCTGAAGACAGGCCCGAGCTCACCGGGAGAGTTGGAGATGACCTGCAGGATTTCGGCGATGGCGTCCTGTTGCAGCCTCGCGGCCTTCAATTGCTGCCGTAGCGACGCGGCCTCTGACCCCGGAGAAGTCTCCTGCTTTCGGGTCGTTGCCTCGGCAACCTTTGATTTGGCCGATTTGGGCTTGCGCGATGCAGTTCCCGCGGCTTTAGGCGCGCCGGATTTTCGCGCCCGCGGCTTGTTGCGACCGGCCGCCGTGGCACGCTTTCCTGCTCGTTTCCTGGCCTTTGCCATTCATTCCACCCCTCGCCAAAAATACCCGATCCGGGCGTGGGCGCAAACGCCGGCAAGGTAAAAGATGACCGCTGAAGGCAAAGTCAACCAGCGCCCAGAAATCCCCCTTGCGCCGACGGGCAAATCATCGCTACCAGCTCGCCCGTTTCACGCCCGATTCCGAGGGACGCTTCGCGATCGTCACGAAACGTTGGGCGTGGAATGCGGTGGACGTAGCGGTGCGCGCGACGAAGCGCACTGCTGCGAACGGCGAAGTCGTGTGGTCCTGATCTCTCGACGCTGAGGTCAAGCGAGCGACAATGCTTGCGCATTGTGGCTTGCGACGGGGGCAAGAAAGCCCGATCCCCGGGGAGAGCGCGGAGGAAGCCGTAAAACCATCGCGCAGGGAATGCCGGATTGTTCGGCCAACCTGTGGTGACTAACTCGTGTGCTTTTTTCATTCGCAAGCGAGGCTGCGGGTGAGCCTGATCACCCGGCATTCCCTGCGCCCTCCCTTGGGAGGACGCGAACGAAAGCGACAACCCGGACGCCGATCGCGCCGCGGGAATGTGGAGTTTTGCTGTTTGACAGGTTCATCAGAAACCGGCCAGTGCCGCGCGCCGCGGCAAACGCAATCGAACCGGCGGCTCCAGCAATCAATCTCGGCAGCGGAAGCCGCCGGTCCCCCGATGGCCGCCGCTGTCGAGCGCGCATCCCGGCGACAAGCCTGATGGCGCGGACTGCACTGCTGGAGCATAAGCACCCGGGACAGAGGCAGGGCTACGCGCATATCGCTTCGTCACCGACCGCAGCCGTGAAACAGGCTCGTGGCGCCGCTCGCACGAACCCCTGGAATTCAGGAAGTAGCCGCTGTCGCAATCGATCTCGACGCAACGATCGCCAGCCGCGCGCTCACCTCGCGCGCAGATCAAGGGGCATACGCGATCATGAGCGTTGCGAACCGCATCCAGCGCTTCAAGGCTCGCAACCTTGACGTCGAATTTGGTTTTGGCGTTCTTGTTGAAGAGCTCGAGCGACCGCTGGGAACCCTCGTCCCAGTCGCCGTCAATCTTTCCCGCGTTGCAGCCAACGCGTTTCAAGTGAGCCTGCAGCAGTCGCGCGATATCGGCCTTGCCGATTTGCGGAGAGGACGGTGGCGCCGCCGGCTGGTCCGTTGCGCCAGGTGCGAGCGCCGCGACCTTCCCGGCACTGTCCTTGTCCGCGCCTTTGGCGTCATCGACCTGACGCTGGGCCTCTTCCACCGCTTGACGCTTGGTTTGCTCGACCTCCCGCCGCGCAGCTTCCGCGCGCTGCTGTGCGAGCTGCGCCTGCTGCTTTGCTTCTTCCAGCTCCTTCGACTGTTCGGCAAGCTGCTGCTTCGCTTCGGCCGCCTGCCCCGCTGCCGGATCATCGATGCGCTTCTGCAGCTTCTCGGCTTTCTGCGCCGCCTGCGCCTCGGCGTCGCGCCGCGCCTTGTCAGCCATGGCCTGAGATTGCTCGGCAGCCGCCAACCTGTTGAGCTGGGCGCGTGCGAGATCCGCATAGAAGCCGTTCGGGTGGTTTGCGAGGAAGGATCCCCACACTTCCTTCGTTCCGAGTTGCGCGGCGAACTCGTAGTCGACCCTTGCGTCGAGATCGGCCTGCGGCAGCTTTTCCGGTTGCGGCACCAGAGCGAGCTGATCGCCACCGAGCGAGCCGTAGACAAACGGCTCCTGGCGGTTGGATGTCCTTTTCAAGACCTCGTCGCGAACCCGGCCGAAGGCCACGCGCACATCCACCCCGGGCTCGGCGATGTATTTGACAAGGGCTGACGCGTACTCGCTGTTTTTGCCGGCGCCATCGTCCGCGACTGAGCCTGCCTTGGTCGCAAACGCGATCAAGGTATTGGATGACGTCGGCTCGACTCTGGCCAATCCCCGGCCGATCGAACGGCTCGCCATGGTTCTCTTCATGGTCTTGGTGAAGGGATTGTCGCGGCAGGCATCCAGAATGACGAGCCGCAGGCGCTTGACCGAATCAAGCGCGCGCAGCACGCGATCGAGCGATACGGCTTCGTCCTCGACGTCGAAATCGCTCGCGAGTTTTGCGTCCGCGGGAATGAGGTAGTTCGATCCCTCGACTTCAATGCCGTGGCCCGCATAGTAAACCACCGCAATGTCGGCATCTTTCGATTTCTCGGAGAATTCCCGAACCACGCGCCGCAGCTCGACAATCCCGAGATCGCGCCGGTCGTCGACGACATCGAAACCGGCCCGCTTGAAAAGCGCACTCATTGCTTCGGCGTCGTTGGCGGGATTAACGAGGCGCGGAACCTGCTTGTAACCGGAGATGCCGACGACCAGCGCGACGCGCTTGTCTGCGTGTGCGGCATCCGCGAAAACCAGGAACAGAAATCCGGACAAAATAAATAGCAGGGACCGCGCCATAACTCTCTCCCGGCATCCCATTGTTATCAAGGCAAGGCTGTTCGGGCAATTCGATCGGAGAAGCCGGACAAGCGGATAGAGATCAGAAGCGCCGCATCGCCACTTCTCAAAATGCGCAACCCAGTTCCCAAAATGCACATTTTTCCTTCAGGTCCTTTGCCTTTTGGTCGCAAATCGAGGCGCGTGGGTTCAGACGGATTAGCCAGCACCTCGATCATCTTACGGCCTGTCCCGGAATGAAGCCGTGATCTGCGTCACGTTTTGATAAGGATTGTTCTCTTGCGCCGACGGGCAAATCACCTTTACGGCCTTCGTCCACGCAACGACCGACGCCAGTCGCGCTGCAGGAATGCAGGTTTTAAGTTTTTTGCTGGTTGACAGGCTGATCAGAGGTCTATCCACACTCGTCATTCCGGAATGCGGCGTCGGGCGCAGGTCCGGAATCCATGGAGTCGATCGAATGTGCGGAGAAATGGATTCCTGGCTCGATGCTGGCGCCTCGCCCCGGAATGACGACTGCTACGCAGCCCCCTTCCCGTACACGATATTCGCGCGCTTCTCGAAGGCAGCGGAAAAGCGCGCGAACGCGGCATCGAACATCGAGCCCATCAGCAGCGCGAGCATGCGGCTCTTGAACTCGTAGGAAATGAAGAAACCGACGTCGCAGGCGTTGTCGCCCTTCGGCTCAAACGCCCACCGGTTTTCCATGTTGGAGAACGGCCCGCGCAGATAGCGCACGGTGATCTTCAGATTGGCACGATCGAGCGTCACCTCGCTGGTGAAATTTTCCTTCACCAACTTGAACGACACGGTCATGTCGGCCACGACGACCTCGGTGCCGTCGGGCTTCGGCGTCCGCTGGCGCACCTTCAAAGAGTGGCAGAGCGGCACGAATTCGGGATAGCGCTCGACATCGGCGACGAGGTCAAACATCTCGGATGCCTTGTGCTGCACCCGCCGCTTGTTGGAGAAACTCGGCATGGTTTTAGCGGGCAATGCCCGCGCGCGCCGCCTGCAACCTCGCGAAATCTTCGCCGGCATGATGCGACGAACGGGTCAGCGGGCTCGCCGATACCATCAGAAAGCCCTTGGTGTAGGCGACCTTCTCGTAGCCTGCGAACTCGTCCGGGGTCACATAATGCATGACCGCATGATGCTTTCGCGTCGGCTGCAGATATTGCCCGATGGTGATGAAGTCCACATCCGCCGAACGAAGGTCGTCCATCACCTGCAAGACCTCGTGGCGCTCTTCGCCGAGCCCAACCATGATGCCGGACTTGGTGAAGAGGGTCGGATCGAGTTCCTTCGCCCGTTGCAGCAAGCGGATCGAATGGAAGTAGCGCGCGCCGGGGCGCACATTGAGATATCGCGACGGCACCGTTTCGAGATTGTGGTTGAACACGTCGGGCTTCGCCGCGACCACAACCTCCAGCGCACCGCCCTTGCGCAGGAAGTCAGGCGTGAGGATTTCGATCGTGGTCTCCGGGCAGCGCGCGCGGATGGCCCGAATAACTTGCGCAAAGTGCTCGGCGCCGCCGTCGGCGAGATCGTCGCGGTCCACCGACGTGACCACCACGTGTTTCAGCCCGAGCTTGAAAGTGGCCTCCGCCACATGGTCCGGCTCGGCCGCGTCGAGCGCACCCGGCATGCCGGTCTTGACGTTACAGAAGGCGCACGCGCGGGTGCAGGTGTCGCCCATGATCATGAAGGTCGCGTGCTTCTTGTCCCAGCACTCGCCGATGTTCGGGCAACCGGCTTCCTCACAGACGGTGACGAGGCCGTTTTCCTTGACGATGTTGCGGGTGTCGGCATAGCCGCGCGTGGTCGGCGCGCGAACGCGGATCCAGTCCGGCTTCGGCGGCGAGAGCGCGTCCGGCCGGTTCGCCTTTTCGGGGTGGCGCGGGCGCACCGGCGTGGCGGAGACGGTATCGACGATCACGACCATTGAGAATCCGTGGTTTTCCTCAATGATCTAGCTAATCCGGCGGAGTAAGAACCGCAACCGCTCGCTTTGGCCGGGCTAGCGCCTTATACCCAGCCATGCTCCAGAAAACCGCGCCGACCGACCCAAAACCCGGCAAATTGCTCCGGAAAGCCTTCTTTGACCGCAGCGTACTTGAGGTCGCGCCAGACCTGATTGGCGCGACGCTGCTGGTCGGCGGCGTCGGCGGGATCATTGTCGAGGTCGAGGCCTACCACCACACCGAGCCGGCGGCACATTCCTACAACGGGCCGACGACGCGCAATGCGGTAATGTTCGGTCCCGCCGGCTTTGCCTATGTCTACCGTTCCTACGGCATCCACTGGTGCGTGAACTTCGTCTGCGAGAAAGCAGGCTCGGCGAGCGCGATCCTGATCCGGGCGCTGGAACCGACTCACGGAACAGCGGCGATGCGCCGCCGCCGCGGCACCCACGACGAGCGGTCGCTGTGCTCAGGTCCAGGCAAGCTGACGGAAGCGCTCGGCATCACGCATACCCAAAACGGACTGGCGCTGGACGGGCCGCCGTTTGCACTCTACGCACGCCCCGCCAAGGCCGACGTCGTCGCGGGCATACGGATCGGAATTACCAAGGCGGTCGAGCTGCCCTGGCGATATGGCTTGAGGGGATCGAAATTCCTCTCGAAGCCGTTCACCGAATAGGTGCGGACTACATCACCGCATTTTGCTTGATGACCTCGCGATAGAACGAGGCCGAGAGCTTTGGCGTGCGGCGCTGGGTCTTGAAGTCGACATGGTACAGTCCGAAGCGCTTTTCGTAGCCGTCTGACCACTCGAAATTGTCCATCAGGCTCCACAGGAAATATCCCTTCACCGGCACCCCCTCCAAGGTCGCGCGGTGGAGTTGGCCGAGATAGTTGCGCAAGAACATGATGCGATCGATATCGTAGACCTTGCCGTCCTCGGTTGGCTTGTCCGCCGCTGACGTCCCGTTCTCGGTGATATAGATCGATTTCACATTCCAGAGCTTCGCAACGTGGCGCGGCGCCCAGTAGATCGCCTCGGGCCCGATCCTGAGCCAGCTCGAATCCATACGGGGATACGTCGCCGGGAATGGCAGCAAGGTAAAGGGATGGCCGTTCTCACCGGCGGTGACGTACTGATTGGGCTGATACACGTTGAGGCCAACGAAATCGATCGGCGACCCAATCGCCTTGAGGTCTTCGGGCTCATAAGTCGGCGCATTGGCGCCGGCATAGGCGAGAAACGCGTCGGTGTATTTGCCCTCCAGGATCGCCGTCAGATAACCGGCATTGAGTTCACGCGTGGCGATCTCCGCGGCGCGAACGTTGGCCGGTGTCTCGATCGCGGGAATGCAAACCTCGATATTCTCGGCCGGTCCAACCCTGGTCCCTCTTCGCGCATGCGCGCGCACCGCCTGCACCGCGAGGCCATGGCCCAGCGCCACGTGGTGACGCACCTGATTGATTTCCTTCTGCGGCAGATTGAGGCCCGGCGCGTCGATCCCCATGCCGAAGCCGGCCTGAACAAGTCTGCCGCATTCATTGATGGTGAAGATCGACTTCACGCGATCGCTGATGCGCTCCGCAACATATCCGGCGTAGTCCGCAAACGCCTTCGATGTTTCGCGTGACCGCCAGCCGCCGTAACGGTCCTGGAGGGCCTGCGGCAGATCCCAATGATAGAGGGTGGCGAAGGGCTCGATACCATTAGCCAACAATTCGTCCACGAGCCGGTGGTAGAAATCGAGGCCCTTCGGATTCGGTGTCCCCGCCCCTTCCGGAAAGACGCGGGGCCAGGCGATCGAAAAACGATAGGCTTTGGCACCGAGCGCCTTAATGAGCTGAACGTCCTCCTTGTAGCGGTGATAGTGGTCGTTGGCGACGTCGGCCGTGCTTTGGTCGATGATCTTGCCGTTGAGGTGGACGAAACGGTCCCAGATCGAGATGCCCCGGCCGTCTTCGTCGATGGCACCCTCGATTTGATAGGCTGAGGTTGCCGTCCCCCACAAAAAGCCCCTCGGAAAGGCAGCAAGCGAGCCCTTGGGATTTTGGACGGCCGCATTTGCGACGCCTTCAGCGGATTTGCTTGAAATTGCGAGGGCCGACCAGGCGGCAATTTTGGCAAAGTGGCGCCGGGAGAATCCGTTGAATCGCATCACGTCACTTGTTGTTGAACGGGGCGGCCTTTATTGGTGATAACGATTTGCTATCACGATCGGGTGTTGCATTCGACCCGACATCTGACAGCGGACGGCCGGACCATAATCGACAAGCTTTGCGGAGGATAGAACCAATTTCCGCTCGCGCGCCGCTGGCGCTTCTCCTCACCTCCTTGATGATCATTGCCTCGGTTTGGTGGTGGCTGGCCAAGCCGGTCATGCTGACGCGTGCCCCGATTGATGCGGACGCCAAGCTCGAATGCATTTCCTATGCGCCGTTCCGCGATGGCCAAACGCCGCTCGATCCAAACGTGGAAGTGAGCGCCGAACAGATCCGCGAGGATCTAGTTCACGTCACCGACATATCGGGCTGCATCCGCACCTATTCCGTCGACAACGGCCTGGACAAGGTGCCTGAAATCGCCTCGCAGGTCGGGCTGAAGGTCCTCCTCGGAATCTGGATCAGCAACAACCGCATCAAGAATGAGAAGCTGGTCGACACCGCCGTGGCGCTTTCGCAGAAATATCCCGACACGGTGACGGCGATCATTGTCGGCAACGAAGTCCTGCTGCACGGAGACATGACGCCGTCCGATCTGCATACGCTGCTGCTGTCGGTCAAGGCGCGCGTCAAAGTGCCCGTGACCTATGCCGATACGTGGGAATACTGGCTGCGCTATAGGGACATCCAGGACGCGGTGGATTTTGTAACGATCCACGTCCTGCCCTATTGGGACAACATTCCGACCCGGGCCGAACATGCGGCCGCACAGGTCGCAGCGATACACGAACAGGTGGCCGCCGCCTTCCCGGGCAAGGAAGTGCTGATCGGAGAAACCGGCTGGCCGAGCATGGGGCGCATGCGCGAAGGCGCGCTGCCGTCGCGCATCAACCAGGCCCGCGTGATCTCCGAAATTCTGGAGGCTGCCAAACGCGACCATTTCCGCGTCAACCTGATCGAAGCTTTTGATGCGTCCTGGAAGCGATATTGGGAAGGCACCGTCGGCGGTTACTGGGGACTGTTTCTGGCGGATCATCGCACGATGAAATTTCCGCCCGGCGTCCCCGTCAGCAACTATCCGCATTGGAAGCCGCTGATGGGAAGCGGGATTGTTTTGGCGATCGCCGTTTTCGCGGCGGCCTGGTTCAGTCAGCGGCGCAGGCCGTGGAAACCTGATCTCTTGCTATGGCTCGCGGTCGGCGTTTCGGCGACCGTCGCCGGCAGCGTGCTGGGGATCGCAATCGACAAGATGATGTACGAAAGTTACGGCTGGGGAGGCTGGCTCAGATGGGGTTCGCTGCTTGCGGCCTCGACCGCGGCCCCGATCCTTTGCGCCGACGCCTTGATGTCGGGCCGCCCTCTACCGGCAATGGTAGAACTGTTGGGAACGTCCGAAAGCCGCACCCAGTCGTTTCCCGCGTTCGTGCTCGGCATTGCCGTGACGGTGATCGCCGTCATCATCACGGGAACGGCTCTCGGCTCGGTGTTCGATCCGCGCTGGCAGGATCTGCCGTTTGCGGCGGTGACGATGGCGGCGGTGCCGTTGGCTGCACTGTCATGGCTCAACCGTCCACGGGCCGGCGGACGCCAAATTGCCGAGACCGTGTTTGCCGCGATCTTCGCTTTCAGCGCGATCTATGTCGTCTTCATCGAGGGAATTCAGAACTGGCAGGCACTCTGGACTTCGGGAGCCTATATGTTGCTGGCGCTGTCGATGTACGGGATCCGCACGAAGGAAGGGTCTGTTCAGGTCGAACCTTCTACTTCCTGAGCAAGGCGCATGGGGAGCCGGAACGTCGGGTCAAATCCCAATTCGCGCTCGGCCTTGGCTGACGATACCACGCCATCATCCTCGGCGACGTTGTAAACACCGTTTCCCTTACTGACCGCAAGCAGCGCGGCATGAGCCGCCGCATCAACATGGACCGATGGCGGCTTTGGCGGGGCGTCGTACCAGGTCCCTCGCCCATAAAGATAGCCGTAGCGAAGCACCACGCCGGCAATGCCGGGCGTGTGCAACACCTCACGCTCGAGTGCGACGATGCCCTCCACCGTCAGCCGGCGTGGCGGCGCGGCCGTGAGGTCGAGAGGATCGCCTTCATCGCGCATCCCCGCAGCCGGCCCGTAAACAAAGGCGATGCTTTGCGCGATGCCGCGACTTGCGCCGGCCATCTTTGCCGCCCGCACCAGATTGCGGGTCCCCTCGATACGAAGGCGCCGGTTGGCCTCCTGCCCGGCTGCATAGCCTGGCGTGCCCGGCGCGCTCGGCAAGTCCGTGAGTTGATGAATGACCACGTCGGGCCTTGCCGCGGCTGCTGCTCGCTCCAGTGCATCGGCGTCAAAGACATCAACGACAGCGGGCGTGATGCCGACCGCTTGCAGCCAGGATGCTTTCGCCGCAGCCCGCGTGGTGCCGGTCACCTCCAACCCAGCATCGCGCAAAAGGAGCGCCAGCCGCCGCCCGATCACACCCGTCGCACCCGCCAGGAAAACTCTCATCGGCAGCTCTCGGCGCTACGACGCAGCGCTCTTCAACCGCTCCAGCGCTTCGAGGATCTTGGCCTTTCGGGCGGTAGCGGCCTCACGCTTCTCTTTTTCCTCTTCGACGACGTCCTCGGGCGCGTTGGCGACGAACTTCTCGTTCGCGAGCTTGGCATCGACCCGCTTGATGTCGGCATCGGCCTTGGCCATTTCCTTGTCGAGCCGCGCCTGCTCCGCCGACAGGTCGATCACGCCTTTCAGCGGCAGCGAGGCGACCTCGCCGCGGACCAATAGCTGCACCGAGCCCTCGGGTGCTTTGTCGGCAAAAGAAATATCGGAAAGCCGCGACATGCGTTTGATGACGTCGCTCCAGCGCGGCGCCCGCTCCCTGGTCTCGGTGGATGCCCCCGACAACACCAGCGCCGTCAGCGTCGCCGGCGGGATGTTCATTTCAGCTCGCACCGAACGAATCGCGGTGACAAGATCGACCACCCAGCCGATTTCAGCTTCCGCGGCCTGATCGGTGAACTCGGCCGTGTCGGCCAGCGTTAAAACCAAAGCCGGCAGCGGTTCGATGGTGCTCGATGCCGCCGCCATCATCGCGGCCTGCTCCGGCGACAGTTCTGCCTTGCGCGGCCAAGCCGCCAAAGCCAGGAGGCCATCGCGCTTCGCCGTCACCGCCCATAGCTCTTCAGTAATAAACGGCATGAAGGGATGCAGCAGCTTGAGGATTTCGTCGCGCGTCCATGCGACCGTCGCGCGCGTTTCCGACTTGGCCTCGCCCTCCTCGCCCATCAGCACGGGCTTGGCGAGCTCGAGATACCAGTCGCAATAGACATTCCAGACGAAACGATAGATCGCGCCGGCAGCATCATTGAAACGATAGGCTTCGATCGCCTCTGACACCTCACGCGTGGCGCGCGAGGTTTCATGCGCGATCCAGCGATTCAACGTCTGCTTCGTTTTGGCGGGATCGAAATCCGAAAGCGTCGCGCAAGCGTTCATCTCGGCGAAGCGGCAAGCATTCCAAAGCTTGGTCGCGAAGTTGCGGTAACCCTCGACACGGCTGGCGGCGAGCTTGATATCGCGGCCCTGCGCCGCCATTGCTGCCAG
>NZ_DASREO010000044.1:0-34449 GCF_035652035.1 Bradyrhizobium sp.
GTGCCGGTGGGGGGTTTTGCGCTTGCGCGGACCCGGCGAAGGCAATGGCTCCGGCCATGGTGATGACGGCCGCCAGAAACGAACGATGCATCGGATATTTCCTCCGTAACGGATGCTCGTATGAATGGCATCCTTCGAGAAACCTTGATTTCAACCACGTGAAAAGTGAGCTCGCTTGCCAGCTCCCTCGCCCCGCCGTGGCCACGCATCTTGACCGCACGACGCATGGCGACGTCAAGTCTTCTCAGGCCTTCGGGTATGGCGCTGCTGGAATAAAGTGCAGGGAAAACTGCGCGCCGCCCATCACCCGGTTCTCGACCTCGATGGTCGCGCCGTGCAGTTCGGCGATGCGTTGCACGATGGAGAGGCCCAGCCCCGAACTGCCCTGACCGTTGCGGTCGCGCCGCCAGAAGCGGTGGAAGATCAGCTCGCGTTCTTCATCCGAAATGCCGGGACCGCGGTCCTGCACAGCGACCGTCCCGTTTTCCTCGACGACGAATTCCACCACCGTATCCTTCGGCGTGTGACGGATGGCATTTTCGGCGAGGTTGCGGATCGCCCGCTTGATCATCTCGGCATTGCCCTTGACGAACACCGGCGTGGCCACGCCCGACAGCGCGATCTCGCGGCCCTGCTCGAGCGCGAGCGGCGCAACGAAGCCCGCGACTTCTGCGGCTGCCGCCTGCAGATCGGCAACCTCCGCCGGGTCGATCGCAAAGGCCTCGAGCTCGGCAATGTCGAGCAGTTGACCCACGACACGGCTCATCGCCTCGATGTCCTGACGCAATGCCTTCGCGACGCCGGGATCATCTAACGTCTCGACGCGGGTGCGCAGGATGGAGAGCGGCGTGCGCAACTCGTGCGCGGCGTCCGCGGTGAATTCGCGCTGCAGCCGGAATCCTTCGTCGAGGCGATCGAGCGCCTTGTTGATGGCGGAGACCAGCGGCCGCACCTCGCTTGGAATTTCCTGCAGCGGAAGGCGAATGTCGGTGCGCGCGGGCGTGATGTGCTGGGCCGTCTCCGAGGCCTGCCGCAATGGCCAGAGCGCGCGGCGGAAGATCGCGATATCGATCACCAGCAGCAGAAGCAGGATCGGTAGCGTGATCCAGCCGACATGGCGGTAGAAATCGTTGACGATGTCGTCGATCAGGACGTCGCTGTTGGCGAGGTCTTCGGCCGCCTGCACCCACACCGTCTTGCCGCCGACAGTGCGGCGGACGCTGGCGCCGGAAATGGCGGCATCGCCGATACGGGTGTCGAGAAACTGCACGGTGGCCGCGCGTGGATCGTCGGCGAACACAGGCGCGTTGCCTTTGAGCGACGAGAACAGCGTCTTACCGGTATCGTCGACGACGGCATAGGAGTAGCGCCCGTAAGGCTGCGAGTAGAGCCCCTGAAGGTTCGGCGGCAAATGCAGCGACAGGTGCCCGTCTTCGAGCTCGAGATGCTCGGCGAGCGACACCGCCTGCTCTTCCATCGCCTCGTTATGAATGTTGTTGGTGGCAACGCTGAGCAGCCACGACAGCGCCACCGACATCAGGACCGACGTGATCGCGACCGCGATCACGTGCAGGATCACGATGCGCGAGATGATCGATTCAAACCGGATCACGCTTTTCCTCTGCGATGAGATAGCCGACGCCGCGGATGGTGTGGATCGTCACCCTGGCGCCCCGGTCTGACAGCTGCTTGCGTAGGCGATGGACATAGACTTCGACGGCGTTACTGGCGACGTCGCCGGAAAGCCCGAAGATGTGATCCTCGACCTGCTTCTTCGAGACCACCCTGCCCTTGCTGCGCATCAGAAGCTCGAGAACTTCAGTTTCGCGCGACGACAGCACCTGCGGCTGATTGTCGATCAAGGCCTGCCGGCCGCGCAGGTCGAATTCGAGATTGGCGATAGAGAGCGAATTGCCGAGCTGCTGGCCAGGCCGGCGCAGCTGCGCTTCCAGCCGCGCCACCAGCTCTTCCAGCGCGAACGGTTTGACCATGTAGTCGTCGGCGCCGGAGCGCAGGCCGGAGACGCGGTCCTGCAAGCCGCCGCGCGCGGTGAGCACCAGCACCGGCGTCGAGTCCTTGCGATGGCGCAATTCACGCAAGATCGCGAGCCCATCGCCATCGGGCAGGCCGAGATCGAGAATGATGGCCGCATAGCTCGTCGTCATCAGCACGGCGCGGGCTTCGGAGGCGGTCGCGAGCAGATCGACCTCATAGCCGGCCGTCCGCAGGCCCTTGGCGAGCAGCTCGGACAACATCGCATTGTCTTCGACGACGAGGAGACGCATGGCTTTGGCCTGAAGATTCTCAGGCCATGCTTTGAGCCCTTTTGCCGGCGACGACAAGCTTGCAGACGATGCGGAGGTTAACGGAACCCTGTGCTGTAAGGCTGATGTAAGAATGTGGCCGCGAACTCTTTTCACCTCCACCTGAAAGGGGGAGGTCGGCACGCCGCGAAGCGCTCTTGCGCTTTGAGGCGCGCCGGGAGGGGGTCAATGCTTTGCCGCTTCTGTCGGATCGACATTCGACCCCCACCCCAACCCTCCCCCTTTCAGGGGGAGGGAGTCCGACCTTCCCGCTCAGCTCTCTCACTCGCAGGCCTTACGAAGCGTCTACTTCACCAGATAATGTCGCAACACTTCGGTCAGCTTTGCCCCGTCCGTTTGCGGCGGCAGGAAGCCGAGATATGTTCCGTCGCGGCCCATCAGATAAAGAAGGCCGGTGTGGTCGATGGCGTACTCGCCGTCGCTGGCCGGCGGCAGTTTGGCGTAAAATGCCTTGTAGGCGTTGGCGACTTTGCGGATTTCTTCCGGCGTGCCGGTCAAGCCGACAAAACTCCCGTGAAAGGCCTTGAGATATTCGCCCAAGACCTTGGTGTCGCGCTCGGGATCGATGGTGATGAAGATCGGCTGCACGCCGTCGGCCAAGGGCCCCAGCGCATCGAGCGCCTGCGTGATCGCCATCAGATCGGCCGGGCATACGTCGGGACAGAACGTGTAGCCGAAATAGACGATCATCAACTTGCCGCGGAAGTCCGTGTCACTGCGCTTGTGCCCATCCTGGTCGGTGAGCGTGAACGGACCGCCGACCGTGCCGTGGCCGTACATCAGGTCTTCCATCATCTCGGCGGCGGTGAAGCGGTCCGGCGGCGCGTCTTCGGCGCGCGCTGCGTGTGCGGAAATGCCAAGCACAAGCAGCGCGGCGATCGCCCGCCACGCTGTCGCTCCCAGAGTTGCCACCGCTCAGATGCCGAAGGTGATGCGCGTGCCGGTGGTCGTCGTCAGCACCTTGCCCGGCATCTGCCGCTGCGCTTCCTGGGTGAAATTGAGCCCGCTGCAATGCATGGGGATCACGACGTCCGGGTTGAGCTTGCCGATCTCGGCGACGACCTGCGTCAGGTAATCCGCCGGCGCGGGACCGAGATGAAAGCCGCCCACGATGGCGTGCACCTTGTCGATGCCGGAGACTTCCATCGCCTGCCGCACCGAATTGACGATGCCGACATGGCCGCACGACGAAATGACGATGAGGCCCTTGTCCTTCAGGTTGAAGCAGGTCGCGTGCTCGTGGATATGCTCGTCGGGCACGATCTTGCCTTCCATCTCGGCCGGCAAATAGTGGCTCCAGTTGCAGCCTGCGCCGTCCTTCAGCTTGAACTCGACAACCGTATTCGGCAGCACCTTCTCGATCGACTTGCGCGCGATCTTGCCGGTGGTGAAAGCGACATCGCCAATGACCGTTGGCGTTTCGCACAGCACGACCTTGACGTCGCGCTTGGCGAGGTCGCGGCGGTCGAGCATGCCGTAGTCGGCGAGATCGCCGCCCGGCGTGCGGTTGTAGCGCTGGCAAAAATTATCCTCGCCGCCGGCATAGATCGAAAGATCCGCCGGCATCGACTTCCGGTGCTTGTCGAGGAAGCCCATCATGCCGCCGAGATGATCCCAATGGCCGTGGCTCATAATCAGCGCGTCGACCTTGGACGGATCGACTTTCAGCAGTTCCAGGTTGTCGTTGATGACGCCCGGTGTCCAACCGAAATCGAGCATGAACGTGCGTTTGACCTCGCCGCGCTGCGGCTCAAGATAGAGCGCCAGGCCCCATTCGCTGTGCAGCGGCCGCAGCGAATTCGAGGACCGGCCGGGTTCGGTTTTGACGCCCGCGACTTCCGCCGACTTGAAGAAGAGGTCGCTGGCGCTATCGACGATCACGCGCATCGAGAGCTTGTCGATGGTCGGCACCTGGATCGGCCCGGCCTTGGCGAGTTCGATGCAGGAAAAGCCGCTTGCTGCGGCAGCGAAACCGGCTGACATTTTCAGCGCGTCGCGTCTATTGAAGTTCGGCATAGGTCACCTCCCCAGGTGGATTGGCGGCAAGTACACGGCGGCTTGTTCGACGTGTCAATGCAAATGGCGGAATCTCGAGCGTTTGTGCTATTCGAGGATCACCATTTGAGCTTTCGGAGCAAACCATGAGCGAAGCCGCCCGGTCCGATGCCGTCGCCACCGAAAAACACGGGTCGGCTGGCGAGGTTTTCGCCGCCTTTCTCAAGTTAGGGGTGATGTCCTTTGGCGGACCGATCGCCCATCTCGGCTATTACCGCGAGGAGCTTGTGATCCGCCGCCGCTGGCTGGATGAAGCGACCTTTGCCGACCTCGTTGCGCTCTGCCAGTTTTTGCCGGGCCCGGCTTCGAGCCAGGTCGGCTTTTCGCTCGGCGTCCTGCGCGGAGGTGGCCTGCTCGGCGGGCTTGCCGCCTGGTTTGCCTTCACCATGCCGTCGGCGATCGTCATGTTCGCTTTCGCAGAACTCGCCGGCCACTTCACCGGGACGCTTGCGCAAGGCTTTCTGCATGGGCTCAAGCTCGTCGCGGTCGCGGTGGTCTCGCAAGCGATCTGGGGCATGTCGAAAAGCCTCACGCCCGACCGGCCACGCGGCGCCATCGCGCTTGCCGCGCTCGCAGTCGTCGTGCTGTTTGGCGGATCGCTGGCGCAGATCGGAGCGATCGTGCTCGGCGCGGTCGCCGGGCTTTGGCTTTGCCGTGGCGAGGCTGCGCCCGCATCGGGCCAGTTGAGTTTTCCGGTGACGCGCGCCGCGAGCATTATCGCGCTGCTATTGTTCGCGGCGCTGCTGTTACTGACGCCGCTCGTGGCCGCGGCGAGCGGATCGCATTCCCTTGCCGTGTTCGATGCGTTCTATCGCTCCGGCGCGCTGGTGTTCGGCGGCGGCCATGTCGTACTGCCGCTGTTGCAGGCCGAAGTCGTCTCGCCCGGCTGGGTCAGCAACGAAGCATTTCTTGCGGGCTATGGCCTGGCGCAGGCCGTGCCCGGACCGCTCTTTACATTCGCCGCCTATCTCGGCGCGGTGATGAACGTACCCCCTGACGGCATCGAGGGCGCGGCGATCGCACTGGTCGCGCTACTCTTGCCGGGCATGCTGCTGGTCTACGGCATGCTGCCGTTCTGGGATTCATTTCGCACCCGCCCCGCGGCGCAAGCGGCGATGCGCGGCACCAATGCCGCCGTGGTCGGCATTTTGGGCGCCGCTCTTTATAATCCGGTCTGGACCGCGGCGGTGTTGAACCCGCGCGACTTCGCGCTGGCGCTGTTCGGCTTCCTGCTGCTCGTGGTCTGGAAGTGGCCGTCCTGGGCCGTGGTCGCGCTGCTGGCATGCGCCGGCACACTGTTTTCATTCCTGTGAAAACCGCAAGCCGAATAAAGCATGGCCGCATGCCCTGAGGGGCGGATTGAATGACGTCGGGGCCTTAACTATGGTGCGCCGCGTGATGAAGACATTCGATCCGATCCAGCGCCTTTTCCGGCCCGCCTCCCTCGCCCTTCTGCTTCTGGCCGTGGCGTATCCCGCCTCCGTGCAGGCAAAATACCCGGATCGTCCCATCCGCTTCGTGGTGCCCTTTGCCGCCGGCGGCGTTGCTGACTCCACGGCGCGCATTGTCGCGGACAAGCTCGCGGAAAAGCTCGGCCAGCGCTTTTATGTCGAGAACCAGCCCGGCGCCGGCGGCATCACCGCCGCGCGGACCGCGCTGAGTGCGGCGGCGGACGGCTATACGTTGATCATGCTGACCAACGGCACCGCCGTGAGCGTGTCGCTGTTCGAAAAACTGCCATTCGACCCGGTGAAGGATTTTGTCGCCGTGTCGAGCCTGGGGTTTTTCGACTTCGCCTTCGTCACCAGCGCCTCATCCGGCTTCAAGACGCTCGGCGAATTCGTCGCAGCAGCGAAGGCAAAGCCCGGCGCGCTCAATGTCGGCACCATCAATGTCGGCTCGACGCAGAACCTCTCGGCTGAACTGTTCAAGACCGCGGCCGGTATCGATTTCACGCTGGTGCCCTATCGCGGCAACCACGACGCGGAGGTCGGGTTGTTGCAGGGCGACGTGTCGCTCGTGATCGACAGCTACTCGGTGCTTCAGGGCAATATCGAGGGCGGCAAGCTCAAGGCGCTGGCGTCTTCCGGCGCGTCACGCTCGGAATCGACGCCCGACCTTCCGACCGTGCAGGAATCCGGTGTCAGCAATTATGATGTCGTGTCCTGGAATGCGCTGTTCGCGCGATCCGGCACGCCGCCTGACGTGATCAAGACGCTGAACGCGGCGCTGCAGGACATTCTCGGCGACGCCGAGACCAAAAAGAAGATGCTTGCACTCGGCATCGAGGCGAAAGCCGGCACGCCGGATGCGATCGAGGACCGGCTGAAGTCCGACATCGACAAGTGGCGGGCCGTGATCGAGAAGGCCCATATTCCGAAGCAATGAGCCGATGACAAAAACCCATCAAACGTCATCGCGAGCGAATGCGAAGCGATCCAGTCTTTCTTTCCAGAGACTCTGGATCGCGTCGTCGCTTACGCTCCTCGCGATGACGAGGTTTCCTGCCATGAAAGGCAAACAAACATGACCGCGCCCGCAACCGATCCCAGGCAATGGAATGTCGGCCTCATCGGCTATGGTGAGGTCGGCCGCATCCTCGCTGAAGACCTGCGCCTTAAGGACGTGCGCATCTCTGCCTACGACATCAAGCTGCGCAGCGACCAGGGCGGAAAGCCTTTGCGCGATCACGCCAGGCAACATGGCGTGACGCTGACATCATCGAATGCCGACCTTGCCGCGCAATCGGATTTCATCGTCTCGGCGGTGACCGCGAGCCAGGCCGTGACGGTCGCGAAGGAATGTGCCGATGCCGTCAGGCAAGGCGCGTGGTTTCTCGATTTCAACTCCGCCTCGCCCGGCGCCAAGCAGCGCGCGGCCGGGATGATTGACGGCGCCGGCGGACGCTATGTCGAGGGCGCGGTGATGACGTCGGTGCCGCCTCTTCGCTTGAAGGTGCCGCTCTTGCTCGGTGGCGGCGGTGCGGCCGCACTCGCGCCGCTGCTCAACGAACTTGGGTTTGCAGCCAAGGTCGCGAGCGACAAACTCGGTGTCGCATCAGCGGTGAAGATGTGCCGCAGCGTGATGATTAAGGGCCTTGAGGCGATGGTGATCGAAAGCTTCACCACCGCGCGCGCCTATGGCGTGGAGGATGCGGTGCTGGCCTCGCTGAAGGAAACGTTCCCCGGTATCGACTGGGAAAAGCAGGGCGCGTACTTCTTCCAGCGCGTGATCGAACATGGCCGCCGCCGCAGCGAAGAAGTACGCGAAGTGGCCGAGACCGTGCGCGAGGCTGGCCTCGAGCCGTGGTCGGCGTCGGGCACCGCCGAACGTCAGGCGTTCATCGCTGACCTCGCCGACCAAGGCATCTTCGGCGATCGCGGCAGAGATGGTTTTGCGCGCAGTGCCGATTGGCGGACAGAAGCGGATCGGGTACTCGGCGCAATCAAATCGAAAACCAAAACTAGATGACTAAGATAAAGGCGGAGAGTCGATGTCATCCGAAGTTGATGCGATAAAGGCCCTATTGCTTCATGAATGGGATCCTATTGGCGTGTCCGGCGTCGACGGGGCTGAAGACGAATACGACCGCTATGCTCTTGAGGTGTGCAAGATGCTTGGAGAAGGTGCCGATGCGCCTGCCATCGCGCACTATCTGAATTGGGTCGTTACAACCTGGATGTCACTTCGAGGCAATGTCGACCTGGATCGAGTAATCGCGAACAAGGCTATCGCGATCCACCAATCAAGACAGAATTGATATCCGAAAGCTACGCATGAAATTCGAAAAAACACCCGGCTGGCTCGACTGGTACGCCGGCCCCTCAAAACCCCGCTTCAAATTGCCGGACGGCGCGGTCGATGCGCATTGCCACGTGTTCGGCCCCGGCGACGAATTCCCGTTCGCACCGGAGCGCAAGTACACGCCATGCGATGCCTCGAAGCATCAGCTCTTTGCGTTGCGCGATCATCTCGGCTTCTCGCGCAACGTGATCGTGCAGGCGACGTGTCACGGCGCCGACAATTCCGCCGTCATCGATGCGCTTGCCGCGTCAAACGGAAAGGCGCGCGGGATTGCAACAGTCAAGCGCAGCGTCACCGACGCGGAATTGGAAGCCATGCATGCAGCAGGCATCCGCGGCGTGCGCTTCAACTTCGTCAAGCGGCTGGTCGACTTCACGCCGAAGGACGAGCTGATGGAGATTGCCGGGCGCATCGCGAAGCTCGGCTGGCATGTCGTGATCTATTTCGAGGCGGTGGATTTGCCGGAGCTGATGGATTTCTTCACCGCGCTGCCGACGACGGTCGTAGTGGATCACATGGGCCGGCCGGATGTGGCGAAGGGTGTGGACGGCGAGGAGTTCGCGCTGTTCGTCGATTTCATGCGACGCCACAACAACGTGTGGTCGAAGGTCAGTTGCCCGGAGAGGTTGTCGGTTTCGGGCCCGCGGGCGCTCCATGGCGAGCGGCAGGCTTATCGCGACGTGGTCCCGTTCGCCCGGCGGCTGGTCGAGCTATTCCCGGAACGCGTACTTTGGGGCACCGATTGGCCGCATCCGAACCTGAAGGACCATATGCCCGACGATGGCCTTCTGGTCGACTTCATTCCCCACATCGCGGTCACACCGGAGTCACAATACCGGCTGCTGGTGGGAAATCCGATGCGGCTTTACTGGCCGGAAGAGACACGTTGAGACGGCTTCTCTAGTGCCCACTTTCCGAAGTTCGTGTTATTTCTCAGCATCCACCGTTCACGAATTTCGGAAAGTCATGGGCACTAGCAAACCTATAAATTCTAGTGCCGCATATCTATTTGACGTTCCCGGATCGAATACGCCGCTTGCGGTGCAGGAACGTCAAATAGGCGGTACTAGTGGACCGTCTCGAAGCGATACTCTTCCCCCTCGTCACCCAGCGACATGATGGTATAAAGCCGCTGCAACTCTTCCTCGAGGTGCTCATTTACGAGCATCAGCGCCTCAAGCGCCCCGCGCATGTTGCCATCACACGACGCAATGATCTTTTCGATAGCAACTTCAGTCCGCTTGTACGCCATGGTAATCCCCTACTGAACAACCCGCATGCCCATATCCGGGTGTGATTGGGGCAAAATTCGGCGTCGCAAACGATGATTTGATGGCTCCTCACAGTTATCCCCTGACCAAAATTTGGCGGGAATCGCAGCAGCTATGCAGCAATCGCAAGGGAGCGCGGGCTGACGACATACTCCTTCAGGACGTTGTCCTTGGCGTCGGTCTCAACCAGGGATACGTCATAGGTCCAGAGATCAGCGAGATGTTGCAGGACGCGCCTTGCATCCGTTTCGTTGAGCTGGGCGCCCTTTACTACCGTATGGCGAAGCATCAGCCGCCGGTCGCCGGCCAGATCGACATCGATCACCTCGATGTTGGGATCGATGAAGCCGACGTCGTATTGCCGCGCGAGTTCGCGGCGGATGCGGCGATAGCCGCGCGCGTCGTGGATCGCATCGACCTTGATGCCTTCGGTGAATTCCGGATCGTCGTGCAGATGAAACAGCCGCCAGTTGCGGATCAGCTTCGGCGACAGGAACTGGCTGACAAAGCTTTCATCACGGTAGTTGGCCCAGACCGAGCGCAGCGTCCCCATCACGTCGCCTGAGCCGGCGATATCCGGAAACCACTCGCGATCCTCGTCGTCGGGCTTGGTCACGATGCGCTCGATATCCTGCATCATCGCAAAGCCGAGCGCATACGGGTTGAAATCCGAGAAGCGCTGGTCGTCGAACTCGGGCTGGAACACCACGTTGGTGTGCGATTGCAGGAATTCGAGGAAGTTGCCGTCGGAGATGCGGCCCTGCTCGTGAAGACGGTTCATGATGCGATAGTGCACGTAGGTCGCCGTGCCCTCGTTCATGACCTTGGTCTGGCTCTGCGGATAGAAGTATTGCGCGATGTGGCGCACGATCCGCAAGATCTCGCGCTGCCAGGGATGCAGGCGCGGCGCGGTCTTTTCCAGGAAGTAAAGAATGTTCTCCTGCGGCAGGCCGAGCATCGCGCGGCGGCGTTCGGAGTTCAGGATCTCGGTGGTCTTGGCCGGTCCCGACGGCACGGTGCGCCAGAGATCGTTGAAGACGCTCTGCTCGTGCTCGCGCCGTTCGCGGGCGCGCTTTTCCTCCAGCCGAAGATCGAGGCCCTTCTTGCCGGGATAGCGATCGATGCCGTGCGACATCAGGGCATGCGCGGCATCGAGCGTGATCTCGACCGCGCGCCGTCCGTAGCGCTCCTCGCAGCTTGCGATATAGCCCTTGGCGAAATCGAGATAGTCGAGAATGCCGTCGGCGTCGGTCCATTGCTTGAACAGGTAATTGTTCTTGAAGAAATGGTTGTGGCCGAAGGCGGCGTGCGCGATCACCAGCGTCTGCATGGTCGCGGTGTTCTCTTCCATCAGATATGAGATGCACGGCGAGGAGTTGATCACGATCTCATAGGCAAGGCCCATCAGTCCCTTGCGATAGAAGGTCTCGTGATGGGCGAAGCGCTTGCCGAACGACCAGTGCTTGTAGAACAGCGGCATGCCGGACGATGAATACGCATCCAGCATCTGCTCGGCGGTGATGATCTCGATCTGGTTCGGATAGGTGTCGAGGCCGAGTTCGCCGTGCGCGATTTCCTCGCAGGCATCGTGGATATGCTGCAATTGCCGGAAATCCCAGTCGGCGCCTTCGAACAGCAGTTCGCCTGACGTCATGATGCCGCCTTCTCCTGCGTCTTGCGACGCTGAAACAGATCGTGGAACACCGGAAAGATTTCGTTGCGGGTCGCCACCTTGCGCATCGATAGCGGCGCGCCTTCGCTGCGCAGCCGCTGATACAGCGTCCACAGCGAGGAATCCGGCATCTCGAAGGTCGAGCCGTTGGCCTCGCCGACTTCGAGATAGGCAAAGAACTGACTGACCGGGAGAATGTTCTCGGTGAGCAGTCGCCCGGTGAGCGCGCTGTCGGCGATCGAGTTGTCGCCGTCGGAGGCCTGCGCCGCATAGATGTTCCAGTCGGCGGGGCGGAAGCGCGAACGCACGATGTCGCTCATGGCCTGCAACGCGCTCGACACCATGGTGCCGCCGGAGGCAGGACCGTAGAAGAACGTCTGCTCGTCGACTTCCTCGGCGCGGTCGGTATGGCGGATGAAGACGATCTCGACATGCCGGTAGCGGCGGGTGAGGAACACGTAGAGCAGCATGTAGAACCGCTTTGCGAGGTCCTTCATGTGTTCGGTCATCGAGCCCGACACGTCCATCAGGCAGAACATGACGGCCTGCGCCACCGGCTTCGGCACGGTCTCAAACCGGCGATAGCGGATGTCGATCGGATCGATGAAGGGAATGCGCTTGGCTTTTGCCTTGAGCGTCTCGATCTGCGCGATCAGTGCGGCGCGGCGATCCTCATCACCGCAAGCGTCCAACTCGGCCTCGAGCTCGGCGATCTTTTCCGGCTTCGGCCGCCGCAGCGCCACACGCCGCGCCAGCGCAAGCTGCACGGTGCGGCTCACCGAGATATTGGCGGGCGAGCCTGAGGTGGAATAGCCGGCGCGTTGCAGGCCCTGGCTCTCGACTTCGGCGAGCTTGCGCTTGGCGAGATCCGGCAATTCGAGATCGTCGAGGAACAGATCGACGAATTCGTCCCGAGACAGCACGAAGCGGAAATCGTCCTCGCTGTCGCCCTCGCCCGCTTGCGAACCGCGGCCACCTCCGCCATTCGGGCGCGGCAGCACGTCGCCCTCGACGAACTTCTTGTTGCCGGGCAAGACGCGATCGCGCGTGCCGCCCTCGGTGCGGAAGCGCGGCTCGTGCATCCCGTCGAGCGGGATCGAGACCTCGCCGCCTTCCAGGACATCCTTGATGTCCCGGCCCTCGGACGTCTTCTTGACGGCGCCCTGCACCAGCGCCTTGGCGCGGCGCAGGAACCTTTGGCGGTTCTCCAGGCTCTTCGAGCCTGGATTCAGTCGCCGATCGACGATGAACATCACCACTAGTGAACACTCTCCGACGTTCGTGTTGCACTTCAGCGCCCACCTTTTACGAAGCGGGCGCTAGCTGTTGCATCTAGCCGGCTTGTTTCACCCGCATGTACCATTCGACGAGGCGGCGGACCTGGCGCTCGGTGTAACCGCGCCCGACCATCCGCGCGACGAAATCGCCGTGCTTCTTTTCGGTCTCGCCGTCCTTCTTCGATCCGAACGAGATCACCGGAAGCAGATCCTCGACTTGCGAGAAGATGCGCTTTTCGATGACTTCGCGGACTTTCTCATACGACGTCCAGGACGGGTTCTTGCCGTTATTCTGGGCGCGCGAGCGCAGCGAGAACTTGACGACCTCGTTGCGGAAGTCCTTCGGATTGGCGATGCCGGCCGGCTTCTCGATCTTGGTCAGCTCCTGATTGAGCAGATCGCGATTGAGCATCTGTCCAGTGTCGGGATCCTTGAAGTCCTGATCCTCGATCCAGGCATCGGCGTAATCGACGTAACGGTCGAACAGGTTCTGGCCGTAGTCGGAATAGGATTCCAGATACGCCTTCTGGATTTCATTGCCGATGAACTCGGCATAGCGCGGCACGAGTTCGGCCTTGATGAATTCGAGATAGCGCTTCTCGATCTCTTCCGGCAGTTGCTCGCGCCGGATCGAATGCTCCAGCACATACATCAGGTGCACCGGGTCGGCGCCGATCTCGCTGGTGTCGTGGTTGAAGGTCGACGCCAGCACCTTGAAGGCAAAGCGCGTCGAGACGCCGTCCATGCCTTCGTCGACGCCGGCGGCATCGCGATATTCCTGCACGCTGCGCGCCTTGGGATCGCTTTCCTTCAGGCTCTCGCCGTCATAGACGCGCATCTTTGCGAACAACGTCGAGTTCTCGTGCCGGCGCAGGCGCGACATCACCGAAAAGCGCGCCAGCGTCTCCAGCGTCGACGGCGCGCAGGGCGCGGCCGCGAGTTCGGAGCCGGTGATCAGCTTGTCGTATATCTTCTGTTCTTCGGTGACGCGCAGGCAGTACGGCACCTTGATGACGCAGATGCGGTCGATGAAGGCTTCGTTGTTCTTGTTCGACTTGAAGCTCTGCCACTCGGCTTCGTTGGAGTGCGCGAGAATGATGCCGGTGAACGGGATCGCGCCGATATTCTCGGTGCCGATATAGTTGCCTTCCTGCGTCGCCGTCAGCAGCGGATGGAGCATCTTGATCGGCGCCTTGAACATCTCGACGAATTCGAGAATGCCCTGGTTGGCGCGGTTCAACCCGCCGGAGTAGCTATACGCATCGGGATCGTTCTGCGCATAGGTCTCGAGCTTGCGGATATCGACCTTGCCGACCAGCGAGGAGATGTCCTGGTTGTTCTCGTCGCCCGGTTCGGTCTTGGCGATCGCGATCTGACGCAGGCGCGAGGGCTGGATCTTGGCGACGCGGAAGCGGGAGATGTCGCCGCCGAAGGCTTCCAGACGCTTGTAGCACCACGGGCTCATCAGACCGTTGAGACGGCGGCGCGGGATGCCGTACTTCTCTTCGATCATCGGGCCAAGATTCTCGGGATCGAACAGGCCGAGCGGAGACTCGAACACCGGCGAGAGCTCGTCGCCGGCCTTGAGCACGTAGATCGGATGCACTTCCATCAACGACTTCAAGCGCTCGGCGAGCGACGACTTGCCGCCTCCGACCGGGCCGAGCAGATAGAGAATCTGCTTGCGCTCTTCGAGACCCTGCGCGGCGTGACGGAAGAAACCGACGATGCGCTCGATCGTTTCTTCCATGCCGTGAAAGCCGGCGAAGGCCGGATAGACGCGCATGGTCCGGTTCAAAAAAATACGGCCAAGGCGTGGGTCCCTGGCCGTGTCTATCATCTGAGGCTCACCGATCGCAGCTAGTAGTCGTTCGGCCGAATTTGCGTATCTCATTGGGTCGCCTCGACACGACTCCAGATATTCCGCCATCGACATGTCGCTTTCGCTCCGCGCCTCAAACGATCGGGCGAAAGCGTTGAATAGAGAGTCGTTATACATTGATCCCGCTCCTCATCTGGTTGCTGCAGTGTTCGAGCGTGTGTGCGTCACATTCACGTCGTCGAACGCTGCTGTACCGGCCCCGCGAATCAGTCTCCGCACTTACCTCCGATGGAAACGCGACCGACTCCAAGGGGCAATGCAATACTTATGCTGGACGATCCGCCGTGGATAAAAAATCATCTGAATCCTACGCCGTGTAACCGTATCGCAACATTCCGGATCACTACTGCCATGCTGTCACGCGAACGATTAACGCATTATTAACGATAATCTGTCCGCGGCCGGTCCAATAAATTTAAGCATCGGGACCGGCAATATCGCGGCACCGGCCTTCACAAGCGCGATAGCGGCGCGACGCGTTGACGCGGAATAGGAACCAAACCGTTCCTGTTCTCGCGTTTGTGACAGCCGTCCTCGCCGAGTGCTGCCGCCGCGCCCCAGGAGAGCCTGTCGCATTCGACTAACGGCGAAGACGGGGCCGCGATCAGCCGATTTCCGCTGCAAAACGGGGCGAACAATCGGCCTGAACCGGGCGGATTCAGGCTTGCAAACCGGCTCTTACCCGGGTTTTTTCGGGGTATAGTTTGATCGTTGGAATCGACCCGCCGCCTTCGGCAAGGTGGCAGCCCTGTGATTTCTGACAGGCAGCCGAAAAAACAGGCGGGATACGGCAATTTTTGTGCAAGGAATGGTCATGACTCCCAGTGCAGACGTGTCGACGATTCTCAACCGCATCCTCGACACCGCGGCCGACAATTTGCGGGTCGCCAAGATCCTGATCCAGCTGGGGCTCGACCCCAACAACGTCACCTATGACGCGATCTTCAACCGCCTGCTCGAACTGTTCCTCGCCAACATCACGCTCGCCAACCTGCTCGCGCTGATCGGCGCCATCTTCTTTGTCGCGACGCTTCTGACCCAGACGATGGTGCCCTTGCGCGTCGCCAACATGATCGGCTGCGCCTTCTTCGCCGGCTTCGGCGCGCTCGCTGGAAACATCACGACCTTCCTGCTCTATCTCTTGATGGTTCCGATCAACGCCTGGCGGCTGCGCCAGATGCTCCAGCTCGTGAAGATGGCGCGCGGCGCGACGCAAGGCGATACCTCGATGGAATGGCTGAAGCCGTTCATGACCGAGCGCAAGTACAAGCAGGGCGACGTGCTGTTCAAAAAGGACGATGCCGCCAACGAAATGATGTTGACCGTCACCGGCAAATTCCTGGTGAAAGAGATCAGCGTCGAGCTGCCGCCGGGCCGGCTGATGGGCGAACTCGGTTTCCTGTCGCCCGACAACAAGCGGACGGCGACCGTCACCTGTCTCGAGGACGGCCATGTGCTGACAATCACTTACGAGAAGCTGCTCGAGATCTACTTCCAGAATCCGCAGTTCGGCTATTACTTCCTGGTGCTGACCAGCCAGCGGCTGCTCGAAAACATCGCGCGGCTGGAAGGTATCATCGCGCAGAACAAGATCGCGACCCAGCCGACGCCGAATTAACCCGGCCTGCGGCGAATTGGGCCGTGGACTCATCAATGCACAGCCAATCATATGGCCGCCATAGCGACCGCCAAATAGGGCGAGAGGCCATGCTGGAAGCTGACAAGCTGTTCGCCGGCTCGATTCCGGAAAATTACGACCGCTATATGGTGCCGTTGATTTTCGCGCCCTACGCCGCCGATATGGCGCGGCGCACCGCCGCTCTGTCGCCAGGCGCCGTTCTGGAAATCGCCGCGGGCAGCGGGGTTGTCACCCGCGCGTTGGCGCCGCGACTGCGCAGCGACGCGAGCTATACCGTGACCGATCTCAACCAGCCGATGATCGACTACGCCGCCTCACAACAGCCTCCGGACGCGCGCATCACATGGCGTCAGGCGGATGCCCTGGGGCTGCCGTTTGAAGATGCGAGCTTCGATCTCGTATGTTGCCAGTTCGGCGCGATGTTCTTTCCCGACCGCGTACGTGGCTATCGCGAAGCAAGGCGGGTGTTGAAACGAGGCGGACATTTTCTGTTCAGCGTTTGGGATCGCATCGAGGAAAACGTATTTGCCGACGATGTGACGAATGCGCTCGCACGGATTTTTCCGGACGATCCGCCGCGCTTCATGGCGCGCACGCCGCACGGCTATCACGACACGGCGCTGATCCGCCGCGAGCTAGACGACGCCGGCTTCTCCCGCGTGACGATCGAGACACGCGCCGAACAAAGCCCTGCCCCCTCGGCGCGCATCGTGGCCGTTGCCTATTGTCAGGGAACGCTGCTGCGAAGCGAGATCGAGGCACGGGAGCCGGGAAAACTGCAATCGGCAACCGACACGGTCGAAGCCGCAATTGCAGACAAGCATGGAAGCGGCAGGATATCAGCCAAGATTCAGGCCCACGTCATCATGGCTTCGGTCTAGGCTGCCGGCGCCTCATTGCGCCGCCCACGTTGGATTGCGCCTCGCCGCCGCCAGCGCGCAAACCTGCAAGCCGGCGACGACAAGCGGGCCGATCGTCTTGCCGATATCCGCCGAATAGGCACCTACGGCCGCGTCAGCAATTTGCACCAGGGCGCCGATAGCTCCCAGTAGCCAAAGCTCAGATCCCCGTCTCCTGATGGCGGCTCCGACGGCGCAGCCGGCCAACACCAGCGACCTCGAAAACGCATAGAGCGCGAAGGTGGTCACGGCGGGGGTCGCAGACAGGCCGACCGGCAAAATCGCCTCCGGCCGGACCAGCCCGGCCGTGGCAAAGCCAAGCGACGTCATGACATTCAGGATCGTCACAATCGCGAGCAGCCGCATTTTTCACCTCCGCGCCATCCGTGTTGCGTCACCCCTACGGGCGCGCTATATCATCGCTATATATACTTGTATAACGCCGCTATAGAGTCAACCCGTCGGGACAATGGAGACATCGGATCGAATCCTGAAGGTCGCGCTGCAGCTTCTCGAAAGAGCAGGACCGGCAGCGCTCACCACGCGCGCGATTTGCGAAAGAGCACGCGTCACGGCGCCGACTCTCTATCACCACTTCGGTGCCAAGGACGGGTTGCAACGCGCCCTGGTTCGTCGCATCGTGGAGGCGTTTCTCGCGCAAAAGCGTTCCTTGCGCCCGACCGAAGACGCGTTGGCCGACCTCGAGCGGGGCTGGAATGGATGGATCGGCTTTGCGCTCGCCTATCCAAACCAATTTCGACTGATGATCGAAACAGCCCGGATCGATCCATCCGTGAGCTCGAGCGGATATGAACTGCTTCGAGGGATTATCGACCGTCTGGCCGCCGAAGGAAGGCTTCGCACCGATGCGGAAACGGCCGCGCGTACGGTATGGGCCGCATCGAACGGCGTCCTGACCCTTTTTTTTCAAGGCGAAACCGCCGCCCACGTGCGCGCTTCAAGCGATCTGATGCTGGAATCTCTGGTTGGACGGTTGATCAAATAACAAGGCGAGGATTCATCGATTATGGTCTAAGTTCACGATCAGAGCGCACCGATTGACAATGCGGAAGAGGAATCGAACATGAAGGGATGGCGCGCACGGATCGGATTTCTGGTGCCGCCGGGAAATCCAACGCTCGAGCCGGAAATGATGGAGCTCGCGCCTGAAGGCGTATCGCTTCACTTCACCCGGATGTCGGCGGCGGGCCCGGCCGGCACGCATACCGGCCAGGAAGAACGCAACCTCAGCCAGGTCGCGAGCGTGCCCGATTGCGTCAAGCTGCTGTCGATGGTGTCGCCTGCCGTGATCGCGATGGCGCACACGGCAACGAGCTATACGCTCGGCCAGGTGCGCGAAGCCGAACTGGTCGCGCGGATGGAAACCTTGAGCGGGGCGCGTTTCATCACCGCCTTTGGCAGCGTGCTTGCCGCCTTCGCGCATCTCGGCAGCCGGCGTGTTGCCTATGCGACGCCCTATTCGGCCGACATGACCGCGCGCGGCAGGCAGCATCTCGAGGATTGCGGCGTTCAGGTCGTAAGCTCCGGCCATCTCGCCGACGTGCGCAACATCTATGAGGAGACCAGCGAGCGCGCTTATGCGATCGCGCGCCAGGTCGACCATCCCGAGGCGGACGTGATTTTTCTCTCCGGCGTCGGCATGCCGACTCTCGATGCATTGCAGGTGCTCGAGGACGACACCGGAAAGCCCGTAATCTCGGCGGCATCAGCCATGATGTGGCACGCGCTGCGCACGGCCGGCGTGAATTGCGGCATCAAGGGTTATGGCAGGCTGCTGGAAGGCGACTAGATTGGGCGTTAGCCGAGAGGTCTTTTGAGGGGGCGGCATGAACAAGCGTAACTTGCAGATCGCGATGGCGCTGCTCGGCGCGATCCCCGTGCTCACCGGCATCATCAGCATGTTCGGCCTGAGCGATCCGCTCTATACCTCGGCCGGCATCCCCTCAAATGCCCTGCTCGACAGCAACCTGCGCTTCTTTGCGGGCGTTTGGCTGGGCCTCGGACTGGCGCTCTACTGGATCATTCCGTCAATCGAAAAGCAGACGCTTCTGTTCCGCGTGCTGTGGGGCATGATCTTTCTGGGCGGCATAGGCCGCTTGGCATCAATGCTCTTTCTTGCTATTCCGCCGCTGCCCTTTGTTGGATTTACGATTTTGGAAATCGTTGGCGCGCCCTTTTTCATCTGGTGGCAAGCGCGGCTGAACGCCACCGGCAAAGCGCTAGATTAGAGGATTCAACGATGTCCGACGGTTCCCGGGTGATCTTGCTGCTGATTGTTGGCGCGTTATCCGCCATGCTGGTCTCGCCGCGCCCGGCCCACGCGCAGTCCGATCGCTTGGGCAAGGCCCAACCAGCCGAACGCGCCGACACCACTTGGGCCGCGCTTGACGTCACCAGGGCAATCACGAACGCGATCGACGAAAGCAAGGAGGGCGACGAATTGCGCGAAAGGCTGGTGCGCCGCTTTTCCGAATGTTCGCTGATGTATGGCGGCCTCTCGACGCTTACGACCAACGTCGAAGCCAGGAAGAGCTACGTGCAGGCCCAGGAAGCAACGATGGAAATCGAAGGGGCGATCGCAAAGCCCCTGACGCGGGAAAAGCGACTTGAGCTCGAAGAAAGCGCGCGGCGGTCGGTGGCGCTTTTGCTGCGGACGGTGAAGGCGCAGGGCAACAAGGAAGTCGCTCCGCTCTTGAAGAACTGCAAGGAGCTGAACGATCTGAACGAAATCAAGACCGGCCTGCGAGAGCTTCCGAAGCAATAAGGCCTGACGGCGCGGCGCAATCTACTTGGCTTCCGGAATGTCCGACCCGATCCGCCAGAGCACGCCGGTCGGATCGATCAGGATGAAATCGCGAAGGCCCCACTCGCGGTCCTCCGGCGGCTCGGCCTTGATACCGTATTTGGACGGAATTCCCTTCGCCTCGACATGACGCCACCAGGCATCGGCGTCAGTGACGATCATGTGCATCATGAAGTTGTCGGCGTGCTCCTTGACGTAATGTTTCTGAAGCAGGAACGAACAATTTCCGTGACTGAGATAAGCGAGGCCCTCGCTGGACCATGCGAGCTCGAAGCCGAGATCCTGATAGAACTGCTTGGACAGTTCGAAGTCGCGCGCCGGTACGAAAGCCTTGATCTCCACGGACTTCAGCTCACTCACGATCGCTTCTCCCCTTTGGGCCACGCTGCCGGTATTCTGGCCAAATCCACTTCACGAGTGTGACGGCAATTGGCCTTATTCCTGAATGTTCACGATCATTCTATCGGGGCGCGCGCATGGATCGACCCACCAAGGCAACGCTGTGGATCGCCTTCGTCGTCATCGCCTCCTATTTTGCGTGGTTCTTCCTTGATTGCGCGCTCGATTCAAGCTGCCATCTCGTGTGCGTGGCCGGTGGCCGCGGCGGCTGCCATACCGAAAGGACGGCCGGTCCAAAATAACATCCAAAATAACCTGGGGGCGGCGCGAACGGGCGGCCCGCGCCCGCTAACACAATTTAAGCAATTTTCTCTAAGCTACGGTCAGATTCGAAACGGCCTCGCGCCGGGTTCGGCCTTGAGAGGCGAACGGTGACCAGCGCCGCCGTTTGCTGTTGATGCAACCGAGATTGACCCCTTCACCGGAGGGTTAAGATGTATTTTGTAGCTGGAGCGCTCGCAATCCTGTCTGGCCTTTTCTACATGGCCGGCAAGCACGAACTCGGCGGTTTCGGCGCGACGATGTGCCAGTATGGCGGCACGTTCTGCGACAGCCCGTACTATGTGCTGGTTGCCGCGATTCTCGCAGGCGTCTGGGCCAAGTTCGTCAGCATGCGCTGACACCCCGACACCGAAATTCGCTGCGCTTCCTTCTCGCGGCCAGCCAAAGTCCCGCCGGACTAACATTTGTTGAGGCCGCCTTCCCTGAGCTTGCTAGCCTTCCCTCCCGGGAGGTTTTGCAATGCGGGACATGAAGGCTCATCTCGAAAAGCTCCGGACTGATGCGGCCGAGTGCGCGCTGATCAGGGACCTTGCAACCGATCCGGTTAAACGGGAGTTGTTCGCGCGATTGGCCGACCATCTCGGCACGCTCGCAATCGAGGTCGAAGCCGCTATTGCTGCGACGCTCGACCGCGGAGGCACATCGTCGCGCGCGCCCTGATTTCATAGGAACAGGCGGTCGGGCCCGCGGGTTTCCATGGAACGGCGCCGTAAGCGCCACCGTTCCAAGTGCAGCCAAATGCGATAGCCGGAGCTCCTGTGTGCACAGTGATGAAATCCGCGAAGCGCTTGTCAGGCGACTGCGCGCCTTAGCCGGGATTACGGACGAGGACGTCAGCGAAATCAACGCGCTCCCGATTGCGGTGAAGCAATTCCCGGCGGAGCGGACGGTCGTGGCCGACGGCGAGGCGGCGACCGACTGCTGCCTGATCGCCGAAGGCTTCTGCGTACGCTCCAAAACGCTCACCGACGGCAAGCGGCAGATCCTCTCGATCCATATCCCCGGCGAGATCCCCGACTTGATGAGCCTGTTCCTGCACGTGATGGACCACGATCTCGTCACGCTGACGCCGTGCACGCTCGGCTTCATCCGCCATGACGTGCTGCAGAAGTTGCATCGCCGGCGGCCCAACCTGGCCGAGATCTTCTGGCGCGACACCCTGATCGACGCGGCGATGTTCCGCGAGTGGATCGTCAATGTCGGCCAGCGCCCCGCGCCGTCGCGCCTCGCCCATGTGATGGCCGAGTTGCGCGAACGGCTCAAGGTGATTGAGCGCGTCAACGGCGACAGCTTCGAAATGCCGTTGACCCAGGAACAGATCGGCGAGGCGCTCGGAATTACCGCAGTGCACGTCAACCGCGTGATCAAGCAATTGCGGGAAGATGGAATTATCGAGTTTCAGCGCGGTCGCGTGACTGTGCTCAATGAAGCGAAATTTCAGGAACTGGCGGACTTCGACGATCGTTACCTGCATCAGTCCCCAGCGAGTTGATCCGCCATGCCGCATTTTC
Organism: Bradyrhizobium sp.; assembly: GCF_035652035.1. Lineage (GTDB taxonomy): Bacteria > Pseudomonadota > Alphaproteobacteria > Rhizobiales > Xanthobacteraceae > Bradyrhizobium. The sequence continues at coordinate 21,840 of NZ_DASREO010000044.1, forward strand.
ATTTCGATATCGAGGAAGCCGGCCGCATCACCCATGACGACGACGGGCAGGACTTCGTGGACTTAAAGGCCGCGCGCAAGGAAGCGGTCGAAACCGGCGCTTCCATCGCCCGTGAGGCCTTCATGGCGGGCAGTTCGGATCACGTCGTCATCGATGTCCGCGAGGACCACGCGCCGTCCCTCAAGATCTCGATCAGGCTGGACGTCGAGAACACCGCCGGGTTCCGCCGCTAGATCGCCGAGCCAATCCCGCAACCCGACACATGTTAAGTCGGCATCCTCCACGCCCGCTGGTCCTGCCGCACGGCAAATTTGAAAGCCGCGGACAGCAACGCACCTCAAGTTGAGGGAACGAAAGTAACGCACGCCAATTGTCGGGAGGAGCAACTTCACACTTCGGACAATGTCACGCTACTTCTTTCGCATCAGCAACGGCAAGCCATATGACGACGACATCGGCGAGGAGCTTCCCAACGAGGGAGAGGCCTGGTTGTCGGCAAAGCGTCTCGTCCGCGATATCGAGGATACGCTCGAGCCGGACGGCAAGTGGGTGGTCGAGGTCAGGGATGCGGAGGGCCCGCTCTATCTGATCAGTATCGACGGGCGCAAGCTGCGGTAGGTCTTAATCGCTGACGACGAGCGGCGCCCTACGCGAGGCCGCCGATTTTTCGCCGCGCTTCGCACGCGGGGCGGAAGGCTCGGCCAGCGCATCGAGCCCGGCCAGAAAATCCGCACCCGAACGCATGACATGTTCGGCCGCGAGCGCAGCCGCGGCGCGCTCGTCACCGTCGATGATGGCGCGCAGGATGTCGGCGTGTTCGGACCACGAGCGCGACTGGCGCGACGGCGACATCGGCGCAAACAGCATGGCGGTGCGGTTGCGCAGCTTCAGCAGCACCTCGCCAAGCACGCGATTTTGGCCGGCGGCGGCGAGCGCGTCGTGATATTGCTGGTTCAATTCGAACAGCTGATCGAAACGGCCGGCGGCGACCGCGGCCGTGCCTTTTTTCAGCACGGCTTCGATGCGCTTGATCAGCTCCTTGTCGTGCCGCCGCGCCGCGAGCCGTGCGTTCTGTCCTTCCAGCAGCGCACGCACCTCGATGGTCTCTCGCGCCTCCTGATCCGACATGATCGCAACCGACGCGCCGCGGCGCTCGGCGATGTCGACCAGGCCTTCCGAGGCCAGCACTCTGATGGCTTCGCGCACGGGATTGCGGGACACGCCGAGTTCGTCGGCGAGTTTTCCCTCCACAAGCCGTTCGCCGGCCTTGAGCCGTCCGGTCATGATGGCGCGGCGCAACTCGGCAATCACCTGGCCATGCAGGGACGAATGCTCCTCACCGATCCGGCGATTGAACGATCCAGAACCAACGGCCATGACGACTTGCCTGCCTTTACCTCGATGCGTCCCGCGACACTGCCCGCGCGCACCGAATCGGAGATAGCGTTCGCGGCCCATATTACAAGCTTTGGCTCGCTGCTGCACCGAGCTGGCAGGCGGCGAGTTTTCTCCTTACGAATCGGTGCCGCTATCGGCGACCGAGGCCGCCGGCGCGACGGGACTGGCAGAAGGCTCGCTTGCGGACGTCTTCGCAACGCGATCGGCGAGCGGAATCCAGGACACGCTGACATCGCCGTTCAAAAACGTCTGGCACGCCATCCGATGTCCCGAGGCGAAATCCGCATCTGTCAGGTGCTTGCGCTCCTTCGGCTTGATGACGTCGGTGTTCTCGATGCCGCTTTCGATCCGGCAGCGGCAGGTGCCGCACAATCCGCCGCCGCATTTGAAGGGAATGCCGCCCTGCTCGCGCAGCGACACGCGCAAGAGGTTGCTGTTGTCGGGGGCTTCGACCGTCTTGGAGTTGTTCGTGATGAAGGTGACTTTGATCATGGCTCGGGTTGGATCATCGCGTATGCATCAGGCGGCAGCCGATGTTGCCGTCTTGCGCAGGCTCGTCTCCATGTGACCGAAGGTCGTCAGGTGCTCGAGCTCGGCATACGCGCGCTCGCGCGTGTCGAATTTCTCCAGGAATTTGCACGGCACGTTGTTGACGATCTCGCTGACGTCCTCGACGACGCGGATGCGGGTGTCGTCGCGCACGAGTTCGGCGATGACGAAATGCGCCTTCTTCACCCCGTAGAACAGGTAGTCGTAGGCCTCACACGGCTTCAAGCCCTCGGTGATCTCGGTCCTGAATTGGCCGGGCTTGCTGGTCAGGATCACATACATGGCACCCTCGCTGTCGGGCCTGGATAATGATGCGGGCGTTACGGTTGCTGGTCGGTTGGCGCTTCGGCCTTCGTCGCCTCGACTTTCGCCGGCTGCAGAGGCTCCTTCGGCTGCTCGAGTTCGATGTCGTGGTTGAGCCAGAGCTGGCAGATCAGGCGATAGCCCTCATCGAGATGCGGACCCAGCCGCTGCTTTTCCTTCCAGTTCGGCTCGGGCAGATGCTCGGCGCCGTTCAGCACGCGACATGCGCATTTGGCGCATTTCCCCATGCCGCAGCCGTAACGCAGGTGCGGATAGGGAAACTGCCGGATGCCCGCCTTCACGACGAGGTTGCTGTTGTCGGCAACCTCGCCCTGATGGGTCTGGCCATCGCGATGCAGGGTGACGAGCGGCACTTCTTCAGGCCACCTTGCGCTCGGTCATTTCGAGCTGCTCGATCGGAATGTCCTTGGCGACGTAATCCCAGTACAGCGCGGTGGTGTAGAGCAGCCGCATCTGCGCGCCGATCTCGCAGATCTTCAGGCAGCGCTGCTGCAGCTCGACCGTGTTGGCATGCTCCAGCACGATCTGATAGCCGCGCTCGCCGTGGATTTCGTCCGAGACGATGTGCAGATCGAAGAACTCGACCTCTTCGTCACTGAATTTGTACTTGTCGCGCAGCGTCGGCGTTTGCCGGCGGTAGATCGAAGGCACCTGCGATTCGAGGCCGACGACGAGACCAGCGACCGCGACGATCGGGTCCTCGCGCATCGCCACCGCATAGCACCAGCTCTGCAGGCCGCGGGTGGTCGCCGACATGTTGTCGGGATCGGTGACGCGCTCGCGCGTGGTGCCGCAGGCTTCGGCAAAGCGGATCAGAAGGTCGGTATGGCGATCGCCGCCGATCTCCTCTTCATACATGTTGGCGAGCAGGAAATCCTTCGCCTCCGTGTAGCGGTCCGGCATGCGCGCATAGACATAAGCGAGATAGTCCGCGAACGGGCCGACATAATGAAAGTGGTTCTCCGCCCAGCGCGCCAGATGCTCGCGATTGAGCTTGCCGCTCGCCCAGGCGACGCTGAACGGCGCCTTGTTGGCGCTCTTGCCCTTGATGGCGTTTTCGAGCGCGGTGCGGAACTCCACGTGGTTCATCAATTCGGGCATCTCGGCACTCCCTCTGGCCAGGACCGGAAGATCGCGGACGCGATCGGGTTGCAATTACAACTGTATATAGTATACAATCTTGATGCATGTCAATGCAGCCGAAAATCGCCTCCAGAAGGGCACGCGGCTTTCAACAGGGGAATGAGCCGGCCATCTCAAGGCCGGCCGATACCGGAACATTGTATACAATTTTGAGGCAGATAGCCGAATGACCCACCCCATCGTGATAACGGCGGCCCACTGGGCCTATCTCGCCGGCATCGCCGCCGTCGTCCTGACCATGGTCCTGCGCGCCAATGTCGTGCTTCCGTCCGTCGTCGCGACCTTTGTCGTGGCGCTGGCCTGGTCGGCAAGTCCGGTTAGCGCCGTCTCCAGCATCTTCAACGCCAGCTTTGTCGCGGCGAAGGAGCTGTTCAACATCTTCCTGGTGATCTCGTTGATCACGGCATTGCTGAACGCGCTGAAGACGCTGCGCTCGGACGTTTTGATGGTGCAGCCCTTTCGAGCGATCATGGGCAACGGCCATCAGGCCTTCTTCATCCTCGCCGCCGTCACTTACGTAATCTCGCTGTTCTTCTGGCCGACGCCGGCGGTGCCGCTGGTGTCAGCCGTGCTGTTGCCGGCCGCGATCGCCGTCGGGCTATCGCCGCAGGCAGGCGCGATGGCGATTGCGATCGCAGGCCAGGGCATGGCGCTGTCGTCGGATTATGTGATCGGCGTGGCGCCTGCCATCAGCGCCAAGGCGGCCGGCGCCGGGGTGACCGCTGCAGCGGTTGCCGATCGCGCGCTCGCGCTGTCCTTGATCGCGGGCGGCGTAGCGCTGCTCCTCGCCTATCTCTCGATCCGCAGGCGCAAGCTGATCCAGCCGGGCAGCGAAGCGCTGCTGGAAAAATGGCAGCGCCAGTCCGGCAACGGCGACGCCAAGCGGCTGGAGTCTCAGGGTACGTTCGACAAGGCCGAGCTCGCGCAGGCGACAGCCTACGATGAGCCGGCCACGATCGACGACAGGCTACGCCATCATCTGCCGCTGACCGACAAAACGCGCGCGGGCTGGTCAAAGCTGTTCGCCATTCTCACCCCGCTCGGCTTTGCCGCCGTGATCGCGGTGATGGTGGCGCCAAAACTCGGCTTTCACGGCATCTTCACGGAACTCAAGGGCGGCGATGCGGCCGCTCTGGTCGGCGGCATGGGTACCGTGCTGATGATCCTTGCCACGATATCAGCCGAAGGCTTCCGCAAGAGTTTCGACGTCTGCGCCGATCACATCACTGATGGGTTCGTCTTCGCCTTCAAGGCGATGGGATCGGTGCTGCCGATCGCCGGTTTCTTCTTCATGGGCGCGGGCGGCGATCTTGCCGCCGGAATCCTTAACGTGCCCTCGGGGCAGGCTCCGCCGCTGCTGTTCGATCTCATCCAGTCCGCGCAAACGTTCATCCCGCACAACCACTATCTCGTTGCCTTCGGCGTGCTCATCGTCGGCATGATCACCGGCATCGACGGGTCGGGCTTCGCCGGCCTGCCCCTCACCGGCTCGCTCTCCGGTGCGCTCGCGCCCGCCGTCGGCCTCGATGTCGCAACGCTTTGCGCGGTCGGCCAGATGGGCGCGGTGTGGACCGGCGGCGGAACGCTGATCGCATGGTCGTCGCTGATCGCGGTGGCCGGCTTTGCCCGCGTCTCCGTGCTCGAAACCGTGCGCGCACTGCTATTGCCCGTCCTCGCCGGCCTGTTCGTTGCGACCGTCTGTGCCGTCCTGTTCTGGAGCTGAACCATGAGCCTTCTTACTGAGGCGCCGCGCCGCACCGACGTCGCGTCCTTCAACAATCTCGTCGGTGGCGAGTGGGTCGCCGCCTCGAACGGCGCGTGGCTCGACAACATCAATCCGGCCGACACCAGCGACATCGTCGGCCGCTTTCCGGCCTCGACCGCGAAAGACGCCGAAGCCGCCGTGCGCGCGGCAGCAATGGCTTTCCCCGCCTGGCGCAAGACTTCGATCTCCGCGCGCGCAAAAATCCTCAACAAGGCTGCGGACTATCTCGACGTCCACGCCGAGGATTTCGCCATCGAGATGACGCGCGAGATGGGCAAGCCGGTCAATCTCGCGAGGGACGAGATCCTGCGCTCGGCGCAGACGCTGCGGTTTTACGCGGTCGAGGGGCAATCCTTTGCCGGCGAGGTTTTTCCGCAGGATGACGCCAGCATGATCGTCTACACCGAGCGCGAGCCGCTCGGCGTCGTCTCGGTCATCACGCCGTGGAATTTTCCGGTCTCGATCCCGGCGCGCAAGATCGCTCCTGCTTTGATCACCGGCAATACGGTCGTGTTCAAGCCCTCCTCCGATGCGCCGCTGTCCGGCTATCGCCTCGCCGAGGCGTTTGTCGCCGCCGGATTACCAAAAGGCGTGCTCAACCTGATCAGCGGCCGCGCCAGCGATGTCGGTGCCGCGATCACGACGCCGCCTGTCGTGCGCGCGATTTCGTTCACCGGCTCGACCGCGGCCGGCGAAGCGATCCACCGCTCGGTCGGCATCACCACACGCACGCAGATGGAGCTCGGCGGCAAGAACCCGCTGATCGTGATGGACGACGCCGATCTCGACAGAGCGGTCGACCTAGCCGTCAAGGGCGGGCTCTCGCTCACGGGGCAGGCCTGCACCGGCACCAGCCGCGTGCTTGTCATGCGCGCGGTCAAGGCCGCCTTCACCGAAAAGCTGCTGGCGAAAATCAAGACGCTCAAGATCGGCAATGGCCTGACGGCGGGCAATGACATCGGCCCACTCGCCACCGCAAGGCAGCTCGAGACCGTGCTGCGTTATGTCGAGATCGGCAAGCGCGAGGCAAAATGGCTCACCGGCGGCGATCGCCTGAGCGGTCCTGGCTATAGCTGCGGCTATTATGTTTCGCCTGCCGTGTTCACCGATGTGACGCAGGACATGCGGATCGCGCGCGAGGAAATCTTCGGACCCGTGCTCGCCTTGATCGAGGTCGAGAGTTATGAGGATGCGATTGCGAAAGCCAATGACAGCGAGTATGGCCTGTCGGCTGCGATCGCGACGACAAATCCCGCGCTGATGCACGCCTTTGCGCGCGACATCGAATCCGGCACAGTCAAGATCAACCGCACCACGACCGGCAACCTGATCAACGCGCCGTTCGGCGGCGTCAAACGGTCCTCGACCTCGACGTTCCGCGAGTCCGGGCGCACGGGACTTGAGTTCTACACCCAGATCAAGACCATCTACCGCGGCATCTAACTTTTTAAAGAAGAGACGACGACATGCGACAGACATTCAAGCTCGAACTCGCTGAAGCAAGGCTGATGGCAAAAGCTGCGATCGCGAAGGCCGCGGAGATCAAGGTGTTCGAGACCGTGTGCATCGCCGACGACGGCGGCCACCCGCTGTTGATCGAGCGCATGGATGGCGCGCGCATCACGGGACCGCAGATCGCCTGGAACAAGGCGTTCACCGCCGCGGGCCACAAGCGCTCGACGCATCTGTTCAACAAGACGCCGAACGGCCCGGCGCTGCCCGGCAACGAGGCATTCGGCATTCAACTGAGCTTCGAGGGGCGCTTTGCGGTGTTCGTCGGCGGCTTTCCGGTCGTGGTGGACGGCGAGGTCGTCGGCGGCATTGGGCTATCCGGCGGCAATGGCGAGCAGGACACCGCGTGCGGCGTCGCCGCGCTCGCGGCGCTGGCCGAACATTTCGGCGCCAAGCACAACGTGCTGGTTCAAGCCGACATCAAGCTGTGAACGCGCGGACAGCCTCTGGTCACAGCACCGGCTTGACCGGTGGCGGATTCCACTTGCCGGTGAGCGCCTCCGATGCCGGCGCATAGAGCCGCATCGTCAAGTTGAACGGACCCTTTGGCGCCGGGAGCCAGTTGGCCTCCTTGTCGGCGCCGGGACTTTCGTTCTGGAAGTAAAGGTCGAGCGATCCGTCCGGGTTGTTCTTGAATGGCATCCAACTGCTGACGGCAAACCGGTTGAGCGTGTTGGCAACCTGGAAGCCGTCCTCGTCGTACAGCGTCACTGACCAGAAGGCATTTGCAGGCGGCGTTTCGCCCTTGTCGAAGTGAAGTGTGTACTTGTTTGCGCCGCTCAGCGGCTTTCCGGTTTGGTCCGCGAGGTTGACCGGATAGATCGCGTCTTCGGGAAGATTTGCGCCAAGGCCAAGTTGCGCGACCATGGCGCGCTTCAGATAGTAGTTGCCGTAAACACCCATGGTGTCGGTGTTCATGGACCAGCCGTTCACGACGCGCGCCAGCGTCGGCAGCTTCCATGCCATGAGTTGCTGCGCGTCCTTCGGTGCGCTTGTGAAAGCATCGCGAATGGCCGGATCGGCCTTGTCGAGGTCGAAGTTTTTGCCCGGCTCGAAGCCAATCTTGCCGAGTTGCGCGATGATCGGTTGGTCGGTGATATGCGGCGGGTGGACCTTGAGAAGGTCGGCCGCATAGGAGAAGAAGCTGTCGGCAGGCATCGTGTCGACCATGGTTTTGGGCGGCGTCTTCATGTCGACGGTCGGATCTATTCGCACGTCCACCGGTTGTGGCGGCTGGCCCCACCGGGACAGCGGCGTGATCCGGTAGCCGGCCTGTATCTTGTGGACCGCGTCATAGTCCGCAGGTCCATCCGTCTTGGTTCGTCCGATGATCCACACGAACGGCGTCGGTGCGCTGATCCTTGATACGCCGGCGGGCACGTTTCCGCTCCAGCCGGGCGGCGTGACCAGGAAGTCGCCGGCTTTCGTTCCCGTCGTTCGCCAACCGGGGCAGGCAAAGACATCCGTCCACATGTCGAGCATCGGAAGCAGGTAGTACCGGCCACCGGTGTCCGGCGCGGAAACCACCATCGGCTCTTTGGTCAGATCGAGCCACGCGGGCGAATAGAGTGTATCGAAGTTTGGCCGCACGACGAGCTTCATGTCAGCGGGTGGATAGGCCGCCACGTTGACGAACATGTTCATCGGACCCTTGGCGATTTCCTTGCCAGGCTCGATGTTGGTCGATTGCTTGCGGGTCAAATCCATCAGGATCAGCGGATAAAAATACAGATACGCATCGACAGCGATGGCGCGCGCCTCCTGTTCGTTGATTGAAGATTGCCTGTTCGCGGCCTGCGCGTGAACGACATCGATGACGGCGCTTGATCCGAACGCCGACGCGAAAGCCAGCGCACTGCCGGCGAGAAGCACGTTGCGGCGATCGGGCGCGATTTTTCCGTCGTTTCCATCGATGGCACTCATGGCATCCTCCGCTATCGATGCCTCAGTCGACCCTTCAGGGCCTCAAGTGCCTTGATTTAGCTCAACACTCCCTGCCCGCGGGGTCGAAAGCCGCTTGCTGCCCGGTGCTATGCGTGGTGGTCGAAATCGCGGAGGCCCATCCGGGTCTCGCGGGCAAGATCGATCAAGGCCAGCAGAAAGAACGAGAGCGCCACCACGAACAGGATCGCGACCCCATACTCATGCGCGAGACGCAGCATGGCGCTGATGAACGCCACGATGATCAAGAGGGCGGTCACGATCGCGCTGATCGTGGCGTACAACACCGACCTGTTGAGCAGTTCTGCCCGGCGCTTGAGGCGCGGAAGATCCGCCTTGAGAAAGGATCTTTCCTTGTCCGATTCGCTGATCTTGTTGAGGAGCTGCGAGCGGTCGATCACGCGGTTCATGCGCGAGATCAGAACGGAGATGAATGCCGCGACGGCGCCCAGAAGAAACGCCGGCGCAGCGACGCTGCCGATGATGCTGGACAGCTGATTGAGTGAAGGCGCCAGACTAACCAGACTATCCACGTTCCTTAACCCCCGTCGCGGACCCCTGCCTCGCAATGAGCAGCGCCCTTTTATTATCACGATCCACGCGTGCGACCATCGCCTGGGGTCGCGCGCGAAAATGGTCAGTGTTACTGACATGGCTGCGGCAGGCCCCGCGCTAGCGGAAACAACGAGACTACGCGCCGGCGGAAAGCAAATCTGCAAAGCGGCTGGTGGCGCGGCGGATCCGCGCTAGAATCGGACCACTAGTCCGCTTTCGGATTGGCCGGCTCGACTTGCGCCGGCATGGACGGATCCGGCTCGACTGCGTCACGCGGTTTGGTCGGCGCAACGTCGGCGCCGGCCGAACGCGCCGCCTGCTGCGTTGTCGGGTGCTGATCGACAAGCTGGGCGGTATGAACATGCGGACGCGACCACGGGCCGTGGTCGACCACCAGCATGGCCAGTATTCCGAAAACCGCGATCGCGAGCGCGACCCAGACCGGCCGCACGCCCTGATGCTTCGCATGATCGGAGATCATTCGAACACCTCACCTGACGTTTCCCTTGATGGGCTAACGGATGCCCGACGGCGAAGGTTCCGGGTTCCGGCTTGAACGCCGGCAGACGATTGCAGCTCTCAGCTCACAGGCCCGCGCTTTGCGACTTCGCGCCTTCATCGTGAAGCCTGACGATTTCGGTCACCAGATAGAACCGATAGAACAGGTGAAATCCGACAAAAACCCACAACACTCCGCCCATCATCGACAAGAACGAAAACTTGCTGATCAGGCCTTCGAAGATCGTGTAAAGGCCGAGAACCGCCATGATGTAGATCGAATAGAGGTAGGGAAGAGATCCAAACAGCCGCAGCAGGTTTTTGCGGCGGCTGCTCCTCTCCACGGAAATCAGGAAGAAGTAGGTGAAGAGGCCGGCCGAGGCGGCAACGCCGCCCAGCACCGCGGCGTACGTGTAGAGGAAATATTCCAGAGACCATCCCAGGCGGTTAAATTCGAAAATCCCGTAAATCATTGCGACGACGATCGGCACCTCGATCCTCGCCGCCATGATGTCGCCCTTCGGACGCTTCAGCGCTGGAGGGACGGTAAAGGAGTCCATTCTAGTGGTCCGGTTCTAACATTCGCATCACTTTGCAGCCGGCACTTTTGCGAATGTTAGAATGAAAAGGACCACTAGCAAATACAGGTTTCTGGTTGAGTTTGGGATTTGACATTCGCTTGGCGAGCAAGCGGCCAAGTGGGGTAGAAAATGTCAAGCCCACTCCACAGGCCTTCAGGCGCGCGGCGACGGCGTCATGATGCCCTCGAGATCGACCTTCCTGGTCTCCGCCGTCGTGACGATGGCGAAAATCGCAAGCACCGCATACACCATCACGAGGCCTCCGATGTAGAGATAGGCCTGATGAATCCCGACAGCCTTCAGGACCAGGCCGGCGAGGATCGGGATCAGCCCGCCGCCGTAGACTTGCGCGATCTGGTAGCCGGCGCTCGCACCCGAGGCGCGATAGCGCGTCGGAAAGATCTCGGTATAGAACGCGGGGATCGCGCCATAGCCAAATCCAAAGACGAACCCGAAGCCTATGACCTCGCCGACCGCCGCGAGCAGGAAGCGTCCGGTATCGACGAGATAGAAGTAAGGAATTGCAAACAGCAAGAGGACGACCGCGGCAATCAACAGCACCGCCCGACGGCCGATCAGGTCGGCCAGCCACGAGCCGATGATCATGAAGACGAGCATGAAGGCCGCGGCAATCAGTCCGATCTGCTCCGGCTCCGATCCAGCGAATCCGACCGCCTTCATGTAGCTCGTGCCGAATACGAAGTAGAGGAAGAACGCGCCGCCGAACATGGCATTGACGAGCGAGGCGCGCAGGATGACGAGCGGCATATCGCGCCAGACCTGCGTCGCGGGATACTGCAACACGTCCTCGCGCCTCCGGTGGCGCTCGAAGACAAAACTGTCCTCGGTGCGCCTTCGGATGAAGACGCCGACGATCGCGACCAGGAAGCCGAGCACAAACAGGATGCGCCAGCCCCATGCCGTGAAGGCTTCCTGAGGCATCAGCGACTTCACGACAATGACCGAACCGAAGCCAAGGATCAGTCCGATGGGAATGGCAAAGCCGACCCACGCGCTCCAGAAGGCCCGGAAGCGCGAGCGCGCCGCCTGTTCCGCGACCCAGGTCGCGGCGGTGCCGAATTCGGCGCCAAAGCTGATGCCTTGCACCAGCCGAAACACGATCAGAAGCACGGGCGCGATGACGCCGATGGTGTCATAGCTCGGCGTGAGCCCGATCAGGAGCGTGGAGACGCCCATCAACACCAGCGCATAGACCAGCGCGTCCTTGCGCCCGTAGCGGTCGGCAAGATGACCGAACGCGTAGGCGCCGATCGGGCGGATGATGATGCCGATGCCGTAAACGCTGATCGCCGCCGCCGCGGCCGCATACTGCGGCAGCTTGAAGAAGACGCCGCTCCAGACGGTCGCCGCAATTACGCCCGTGACCAGGAAGTCATACTGCTCGATGATGGAGCCGACGATGCTTGCGACCGCCACCTTGGTGATCTGGGCCCGGGTCGGGGCTTCATCGTAATCAGCCAATTTTTTCCTCGCTCTGTCGTGCGCAAGTGACGACCTGCGCCGTTTATGCAGCAGCCTGCGCTTCATTCCTGCGCCAATTGATCAGCCCGCCGGCCAGAACCACATCGATCTGCAGCGCGGTGAGGCCGTGGCGTGCCCGCAACTCGCCGCGGCAATCCAGTGCAATGTCCTCGCCGCTCTTCAGCGCACGGCGCAGATTGTCCGCACGCAGGACGTCGTCCTTCTGCAAACGCTGGTAATCGGCCGCGTTGACGAATGTCAGCGGCAGGATGCCGTAATTGACGAGGTTCTGGCGGTGAATGCGCGCAAAGCTCTTCGCGAGCACCACCCTCAGGCCCAGGTTTCGCGGCGCCGCCGCCGCATGCTCGCGCGAGGACCCCTGGCCGTAGTTGCGCCCTGCGATCACGGCGTGTCCGCCGCTTGACCCTCGCGCGCGCTCGGCATAGGTGCGATCGATCCGCTCGAAGGCGAAATCGCCGATCCTCTGGATGTTTGAGCGATAGGGAAGCACCCTGGCGCCGGCGGGGAGAATTTCATCCGTCGAAACGTCGTCGCCCATTTTCAGGAGGATCTTCAGCGCAAGCGCGTCGGGCAGCGGATCGAAATCCGGCAGCGAGCGGATGTTCGGTCCTTTGACAAGCTGGACACCTCGCGCCTGTTCGACGGCGAGCGGGGCTTCAAGGAGCTTCGCGTTCATCGCCGGCCGTATCGGGTCGTGCAATTCCGGGCGCGCCTTCTGCAACGTTCGCGGATCGGTGATGCGCCCGGCGAGCACGGATGCTGCCGCGGTTTCCGGCGAGCAGAGAAAGACGGAATCTTCCTCGGTGCCCGACCGGCCGGGAAAGTTGCGCGGCGTGGTGCG
>NZ_DASREO010000045.1:0-14420 GCF_035652035.1 Bradyrhizobium sp.
GCCATCCAGAGAACGACGCTCCGCATCGTCCCGGTACGCGTCGTAGCGATCGCGACTGGGAAACGTGAGCACGTGCACCTCGAAAGGCTGGTCTGACACGTCGTCCGACGTCCTCGGCAGGCGGATCGCGCGCTCGATCGCGCCGCCATAGCGGGCCATGATGCGGGACACTTTGCGCTCGTAGGCCTCGAATTCCGCCTCGCGACCGCGGTTGACCCACAGTCTGACAACGATGTAGAGCGGCGCACTCGCCATGTTCATCTCATGGACCGGCAAATCCGCGGCGCGTGCCGAAGCCGAGCGCAAGCCGCGGCTTCGCAGTCTCGCATCAGAGCGACGCCGGCGCGGGCATCACCGTGCCGCACTTCTTGCAGGTCCGGAATTCTTCCGAATCGTAAAAATTGCGATAGGCCTGGGTCACCGGATCGGCGCGATAATCGTCCACCGCGTAGTTCTCTTCGTGCAGGAAACTGTCGCACTGCGGGCAGAACCAGAAGAAGCGGTCGATCTCGCCGGGTTTCCGGGCGCGCTCGATGACGAGCTGAAACGCATCCGGCGCGAACCGCGGCGAATGCGGCACGAACGGCGGCTGGAACAGGCAAGAGCCTTCCGGAACGACCGCGATCTTCTCGACGCCTTCTTCGGTCCGATAGTGCAGCTTGAGCTCGCCGCGCAGCGAATATTGAATCTCGTAGCTCGGGTTGACATGGAATTCGCTGCGGTATTCGCGGCCGCGCGCAACAAAAGCCATGGAGTCCGCCGTCAGCCACAATTGCTGGGTCCGCTTACCGGTCTCCAGCAGGCGCCGCATGATGCCTTCGAGATCGACATTCGGCATTTCGATCGACGGAATAGTGAACAGCATGACAGCACTCCTTCGTACCCGGACGGGGCCATGTCCTGGACGGCCAGTCGGCACAAGCGTAGCCCGGATTGCGCAAAGCGCAATTGGGACTACCGGCTGATTTATCCTGGGCGTCCGTGCTAAGAATGATGGGGTGTTGGTGCCTCCACGCGGGCAAAATGCGCACGAAGAGCGATCGGATGCGCCGTGCGGTGATCTTGTCGACGATTTCCGCCGCGCTGGCCGCGACCGTGATGGCCGCCGCGTTCGCCCAGTCTCGATCATTCTACGACGGCAAGACGATCACCATCGTGGTCGGTTATTCGCCGGCCGGCGGCTACGACAATTACGCCCGCATGCTGGCCCGCCATTTCGGCCGACACGTCCCGGGCAGTCCAAACGTCATCGTGCAGAACATGCCGGGCGCCGCGACGTTGACGGCGGTGCGCTATCTCGATGCGTCGGCGCCGCAGGACGGCACCGTCATCACCATGTTCGATCCCGGGCTGATTTCGGAATCGATCGCCGTGCCGGACACGATCAAGGTCAAATTCTCGGACTATCGATGGATCGGCAACATGCTGCGCGATATCCGGGTCTGCTACGCCTGGGCCGCGACCGGGATCAAAAACTGGCAGGACATGATGGCGCGCCGGCAGTTTCTGATCGGCACCACCGCCAAGGGCTCGCAGGCCTATGTCAACGGCGCCATTTTGCGAAAGATCTTCAACGCCCCGGTCCGCCAGATCGCCGGCTATCCCGGCAGCGCCGAGCAGCGGCTTGCGCTCGAGCGCGGCGAGCTCGAAGGCAACTGCGCCTCATGGAGCTCGATCCCGCCGGATTGGCTTGCCGAACGCAAGATCAATCCCCTGGTCCGGTTCTCGCCCAAGCGCCCGGCCGACATGCCGCAGGGCGTGCCCTATGTGGTCGATCTGGCGGCCACCAAAGAGGACAAGGATGTCCTGACGATTCTCGCCGCGCCGGGCGAGCTCGGCCGGCCGTTCATCGTCGCCAAGGCCGTCCCGCCGGAACGCGTGCGGATGCTGCGCGACGCCTTCGCGGCGACGCTGCGCGACGAAGCGTTTCTGGCCGACGCGCAGAAGCAGTCGTTGCCGGTCGATGCCGTCACCGGCGAGGAAGCGGAAAACGTCATCGCCAGGATTTATGCCGCGCCGCACGATCTGGCCAAAAAGGTCAAGGATGTGCTCGAATAGGAACGCCGACGCAAATGTTCACCTCACCCTGAGGTGCTCGGCGCGTAAGCGCCGAGCCTCGAAGGGCGAGGCCCGTGAGTCATCGGCCGGCATCCTTCGAGGCTCGCGCTGCGCGCGAGCACCTCAGGATGAGGAGTGTGGAGAACAGGCATGGCTGACTTCCGCAGCTTTCTTCGCAGCAAGCGCATTGCCGCCGAACCAATGCAGCCCGTGATCGATCCGGCCGGCTGGAGCTCGGAAAACTTGGGCAGCGTCGACGATTTCAGTTATGCGATCACCGATCGCGATGCCGATGAACTGGTCGCCGGTGTCGCTGCATTCCGCCGCCACGGCGCTCCAATCGAGGAGGTGAGCCGCGAGAATTTTCCGCTGCAGCGCTTCGCCGGTGTGCTGGCGGATGTGCGGCGCGAGCTGATCGACGGCCGCGGCCTCGTCATGCTGCGGAATTTTCCGCTGCAGCGGCTCGATCGCGAGCAGCAGGCGATCGCCTATCTGGGCCTCGGGGCCTACCTCGGCAAAGCGATGTCGCAGAACGCCCAGGGCCACATCCTCGGCCACGTCAAGGATCTCGGCGGCAACTACGCCGATGCCGACACCCGCGGTTACATGACCCGCGCCGAGATGCGATTCCACTCCGATGCCTGCGACTATGTCGGATTGCTGTGCCTGCAGACCGCCAAAAGCGGCGGCGCCAGCCGGGTTGCCAGTTCGGTCACGGTCTACAACCGCATGCTCGCGCAGCGCCCCGATCTTGCCGCGGCACTGTGCGGCGATCTTTATCGCTCGCGCAGCGGCGAGCTCAATCCCGGCGAGCAGCCCTGGATCAAGCATCCGATCTTCTGTTTCACGCAAGGCTATTTCAGCGCCACCGGGCTCGGCGCCGCGATCGACAAAGCGCAAAAGCTGCCGGGCGTGCCGCCGTTCACGCAAACGCAGCAAGAAGCGATCGCGCTATACCGCACGACCGTCGAAGCCTGCGCGATCGACATGGATTTCCAGCCCGGCGACATCCAGCTTCTCAACAACTTCGTCACCCTGCACACGCGGCGCGAATTCGAGGACTGGCCGGAGCCGCAACGCAAGCGGCACCTGCTGCGCCTGTGGCTGAGCGATCCATCGAGCCGGCCGCTCTTGAAAGTCGTGCGCGAAGGCCGCACCGGCCGCGGCGTTCAGCTCAAAGGCGTGAAGCTGATCGCGCCGCTCGACGTGACCGACGCCGCGGCTGCGTGAGTTTATGTCGCTGCTTTGGGCGCTTGCGACCCTCAGCGATTGCTTTGGTTTGGGATGCAGCTGTCCGCCGGGTTCATCTTGGACTCCATGCATTGCGCCATGGTGTCGTAGGCGCACTCGGTACTCGATCCGCGCTGCATACAGAAGGGATGAAATACAGACTGCTGCGCGAATGCGCTGGTGCCGGAAATCATTGCTGCGAGGAGCGCGGCGATCGTCATGAGGCGCATTGGAGTCTCCATTTGTTGCGCGACGAGGCAAACTACCCACTCATACGGCTTAACCGCACTTTGGCAGAAAGTGTCGTCGATTTCATCGAATGGCGCGAACGAGATTGTCATAAACGCACCCCGACACGGATCGGGAATACTTAAGTGTGCGCTCTGAATCGCCGAACAGTTTTGATGAGCAGACAACAGACCCGGCGACGATCTTTTATTTATACCAAACGCGCGCTTTGATGGACTTCGGTATAGCGCAAATGGACTACCGTCCAGGTAGGCGCGCTGCAAATTAACGGGCTAAAACCACCGTTAGGTCTTGTTTCTTCCGTCGCCCGGCATCTCCGAGGCACTGGGCGCGCATCATAATCAGTACGCGGGTAGGGGTAGCGCGCCGTGGATCGCAATGGCCTATCCAGGATGATCTACGTCCCCGGCTGCACGTTCCGCATGGGGTCCGATAAGCACTATGCGGAGGAGGCGCCCGTTCATCGAGTCACGGTGGACGGGTTCTGGATCGACAGCACGCCTGTCACCAATCGCGACTTCCGCAAGTTCGTCAACGAAACCGGCTACGTCACGTCGGCCGAGATTGCGCCCAATCCCAAGGATTATCCGGGCGCCCTGCCGCACATGCTCAAGGCCGGCTCGCTGGTGTTCACGCCGCCGAAACACCCGGTTGATCTGCGCGACTGGTCGCAATGGTGGACGTACAAGTTCGGTGCCAGCTGGCGGCGGCCTTACGGGCCGCGCAGCTCCATCAGCGGCCTTGACGACCATCCGGTCGTGCATGTGGCCTACGACGACGCCGAAGCCTACGCCAAGTGGGCCGGCAAGGAGTTGCCGACCGAAGCCGAATGGGAATTCGCGGCGCGCGGTGGACTCGACGGCGCCGAATTCGCCTGGGGTGACGCATTCATGCCGGGCGGCAACCCGATGGCCAATACCTGGCACGGCGCATTCCCGCTGCAAAATCTCGCGACCGACGGATACGAGCGCACGTCGCCGGTGACGGCTTTCCCGCCGAACGGCTACGGCCTGTACGACATGATCGGCAATGTCTGGGAGTGGACCACGGATTGGTGGTCCGCCAAGCATCCGCCCGACGCGGCGAAGGCGTGCTGCGTTCCGGAAAATCCGCGCGGCGGCCGCGAGGAAGCAAGTTACGATCCGTGCCAGACCAACGTGAAGATATCGCGCAGGGTCGTCAAAGGCGGCTCGCACCTTTGCGCACCAAATTATTGCCGGCGCTATCGGCCGGCGGCGCGGCACGCCCAGCAAATCGATTCGTCGATGAGTCACATCGGATTTCGTTGCGTCATGCACGAGCGATCTTAAGGGCGACGGACTAGCTCAACAACTGGAGAAAATAGCCATGAAGTTGAAAGGAAAGTTATGGCTTAGCCTGATGGCCGGGGTCGCCGCTTTGGCAACCCCGGATGTGCCTGCGTCGGCGCAGCAGCCACAGAAGCCCAACATTGTTTTCATCATGGGTGACGACATCGGCTGGATGCAGCCGAGCATCTATCACCGTGGTCTGATGGTCGGGGAAACCCCTAACATCGATCGCATCGGCAACGAAGGTGCGATCTTCACCGACTATCTCGCCATGCAGAGCTGCACCTCCGGTCGCAACGCGTTCTTTACCGGCATGTATCCGGTACGCACCGGCATGATCCCGCCGCAGCTTCCGGGCAGCCCATCCTACCTGCAACCAGGCACGCCGGCGCTGGCGGTATTCCTGCGCGATCTCGGCTACACCACCGGCGAGTTCGGCAAGAATCATTTGGGCGATCACACGGCGGCACTGCCGACTGCGCACGGGTTCCAGGAATATTGGGGCTATCTCTATCACCTCGATGCGATGCAGCAGGTGAGCTTCCCCGACATCAACAAGAACACCAACACGCAGACAGTGGCGCCGCCATGCAAGAACACGCCGATCCCCGGCATCGCGGAAGTGCCTGGCGCCGTCGATCCGAAAACCACCGTTTGTCTGACGCCGCCGCGTAACGTGCTTTGGTGCCATTCCTCCGACGGTACGGAGAAGAACCAGACTTGCGGTGATGAAGGTCCTCTGACGCTTGAGCGCTCGAAGACAGTGGACGAGGAGATCTCCGACAAGGTTGTCGACTTCCTCGACCGCAACGACCCGAAGAAGACCGGCAAGCCGTTCTTCGTCTGGTACAACCCGGCGCGGATGCACGTGACCACCGTGCTGTCGCCGAAGTATCAGGCGATGGTCGGCGAAACCGGCGGAAAAGATTGGGGCGTCAACGAAGCCGGCATGAAGCAGCTGGACGACAACATCGGCTATGTCCTCAAAAAACTGCAGGACATGGGACAACTCGACAATACCCTCGTCGTCTTCACCACCGACAATGGCGCCGAGGCGATCAGCTTTCCGGACGGCGGCGTGACGCCGTTCAAAGGCCAGAAAGGCGAGGCGTGGGAAGGCGGCTATCGTTCGCCACAGGTCGTCCGCTGGCCTGGTCACATCAAGCCGGGAACGGTGAAAAACCAGATGTTCGCCGCGCTCGACTGGCTGCCGACATTGGTCGACATAGCGGGCGGCCCCAAAGGCGACGGACTGAAGCAGCAGATCGAGGCCGGACGGTATCCCAACATCGTCAAGACCACGCTCGACGGCTTCGACCAGCGCGATTATCTGGAAGGCACTTCGGAGAAGTCTGCGCGCGATCACTTCTTCTATTACTCGGGCGCGACGCCGTCGGCCGTGCGCTACAAGAACTGGAAGATGTACTACACCATGTCGCAGCCCGGGCCGGCCGGCTGGATCATGCCGCTTACGCCGTTCCACTTCACACTGGTGCAGAACATCAAGCGCGATCCGTTCGAGCAGGCGGTCGGCATCGACCAGAAGACGGCCATGAGCCTAGGTGGGGCGCTCGGGGGGCCGGTGACGTCCTTCCAATACGACTGGAATATGCTGCCAATCGGTCAACAACTGTGGCTCAAGCACTTGCAGACGTTCGAGAAGTTCCCGCCGCTCCAGGCGCCTGAGAGCTACAACCTCAGTGGCATCATGGACGAAATCAAAAAGGCGGGCGCGCAGCACCCGAGCGATTAGCGACGCTCGGCGTTTTCGCGGACGCGCTGCGCGTGTCTTGGATGTGAACAGCGCGTCCTCTCTTTTTCATTTGGAAGTTTCAGCGGCGTATCGGAGACGATAGGTTGACCGGGAGAAATCAATGACCAAGAACTCTGCCAGTACCGGTATTGATCGCCGCACGCTGGTTTCGGGCATGGCGGCGGCGTCGGCCCTGGGCGGAGTGCTGTCGACTACCGCGCAAGCGCAGACAACCGCGGCGGGCGGCGGCTTTTCGTTCGCCGCCTGCGGCGATTCGCGCCCGATGATGTACCTACCTTACAAGCAGGGCAATCCAGACCTCGTCGAATTGTTTGTCGAAATGTTTGGCTTGGTCATGCCGGAGCGGGTCGCGGAAGCGGTCGTCAAGCGCGATGTAAAGATGATCTTCGATCCGGCCACCAAGGAACTCATCGAGGTCATCATGCCCTTCATGTCAAAGACCGAGGTCATGACACTGTCAGTAGACCAGGGCTGGGTGACCCGAGCCACGGTCGAGGACGTGAAATTGCTTCCCGGCGTGCACCGGGAAATGTTCCAGCTGCAGGGCGGCGACTGGGTGGCGCGTGAGATCGTGCGCGACGTGAAGGTCGGACGCGCCAAATTCGTAGTCAACAGCGGCGACGTCGTCTGGTGGGGCAATCAGGGCCTATCTATCAATGACAGCCCATATTGGAAGCGCCTGAACGACACGATGCTCAAGCAGCTGCCGCCCCCGGACAACGAGATGCGCGCCGCCGGGCTCGAAGGCCGCTGGTTCCTCTCAGCCGGCAATCACGAAGTCTGGGGCGATCCGAAGATCGCGGGTACGTTGACGCCGTGCCGTATCTGAAGAACTTCGGGGTGACGCCGGAGCGGCTGATCTACAAATTCGACTTCAAGGACGTGCGGTTTGTCTTTCTGTGGACCGGAAAATACGACTACCGGTCGCCCTCGCTGTGGGACGGCGATCGGCCAAAGTACGCAGAGCAGATGACGCAGTTGCGGCAGTGGTTGGACGAGGCCAAGGCCAAGGGCATCAAAAAGACGTTTATCGTCTTCCATTATCCGGTGTTCTGCCGCGCCGGCCTCGGTCCAATCCCAGAACCTGATAATCCCCACAAAGTGATTGCAGCCTATGCCAAGGACTTGGAATTAGTCGTCTTCAATGGGCACGTTCACACGACCGAGCTATATGACGTTGATGGTGTGAAATACCTGCTGTTGGGCGGCGGGGGCGCAGAACAAGACCCGATCCTCCCCGGCCGCACCAGTATCAAAGTCCCAGCCGACTATCCGCCGGAGCTCTACTGGAAAGGCCAGCCGCCGCGAGAGGAGTACAACTACGTCCTGGTGGATGTCGAACCGGGTCAGAAGACGAAATTCACCCTGACGCGCTACCGACCAGGATCGGCCGAGCCGTTCGGGACCGAGGCGCTGTTCACCTAGATCCTCCTGCCGATCCCGGTCATGGCGACGGCGCTTCTGATACTGCATGGTCTCGTCGCGGTCGCGCTGCTCGGCGCGATCACGCACCAAACGCTGGCGGCATGGGCACCATCTGGCGCCCGTCCAAGTTCCTTCTTCGGCCGCTTCCGCACCGTGCCGCCGGCCGCCTACACCAATGCCATCGTTGGTCTGTATCTGGGCGGCGCACTGCTGGGGGCGATCGTCTACCTGTATTTCAAGGTTGATATTCAGCCCGACCTGGAACGCGATCGTCACTGGCATGCGCTCGGCTTCTTCGATCTCAAGGAGGATTTCGTTGCGATCGGCTTGGGCCTGCTGCCGGCCTATTGGATAAGTTGGCGTTGGCCGTTTGCTGATAAGCGCGGCCGGACAGAGGTCGCCCTGACCACTATCCTCGGGTTCATTGTTTGGTGGGGCTTTATCGTCGGTCACGTCATGAATGATATTATGGGCTTCGGATCGTGACGTCCGCTCCGATATTTCGCCGCTTCGCCTTGGCCTACGGCACGGGGTTCGCGTTCATCTATGTGGTAGCGAGGGCAAAAGGGCTTGCGCTGTTCACCATCTATCCTTCGCTCGGCGTCGTCCTTCCGGGCATGCACCGTTCCCGCGATGTCGCCGATCCAGTTTTGGATTTTCTCGCGCCCGAGGTGTGGTGGTACGGGTGGACAGCCACGGCCGCTCTCGGCGCGTTCATGTTTGGCTCTATAGTTGCGCTGCTTCCCGCTCACTGGTCTCGCCGGCTTTGGCTGGAATGGGTATGGGTGGCTCCGATCCTCGCAATGATAATCTGCGTTTACTTGACAATTCCCTGGTTCCGACAATAGGCGCGCCGCGCTTTTTTGCTTGGCTCATTGCTGGGACGTACTTCTGGTGCCCATCCTCTCTTTTCATTTGGAAGCTTCTCCGCTATCGAGCGAGCGAGCAAGCAACACAGCGCTTGAATTCCTGGCACGAAATCGATTGCCAAGCTTTGCCGCAGGAAATTGTGGCGAAGTAGCTTTCCCTGTGAGCGCAATTATTGCGCGGTGGACTTGGTCCGCCGCCTCGGTGACAATTGGCCTGGGGTGTGGCTGCCGCTCGTTATCGGCGAGCGGTCTGGCACGGGGGGTCTCACAATGCAGCCTGCTGCAATCTGGATCGTTTACACATTGATGTTCGGCTATCCGGTTCCGACATACGACGAGCACGAGTTCACCAATCGAACCGCTTGCGAGATTCACATGCACTCGTACAGCGAGCAGATTGTCAACGCTTTTAAGCTCGTGTGTTCGAGGAAGTAAACCTCCGGGGACTAGCTCGCGACCCGGAGCGGACAGTTTTTGCGTGTCGCTTATTTCACGGGGAACAGCAGCGACAGCTCGGCGCGCAGCTGCCAGTTCGGCGCGCCGGCAGGATTGACCACATTGTAATAGGTCGCGATGTTCGCGCTGACCGGCTGCTCGCCGATTTTAAATATTCGCCCGAAGCCGCCGCCGATCGGGACAGTCCATCGCTGGTCCGGCGCCGCCAGCCAATTCGCGGTGATGACGGGCGACGTGGTCAGATACCAGCCGTGCGCCATATTATAATTGAAAAATGGCTGCGCCAGGAACGTGTTCACGGACGGTCGCAGCGCGTCGCCGCCAACCGACCACTGATTGTTGAGGAGCACACCCATCACGATGTGGTCCGGGGTCACCACGAAGACGGCCGTGGGGCCAAGCAGTACGCGTCCGGTGCCGAGGATTGGATCGGTGGCCGACGGAATGGTGAATACCGGCCCCGCCCCCCAGATCAGCGCGCCTGAGTGGACGGGAGAGAAAAACAATGACTGTGTGATGTCGCCAATACCGTTCGTGTTGCGGTCGAATACCGGATCGGGCTGGCTGATGACCGGAATGATGGTGCGCGAGATCATGTTCCAGTCGGCGTTGATGTGCATCGGCACGACCGGCTGAATGTTGAGAACCTCCTGGGTGCGACCGAACGGTGCGGCGTTGAAGTTCGTGTTGCTCTGGAAAGGAACGCTGACGAGATCAGCGATGGGATTTTGCGATTTTTTTGCCAGATCTTCATCTTCCGAAGGTTCGCGGGCGCGCTTGGGGCTTGCCGACGCAGCCGGTTCGGAAAGGCCGCTTTCGAATTTGTAGTTGATGCCGGCGGCGATCCATTGGACGTCGTGATTCAAAGCCACCGGGGGAACGGTGGCTGAATTCCAGCCGCCGAGCCCGAGATAGCCATATTCCAGTCGGACGGTCCAATGCGACTTGAATCCGTATTCGAGCCCGGCGCCGACGAGCCAACCGCCATTGGTATTCGTCCCGCTCCAGGTCAGGCCAGGCGCATTGAGTATCGCGCTGCTTCCCACCCATCCGCCGCCCAACTTGCCGTACACGAGCCAGCGGTCCTCGACGATGCCGGCGCGACCCGCCACCGTGCCGATCCAATGCTGACTGACCGAGCCGAGAGTTGGGGTAGGAAGGGGCGGATGATCGAAGGTCGCCCCGTCGAACGTACCCTCGACTCCAAACAGAAGATGTTCGTACTGAATGTTGTAACCGGCCTGAACGCCGGCGATGAACTCGGTGAGGCCGCCGTAAAAATTGTTGCCCGGAATGCTGAGGTTGCCGCTGCTCCAGGCGCCGCCGAAGTTCGCGCCGACATAGAATCCCGCCCAATTATAGGGCGCAGGCGCAGAAGCCGGTGGCCGTGCTTTCGTTGGCATGTCCGCGGCGTGCGCGGAGAAGGCGACGCTGAGTGCAGAAAAAACGAGGCTCGCAAAGCGAAAGTGTTTCACGATGCGCTCCAAATGGTTCGACAATTTCGCTGTCGATCCTTTCGGGAATCTCTCTCGCTATTTCGTCAGCATGTGCGACGACGAGGCCGTGGCGGTTGGCGCCTTCGGCGACAGCACGAACGTCAGCCACACGTTCCAGCCATCGGGCCTGGCATTGTTGTCAAATTCGCCATAGGCCTTGAGGTTGAGATAGCCCTGCTTGTCGCCGACCGGAAACAGGTATCCGATTTGCGGGCCGACGCCGATCACGCGCGACTCGAACGGACAGATGATCGGGGCGCAGCCGCTGTCCGGCGTCAGTTGCTGATAGAAATAGCCGACCAGGCCGACCTGCAACTGCTTGGTTAGAAATTGCGACGCGCCCCAATCGAGGTGCCAGTCGATGCCATTCGTATAGTTTGTCGCGGTGTTTTCGAAATTGCCGGTCAATCCAGTCACCACCGAAAACTCGTGGCCGGCCTTCTCATCGAAATAGGTATAGCCGACGCCGCCGTCGATGGCGCCATGGCCGAGGCCGATGTTGGCCAGATTGCTGGAGCTGTAGAGCCCGACCGGTATGTCACCGGTCAGATAGACCATGTAATTATTGACGCCGGCATTCCACCGGTCGACGAACATCGGAAGGAGATCGCCGACCCCGGAAGTGGTTTGTTGAAGGTCGATGGTTCTCGTGAAGGGAATTGGACCTACCGTTCCAGTCGCAGTCGCGTTCAAATGCGTGTCGTTGACGCCGACCAGGCCAAGCACACTGATGGCTGCCTGACCGCCGAGGAACGGTGTTGCAAAAACGTAGGTTGGAGCGACCATTTCGAGCGTTACGTTCGCGCGGATACTGGCGCTGACGCTGGTGTTCACGGCGGGATTGAATTGTCCGATGGTGATCTCGCGGGCCAGAGCGGCATTGCCGGTTGCCGAGACGTTGGTGTTGTAGAGTATCGACGTCACCGACCATCCCGGCTGCTGCGGCGTGGCGGCGAGGCTGCCAAAAAATCCGGGGATCCAGAAGCTGACGCCGCCCTCGTCGGCGCGCGCGGTCGTCGCCGCGGATGCGCAAAGCGCCAAGGCAAGACATGCCGCCGCTGCGCGAGACCGAACATGCGATCGACCAACCGATCCGTCAGCGGCTCCGTCAGCGAGACTGCAAGCTGCGCTCATGTTCGTCCCCCGTTTTGTGCTGTGTCGTCTCCTCAAGGCGCCGTAACGGTGCAACCGGAAGGCTAGTCGAACAGTCGCCGCGGGACCATCCGCAAAGCTTGGCCATCCACAAATTTTGGAAAATTTTCGCGGGCTGTGCGCTTCCGACAACATGCTTTGGTGTCGAACGATAACCCTTTGGTATCGTTCGCCGATAATCTCGGAGGCGCGGGTGGAGGCCAATTGCCTGCCGAAGCCGCGTACCAGTCCCGCGCTTTTGTCATTCTCACGTCGCCGTTACGAATGGTAGCTTTGCATGTCCGCGCGCGACGGCCGAAACAGTCGTCGGACGCGGGTGCGGACGTTCGACATTCAGGTTAGAGCGCGGAGCAATCGCCGCCGCGGGATGCGGTTGAATCTCGGCGGCACCTTCCGCAGGTGGATTCAGAGCGCCATCCATGCCGAGAATTCTTGCGCCGGCCGTTCTGTGCGTCCTTGTCTCGGCGTCAGGCGTTGCCTTTGCGTACGACTGCGCTCCGCATTGCGACTATGTCCACGATTACGGGCCTTATGATCTGTCATGGGTTTCGCCGGGCCTTGTCGGCATTCCGGTCTGCGATCGCCAGGGCAATTGCTCGCCGCACCTGGTCTACCGGCAATTCGGCCATCCCTGGCCGGGGATAAGGATCACGATACGACCGACGAATCGAGCGCGACCGCATGCGCGGCGATAACAAGGTCGATTGAAGGTGCCGATGCGCACGAATGACCCGCAATGGGGATGGCCTGCCACGCCGACCAACGGACGCGGCCGCGCATGAAAGTTGAGCGAAAACTGTGGCTTGGCCTCGTGGCTGGATTGGCGTCGGCGACGGCGGCAACTGCGCCTGCAGCCGCACTGCCCGGGTCTGGCATGATCGTGCTGATGACAAGCGATTCAGCACGGAATGATTTCGGCGCGTATTCTGGAGCAGGCAAAAGCGGGCAGCCAGCGGTCGCGCCGGCTGGCTCGCCGACCTTGGCGAAAAGTTCAAGCGCGCTGCCGGTCCATTGCATAAGGGAGTGCTATTTCACCCAATCGAGTACCGGGGGATTCACCATTGAATATTGCCACCGGTCTGCGCCATGGCGGTTCTATGACTTACCGCCCCCTCGCAGATTCCGGCGAGATAGCTGCCGATGAATCGGCGCGGCGTGAATTCGAAGACTGGCCCGAGCCGCAGCGCGAGCGGCACCTTCGGCGCCTGGGCGCTGAGCGATCCATCAAGCCGAGCGTTGCTGAAAGTCGTGAAAAACCCGCTGATGCCTTAATCGCGCTGCCTGGAGTCACCGTTTCGGATAGCCAAGGCTTCGGCCATCCGCACAAGGTCCGGCACGCTCTTTGCACTCAGCTTGATCATCATCTTATGGCGGTGGACCTTGACGGTGACTTCGCTCAGGCCGACCTCTGCGGCAATTTGTTTGTTCAATAGCCCTGCCACCACCAGCGGCATAATCTCTTTCTCTCTCGGGCTGAGGGTCTCGAAACGGGCATGCAGGTCCTTGAGCTCTGCCTCTTGCGCCAGTCGCGCCCTATGCCGCTCAAGTCCGGCGTAGATCGCGTCAAGAAGCTCTTGCTCGCGAACCGGCTTCGTCAGAAAACTGACCGCGCCTTCCTGCATCGCGCGAACGGCCATCGGGATATCACCGTAGCCGGTAATCATGATCGTGGGGATTTTCCTGGCGAGTTGTACCTGCAGGTCTAATCCGTTCATCTCCGGCAACCGGACATCCAAGATCAAGCAGGCCGGCCCCACTATCGGGCCGCGCCGAAGAAACTCTCTGGGCGCTGTGAAGACCTCGCAGCGCAAACCCACCGACTCGACCAACTGCTTTACGCCCTCACGAACATCGGCGCTGTCATCGACGACAAAGACGATCGGTTGTTCTGATTCGGCAGGATCGGGTTCGGCAGCATTGGCTGATCGCCCAGCACAAGTCTCCATGTGCCGTGAGCGCGCAAGCATCTTTGTCCCATGCATCGACACACCCAAAGTCCGGTTTTTCAGACAAGTAAAAAGAAGCCCTGCTCCGGCAATTCTATGAACTCCGAGCGCGAATAGCTAGGCCATATACTTTGGTGTATTTGGCAATCCTTTGGTTAATCGGATTGCCGTGCCGAAACTTAGTGCTTTCGTTGTTATCCTGTTGATCCTATTTCTGCTGCTCTGCTTGAGCGCCGCGAGATAACAAAATGCTTCAAAGGCCTGGTGAGGAAATCCGATTGTGCCACCGCGAGGCCGAAGAATGCGCTCGTCGCGCCGAGATTTGCCGCGTAATCTCGAAATCATTGGCCAAGTCGCCCGGATCCGGCGAAGCGGGCAATCCAAATCATCGCCCGACCGAACTGATCACGATCGTCGACGACGAGGATTGCGTGCCCGGGAGCTTGAGCACTTTG
>NZ_DASREO010000046.1:0-12125 GCF_035652035.1 Bradyrhizobium sp.
GAGCCGGGCTGCACCGACGGCGCGGGCGCCAGCGCCACGAAAGCCGGATTGACGTAGATCTTCTGGATCGCCTTGCCGCGGTTCTTGGCCCATTTGACGTCGATGCCGACGGCTGCAAGCAGGATGATGCCGATCACGGCCGAGGTGACGTAGCCGGGAATGCCCATCCGCACCAGGCCATTGATCAACAGGAAGATGATCAGGGCGCCGATCATGGCCCGCCAGACCGTGCCCTTGCCGCCGGCGAGCGAGACGCCGCCGAGCACCACCGCGGTCAAAGCCTGGAACTCCCAGCCGACGCCTGTCGTGGAATCCGTCGAGGACTGCCGCGCCGCATAGAAGATGCCGCTCGCCGCACACAGCGTGCCTGACAGCACATAGGTGAAGAACAGGATCAGCCGGACGCGGATGCCGGCGTGACGCGCCGCCTTCCTGTTTGCGCCGATGGCGGTCAGATGCCAGCCATAGCGCGAGCGCGACAGGAAGATGTGGCAGACCAGCAGCACCACGAACAGGGTTGCGGCATTGATGGGAATGCCGAGCACGCTGCCGATGCCGAGGAAATCCCAGGCATCGCTATCGACCGAATTGGTCGCAAACACCTGAGCGTAGCTGGTGTTGAGCAGGTTGACCGAGGCCCGCAGGATGATCAGCGTGACCAGCGTCGTCAGGAACGGCCGCGTCTTCAAAAAACCGATCAGGAAGCCGTTGATGCTGCCAAGCGCCGCGCCGACAGCAAGCGTCGCCGCAATGGCGAGCCCGACCGGCAGTTCGGTGACGTAGAGGAAATAGAGCGCGGCGAAATTGCAGAAGGCGAAGATCGCGCCGACGCTCAAGTCGATGCCGCCTGATATCAGGCAGAAGCCCATCGCGAGCGCCACGAAGCCGAATTCCGCAAACAGCCTGAGCAGCGAGACCGTATTCTGCACCGTGGCATAGTCGGGAACGGTCAGCGCAAAATACAGCCACAGGCCGATCATCACGGTGAAGGGAATGACCGGCTCGAACCACTGCTTGAGCAACAGCTCCGACAACAACAGGCGCGGCGAAAAGCGCCTGACGGATGCGGAAAATGAATCCACCGCCATCGACATCTAGAGCATCCCCGGGGAGTGAGCGTGGGAGCCGGCCCGGCTTGCGCGCGGGCCGGCTTATCATGTCGCGCCGCTATTTCTTTGGCAGCGCAAAGCAGTTCGCGCCGTTGGCATTGGTTTTGTCGAGCCAGATCGGACGGGTGTAGTACTCGAGATGCTTGGTGCCGGGCTTGTCGCCGGATTCCAACAGCGTCTCGGCGGCGAACATCAGGTCATGGCCCTGCTCGGTCGCCTTGTAGCTCAGGAATTTGTAGAAATTGCCCTGGGTGACCTGATCGCAGTCGAGCTGGGAGCCTTCGCCCGAGGCATAGACCTTGACCTGGTCGATCTTGCCGGCATTGCGGATCGCCTGCGCGGCGCCTGATTCCATGATGCCCCAGAAGCCGACGCTGGCGCAGAGATCCGGATGCTGCTGGATCACGGTCGCGGTGGTGTTGAGTGCGGTGTTGGCGTCCCAGTTGGCGGCCTGGTTGGAGACAACCTTGATGGCAGGATCCTTGTTGAAGACCTCCATTATGCCGGCGACCTGGTCGACGCTGGCCGCCGCGGTCAATTCGCCCTGGACGATCTGCACCTTGCCGGATTTGCCGCTTCCCGTGCCGCACTCCTTGACCACGTCCTGCGCCAGCATCCGGCCGACCTCGTTCCAGTCGGCCCCGACAAAGGCGCCGGACTTGTAGTTGGAGGACATGTTGATCTGGATGACGTGGGTGCCCTGAGCCTCGGCGCGCTTCAGATCCTTCATCAGAAGCGTAACGCTGGGGTTCTGCACGATCAGCACGTCGGGCTTCTGGTCGACCAGCGCGGTCAGGGCCTGCTGCATCGCCGACGGATTATTGTTGGGATCGCGCACGATATATTTCATGCCGCGCCATTCGGCCTCTTCCTGCACCACGCGGCCCCATTCGTCGGACAGCGGCACGCCGAGCGCGATCGGCAAATAGGCGACGGTCTTGCCCTTGAGCGACTTGTCATAGTCGGCGCGCAGCTCGCGGGCGGTCTTGGTGCCGCCTTCCTCCTGCGCCTTCGTCACCAGCGGCAGTGCTGCCACCGCAACGCCGGCGGCGAGCGCCAGCCATTTCCACCTTGATGTCATGAACTCCTCCCTGTGTTTTTGCCTGTGTTTTGCCTGTGCTTTTTGATTCGAAGCGTTTCGATCGGCCCGGCTGGCCGGGCTCTTTGTGAGTCTCCGCTCTCGCTCCTCTTTCAATCTCCCTGGCGCGCGGTCTCCTCGTCGCGCGGATGCAGGAAATTATCGAGCACGATGGCCGCCAAGAGCACGATGCCCTTGATGATGTTCTGCACCTCGCTGTTGACGTCCATGATGGTGAAGGCATTGAGCAGCGTGCCGATCAGGACGCATCCCACCACCACGCTGAACACGCTGCCTCGGCCGCCGATCAGGCTGATGCCGCCGATCACGACCACCAGCACGACGTCGAAGATCATGGTGCCCTGCGTGATCGCCATTTGAATGCTGCCGGTGGTGCCGATCCAGACGAGGCCTGCGATCCAGGCCAGCAACGCCACCAGCGTATGCTCGAGCACGATCAGCGGCCGCAGCGGGACGCCGGCGAGGCGCGCGGCCTCGGGGTTGTCGCCTTGTGAATAGATGAAGCGCCCGATCGAGGTCCGCGACAGGAAGAGATGGATGGCGAGTGCAGCGGCGGCGAAGACGAAGATCGGCAGTGGCACACCGAACAGGCGGCCGGCGCCGAGGAACATCAGGGCGGGTGCATCCTTGGGCGCATAGACCACCCAGGCTGGTGCGAACCAGAACGCGAGTCCGTAGATGACGAAGCCCGCCGCCAGCGTGACGAACAGCGCGGGTGCCTCGACAAAAGCAACCATCACGCCGTTGACGACGCCGATGGCCAGCGCAAGCCCCAGCGCGACCAGGCAGGCCCAGCCGATCGGCATGCCCTGCTGGATCTCGTTGAGGGCGATCGCCCATGAGCCTGCCATGATCGCGACCTCACTGAGGTCGATGCCGCGGCTGATCACGATCAGTCCCATGCCGAGGCCGAGGATTCCGAGAATCGAGATGCTGCGGAGCAGGTTGAGCAGATTGGACACCGTGGCAAAGCCGCTCAGCGTCAGTCCGAAAACGATGACCAGTGCGATCGTGATCAACAGCACGATCTGCTCCTGGGTTGGCTTGGTTAGTAGCAGGCGAAAGCGGGGCGTGTTTGCCGGCGCAAGCGGCGTTTCAACGGCCACGACGCATCTCCCGCGCGCGACGCCGCGTATCCGTG
Source organism: Bradyrhizobium sp. (assembly GCF_035652035.1). Taxonomy (GTDB): domain Bacteria; phylum Pseudomonadota; class Alphaproteobacteria; order Rhizobiales; family Xanthobacteraceae; genus Bradyrhizobium. The sequence goes on from NZ_DASREO010000046.1 coordinate 3,350, forward strand.
GTGGACAGGGCCGTGCCCATCACATCCTCCCGAATTATCTTTTGCTTGCGCGCAAGTTTCCATGGGTTTGCATCAGACGTCAAATAGCAAATGAACATCGCTGCGAGGAATCACGGAACTGATCGCTGTCAATGATGGATCGCGCGTTCGCATTCGGCGAACGTGCGGCCACGTCGTGGCGGCCGCTGTTTCAAACAGCGTTTCAAACCTGCCGCGGCCGACAAGCACACAACGCGTGTCGATCTTTATTCCGGCAGCCGCAAAATCTCGCAAGGCGAGCCGGCCTTCGCTGCGGGCGCGAAGGGCGCGCGGATGACAAGCCCTTGCGAACGCGAGAGGTTGGCAAGCAGCGAGGAATCCTGCGCCGTCACGGGACTGGCGATCAGCGTGCCGTCGGCGCGCTCCTCGATGATCGCCCGCAGATAATCCTCGCGCACGTCATTGGCCGCCAGATCGCGCCCGAGCAGCGCCATTTCACGGCGGTGATGAATGGTCGTGCTGCCGAGCAGGGCGCGGATCAGCGGCACCACAAACAGCAGCGTGCAGACATAGGAGGAGACGGGATTGCCGGGCACGCCGATCACGCGCATGGAACCGAGCCGGCCGTGCATCATCGGCTTGCCCGGCCGCATGGCGATCTTCCAGAACGCCATTGCGACGGCTTCAGCATCGAGCGCCTTCTTGACGAGATCATGATCGCCGACCGAGGCGCCGCCGGTCGTGACCAGGATGTCGGCCTTGGCGTCGCGCGCGGCGCGGATGCCCGCGGTCGTTGCGGCCATGGTGTCCGCGGCAATCCCGAGGTCGATCGTCTCGGCGCCCTCGCTGCGCATCAGGGCGCGCAGCGCATAGCCGTTGGAATAGACGATCTGGCCGGGCCCGGGTTCGTTGCCGGGCATCACGAGCTCGTCGCCGGTGGCAAGCAGCGCCACTTTCGGCCGCCGCCGCACCGGCAGCTCCGGATAATTCATGCTGGCGGCGAGCGACAGGTCGCGGTCGGTGAGGCGATTGCCCGCTTTCAGCAGCACGTCGCCCTGACGGAAATCGACGCCGGCGGGGCGGATGTGCCGCCCCGTCCTGGCGGCTTCGGTGATGGTGATGGTGTTGCCGTCGGCAACCGTGTCCTCCTGGATCACCACCGCGTCGGCGCCATCGGGAATGACACCGCCGGTGAAGATGCGTGCCGCTTCGCCTTCGCCGATGGCGCGGTCGAACGGGCGGCCGGCTGCGACCTCGCCGATCACCTTGAGCCGCGTGCCAACCGCCGCCGCATCGGCTGCGCGCACCGCATAACCATCCATCGCCGACATCGCCTGCGGCGGCTGGGTGCGCCGCGCCGCGACGTCGCGCGCCAGCGTACGGCGATGCGCGACATCGAGCGCAACCATCTCCTCAGTGAGCGGTTCGCTGTCGTGAAGGATCGCGGCAAGCGCGTCGGCAACCGGCATCAGGGCCAAGGGGCAAAACTCCGTCTTCTCGTCCTCGTTCGGGACCGTCGGCTCCGCGCGTTCTAGCCGAGTGGGGGCCGCGAGGCAAAGCCGGGGCGTCTCGCTTGAATCAAAACGGCGAAGGGCAGAACCGTCATCCTGAGGCGCCGGAGCGCAGCGGAGGCCTCGAAGGATGAACGGCCCCGCCGCGAGAGCCGGGCCGTCCCCCTTCGAGGCTCGCTCCGCTCGCACCTCAGGGTGACGGTCGACACCGAACGCGCGTCAAAAGTCAGAGCCACGCCTTGAGGATATGTAAGGTCGGTGTCAGCTCGGGCAACTAAGCTCACCGGATGTCTCAGTGGCTGGTTGCGCAGTTTCCGGTTTTTGGCGTCCCGGTTCAGAACTGGATGGCGGTCGCGATTGCGATTGTCGTGGTCTCGGCCCTGTTTGTCTGGCTGACCTACCGCTAGGTTTGAGCCGGTCACGCGTGGAGCTGCTGTTCGATGGCCGCCTTGTCGATGACCGACCAGACGCGCACGATCTTGCGCGCCCGAAACTCGTAGAAGACGTTCTCGGCGAAGGATACGCGCTTGCCGTCGATGTTGAGGCCAAGGAATTTTGCCCTTGGCGCGCAATCGAAGGCAAGCCGGCTCGCGACATAGGGCGCATCCGAGATCAACAGTTCAATATTGAAATGAAGGTCCGGGATGTCGTCGAAGTCCTGCTCCAGCATCGCGCGATAGCCTGACAGCCCGATCTCCCGGTCGTTGTGGGAGACGTTCGTCGCAACGAATTGTCCAAGCGCCGGCCAGTCCTGCGCGTTGAGGCAAGCGATGTACCTCCGGTAGACGTCGGACAAGTCGGACTCCGGCATGACGGGCTCATGGCCAAAAAGCACCGGCCCTGACCCGTTAATGGGTCAGGGCCGACCGGATGCTTGAGCCGCGGGCTGGCACGGCACAGGCAGTGGAACGCCAAACCGTCGAAATGGTTCCACCCAAGGTCGTCACCCCAGGTCGGCGTTTGCTGCACCGCGATGGCTTACCGGTGCGGGTAGAGCCGTTCGATCTCCTGGGCAAAGCGCGCCTGGATGTTGTTGCGCTTGTTCTTCAATGTCGGTGTCAGCAGGCTGTTCTCGGTGGTCCAGGGCTCGGTGGTCCACCACACCGCCCGCGGCGTCGCATAGGCGGGAAAGGCCTTGACGGCGAGCGCGATCCGCTTGCGCAGAAAATCGGCGCGGGCGTTCTCGGCCAAGGCCGCCTTCTCGTGCTCCCAGAGCTCCGGATTGAGCACGGCAAGCACGGCCAGATAGGGCCGGTTGTCGCCAATCACCATCGCCTGCGCAAACAGGGGATCGCCGAGAATCGCCGTTTCGAGATCGCCGGGCGCGATCTTCTCTCCGGTCGAGGTGACGATGATGTCCTTGATCCGCCCGGTGATGTAGATGCGGCCGTTGGTGATGCGCGCCTGGTCGCCGGTGTGCAGCCAGCCGTCGGCCTCTTTCACGCGCGCGGTATCCTCGGGGCGATGCCAATAGCCCATCATGACGTTTGCGCCCTTCACCAGCAATTCGTCGTTCTCGCCAAGCCTGACCTCGACGCCATCGAGTGCGCGGCCGACCGAGCGATAGTCGTTGTCGTCGGGCGTATTGACGGCGACGACCGGCGAGGACTCGGTCATGCCATAGCCTTGCAGGATGTCGAGCCCGAGCGCGAGAAACAGCCGGATCACCTCGGCCCCGATCGGTGCGCCGCCGGTCAAGGCAACCCGCAGGCGCCCGCCAAGCTGCGCGAGCACCGGAGCGGCGACAGCGCGCGCAAGCAACGGCCAGGCCAGCTCGTCGATCAGCGCTGGGCGCTGACCTTTTTGCCGGGCGTCGAAGCGCCGTCCGCCGATCGCGAGCGCGGCGTCGAAAATCATCCGCTGCACGGCGTTGCGCTTGCCTCGCTCCTCCATGATGCGGGCATAGAACCGCTCATAGATGCGCGGCACCGAGATCAGGATCGTCGGCCGCACCTGCTTCAGGTCGTCGGGAAGCTCCTTGACCGAGCGCGAGAAGGCGACGCACGCGCCGGCCGCGATTGGGAAATAATAGCCGGCGGTGCGCTCGAACGTGTGCGACAGCGGCAGGAACGACAGGAACAGGTCGCCCTCATGCGTATCGAAACGCCTGGCGACGGCCTTTACGTTGGAGAGGACGTTCTGATGCGACAGCATCACGCCTTTCGGCCGCCCCGTCGTCCCCGACGTGTAGACGATCGCGGCAAGATCGCCCGCGAACACTTCCACCTCGGGCGCGCTGTCCTGCGCATCCGATGCAGCTGCAAGCCACGACTCCAGGAGCATCAAGCGGCTGTCGGACGCGAGCTCGGCCGCCTCGGCCCTGGCGCACACAATGCGCCTGAGGCTCGGCCCGACATCACCTGACTTGACAATCGCCTGCCATTGCGCGGCCGAGTCCACCAACAACAGAGCTGCGCTGCAGTCGCGCAGGATGTAGCAAATGCTCTCGGGATTATCGAGCGCATGCATCGGCACCGGCACCAGCCCGCGCGCCAGCGCCGCCTGGTCCATGGCGATATGGGACATCCCGTTCGGCACCAGGATCGCGACGCGGTCGCCCTTGGCGAGGTTTTCCCGCGCAAGCGCCGCGCACCATTTGCGCACCTCATCCCCGACCGCCTGCCAGGAGCAACTCGTCCAGCCATGGCTCTGGCGATCAAAGCGGCGATAGGCCTCGCCCGACGGCGTCCTGCGAATCCGCCACGCCAACAGGCCGGGCAGTGTCCTGACCGATTCAAGACTATCGGAGCCGGGCTCAGCCCTGACCTCGACAGCCGCGCCAATCGTCTCTTGCATTCGTTCCGCTACCTCCGTGCGATGCGCCACGGATTGCCCAAGTCACACCCTTGAAACAAGTCAAACCTTTGAAACAAGGACTTTATTGGAATCGATGGCACCTCTCTTGACCGGGATCAACGGAGTGCCGCAAAGATCAGGGGCGCGTTCGCGCTTCAGCCACAATTCGGATAAGCGCTGCTCGGTCGTTCATCTGTTTCGGCAGGCCACTGCCAGGGGACGTTTGTCATGACCATAGACCGTCCGCCGCTCACGCTTTTCACTCAGTCGCGCAATTCCGCGGGTGAGCGTGTTCGCATCGCCCTGAATCTGAAGGGCCTCGCGTATGACTACGTGTCGGTTGCCTCCATGGAGGCCGCGGGGTACCGCCGCATCAATCCGCAAGGGCTGATGCCCGCCTTGAAGGTTGGCGAGGAGATCATTGCCCAATCTGGCGCGATCCTGGAATACCTGGAGGACGTGTATTCCGAGCGCCCGCTGCTGCCGGCAAACCCGATCGAACGGGCGCAGGCGCGCGCATTCGCCTGTCTCATTTCCTCCGACACGCACCCGCTCTGCAACTATCGGGTCCGAAAGTATTTGACGCAGGAGATGAATGCCTCGGATGAAGCGGTGCTCGCCTGGTATCGCAACTGGGTCACGATCTCATTCACCGCCCTGGAGGAGCTGCTGGCGAGGCGCGCGAGCGCTCAAAGCTATTGCTTTGGGGACAACCCGGGCTGGGCCGATCTTCATCTGGTCCCGGTCGTCGACAATGCGCGACGATTCCGGTGCGATCTCTCGGCCTTTCCGCGCCTCATCGCAATCGAAGATCGCTGCTCAAAGCTCGAGGCGTTCAGGCGGGCACGTCCGGAAGCGCAGCCTGACTATCCCGGATACGTGAAGACGACCGTCAGCCCTGGCAGATGAGCCCGACGCCCGGGACCAGCCTGCGGTCGCACGCCGATTGGAGAGCGTACCTCCAGCTACAAATGAGCAGGGCGCTAACGGGCGCGCGTCGGGTCGATGATATCGGCCCACTCCTCGCTGACAACGTGTCGAAACAGGCCCGGCGGAATGGCGCCCACGCCGGCGAGATCACTTGGCGAAAGGGCACCCGGCTTCGCATCGGGGCTCGCTCCCGGACTGGTCAGGTCACTTGCTCTCAGTGGAGGAGAACACGTCTCAATCAAAAAGTTGAGGGGATTGCGAGTGGTCTGTGTGCGAGCGGCCGGTGCATACGTCCGGACACAAGCTCTGAGCTTAGCAAGGAGTTCGTTTAGCTTCTCGTTTTTGTTCGTCTCTGCCGATGCCGACCAAGGCACAGTGGCAAGCAGCAATACGACTCCAATTCTCAACGGAGCACCCAGCAAAAAGAGAACCACAACATTGAATTCGCCCAGCACGGCCCAAATCCGGACAGGTCGGCAGATGCTCACGTCTTTGGCTGCCACCCGATAATCGCGACGACCAGGCAGGCAAGCATGGCGAAGGCCTGCGTGCCCATGATGAGCCAATACCGAACCGGCGCGCTATCTCTGTCAAGAACCTGCGACGGCGTCCACCAGTCCAGAAGATCAGTATTGATCAGCGTGATCTTCCTTTCGACCAGGCCATACCATATCCGGCGGCCACAATCGTAGCACAAATAGATCGCGACGATGCGAGCGACGACTTCATAAAGAAAAAGCCGCATCCAAAGATCCGTTAATCAAGGACTGCGTCGACCAGGGGCGTCGTCGGTCGGCCGAGCCAAGACCGGCTGCAGTCCTGCGCAGTCGCCACCTGGTTTGAGTGTGGCCGGCCCTCGTGTTGGTTCAATTCTGGGAATGTTCACGGTGCCGCGCGGCGGTATTGCGGGACCAAGGGCGCTGCTACGCTGCTCGCTCAACCAGATGCGCACGCGAGGGGGCTGGGTCGAACGGATCGGCGAAATATTGCGTTTCGCGTCCCACCTGTCCGTCGCGGAATTCCATGATGCTCACCGTGTATGACGGTCGGCCGTCATAGCTCAGAACGAATTCCGTGACCCAGAGGTCGCCGCTGCCGACAATGCGTCGGACCGTGAAACGCTTCCGGTTCGGCTGCAGGAAACGACTCTGCTGGATATTGCGCCGGCCGCGCAGCCGCTCACCGGATTGCGGATAATCAAGGACGGCATCCTCGCGGTAGATCTCATGTTCGACCTCGAAATCGCCGGCGTCCGAAGCCTCCCAGTGACGCTCCAGCGCCAGCCGCACGGTTCGGTCATCCATCTCGCTCTCCCATCGATGCTCTGATGGAAGATCGGCCGCGCCCGGCCGGAGGTCAAGCAATCCGACGCGCGTCGGTCGTCACTTCTGCTGAATGCGACTGAGATAGTCGACGATAGCGAGGATGCGCGTTCGCACGACGACGTCCCGCAATCCTTTCGACGGGTCGAGCGCATCATAAGTCGGATCGATGATGTGCGGATAGTTCATGGTGGGGTTGAAGCGGTCACCCCAAATCGGCATCTCACGCGTCCCGTGAGCGGAGATTGTTTTCGAACCATAGATGGTTTCGTAAACGGCGTTGGTGGGAAAAACGCCGTTGTTTTTCTTGGCCAGGACCGTCAAATCGGCAGGCGCAACCTTCAACTGCTCGCTGACAGGTCCTTTGCCCTTGCCATCCGCTCCATGGCAGCTTGCGCATGAGGATTGGAATTCCGCCTTGCCTGCATCGATATTTTCGGCGCGCGCCGCGGCTGCCGCGAAAACAGCGGTGACGCCGGCAACCATCAACCATTTCAGGCAACTGGTCATCATATCCTGCCCCCGTCCTGTTTTCGGGAACCCTACTAGCGGTCCCGGGCCGAGTCCAGTTTGACGCAGGTCAACAACCGCCTTGCCGTCCGAAACGTTCGGCCAAACGCAACGCCTCTGGCCCGGCGACGGTGCTTGCAGGGACGAAGCGGACATCAACCCGCCGACGTCCCCGCCGAATCCGTCGAAAAGGACCCGGAGCGGATATTTGCCGACCGCGCAGCAAGCCTGGTTGCTGAGCACAAGCCCCCGATTTTGGTGGTCTGGGGGGCGGAACGATCCCTCGTTCATCGCCCCGGGTGCGTAGGCGTTCAAGCTCGATCTGCCGGATGCCGCAATCCACCTGTTCGACGCTGGCCATTTCTCCCTGGACGAGAAGAGCGACGACATCGCGAGTCTTGTTCTCGCGTTCCTAGCCAAATATTCCGTCTGATTGTTCCACGTGCCGCATTGGCAACGTTGGCGCGGCTGTGACCACAAGTTGAAAGCGCCCCCCTGAGGACCGGCTATAATGGCATTGGGCAGGCCGATCAACATAGGAGCCGTGCATGAACCAAGTACAGGTCGAGCAGAAAACCTATCAGATGCCGCCGCAGGACGGGTTTACCGTCGCACACTTTCTCACAGTCGCCGACGTCGAGCGATCGCTTCGATTTTACGAAACGGTCTTCGGAGGTCGCATTCTGAGCAGAGGCGACAACAGCGGCGCGCCGGGGTACATCCAGATCGCGAACACCTGGCTACTTGTTAACCCCGGGGGCGGTCCCACACCCGACAAACCATCGGTAACGCTCAGCGTCCCCGCCGATCCCGATTTAGTCAGCAGCTTTATGAATATCCGCGTTGCAGATATTCAAGCGTGCTATAAACTTTGGCGAAGTCGAGGAGCTGAGTTCATCACGGAGCCGAAGCCCAAGTACGGCGAGACGCGCTGCTACATTCGCGATCCTGATGGCTATATTATAGAAGTTGGGCAAAGCAACCCGGGCGTTGCTTACGGCTAAGCAGCAGGATGCGTGAAAGCATCTGCGATGACCGCATACACTCTCAGTGACCCTATGAAGTCTGAGAGGGATGGCATCAATCCCGCAGCCAAGCCAAGCGGCACGGATTGCGTTGAATGTTCGGCTGTGGGCGGGTGGTGGCTGCATCTTCGCAGGTGTGTCGAATGCGGGCACATCGGCTGCTGTGATACTTCACCTAATCAGCATGCATCGAAACATAACGCGGCTACGGGGCACCCGATAATCACGAGCTTCGAGCCAGGCGAGCGATGGTTTTACGACTATCGTACTGGAGATTTCCTCGCCGGCCCGAAGCTTCACGTCTCCATATTGGTTTGCGAGTTGGGTGTAGCGGTCTGCGTTGGTCATGCCAGTGAACCGGCCAAATGGCGTTCTGACATTTCTCCGCTCCGCGCACGCAGCCCTATGCCAGGGATACTGCGTCCACACTTCTCGATCCTGATTTGCCCGTCGGGTGCGATGTGGAACGGGCCTCGCTCGGCATCGCCCTGCGAGGCGTGAAAAATCCGGTGCGCGTGCGTTCTGATTTGGCCAGCCGCATAAACGGGTTAAGGCCTGTTTGCAGTCACCGGCAGGCAAGGAAAAGCGCGACCAGATTGAGGAAGCCGGCAAAGCAGGTGTCGGTCTTCTCGTAGCGGGTTGCGATGCGTCGGAATGCCTTGAGAGAGCAGAAGAAGTTTTCGACCAGATGACGCCATTTGTA
>NZ_DASREO010000047.1:0-2879 GCF_035652035.1 Bradyrhizobium sp.
GTTGTCGGGTGAAGGGGCCAGGACTGTCAAGACTTGCACCGGCCCCGGGTAATGGGGCTAGCATTGGCGCGGAAGACGCGAAGACGGGCATGGGGGCAGGCATGAGCAAGACAAAGGCAGGCACGCTGCGTCCAAAGGGTGCGGTTTGTGGATCCATCCTAATTCTCGCGGGATTTGTGCTTTCCGCCAGCCCCGCCGCGGCGCACCACGTCATGGGGGGCCGCCTGCCGGTGACATTCATCGAGGGTCTGCTGTCCGGCCTCGGCCATCCGGTAATCGGTCTCGACCATTTTGCCGCTGTCATCGTCGTCGGTTGCCTCGCCGCCTCGCTGCCTCGGGGCGCGCTGCTCACGGCCGGCTTCGTGATCGCGATGATGGGGGGCGTCACCTTGCATGTGGCCCAGGCAACGATTCCGGCCGGCGAGGCGCTGGCGGCGCTGTCGGTCGTGGCGCTTGGTCTTGTGATGTTGCGGGCACGCCCGGCGTCATCGACGGCTGCGCTCGGTCTCTTCGTGCTCACGGGATTGTTCCACGGCTATGCGCTGGGAGAATCCATCGTCGGTGCGGAGCCGGCGCCGCTTTACGCCTATCTCGCCGGGCTTGCGATCATTCAATCCTTGATCGCGCTTGGGGCGATGACTGCGGTGCGATGGCTCTCCGCGCGCGACGCCTTCGCGCCCATCGGGCTGCGGCTGGCGGGAGCGGCTATCGCCGGTTTCGGCTTCGCGTTGTTCGCGCAGCAGCTCGGCGCCTGAGACGTCACGCCGCGCGGAGGCGCCGAAGAAAGCCGGCGAGATCGTCGGTGACGTGATCGACGTGCGGCGCGTCGCGGCCTTCCATCTCCCAATCCTCGCGCAACACCTCGCGCGTGCCCTCAGGGATCACCAGCACCGTCGTCATGCCGAGCGAATGAGGAGTCGCCAGATTGCGGGCGAGATCCTCGAACATCGCAGCCTTGGCGGGGTCGACGTCGTGACGGTCGAGAAAGCGCGCATAGGTCTGCGGCGAGGGTTTCGGTTCGAGCTCGGCGGCGACGATATCGAACACATCCTCGAAATGCGCGCCGATGCCGAGCCGCTCCATGACAACGTCAGCGTGCTTGCGGGTGCCGTTGGTCAGGATGAGCTTGCGCCCATTGAGCCCTTCGATGGCCTTTCCCAAGGCCGGATTTGGCTCGAGCGGCGAATGGTCGATCTGGTGCACGTATTCCAGGTAATCGTCCGGATGCATGCCGTGCTCCGTCATCAGCCCGCGCAGCGTCGTGCCGTAGCGCCGGTAATAATCCTTTTGCAGGCGAAAGGCCTCCTGCTGCGACAGGTCGAGCTGGCGGGCGATGTAATCGCGGATGCGCTCATCCACTTGCTGCCACAGGTTCACGTGCGGCGGATAAAGCGTGTTGTCGAGGTCGAAAATCCAGGTCTCGATGTGATCGAAACCGCGGCGCTTCAAATCGTTCATATCAATCAAGCGGGCTAGGGGCTCTTCGCCAGGACGGCGCCCCACTTCGATATATTGGGATCGTTTGGGTCACCCGCTATCTCCAGGATCAGCTTTTTCAGAATGGCGTCGGCGAAATTCTCGTAATCCGCCGCCGGGATCATGAAGGCGCCGGGCCCGCCGATGACGGAATTGCGATAGTAGGTGTCGAGCGCGGGATCGAGCGAAAGGATCGGCAACCCGTTGATGCCGATGCCGGCGGCGACCGCGTCGTCCCGCGCGTCGGTCACCGAGCGTCCGCGGTTGTTGATTCCGTCGCCCGAAATATCAATCGTGCGCCGCTGCGATTTGTACGGGCTTTGCGCCAGTAAGCTCATCCCCATGTCGATGGCCCCGCTGATCGAGGTGCCGCCGCCGAACAGTTCGCGCGGCGCAGCGGCGATGGCATCGGCGAAGGCCCGGGCCGAGGCTTCGTCCTTGATCAGGGTCCAGGGCACCGCCTGGACATGAAGGAAGGGGCCGGTCCATTGCACCATCGTGACGGCAATGGCCTGCTCGCCGCCGGAGGCGATGGCACGGATCACCTGTGGGTTGCGGAACGCCGCCGCATAGCCCTGCTTCTGCAACTCGAAGCGCGCATTATTGACGCTGCCGGAGGCATCGACCGCGAGCACGAGCTGGACGTCGACATTGGCGTTGTCGGCGGCAATCGCGCCCCTATCAAAGATCGCGGCCCATAGCGCCGCCGCCAGCGCCAGCAGCGCCAAGGAGACGCGGATTGCCTTCACCGCTTGCTTGCTAGGACGGCGCCCCATTTTCCCATCATCGCCGGATCGTTTTCGTTTTGCGCGATTTCCAGGATCAGCTTTTTCAGGATTGCATCGGCGAAATTTTCATAGCTGCTTGCCGGGATCATAAATGCCCCCGGCCCACCGATGACCCGGGAAAAATAATAGCTGTCGAGCGTCGGCTCTACCGAGAGGATTGGCAGCCCGTTGATACCGATGCCCTTGGCCACCGCATCGTCGCGCGCATCGGTCACCGAGCGCCCGCTGCTATTGGCACCATCGCCGGAAATGTCGATGGTGCGCCGCTGACTCTTGAACGGGCTTTGTGACAATAGCTGCACGCCGGTGTCGATGGCGCCGCTGATCGAGGTGCCGCTGCCGCCGAACAGCTCGCGCTCGGAGTGGGCGATGGCATCGGCTAGATGCTGTGCCGAGGCCGTGTCGTTGACCAGCGTCCAGGGCACGACCTGCACAAAGTCAAACGGCCCCGTCCATTGCACGAAGGTCACCGCGATGGATTGCAGCGATCCGGAAGCAATCGCCTTCATCACCTGCGGATTGCGAAACGCCGCGACATAGCCCTGTTTCTGCAGATCGAAACGCACGTCGTTGACGCTGCCCGAACAGTCAACCGCGAGCACGAGCTGGAGATCG
>NZ_DASREO010000048.1:0-86851 GCF_035652035.1 Bradyrhizobium sp.
CACGCTGCCCGAGGACGACCTGCCCCGGATCATGCAGCGGCTCAGCGCCGGCGCCGTCCTGCCGGTCACCGCCTATGACCGCAGCATGACCACGAAGATCGCCGAGGGCCGGCTCGCGACGGTCGACAACCAGATCGACACCACGACCGGCACGGTGAAGCTCAAGGCCGAGTTCGACAACAAGGACCAGACCCTGTTCCCGAACCAGTTCGTCAACGCCCGCCTGCTGGTCGACACGCTCGCCGGCGTGGCGGTGGTCCCGCGGGCCGCGGTGCTCCACGGCGCCCCCGGCGACTACGTCTATGTCGTCGGGCCGGACGACACCGTCTCGATCCGCAAGGTCGAGACCGGCCCTGCCGAGGGCGAGCGGATCGCCATCCGCGCCGGGCTCGAGCCCGGCGAGCGGGTGGTCGTCGACGGCACCGACCGCCTTCGGGACGGCGCGAGGGTGCATATCGCGGGCGCCGGCCAGCGCACGACCGGCGCCCCCGGCGGTCAGCCGCCGAAACCCGCCCAGCCATGAGCCCGTCGCGTCCCTTCATCCTGCGCCCGGTGGCGACCACGCTGCTGATGGTCGCCGTCCTCATGACCGGCATCCTGGCCTACCGCTTCCTGCCGCTCTCCGCCCTGCCGGAGGTGGACTATCCCACCATCCAGGTCCAGACCTTCTACCCCGGCGCGAGCCCGGACGTGATGACCTCCTCCGTCACGGCGCCGCTGGAGGTGCAGTTCGGGCAGATGCCGAACCTCAACCAGATGAGTTCGATCAGTTCGGCGGGCTCGTCCGTGATCACCTTGCAGTTCGGCCTCACCATCTCGCTCGACGTCGCCGAGCAGGAAGTGCAGGCCGCGATCAACGCCGCCGGCAATCTGTTGCCAGCCGACCTTCCCGCGCCGCCGATCTACGCCAAGGTCAATCCGGCGGACGCGCCGATCCTTACCCTGGGCCTGACCTCGAAGACGATGAAGCTGACGGAGGTCGAGGATTTCGTCGATACGCGGCTCGCGCAGAAAATCTCGCAGCTTCCCGGTGTCGGCCTTGTCAGCCTCTCCGGCGGCCAGCGGCCGGCGGTGCGTATCCAGGCCGATATCCGCAAGCTTGCCGCCTACGGGCTGAACATCGACGACCTGCGCACCACGCTCGGCAACGCCAACACCAATACGCCGAAGGGCAATTTCGACGGCCCGATGCGCTCCTACACCATCAACGCCAACGACCAGATCAGGAATGCCAGCGACTATCGATCGCTGATCGTCGCGTACAAGAACGGCAATCCGGTTCGCCTCAGCGACATCGGCGACGTCGTCGACGGCTCGCAGAACGACAAGCTCGGCGCCTGGATGAACGAGACGCCGGCCATCATCCTCAATATCCAGCGCCAGCCCGGCGCCAACGTCATCGCCGTGGTCGAAGGCATCAAGGCGCTACTGCCGCAATTGCAGGCCTCGCTGCCGGCGGCGATCGACGTCAACATCCTGACCGACCGCACCGTCACCATCCGCGCTTCCGTCGAGGACGTGGAGTTCGAACTGACGCTCGCCGTCATCCTCGTGGTGCTGGTGATTTTCGTGTTCCTGCGCAACACCCGCGCAACGCTGATCCCGTCTCTGTCGGTGCCGTTGTCGCTGGTCGGCACGTTGGGCGCCATGTATCTGTTCGGCTTCAGCCTCAACAACCTGTCACTGATGGCGCTCACCATTGCCACGGGCTTCGTGGTCGACGACGCCATCGTCGTGATCGAAAATATCTCCCGCTATCTCGAGGAGGGCGACAGCCCCTTGCAAGCGGCGCTCAAGGGCTCCGAGCAGATCGGCTTCACCATTATCTCGCTGACGGTCTCGCTGATAGCGGTGCTGATCCCGCTATTGTTCATGGGCGACGTGGTCGGCCGGCTGTTCCGCGAATTCGCGATCACGCTCTCGGTCACCATTCTGATTTCGGCGGTGGTCTCGCTGACGCTGGTGCCGATGGCTTGCGCCAAACTGCTCAAGCCGGAATCCCACGAGCAGGAAAACGCGTTCCAGCGCCATAGCCGCGAGGCCTTCGACTGGATCATCGAGATGTACGGCCACGCCCTGACCTGGGTGCTGGATCATCAGCCGTTGACCCTGTTGGTCGCCCTCGCCACCTTCGTCCTGACCGGATGGCTCTATGTCGTGATTCCGAAGGGCTTCTTCCCGCTGCAGGATACCGGCGTGATCCAGGCGATTTCCGAAGCGCCGCAATCGGTCTCGTATGCGGCGATGGCCGAGCGCCAGCAGCAGCTCGCTTCCATCATCCTGAAGGATCCCGACGTCGTCAGCCTGTCGTCCTTCATCGGCGTCGACGGCACCAACACCACGCTCAACAGCGGGCGCATTCTGATCAATCTCAAGCCGTACGACAAACGCAAGTCCGATATCTCGACCATTATGCGGCGGATCCAGAACAACATCGCGCCGCTGGCCGGCATCACACTATATATGCAGCCGGTTCAGGACCTGACGATCGAAGGAACGGTCTCCAAGACGCAGTACCAGTTCATCCTGCAGGACGCCGACCCCGCGCAGCTCTCGGAATGGACGCCGAAACTGGTCGATAAGCTGAGGACGCTTCCGCAGCTTGGCGACGTCGCCAGTGACATTTCCGACCAGGGCCTGTCGGTCTTCATCGAAATCGACCGCGACCAGGCGGCGCGCTTCGGCATCACGCCTGCGACCGTCGACAATGCGCTCTACGACTCCTTCGGCCAGCGCATCGTCTCCACGATCTTCACCAACTCGAACCAATACCGCGTCATCCTCGAGGCCGATCCGAGTCTGCAAACGTCACTGCAATCGCTGTCGGACATCTACCTTCCCTCTTCGGTGGGCCCGACGCCGGTGCCGCTGGCGACGCTCGCCAAATTCCGCCAGGAAACCGCGCCGCTCCAGATCTCGCACCTTGGACAGTTTCCGGCCTCGACCGTGTCGTTCAATCTGGCCAAAGGCGCTTCGCTTGGCGAAGCGGTGAATGCGATCAAGCAGGCGCAAATCGATATCGGCCAGCCGGCGAGCGTGATCACGAGCTTCCAGGGCGCGGCGCTCGCGTTTCAATCCTCGCTCTCCAATCAGCTTTTCCTGATTCTGGCGGCGATCGTCACCGTCTACATCGTGCTCGGCGTTCTCTACGAAAGTTTCATTCATCCCGTCACCATTCTCTCGACCCTGCCGTCGGCCGGCATCGGCGCGCTGCTGGCATTGATGATCGCCGGCGACGACCTCACCATCGTCGCCATCATCGGCATTATTCTCTTGATCGGCATCGTGAAGAAGAACGCGATCATGATGATCGACTTCGCGCTCGAGGCCGAACGCCACGAAGGCAAGTCGCCGCGCGAGGCGATCTACCAGGCCTGCCTGCTGCGCTTCCGGCCGATTCTGATGACGACCATGGCCGCTGTGCTCGGTGCGCTACCGCTGATGCTCGGCACCGGCGCCGGCTCCGAACTGCGCCATCCGCTCGGCATTTCCATCGTCGGCGGCCTTCTGCTCAGCCAATTGCTGACGCTGTTCACCACACCCGTGATCTATCTCTGGTTCGACCGCCTGGCGATCCGCTTCTCCGGCCGCTCGGACGAAGCTGCCCAGCCGGCGGAATGAGGGCTCGTCATGGGCCCTTCAACACCATTCATTCGGCGGCCGATCGGAACGACGCTGCTCACCTTCGGCCTTGCCGCGGCGGGCGTGGTGGCTTTCTTCAAGTTGCCGGTCTCGCCGCTGCCCCAGGTCGATTTCCCAACCATTTCCGTTCGCGCCACCTTGCCGGGCGGCAGCCCACAGGACGTGGCAACGACGGTCGCAAGTCCGCTTGAGCGCCACCTCGGTCAGATCGCCGATGTCACCGAGATGACCTCGTCGAGCACGGTGGGCTCGGTTCGCATCACCCTGCAATTCGGCCTCAACCGCAACATCGATGGCGCCGCGCGCGACGTCCAGGCCGCGATCAACGCGGCCCGCGCCGACCTGCCGACCAGCCTGCGAACCAATCCGACCTACAAGAAATCCAATCCGGCTGACGCACCGATCCTGATCCTGGCCCTGACGTCCGATACGTTGACCCGCGGCGATCTCTATGACGCAGCGTCGACCGTGCTGTCGCAGAAACTGTCGCAGGTCGACGGTGTTGGCGAAGTCGTCGTCGGCGGCAGCTCGCTTCCCGCGGTGCGGGCCGAACTCATCCCGCAAGCCCTCTTCAAATACGGCGTCGGCCTCGAAGACGTGCGGGCGGCGCTCTCCAGCGCCAATGCGCACAGTCCAAAAGGCGGCATCGACGTCGGTGAACAGCGCTTTCAGATCTATGCGAACGACCAGGCCAACAAGGCTGAAGACTACAAGTCCCTGATCGTCGCCTATCGCAACGGCGCACCGGTCCGCCTGTCCGATGTCGGCCAAGTAACGGACTCCGTCGAGAACCTCCGCAATGCCGGACTCGCCAACGGCAAGCCAGCCGTGCTGATCATTCTCTATCGGCAGCCGGGCGCCAATATCATCTCGACCGTCGATCTCGTGAAAGCGCTCATGCCGCAATTACGAGCCTCGGTTTCGCCCGCCATCGACATTGGGATAGCCATCGATCGCTCGACCACAATTCGCACCTCGCTGCACGATGTCGAGCGCACCCTCGTTCTTGCGGTTTTGCTTGTCATCCTCGTGGTGTTCGCCTTCCTGCGAAATCTGCGCGCGACGCTGATTCCGGTCGTGGCCGTCTCGGTGTCGCTGATCGCGACCTTCGCCGCCATGTATCTGTGCGGCTATAGCCTCGACAATCTCTCGCTGATGGCGCTGACCGTCGCGACCGGCTTCGTCGTCGACGACGCCATCGTCGTCCTTGAAAACATTACTCGCCACATCGAGGACGGCATGAGCCCGATGGAGGCCGCGCTGAAGGGCGCCAGCGAGGTCGGATTTACCGTGCTGTCGATGAGCATCTCGCTGATCGCCGTCTTCATTCCGATCCTTATGATGGGCGGCATCATCGGCCGCCTGTTCCGCGAATTCGCGATGGTGATCTCGATCTCGATCATGATCTCGCTCGCGATTTCGCTCGCCACGACGCCGATGATGTGTGCAGTGGTGCTCCGCCGCGAAACCGGCGAGCACGGGCGGCTCTATCGCGTCAGCGAGCGCTTTTTCGAGGCCATGCTTGGCGTCTATCGCCGGACATTGGCTACGGCCCTTCGCCATCCCCTGATGATGATCGTGACGCTGCTCGTGGTGTGCGGTCTCAACGTCTATCTCTACGTCATCATCCCGAAAGGCTTCTTTCCGCAGCAGGACACCGGCCGGCTGGTCGGCTCGATCCAGGCGGATCAGAGCATCTCCTTTCAGTTGATGCAGAAGAAACTGACGCAGTTCATCAACATCATCAAAAGCGATCAGGCAGTTGAAACCGCGGTCGGTTTCACCGGCGGCGGCCAGACCAATTCGGGTTTTGTTTTCGTCTCGCTGAAGCCGCTCAGCGAGCGCCACATTTCGGCCGACGGCGTGATCGGACGGCTGCGGCGGGAAATGGCGGTCATTCCCGGCGCCACCCTTTTCCTGCAGGCCGTGCAGGATATTCGTGTCGGCGGTCGCGCCAGCCAAGCGCAATATCAGTTTACCCTGCAGGGCCCCACCTTCGAGGAGCTCAACGAGTGGACGCCTAAAATCGCCGCCGCTCTGCAAACCGACCACAACCTGACCGACGTCAACAGCGATCAGCAGAACAAGGGACTTGAAGCCGATCTCGTGATCGATCGCGACGCCGTCGCGCGACTTGGGATCACGGTCAGCCAGGTCGACAACACCCTCTACGATGCTTTCGGCCAGCGGCAGGTTTCGACCATCTACGTGGCGCGCAACCAGTATCATGTGATCATGGAGGTCGCGCCGCAATTCTGGCAAAATCCGCAAACGCTGAAAGACGTCTGGATCTCGACGTCAGGCGCTTCGGTCGGCGGATCGCAATCGACCAATGCCGTTGCCGGAACCGTCCATGTGAACACCACCGCGGCCAACGCGGCTACTGCTGCCAACGCACAGTCGGCGCGAAACCTTGCCAACAATTCCATCGGCACCACCGGCAAGGGCGTGGCCTCCACCGGTTCAGCGGTTTCGACCGGCGCCGAGACCATGATTCCCCTGTCGGAGGTTGCGCATTTTGTTCAGGGTGCAACGCCGCTCGCCGTGAACCACCAGGGCCTCCTGGTCGCCAACACCATTTCCTTCAATCTGCCGCCGGGGGGATCGCTGTCATCGGCCGTCACCGCGGTCGAAGCGGCGATGAACCGCATCGGCGTGCCCGCCACGATCCGCGGCACCTTCCAGGGCACGGCAAAGGCGTTTCAGGATTCGCTGAACAATCAGCCGTTCCTCGTCCTCGCCGCGCTGGTCACGATCTACATCGTGCTCGGCGTGCTTTATGAAAGTTACGTCCACCCGCTGACGATCTTGTCGACGCTGCCGTCGGCGGGCGTCGGCGCCCTGCTCGCACTGATGGCGGTCAAGACCGAATTCAGCATCATGGCTCTGATCGGCGTCATCCTGCTGATCGGAATTGTGAAGAAGAATGCGATCATGATGATCGATTTTGCCCTGGAGGCTGAGCGCAGCCGCGGCCTGAGCTCGGTTGACGCCATCTACGAAGCGTGCCTGCTCCGATTCCGGCCGATCATGATGACGACGATGGCCGCCCTGCTCGGCGCGCTGCCGCTCGCCATCGGTCTCGGCGAAGGCGGCGAGCTCCGGCAGCCGCTCGGCATCGCAATTGTCGGGGGACTGGTCCTCAGCCAGGTCCTGACGCTCTATTCAACCCCGGTAATCTACCTTTATATGGATCGGTTCCGGCTATGGAGCCAGCGTCTCAGGGGTGGCGATGCGCCGCTCGCGCCCGAGACCAGGCTGCAACCCGGCGAGTAGATGTTGGCATTCTCGATGATCGGTAAAGCATCACGGCGGACTT
Source organism: Bradyrhizobium sp. (assembly GCF_035652035.1). Classification (GTDB taxonomy): domain Bacteria; phylum Pseudomonadota; class Alphaproteobacteria; order Rhizobiales; family Xanthobacteraceae; genus Bradyrhizobium. The sequence goes on from NZ_DASREO010000048.1 coordinate 6,962, forward strand.
CACGCGGCTTCAACAAGGTGGTCTCCACTTTGCTGCTGGGTCCTGCCCTGTCCGGCTGCATCCTTGGAACCGAGCGGCCCGATCTCAACCTCGATGTGCCGGCGGCCTATCGCGAAGGCGGCCGCGTGACGCCCGACGCTCACCTTCCGGCGGTTGACTGGTGGCGCGGCTTCAAGTCCAGCGAACTGAGTTCGCTGATGGAAGCAGCGCAGATCTACAATCTCGATATCGCGGTGGCCATCGCCCAGATCGTTCAGGCCGACGCGCAGGTCGGCATCAACGGCGCGCCGCTCTTGCCGTCGGTGACCGGGAACGGAAGCGCGGAGCAGAGCCGAACCGCCAAGGGTTCATTTGCCACGGGGGGCGGAATCGGAGGACAAACCTTCTCGCAATACAGCCTCGGACTCACGGCGAGCTACATGCTCGACTTCTGGGGCAAGAACCGCGCCACGCTCCACGCGTTCGAAGAGACCGCGACCGCGCAGCGCTACAACCGCGAAGTCGTCACGCTGTCGACGATCGTCGCCGTCGCCAATGCCTACTTCCAGGTTCTTGCTGCACAGGATGAACTGCGCGTCGCCCGGCGTAACCTTGCAGCGGCCGAGCGCATCCTGACCTTGATCAGGCAGCAATTCGCCGGCGGCACTGCATCGCAGCTCGACGTGTCGCAGCAGGAGACACAGGTTGCGACCGAACGCGCCGCGATCCCGCCGCTCGAGGTCACGCTCCGGCAGAACATCGCCGCCCTCGCCGTACTGGTCGGCCGGGCGCCGGCGAGTTTCAACATCAAGGGCGGGACGATGACGCAGATCGCGATTCCGCGCGTCACGCCGGGCCTGCCGTCGGAACTGCTCAACCAGCGGCCGGATATCCGTCAGGCCGAGGCGCAACTGGCGTCGGCGAACTTCAGCGTCGAATCGGCACGCGCCGCCTTCTTCCCGCAGATCACGCTGACCGCGCAAACCGGCGTGCAAAGCGCAGCCCTCGCCTCGCTGTTTGGACCCGGCGCCTGGTTCTACACCCTGTCGGCGGGGCTGACGCAGCCGCTGTTCGACGGCTTCCTGCTGGAGAGCCAGTTGAAAAATGCCAAGGGCGTGCAGCTGCAGGATTTGCAGGCCTATCGCAAGGCGGTGCTCTCGGCCTTCGCCGACGTCGAAAAGGCCTTGGTGGCGCTCGAGAAGCTGACCTTGCAGGAGCGCCTCGAGGTTGAAGCGGTTGCCTCTGCGCGCAAGGCTTTCGAAGTGTCCGAGACGCAATTGCGCGCCGGCACGGTGAACCTCATTACGGTGCTGCAGACCCAGCAGACGCTGCTTCAGAACGAAAATACCTTGATGCAGGTGCGTTTGAACAAGCTGCTCGCCGTCTCCAGCCTGTTTCAGGCGCTCGGCGGCGGCTGGACGCCGACCGGGCAATTGTCCTCGCTGCAACCTCAGGATGGCGCAGCGCCGACGCCGCAGTGAATCGCTCACGCTGCCGCACCGCAGCGGGCCGGCAGCGCTCGAAATCCAAGGAATTACTGCCATTTAGCGGCCGTTGTATTCGCGCCCCGGTTCGCTATATTTCATGGTTCAGTTACGGTCATGCTGTAATTTTCGGCGTTGGTGACGGGCCCGTCTGTTCAGGCGGGCCGTCGCCATTTGGGGCCTGGCTTTGGGACAAGATCCCGAAGGATGGCCCGGAAATCATATCTGAAGGACAGACCGCAATGACTCGTTCCAATCGGGTTGACCACATCCGGATCACCTCGCATCCGGCACCGGGAGGGAAGCTCAACTTCCCGATCCGATGGGGCGCGGCCACGGCACGCGACCGCGGCCCCGTGATCGGCACGGTCTCCCGTCCGCAGGATCGCAATGTCATCGGCTCCCATGGCGGCTCCTATTCGGTCTATCGCGCGCTCGCGGTCTCCTCGGGCGCGCTCGATCCGATCCGGCGTCCCGATCTGACCAATACCCATCCGGCAGCCACGGTCGGCCCTTTTCCGCAATGGAGCGACCCGCAGCGCATCGTTTCGCTCGATCCGTGGGGGCATCTGGTCGCGGAGAATTTTGCCGCCGAAATCGCCGAAGGCACCGACATCCGGCCGAGCATCGCGATCACGCGTGCCCGGCTCGATCTTCCCGAATTGAAGGCGGCGATCGACGCCGGACGGCTGAAGCACGACGACGAGGTCGTTCACAAGAACGGCAGCGTCTCAGTGGTGAAAATCGCGATCGATCCGGTGTGGTACCTGCCGGGTCTCGCGCAGCGGTTTGAGACCACCGAAAACAATCTCAGACGGCAACTCTTCGAGCAGACCGCCGGCATGTTTCCGGAGCTCGTCACGCGGCCGGACTTGCAGGTCTTCCTGCCGCCGATCGGCGGCACGACGGCCTACCTGTTCGGCGACGTCACCAAGCTGCCGGACCATCGCACCAAGATCACCTGCCGCGTGCACGACGAGTGCAACGGCTCCGACGTGTTCGGCTCCGACATCTGCACCTGCCGCCCTTATCTGCTGCATGGCATCGAGGAGTGCGCGCGGGCCGGCCAGGAGGGCGGGCTCGGTATCATCGTCTACAACCGCAAGGAAGGGCGCGCGCTGGGCGAGGTCACGAAATTCCTCGTCTACAACGCGCGCAAGCGTCAGGAAGGCGGCGACGCGGCCGCTCAATATTTCGAGCGCACCGAATGCGTCGCAGGCGTGCAGGATGCGCGTTTCCAGCAACTGATGCCGGACGTGATCCACTGGCTCGGCCTCAAGCGCATCGATCGCTTCGTGTCCATGAGCGACATGAAATACGATGCGCTGACCGGCCAGGGCATTGAGATCGTCGAACGGGTTCCCATACCGGACGAACTGGTGCCGCCCGACGCGCATGTCGAGATCGCTGCGAAGAAGGCCGCCGGCTATTACAGCGCGGAAGCAGTCGCGCCGGACGAGCTCACCAATTCGGTCGGCCGCCCGCTTGAAAAATACTGACGCAAGGACGGCCGTGTCGCCGGAAAATTCCGAGGCATCAGCTTCCGAGACATCCGCTGCGCTGTCGCTCTTGAGTGCGGCGGCCGTTCGCGAGCGCTCTCATCGGATGCTGGCGCTCGCGCTCGACGATAGCTTGCCAAATTTCCGCATCCATCCCGAGAGGATGGATGGTGTTGTTGATCTCGTTCTGCAAACGACGCGCGAAGCCTATCCGAGCCTCGACGTGCCGTTTCACTCGCGCTGGCGGCATTTTGTCCTTGACGGTGACGATCGATGGAGCACGACTGCAAGTCAGGTGCGATGGCCCGATCGTGCGGCCCGCGCGCGCGCGGAATTCGATCTGGCAATCGTCAGCGTCTTTCTCGATGCCGGCGCGGGTCCGAGCTGGCGCTATCGTGATCCGAAAAGCGGAGCAGCGATCGGCCGTTCGGAGGGCCTGGCGCTTGCAAGCCTTGCGATGTTCGAAAACTTCATGTTCTCGACAAACGCGCACGATCCGCTTCGCGTCGACGCCGGCGCCCTTGCCAACCTTTCCGTGGCCGACGCCGCGCGCGGCTTACAGGTTTCCGAAACCAATCCGCTTGTCGGACTTGAGGGCCGCGTCGAGCTTTTGCGCAGCCTCGGCAAGCTCGTCGCCTCGAAGCCTGAAATTTTCGGCCAGCACGACACGCCACGGCCCGGCGGACTATTTGATCACCTTGCAGCGCGCGCCGAGAACGGTCGCCTTCCCGCTCCTGTCATCCTCTCCGAACTGTTGCAGCAGCTCGGACCGATCTGGCCGTCGCGGCTGACGCTTGGCGGGATTCCTCTCGGCGATTGCTGGAAACATCCCTCGCTGACCACTGACGATGCAACGAATAATCTGGTCCCGCTGCACAAGCTCTCGCAATGGCTTGCCTACTCGCTGATCGAGCCGCTGCAAACGTCCGGCATCGAGGTCACCGATATCGACGGTCTGACCGGGCTCGCCGAATACCGCAACGGCGGGCTGTTCATCGATTCCGGTGTGCTTGCATTTCGTGATCCGCAAGACGCTGAGCGCGAGCATGCGGTCGCTTCGGCCCTGGTCGTGGAATGGCGCACGTTGACGGTGGCACTGCTCGACCGCCTGGCCGAGGGATTGCGCAAAAAGCTTGGGGTTGATGCTGTGTCATTGCCGCTCGCAAAAATTCTCCAAGGCGGATCCTGGGCTGCGGGCCGCAAGCTCGCGCGCGAGCGCCGCGCCGACGCCTCGCCGCCGGTCAAGGTGATCAGCGACGGCACGGTATTTTAGGGAAGGACAATACTATGGACGGCGTTACCATCGTCAGCCATCCGCTGGTGCAGCACAAGCTGACCTTGCTGCGCAAAAAGGATGCCTCGACCAAATCGTTCCGCGAACTGTTGAAAGAAATCGGGATGCTGCTCTGCTATGAGGTGACCCGCGACCTGCCGCTCGCCAATGTCGATATCGAAACGCCGCTCGCGCATATGAAGTCGCCGCAGATCGCCGGCAAGAAGCTGGTGTTCGCGCCGGTACTGCGCGCCGGAATGACATTCGCGGAAGGCATGCTCGATTTGGTGCCAAGCGCGCGCGTCGCCCATATCGGGCTCTATCGTGAGCCGGAGACATTTGTCGCCGTCGAATACTACTTCAAGTCGCCGGTCGACTTGCCCGAGCGGCAGGTCATCGTGATCTCGCCTGTGCTCGCAACCGCCAACACGGCGGTGGCTGCGGTCGACCGTTTGAAAGAGCGCGGCGCGAGCGACATTCGCCTGGTGTGCCTGATCGCAGCGCCCGAAGGCATCGAGCGGATGCGCGGCATTCATCCTGACGTGCCGATCTGGCTCGCCGCCATCGACGAAGGGCTGGATGAACATGGCTTCATCCTGCCCGGTCTTGGCGACGCCGGCGATCGCGCTTACGGCACCAAGTAGCGGTCTTTGTTCTGACGCGTTTCTTCACGCGAACCGGCTTCCACCCGTCTCCGCCAGGCTTCGCCGGGCCACTAGCTCACTCGGCCGCCGAAGCTATAGCGAAGGCGGCTTCGCTTGAAAACGCTATGCTTCAGGTCCCGACGCGCAATGCCGCGCGTTGCTTGCGAAGCAGCGCGATCACCGACAACGCGGTGATACGTCCGGTCTTCGGGTTTTCAGAAGGGATGCCTTCGATTGCCATCGAGAACCGGGCGGAGTCTGCATCGACCTCGATCCGGTGCGTGTTGCGTGTCAGTGCCGGATCGGCCCAGATCTCGAGCACGGTCCGGTCGGGGCCGATGCCCGCGAGCGACAGCGCCACCGCGACATTCAGATTGGCCGGAAACCCTTTCGCCGCGTCCCGCGCCGTGCCTTCGAAGACTTTCATCGGTTCCTTGATCGATTCAATGTCGATGTTGTTTTCGACCAGAAACGGCGCGCCAACGAGACCGCGAACCGGCTTGCGTGTCACCATCCGCACCGAATGAATTTCGCCGACCGCGGCTGCCGTCACCGCATCGAGTCCGATCAGCGCGCCGGTCGGCACCACAATCTGTCCGCGGTTCTTCTTCGCGATATCGATCAGGTCTTCATTTTCCAAGAGCGCACCTGCGCTCAGCACGATCGCGGTTTTTCCGGTTTCCACGAACGGCGTCACAATCGATCGCAGCAGCTTTGCCGGCGCACATTCGATGACGACATCGGCCGCATCGGAAAGCGCCTCGACCGGCAAAATCGCCGGGAACTTCTTCAGCGTGCCCAGCCAGTTGTGATGCTTTTCGGGATCCTGCACCGATACGGCAGCAAGCGAGAAGCCGTCTATTCCCGCATCAAGCGCCTCGGCAGCTCCTTTCCCGATCGGTCCCAATCCTGCAATCGCCACGCGAAGGTCTCGCTCGGAGTTTTTCGTCAAATTCGCCATCGGCTTGTTTTCTCTTCTTCTTTCAATGCGCCAGTCACGGCGGCTAACCCGCTGTCGCTTTTATAGGCTGCCTCACTTCGTGGTGGAAGGCGCCGAGGTCCGATTCTGCCTTCGGTTTGACCATGCGATCGCCTGAAAAATGATCTTTGTTGCCTAGCGGAAATGCGGTCTGCTTGCGGCCGGCTTTTCGCGCATACCGCGTCAATAAGGCGCGAGCTTTCCAGGGAGCGGGACATGAACGGACTTGGCGGACTGAACAAATCGCCCAATGGCGTCGTGATCGGGCTGGTGCAGCTCCAACTGCCTGTTGTCGTGACCAAGGCCGACCTCGCCAAACAAACCGAGCGCATCGTTTACATGGTCGGCAAAGCGCGCCGCAATCTCTCGACCATGGACCTCGTGGTGTTCCCCGAATACTCACTGCACGGCCTGTCAATGGACACCAATCCCGCGATCATGTGCCACCTCGACGGTCCGGAGGTCGCGGCCTTCAAGAAGGCCTGCATCGACAACAAGATCTGGGGCTGCTTCTCGATCATGGAGTACAATCCGGACGGCAACCCCTACAATTCCGGCCTGATCATCGACGACCACGGCGAGATCAAACTCTACTACCGCAAATTTCATCCCTGGATTCCGGTCGAGCCGTGGGAGCCCGGCAATGTCGGCATACCCGTCATCGAGGGACCGAACGGCGCCAAGATCGCGCTGATCATCTGCCACGACGGCATGTTCCCGGAGATGGCGCGCGAATGTGCCTACAAGGGCGCCGAGATCATGATCCGCACCGCCGGCTACACCGCACCGATCCGCGAGAGCTGGCGCTTCACCAACCAGGCCAACGCCTTCCAGAACCTGATGGTGACCGCAAACGTCTGCATGTGCGGTTCCGACGGCTCGTTCGATTCGATGGGCGAAGGCATGATCGTCAATTTCGACGGCACTATCCTTGCCCACGGCACCACCGGCCGCGTCGACGAGATCATCACCGCCGAAGTGCGTCCTGATCTGGTGCGCGAAGCCCGCATCAACTGGGGCGTCGAGAACAACATCTACCAGCTCTGGCACCGCGGCTATGTCGCGGTGAAAGGCGGTGCGATGGATTGCCCGTATACCTTCATGCAGGACATGGTCGCCGGCACCTATCGTCTGCCGTGGGAAGACGAGGTCAAGATCACCGATGGCACGTCTTGCGGCTTCCCCGCGCCGACGCGCATGTTCGGCGCCAGGGCGAGCAAGGCCGCGGAATAGCCACCGCTAAGGCAGATGAATTTAGGTTCGGTCGCCTGCCGCCCGTCATTGCGAGCGAAGCGAAGCAATCCAGCTTGCCTGACCAAAGAACTGGATTGCTTCGTCGCTTCGCTCCTCGCAATGACGATTCAACCTAACCTCATCCCGATCTAGTGCGTGTGGCGATGAAGCTCGACCCGCGGCCGCGTGAACGATTTTCGGCCGCGCTTGAAGCCCCACAAGGGTTGCGCCAGCGTCGCGACCGCATCCGTCGGGTTCGTCGCATCGATGCAAACGAGATCGGCCGGCGCGCCGACCTTGATGCCGTAATCATTGAGCCGCATCAGCCGCGCCGAGGATTCCGTGATCATATCCAGGCAACCGGCGAGGTCCGCGGGACGCGAGACGTGACAGACGTTGGCGTAAAGATTCGCCATCCGGATCAGCGAGCCATCGCCATAGGGCGTGAATGGATTGAGCACATTGTTGGTCGAGATCGAGCAGGTGACGCCTGCTTTTCGTAACGGTTCGGCGGGCACGACCCCACGCGGCACCGCATGATCGTGGCTGCGGCCCATCAAATGCAGATCGGTTGACGGCAGGATGGTCACGGCGACGCCGGCATTAGCCAGCCGCGTCGCGATGTCATTGAAACGATCGGGCGGCAGCAACGACATCTGCGTGACGTGGCCGACCGCGACCCGTCCGCCGCGGCCGAACTCCTCCGTCTTCTGGCAAACATATTCGACCTGCATGTTCTGCGTGGTTTCGGCGAGATCGAGATGCATGTCGATCTCGGCGTCGAACTCGCGCGCGATTTCGAAGATGCGCTCGATCTGCTTGTGCGGATCGGTGTCGAAATACGGTACCGCGCCGATGGTGCGGGCGCCGCGGCGCAAACCCTCGATCAGCAGTTCTTCGGTGCCGGGATAGTTGGTCATGCCTTCCTGCGGAAACACGCAGATTTCGACGTCGATCGCCCAGGCGTGGTCCTTTGCAAGTTGTTCGACCGCCTCGAGGCCGATCAACCCGATGCCGGGATCGAGCTCGACATGGGTGCGCATGCGCATCGTGCCGTGCGAGATGCAGCGCTCCAGTGTCTTCTTGCCGCGCGCATAGACGTCCTCTGCGGTAAAGCCGCGCTTGGCGGCTGCAGTTTCGCGAACGGCTTCGGCGACAGTGCCCTCCTCGATCCGGCAACGATCCATGATGCAGGTTTTGTCGAGATGGATATGCGTCTCGATCAGGCCGGGAACGACAAGGCAACCTTCGGCATTCAGTTCGGGACCATCGGCCGCAAGCGCGGGCGCAATCGCCGCGATCGTCGTGCCCTCGACGGCAATATCGACATTGACGAGCTCGTCATCACGCAAGATACGCGCATTCCGGACTACCAAATCCATCCATCACCTCAAGAAGCAGAACCCAGATAGGCGTCATCGAGCATGGCGCCGCGCAATTCTGACGGGCTTCCCTGCGCGACGATCCGGCCGCCGCCGAGCACATAACCGCGGTCCGCGATCGCGAGCGCATAGTCCGCCATCTGGTCCACGATCAGTAGCGTCATGCCTTCATCGCGCAGGCGCGTGAACTGCTCGAACAGTTCGGTGACGACCGCAGGCGCAAGTCCGAGCGACGGCTCGTCGAGCAGCAAGACTTCAGGTTTCGCCAGCAGTCCACGCGCCACCGCGAGCATCTGCTGCTCGCCGCCCGAAAGCAGGCCTGCGGCCGTATGCAGGCGCGCGCGCAGGCGCGGGAAACGCTCCAGCATGCCTTCGATTTCGCCCAGCGCGAAATCGTTGCGGCGCGTCGCGCCAAGGCGGAGATTTTCCGCAACAGTCAGTTGCGGAAACACCTGGCGGCCCTCCGGCACGAGAATGAGTCCGGTGCGGGCGACCTGCGGCGCAGACAGCGACGCGAGATCCTTGCCATCCAATTTGATCGTTCCGCTCACCGGACGGATCAGGCCGCTCAACGCTTTCATCAAGGTCGATTTTCCGGCGCCGTTCGGGCCGAACAGTGCGATCACCTCGCCACTGCCGACCTTGAGGCTGACATTGTCGAGCACGGCGAGCGCGCCGTAGCCCGCGCTCAAGCTGTCCACCTCAAGCAGCGGTGCTCCGGCCGTGCGCGTAGCCGCCGATCCCGCAGACATGGCCGTGCCGAGATAGGCCGCCTTGACGGCGGGATCGTTGCGCACGATCGCGGGCGTGCCGGCTGCGATGCGGCGTCCGGCATCGAGCACCACGATCTCGTCGGAGATCGACATCACGAGCGACATGTCGTGCTCGACCAGCACAACGGCGAGACCGGCGCGCGCGAGCCGCTGCAGCAGAGCACCGAGTTTGGCGGTATCGGCCTCGCTGAGGCCGGCCGCGGGTTCGTCGAGCAGCAGCACTGCAGGCGCGGTTGCAAGCGCGCGAGCGATCTCCACCAGCCGGCGGTCGACATGCGGAAGCGTGGCGGCCAGCCTTGTATCGGATCCGGTATAACCGACCAGCGCCAACAGCGCTCGCGCCAGGTCCGCCGAAGCTTCGCCCTGCCAGGCGCCGCGCAACAGGCCGAGACGGACATTGTCGAGCACCGTCAGGTTCGCGAAAGGCTGCGCGGTCTGGAACGTTCGTGTAAGACCGGCGCGTGTGACATCGGGGGCGGCAAAGCCGGTGATGTCCTCCTTACCCACCCGCACCGTTCCGGCGTCGGGACGCTGGAAGCCGCTCATCAGATTGAGCAGCGTGGTCTTGCCGGCGCCATTCGGGCCGATCACGCTGGTGATGCGGCCGGGCGAAGCGATCATGTCGACGCCCGCGACCGCGACCACGCCACCGAACGCCACCCGCACGCCTTCCGCCGCGAGACTGCCGCGCGCGCCGGTGATATGGGCCAAAGCGAGATCGGCATCCGGCGCCGCCTGGCTAAGCGATTTTCGCGGCCGGAAAATGTGCGCGAGCGCACCCGCGATCCCGCCCGGCGCGGCCAGCAACACGATCAGGAGGCCAGAGCCGAACACCAGCAAACGGTATTCGGCAAGGCCCGCCAGCACCTCGGGGAGAAAAACGACAACCGCCGATCCGATCAGCGGCCCAAGGGTGCGGCCGGCGCCGCCCACGACGACCACGAGCAGAAACAGGATCGACTGCGAAAACGGAAACGAGCTTGGCGCGATGAAGCCGGTCAGCGCCGCCTGCAATCCTCCCGCCAACCCTGCCGCCGCGGCCGCCAGCACGAAGGCCGCGGTGCGCACCGGTACCGGTCTTATTCCGACGCCGCGCGCGGCCGCCGGCGCCGAGGCAAAGGCCTGCATCGCAAGACCAATCGGGCTTCGTACGAGATAATAAAACAAGATCAGCCCGGCGACGCAGAAGCCGCAGGCCAACAGCGCGGTGCCGCCGGTGCCAAACGGCGCCGGAATTCCGGCAAGACCGCTGGAGCCGCCGGTCAGGTCGCGCCACTCAATCGAAATGGATTCGACGATGAAGCCGAAGGCAATCGTCACCATGGCTAGATAAGGCCCGGTGAGGCGAAGCGCCGGGATCGAGAGAACGGCCGATATGGCCGCCACGACAGCGACGGCAAGCGGCAGCGCTTCCCAGAAATTCAATCCCGCTTTGGTGGTGAGGATGCCAACCCCATAGGCCCCTAGCGCCACAAAGCCGCCCTGGCCCAACGATACTTCGCCGGCGAGGCCGAGCAGCACGTTCAAGCCGATGCCTGCCAGCGCCGTGGTCGCGAGCATCCCCAAGAGATAGGCGTAGTAACCGGGCGTGGAGAGGCAGATTGCGGCAGCGGCGATGCAGCCGAGCATCGCGGCAAAGGTGGCAACCGCCGTTCTCATACCCGCACCCTGGTCCGTCCGCCGAACAGGCCGGACGGCGCCAGCACCAGCGCGGCGATCACCGCCGAGAAGGTGACGATCTGCGTGCTGCTGGAGCCAAGCCAGGTCGTGGCGCAGGCTTCGACCAGCCCATAACCGAGGCCGGCGATCACGACACCCCAGGGATTGGTCAGGCCGCCGAGAATAGCGACGGCGAATGCCTTGATGCCGAACAACGTCCCCATGTCGTAGGCGACGTTATAAAGCGGTGCGATCAGGATGCCGCCGATCCCGGCGAGCAGCGCCGCGGCGGCGTAAGTGAGCGCGATCAGCATGGTGACGTCGATGCTCATCAGCCGCGCCGCGTCCGGGTTTTCGACCGCCGCGCGCAGCTTCAGACCCAAACTTGTCCGGTGCATGCCGAGATGAACGGCGAGCGCGAGGGCGAGCCCGACGATCGGAACCAGCACTTGCAGCGGGAAGATGCCGACGGTGCCGATCACCCAGGGATCGTCGGCCAGGGATGACGGCAGCGCGCGCGGTTCCTTGCCGAACAAGACCATCACGACGTTGTCGAGCACGATGCCGAGCGCAACGGTCGCCATCAGCCAGGCATTGCTGCCACGCGCGACGAACGGGCGAACCGCGACGCGCTCGACGATCAAGCCCCAGATCGCACACGCGACGAGCGCAAGCGGGATCGCGATCGGCATCGGCCAATGCAGCCCCATTGCGAGCGCGTAACAAAACACCGCGCCCAGCATCACCGACGAGCCTTGCGCGAAATTCACCGTGCCCGAGACGGCAAAGGTCAGCGTAAAACCCAGCGCAATGAGGCCGTAGATACTCCCGAGGCTTAATCCCGAGACAAGTGCAGTCGCGAGCATCGCCCAACTAGCCCGTCACGGGCTCGATCTGATCCCCGTTGTAACGGACCATGACGTAGTCGTTTTCGTTGAGTGCGTCGTGGTTCTCGTCCGTGAACGGCTTGGCGTAGGTCTTGATCAGGCCCTGATAATTCTCGATACCCAAAAAGCCCTCGCGCAATTTGGGCCCTTCGGTCGAACCGGCCTTTGTGATGGCGAGCGCCGTCAGTTGCATGGCGTCATAGGCGTTGGCGACGCCGACCGGCGGGGTGACATCGCCCGGTCCCTTGACGTCTGGATACTTCTTCATCATCGCCGCGAGTACGCGCTTGCCGACGTCATTCTGCTGTCCGAAGAAGCTGTAGGTCTGCACGAAATGCACCTTGCCGGCCCAGGAGCCTGCAAGCTCGGGGAAACGCCCGCCGGAGATGCCCCAATGCGAAACGACGGGCACCACCCAGGCGGACTTCTGCAGCGACTTGATCACCTGCGCACCCGGCGCGGCGTTGCCGACGAGGATGATGGTGTCGGCGCCAGCCTCCCGCAGCCGCTGCAATTGCGGCGTCATGTCGGGATCCTTGTCGTCGAATTTTTCCGCGCCCGCGAGCGTGATGCCGGCGGCCGCCGCAGCTGCCGTGAGCCCAGCAAGATTGGACTCGCCCCAGCCGTTGTTGACGAGCATCAGGCCAGGCTTCTTGGCGCCGAATTTCGCCATCGCGTATTTGATCAACGCGCGGTCGACGAGAACGTCCACGGCCGAGACGCGGAAGACATAATTCGGATTGGCGCCGTTGCGCGTGATGTTGGTCGCGGCGGCCCATACGCCCATGAACGGGACCTTGGCCGAATTCACCAGCGGCACGATGGCCAGCGACACCGGACTGTCGATGCCGCCGTAGAGGATCACTGCCCCTTCCTTGTCGATCAGTTCGCGCGCTGCCGTCTGGCCTTTGGCAGGATTCGACTCGTCGTCGCGACGCACGAGCTCCAGCATCCGGCCCCCGAGCAGACCGCCCTTGGCGTTGATTTCGTCAATCGCGATCTGAAGGCCGCGGGTAATTCCTTCACCGGATTTCGCGGAAGGCCCGGAAAGCGCTGCCACCAGGCCGATCTTGATCGGCTCCGCCGCCAGCACTGAGCGGCCGATGAGGCTTCCCGCTGCAATGCCCGCAGGAAGGATGAGGGCTTGGCGGCGCGTGAATTTCGTTGGCATTTGAGCACTCCCCTGTTGTTCTTGCGGTGTCCGTCTTGCGGGACTCTCAGCGTCGCCGGAGTCCACGGTGGCGTCCCGGCCTGTTGAAGCAAACGGTATGCCACAACCATGAAAACCTCAACGGTTCCGTTGGCTGTCGGGCGTCCTGCCGCACCAGATTGGCGGCGGATCGAAGCGGCCACTGGCACGAATGTTGCTGCGCCAAAAAGCGAAGCCTGCTTCGTATCTGTCGTTGCCGGTGCGGCATCGTCACAATCCTGAAGCGAGTGTCTTGTCTGCTTCACCTCACGGATAGGTCGCAGGATCGCCAAGAGACCGTGCGAAGGGGGAATTTTTGGCTCATAATGGGGTAAAGCCATGCGAACTGGCAGATGGTGCCAACAACGGCTCCGCATCACCAATCCAGCAGGGAATGTCATGACGTCCATATTTTCCAAAGCCTCGATGCTGGGCGCGACTGCGCTCTGCCTGTGGGCTGCCGCGACGCAACCCTCGCAAGCCGATCCGGCCAGTTGTCCGTCGCCTATCCCGCTCGGATTGACGACGGCGCTGACCGGCAATGTCGCCTTGCTCGGCACGCAGGCGCGCAGCGGCGTTCAATTCGCCGTCGACGAGATCAACGCGGCCGGCGGCATCAACGGCAAATCGCTGGTACTTGCGACCGAAGACACGGGATCGTCGAGCACGGACGCGCTGAATGCGATGAACCGCATCCTCGAAGGCAAGCCGCTCGTCATTTTCGGCTCGATGATCAGCCCGCACGTGTTTGCGCAGACCGAGGTCGTCAACAAATCCGAGACGCCGTTTCTGGTCGGCGCGACCAATGCGAAAGTGACGTCACAAGGCAGCAAATGGCTGTTTCGCACACATGTGCATGATGGCCAGCTCGCCGACCTGATCCCGGAATACCTCGTGAAGACGCTCAAAAAGACCAAGCCTGGCGTCATTGCGGTCGCCGACGATTATGGCCTCGGCGCGTCCCGCGGCATTCAGGCCTCGCTCGCCAAATTGAACGCGACGCCCGTTGCCGTGACGTCTTACGCGCCCTCCGACAAGGACATGAGCGCGCAGTTGCTCGAGATCAAGGACAAGGGCGCCGACAGCGTGATCGTGTTCGGGCGTCCCGCCGACGTGACGCTGGTCGTCAAGCAGATGAACGACCTTGGGATCAAGCTCACCATCATCGGAAATTCCAGCCTTGTCGCGCAGACCGCGCTCAACAATCTCACGGCGGCGGAAGCCGACGGCGCCTACGCGATCGGCGGCATGATTCCGCAGACGTCGAACGATCCAAAAATCCTGGATTGGGCGAAGCGCGTGCAGGACAAATTCAAGGTTCCGGCCGACAACTTCACTGTCTCCTATTACGACACCGTCTATCTCCTGAAATCGATCATCGAGAAAGTCGGGTGCGACAAGGCGGCCATCCGCGACGCGTTCGCCGCGACCAAGGACTGGAAGGGCATGCTGATTTCCTACCAGGCAGATAGCCTCGGCGATCTCGCGCATACGCTCGGCGTCTATCGCAACAAGGGCAAGACGCCGGAACTGGCTGGCCCGATCAAGGAAAGCGGATTCTGATTTCCTCATGGGCCAGCTCGTCGTCAATGGCCTTGCGCTCGGCAGCATCTATGCTCTCGTCGCGCTCGGTCTGCTCCTGATCTTCAACACGGTTCAGATCGTCAATTTCGCGCAGGGCCAGCTTTTGATGCTCGGCGCGTTCATCGGCATCACCTGTGCGGTCACCAATGAACTGCCGATGGCAGCCTCGTGGGCCATCACGATGGTCGCAATGGCGCTGATCGGCGTCGTCTTCATGACGCTGGTGTATTTTCCGCTGCGCGGCCGCCCTGCGTTTCTCGTGATTCTGACGACGATCGCGATGGGCATCGTTCTGGAAAATCTGGCGCTGATCATCTGGGGACCCTTGCCGGTCTCGCTTCCCTCCCCGATCGACGGTCCGCCTCTCCGCTTTGCCGGCGTCGTCATCTCCATGCACCAGCTTTTCATCTTTGCGACGCTTGCGGTCGTCCTGGCTCTGCAATTTCTTTTTCTCACCAGGACGCGGTTTGGAATCCTGATGCAGGCGACCGCGCAGGACCTGCACACGGCGCGGCTGGTCGGCATCCCCGTGAACCGAACGATTGCGGTGGCCTTCGCGCTCGGCACTGTGCTGTCCGGCATCGCCGGGCTTCTGGTCGCGCCGATCTTCCTCGCCGAGCCGACCATGGGCGGAAGCCTTGGTCTGAAAGGTTTTGTCGTCAGTGTCATCGGCGGCTTCGGCAACCTGCCGGGAGCCGTGATTGGCGGATTGTTTCTTGGGTTGGTGGAGACTTTCGGCGCCCGCTACATCTCGTCGAACTTCCGCGACGCCTATGCCTTCATCGTCATGATCGCCGTTCTCATCGCCTGGCCTCGCGGCCTGTTTGGTGAGAAGAGCAGCGAAAAGGTCTGACGATGGCCTACCAGCGAGGCTCCTGGCCCGTGTTTGCGGCAAGCGTCGCGGCCCTGGCAATTCCCCTCATCACGCAGGATGCCTACATCCTTCAGCTCCTCAACATCGCCATTCTCAACGGCATCGTTGTATTGGGCCTCAACTTCGTGACCGGTTGGGCCGGCCAGATCAATTTTGGACAAGCGGCCTTTTACGGACTGGGCGCGTACACCACCGCGATCGCGACCAAATCTGGCCTGCCGTGGATCACGACACCCGTTCTGTCGGCGATCGTTGTGATCGTCGCAAGTCTCGCGCTCGGCCTGCCGACCATGCGACTGCGCACCTACTATCTCGCAATGACCACGATCGGCTTTGGCGAAATCATCCGGCTGGTCATCGTGCATTGGGAGCCGGTCACCGGCGGCACCTCGGGTCTTCGCGCTATTCCCGGCATCAGCTTGTTCGGCTTCGGCCCGGAAGGGCAGGTCCAACATTACTACATTCTCATCGTCGCGCTGGCCTTCGCCGTTCTGATCGCCGCGCGCGTGCGCCATTCGGCGCTGGGCCGGGCGATGATCGCGACCCGCGACAGCGAAATCGCCGCCGAGCAAAGCGGCGTCGATACCACGCGCACCAAGCTGATCGCATTCATGGTCGGTGCGGTCTATGCGGGACTTGCCGGGTGTCTCTACGCGTCTTCGATCCGCTTCATCAGCCCCGACAGCTTCTCCGGCACGCAAGCCATTCTGTTGATGACCATGCTGATCGTCGGCGGCATGGGCTCGATTGCCGGCTGCGTCTTCGGCGCCGTGGCGCTGACGATCCTGCCCGAAGCGCTGCGGTTCATGGGCCAATGGTATCTCGTGCTTTACGGCCTTGGCGTTATCGCAGTGATCGCTCTCGCGCCGGGAGGCCTGGCATCCATCGCAACGCAGCTCCGGACGCGTCGGGCAGGTGTTCGTTGAGTGCGGAACCGATCATCATGGCGCGTGGGGTGACGCGGCGCTTCGGCGGCCTCACAGCGCTCGACAACATCGATCTCGATGTCCCCGCGGGTATCGTACACGCCATCATCGGCCCGAACGGCTCCGGCAAGACGACATTGCTCAACGCGCTAAGCGGGGCTTCGCATGCGGACGCCGGCTCCATCAGGATCGGTACGCACGAAATCTTCCGCCTCAAGCCCCACCGCATCGCGCGGCTGGGCCTCGCGAGAACGTTCCAGAATATCCGGATTTTTGAAAACCTCAGCGTTGTCGAGAACGTGAAGGTGGCGGCTGCGGGCAACAGGCCGGCCTCCTTTATCGATATCCTTCTGTCGAATCCCCGGCATCGGAAAAGCGAAGCCGATATCGACATGGCCGCGCTGGAAGCGCTTGCGACGGTGGGCCTCGCCGATCGCGCCGACGATCGCCCCAGCCAGCTGCCCTACGCGCAGCGGCGCCTTCTCGAAATTGCACGCGCGCTCGCGTCGAAGCCGAACGTTCTTCTGCTCGACGAGCCCGCGGCCGGGATGAACATGACCGAAAGCATGACGCTGCTGGACACGATCGCCAGGCTCAAGAGCCGCGGCATCACGATATTGCTGGTCGAGCACAATGTGCGGCTGGTGATGGGGATCAGCGACCGCGTCACGGTGCTCGACTTCGGCAAGAAGATCGCCGAAGGCGCGCCGTCCGACATTCAGCGCGATCCGCAGGTGATCGAGGCCTATCTCGGCAGGCGGCATCGTCATGCTTAGGGTCGACAACCTGCATGTGTCGTACGGCCATATCGAGGTGCTGAAAGGCATCTCATTCAGTGTCGAGACAAGCGAGATCGTCGCGCTGATCGGCGGCAACGGCGCCGGCAAGACCACAACGCTCTCGACCATCTCCGGGCTGGTTCGCCCAACCTCCGGCACGATTACCTGGAAGGGCGAGCCAATCCAGGACACCGCCGTTGAACACATCGTTGGCTCGGGCCTCGCCCATTGCCCGGAAGGACGGCGGATTTTTCCAGGCCTCACCGTTGAGGAGAACCTGATCACGGGCACTGCGCCGCGAGCACCGAACAAACGCGAGCTCGAGGAAGATCTTGCGCTGGTGTTCGACCTGTTTCCACGCCTGAAGGAGCGGCTCAAGCAAGGCGGCTGGTCGCTGTCTGGCGGGGAGCAGCAGATGCTTGCGATCGGGCGCGCGCTGATGGGGCGCCCCAGCCTCCTGATGCTCGACGAGCCCTCGCTGGGCCTCGCACCGATCGTGATCGAGCAGGTGTTCGATCGCATCGTAGAACTCAACAAGCGCACCGGCCTCGGGGTGCTCCTGGTCGAGCAGAACTCGGCGATGGCGCTCGAGATCGCGAGCCGCGCCTTCGTGCTCGAGACGGGGACGATCACACTCTCCGGACCGTCGGCTGCGCTGGCCGACGATCCGCGCATTCGCGAGGCCTATCTGGGCGGTTAGGCCTTCGGAACGCGCTTGCCGTTGAGAACAACTTCGAACGGAAACAGCCGTTGACGGGCTGTCCGCTTGTTGTTGTAGTTGTCGAGAAATTCGAATGCGCCCTCGCGCAATTCCATGATGGCGACGTCGGCCGGCGCGCCGACATTGAGCGTGCCGCGATCGTCGAAGGCCGGGAAACACCGCGCCGCATTCACGGTCGCAGCCGCGATGATCTGGTTCAGCGGCATGCCGAACATGATGAACTTCGACATCACGTTCGGCAGGTCGACGACGCCGCTGGTCTTCGATTTCGTATTCCAGTCGGTCGAAAATGTGTCCGGCCACAGCCCCTGTTTCGTCGCCTTCTCGACGGTGTCCCAATCGAAGTGATCGGAGACGCCGTTGCCGAAATCGAAAATCACGCCGCGGCGATGCGCGGCCATGACTTCCGGGTGCAAGATCTTGTCGTCGTCGAGAATGCCGTTCTTTCCGGGCGCGTAAACGTGCGTGATGATATCGCCGCGCTTGAGCAGCGCGAGAAGCGACCGCAGCGGCGAATAGTTTTGGCCGATGTGGATCATCACGGGGAGATTGAACGCCGTCGCGACCTCCTGCGCGCGGCGCAGCGCTTCGAGGTCGTTGGCGCCGGCGACGTTGTCCGAGAGGCGCGCCTTGACGCCTATGACAACGTCCCGATTGCGCTCGATAGCGGCTTTGGCCATCGCCACGTTCGCCGCGTTGAGATCATGCAGCTCGCCGCCGGGCGCGATCACGCCGGTGCGCGCGATATTGACAAGGCAGCGGCCGATCTGCGGCGCACCGCGCGCGATCGCCGCCACGTCGTCGATATTGTCTGCGCCTCCGGAGCCGGCGTCGACCCAGCCGGTGACGCCGTCCTGAAGGCACATCGGCGGGCCGTCCTTGCTGCGGCCGGCATGGGTGTGGATGTCGATGAGTCCCGCGGTCACGAGCTTGCCGCGCGCATCGATGGTTTCAGTGGCATCCGCCGCAATACTGGGTTCGATCGCTGCGATCCTGCCGCCTGAGATCGCGATGTCGCGCGTCGCATCGAGGCCCATCGAGGGGTCGATGACACGACCACCCTTGATCACGAGATCATAAGTCGCCGCAAAAGCCTTGGGCATTCCGACCAGAAGCGCCGCCGTAGCGGTGCCGCCCACAAAATGACGCCGGTTCATCATCATGATCGCGCTCCCTTGCCGCTTGAACGTAGCTTATGACTGCTACTGTGTGCACTCACACACCGTAGTGGGTTCGAGACACGCGTTCAATGATCCGCCATTCATGGCGATCGATCTTTGAGAGGTAGCCATGCTGGCCAGGAACTTGCATGCCTGTTCGGCACCGACCCCTTTGCCTCGTTCGTTATTCCACGACACAAGCTCACGTGAGGTGCGACGAACCATCGGCAACCGAAGGGTAGCATTGGAATATCACAACTCGAGCGTGAGTCTGTTTTGCCGGGAGCAGCCGTGATCGGCCCAACACCGGAGACACCCGATGAACAGACTTGCGTTTCATGGAATGACGATTGTCCTCTTATTGATGTCCGGAGCACCCGTGCCAGCCCAGGCAATCGTCCACGAACAACCCACATGTCGACTGCCGCTCGACGCGGCCGGCAAGCCTCCGGCGCCGACGGCGAGCGCACTGCCGCAGGGATGCGAAACCGCGACCCTGCCCTGGTCGGCGCCGGTCGGTCACCGCCAACCGCAAGCGGCCGACGTGACCTCACAAGCGAGGTCTTCGGTCGATCAGGCCGTGAAGGAAGAGAACGCCAGGGTCGACGATGTGATCAAAGGCGTGTGCCGTGGATGTTGAAATGCTGATCAGGGATCGGCCGCACTTACTTCCGCGGCCGGCCCCGCTTGGCAAATACCGGTCCGGGCGCATCCGCCGAGCATCTGAGCAGGCTGGCGCGCTTGAGCGCCTCGTTGCGTTCAGGACCGGGCGGCAGCAGACGCGCGCGCTCCAGCGCATCCGCGGCAAGGATGTCCTGGTCAATCCGGTCTGGCGCCGTTTCTTTCATCGTCGCTTGGCTACGCATCTGCGCAAAAGGCCAGCAAAAAGCCGGCCTCACATAGACTCACAAATGTGCAGAGTTATTCCCCACTTGGCTGATGCTTTTATGACATACCGCCTGCAGGGTTAGATGGTTCGCTTGCAACGTGCTTCAAACATCTTTCACGCGGAGTTTACTAGAGGAGTGGTGCGAATGTTAGAATCGGACCACTGGGACGTCATGACACCGGCCATGTCATGAAGCCTTTGCATTGCCGCAGGAAGCGAGCCGCTTTCCGCTCGCCAGGCGCTGGCTAATTCGCCAGCGTCCCCCATTTCGCAGCCATCTGCTCGGCGCCCCGCTGCGATAGGGCAAAGACCGTGTAGGTCGGATTTGATGCCCCCTCGGTTGGGAAAATGCCCGGGCCCGCAATCCAGAGATTCGGGATTTCATGGCTCTGGCCAAAGCTGTTGACGACCGAATTGGACGCATCCTTGCCCATGATGGTCCCACCCAAGAGGTGGGCCGTCGGGACTCCCCCACGCGATACCCACGCTTCCTTGGCGCCGGCGGCCTTGGCGACCTTCAGGCCGTTGTCCATGTTGGCGTTCCAGAGTGCAACGGCATCCGCCGGGTAGGTATGCGTAAGCTTTCCGAGCGGCATGCCGAACCCATCCTTGTCACTGACCAGTTCGACCCGGTTTTCCATTGTCGGCACCTCTTCGCCGAACGCCTTGATGCCCGTGAGGTTGTGCGCCGCGCGCTTCATGTAGTCGTCGAGCTCGACGCCAAAGAGATCGCCCCGCGCACCAGCAAGATCGGACGTCTTCAAGGCAAAGCCCGCCGTCCAGAATGTGCTGCCGAACGCATCCTTCTGGCTGGTCTTGGGATAGTGCTGATACGACATGTATTGCACGGCAACCGTGCCCATGTGGTTCTGCACGTCCTCGTCGAACAGCGCCCAGGTCGATGCGACCGTATGCGACATCATGAAGTGACCGACGAGCCCTGAGGCGTTTGAAAGGCCCTTCGGGTGCTTGTCGGTCGCCGAGTTCAGGAGCAGCCGAGGATTTTGCGCCGACCATGAGGCGAGGATGACGACGCTCGCTTCCTGAACCTGTTTTTGATGCTTGTCATCGTAATATTCGACGCCGGTCACCCGCGTGCCGGCCTGGTTGGTCAGAACCCGCGTCGCCGTTGAGAACGCGCGCAGCTCTGCACCTAACTTGCGCGCCTCGCCCAGATACGTCGCTTGCGGATTGGCAAGCGCCCCGATAGGGCAACCGACATGACACCAACCGTCATAGATGCAGGCCGGACGTCCCTTGAACTCGACCGAGTTCACGCCGACCGGAGCCGGCACCAGCGGAATGCCCGACGTCTCCATCGCTTTGATCCAGATCTCGCCGTTGCGGAAGGTTTTCATCGGCGGCATCGGATAAGCTTCGCCGGCCGGCCGCCACTTTTCCTCGGCCTTGGCATCGCCGGAGACGCCGATGTCACGCGCGACCTTGTCGTAGAACGGCGCGACGTCTTCGTAGGCGATTGGCCAGTCATTGCCACGGCCATGCTCGCTCTTCATCCGGAAATCGGTCGGCAGCAGCCGCGGAAAATTCGCAAAATAATGCAGCGATGCGCCGCCGGTGCCCCAGCCGGCCTGACCGACGTAGCCCATCGGATTCTTGCCTTCGAGCAGAAATGGCGGACCGGCTGGCTTGATGCGGCGGCCCCATATTTCCGAGCTGATGAGATCGGACAATTCCCAGTCCGGTCCCTGCTCCAGCAGCACGACCTTCTTGCCGGCCTTGGCCATCACGGAAGCGTAGACGGATCCTGATGCACCGGCGCCGACGATGACGACATCGACTTTCTCGTTTGCCATCTCACCACCTCTTTTCCGGTGCAATGTGCGCCATGTAGGGAATGCCGAGCGCCTCGTAGCCCTCCATGGTGCCGTAGACGACATCCACGGCATCGGCCCGCAGCACGGCGTAAGCCAGCGCGGCCGGCCTTCCGTTCCAGTCTTCGATCTTGTTCTGGCGCATGCGCTCGACGAATTCGCGGCTGTCCTTTGCGCTGAGTTGCGCAAACTCCTTGCCGAACGATTTCTTGCTCGCCTCGTCGACGGTTACGATCGTGCTTCGGTAGAAGTCGGCGAATGGCGGGCGGAAGTTGAAGATGCGGGCCTGCAGCAGCGATTCCTGCGGCGGCACCGATAGCTGCTGATCGATGTAATGGGCGATGCCCGCTTCGCGTGCTTTCGGGACCAGCGTTTCGCCGAGCGCCTCCAGCGTTTCGCCCTGGTGACCGTCGAGCAGGCGGAACGGAACGTTCTTCGCCCTCGCCTCGTTCGGTGTCATCAGGATTTCGACGCCGCCAACCGAGAAGGCCAGCGCACCGAGCGTTGCGCCCTTCACAAAACCACGCCGACCAATGTTGCCCATGGTCTTCTCCTCCCGGAGCTATGTTTGTATTATTTTTAACAGGCAGTGGAGCGGCGGTATTACTTGCCAGCTCCGATACCAAGTCAAGAGCGCGTAACGCCGTGGCGAGGCGAATCTGCCATGCGTCCAATGTTCGAGAATTTCACGGAAGGAAAATACGATGGCCCATGATGCACCGCAGGCAACCGGCCCAAGCAAACTCGTCATACGCAACATCGGGCTCATGCTGTCGGGTGCGCTGGAAAGGCCCATTCTCGACGCCGACACGATCGTGGCCGAAAACGGCAAGATCACCGGCATCGGCCGGTCCAAGGATCTCGACACCGCAGGCGCCACCACAATCATCGACGCCAACGGCACGACCATCGCGCCGGGCCTGATCGACAGCCACGTTCATCCCGTTGCCGGCGACTGGACGCCGCGGCAAAATCAAATCGGCTGGATCGACAGCTTTCTCAACGGCGGCGTCACCACCATGATCTCGGCGGGCGAAGTGCACATGCCCGGCCGGCCGCGCGACGTCGTCGGGCTGAAGGCGATGGCGATCTTTGCGCAGCGCGCATTCTGGACGCTTCGTCCCGGCGGCGTGAAGGTTCATGCCGGCGCGCCCGTGATCGAATGCGAAATGGTCGAGGACGACTTCAAGGAGTTGGCCGCGGCCGGCGTCAAGCTGCTCGGCGAAGTCGGGCTTGGCGGCGTCAAGGACGGCCCGACCGCGCGCAAGATGGTCGGATGGGCGCGCAAATATGGCATCCAGAGCACGATCCACACTGGCGGTCCCTCGATCCCCGGCTCCGGCCTGATCGACAAGGATGTCGTTCTCGAAGCGGATACCGATGTCATCGGTCACATCAACGGCGGCCACACGGCCCTGCCCGACGACCAGATCCGCTGCATCTGCGAGGGCTGCAAGCGAGGGCTCGAGCTCGTGCACAACGGCAACGAGCGCTCGGCGCTGTTCACGCTGCGCACCGCGCGCGAGATGAACGAGCTCGGCCGCGTCATCCTCGGCACCGATGCGCCGGCCGGCTCCGGCGTGCAGCCGCTCGGCATTTTGCGCATGGTCTCGATGCTGTCATCGCTCGGCGAGGTACCGGCCGAAATCGCCTTCTGCTTTGCGACCGGCAACACGGCGCGGATGCGCGCGCTCGATTGCGGGCTGATCGAGGTCGGCCGAGCGGCAGACTTTGTCATCATGGACAAGGCACAGCACTCGCCCGGCAAGACGCTGCTCGACAGCGTCCGCCTCGGCGATCTGCCCGGCATCGGCATGACCATTATCGATGGCATCGTCCGCACCCAGCGCAGCCGCAACACGCCGCCTGCGACCAAACTGCCGGAGATTGTCAGCGGGCATTGACAAGTTCGTCATCGCGAGCACAGCGAAGCGAACGATCCAGGGGGGAGAACGCGATGAAGCGGCGCGAATTGCTGATCGGTGTCCTGGGCGTGGCGCTGGCAAGTGCGACAGCTGATGCGGTTCGCGCCGCCGATAGCTCGACCTCCGGCGCCTATGCAGAACTGCCCGGCGTGAAACTGTGGTTCACGGACACGGGCGGCGCGGGTGTGCCGATCGTCCTGCTCCATGCCAACACCGGCACCAGTGATGCCTGGGCAAACCAGGTCGAGAGCTTTTCACTGGCCGGATACCGCGTCATCGCATTCGACCGCCGCGGCTGGGGCAAAAGCATCGCCGATCCCTCAACCGGGCCACAGCCGGGAAGCATTGCCGGCGACCTCGATGCGCTTGCCGACCATCTCAAGCTCGACAGGTTTCATCTGGTGGGGGTTGCCGGCGGCGGGTTTGCCGCGCTGGACTTTGCGGCGTGGCATCCGGAAAGAGTGCGAAGCCTTGTGATCGGGGCCAGCACCGGACAAGTGACCGACAAGGAAATCGCCGATTTCATCGCGCGCATCGAGGTCCCGGACTTGCGGAAACAGCCGGCGGTCTATCGCGAGATCGGGCCATCCTATCGCGGCGCCAATCCTGACGGCACGAGGCGCTGGATCGAGATCGAGGAGTATGCGCGCCAGCCGGGCGCACCTGCACAGCCGCTGCGCACGCCCAACACGCTTGCAAAGATCGAAACGATCTCGGCGCCGGCCCTTGTCATGGCCGCGGATGCCGATCTGCTTGCGCCTCCGGCGCTGATGCGTATCTGGGCTTCTCATCTGAGAAACCATGAATGGGTGCTCATGCCCGATTCCGGACACGCGATCGCATGGGAGCAGCCGAACACGTTCAACAAGAAGGTTCTCGAATTCGTCAAGCGGTATTGAGCGCAATCGGGCTCGCCCCAGACGACATGGCGGACGCAGGCGCTTCTCGCTAAGCTGAGACTATGCCCCGAGAAGAGTGGCGGCTTGCGGAGGAGACGATGAAAATTCTAGGTGTCATGGCGGCGGTCGCAGGATTGGCGCTGCCGCTGCAAGCGGCGCAAGCCGCCGAGGTCAAGGTTCTGGCGTCAACGGCGGTGAAGACGACGCTCGAAGCGCTCGCGCCGCAATTCGAGAAAGCGACCGGCAACAAGGTCGATCTGACCTTCGCGCCGGCTTCGGTCCTGAAAGAGAAGATCGAGCAAGGCACCGCATTCGACGTCGCCATCCTGACGACACCAATCGTCGACGGACTTGCGGGAACAGGCAAGATCGATGCGGCGCGCACGACGATCGCCCATTCCGGCATCGGGGTTGCGATCAAGAAGGGCGCACTGAGGCCTGATATCAGCACCAAGGACGCTTTCACGCAGGCGCTGCTCAAGGCGAATTCCGTCGGCTTCACGGCGGGAGGCGCGACCGGCGGCTATCTCAAGACCTTGTTCGAGAAACTCGGTATTGCCGAACAGCTCAAACCCAAACTCAAGCTGTTGCAGGGCGGCGTCGGCGAGGCTGTCACGAATGGCGAAATCGAAATCGGCATGACCCAGATCAGCGAGATCCTGCCGCACGCCGGCGCAGAACTTGCCGGGCCGCTGCCGTCCGATCTTCAGTCATGGACCTCGTTCTCGGCCGGCACCTCGGTCGCCAGCAAGGAAGCCGATGCTGCGACGGCTTTCATCAAAGCGCTCACCGGGCCTGACGCGCAGGCAGTGATCAAGGCGAAGGGCATGGAGCCGGGCTGATCGCGCGTGGCAACCTCCGACAGCCGGCCCCTCACCGCGACAGGCCCCAATTGCCGAAGGTCACACCCGGCTTCATCGCCGTCTTGTCGCCTTCCTCCTTGAACGCGAAAGTGACGCCGGCCCGGATTTCGTTGATGGCACGGCCATTCTCGATCGCATAGCGGTACGCGGCGTCTAACGAGAGATCCTTGTCGACCTGCCAGATCGCACCCAGCAGCACCGAGCGGGTTTCGGACTCGTTCCAGACCTTGTCGTAGAAGGTCTCAAACACGGGGCGCACTTTCCAGTCGCGCGGCCCCTCGAGAATGACATCGAGAAAGACCTCGGCCTGGTGGTCGCGGGTGAGATTGGTTTCGACGTTGAAGTGCGCCGTGCCCCAGTCCCAGCGCTGCGACACGATGCCGGCCCAGCTGAATCCCACGCCGGGGTCGGCGTTGATTCCAGGCAGCAGCGGTCCGAATTCGGTCGCGATGCTGACGCCTGACTGCCCCTGCAAGACGCCGGGCTGGATGACATATTTGAGGAATGCGCCCGTGGCCGCCACGCTGGGCATGTTGTTTCCCAGGATTCCGCCGCCGGTGATCGGCGATTGCACTTCGGTCTGCAGCACCGCCTCCCAGCGATCGGCAAAGCCGTAGTTGTAAACGACAAACGGCGCGATCGCGCTCGATTGCGAGCCGATCCGCTCATAACCGAATGGCTGCAGCTCGACTTCGGTCTCATTGACATCGGCCACCGCCGCATCGGTGCCGTCGAAGGGACGATAGGCCGAAGCGGGCTGCGCATAAAGACCGAGCATCAACGCGGCGACGCTCACCGCGGCCAGATAACGTCTGCCTTGGCGCGCCCTTCTCATTTCGACATCCGCCAGGGTGAGCGATCCGGCCAGGACTCGAGCGCCGTCTTTGCCCATTCGATCGATTTATCCGTGTGGCATTCGTTACACGCGTTCGGAATTTTCAGCGTTTCGGTTTCGCCTGGAGTGACGAAGTGGAAGGTATGACTTCGAACTTTCTGGTCCGAGATCGTCTCTTCGATCTTTGGCATGTGACAGGCGATGCATTCGTTGCCCGGGCTGCCCGCCTTGTGATGGGTATGCGCTTCCACGCTTGGCGCATGAGGCCCTGCCTGCGTGTTCGGACCATGGCAATCCAGGCAAAGCGCGTTGCCGCTCTTGCGCACCATGGCGACGTTGTCGGTGCCATGCGGATCGTGACACGAGAAGCAGGTGACGCCGCGGGCATACATCAGGCTCTGGATGAAATCGTTGCCCTGCATGCGGTTCTTGTGCGCCGTGCCGTCGGCAAAATGCATGAAGTTGGTTTCGCCGAGCTTGTGTTCCTCGAGATTCCAGTAGTCTTTCAGATTCTTGGTGACGTCGTAACCCACCGGCCAATCGTAATATTTGCCCTCGATCGGGTTGCCTTTCGGCTGTCCCTGGGAGTGACACTGGATGCAGGTGTCGCTGGCGTGGACATAATCGAACCGCCCCGGATTTTCGATGGTCTCGCGAACCGGTTTCTTGACGTGGGCTTCGCCCGGGCCGTGACACCGCTCGCAGCCGACATTCCATTCGGTCACGGTCTTGGCCTTGATGTCGTAGTTCACGGAATGGCAGCCGTCGCAGAGCGGTCCGGTCGGGCGCTGGAAATTATCCGGCGGGTAAAGCACAGCCCACCAGTCAGCTCCGTTGGGCACGAAATACTTGCGCCACATCTTGTGCGCGACGTCCCATTGCACCGGAAGCGGGAAGTAATCGTCGCCGACCTTCTTGAAGTAGCGCTGTTTCCAGCGGCTGCCGTAAACGAGGGACACGTCGTCGATGGTGAAGTTGTAGACCGGGTTGGGCTGTGAGATGTCGGGCGTGATGGCGTCGGGATGTTCGCGGGGATCGCGCACGACGTTGGCCATGCGGGTCTTGATCCAGCGCGCATAGACCTCTTCGTGACATCCCTTGCAGGCTTTCGATCCCACATAGTGGCCGTGATCCGGCGGGCTTGCCTCGGCTGCGTTTGCTGCCGGGATCAACGAAGCCACTTGCGGCAGGTGGCGAATGTAACTCACAAGCTGCCAGATCTGGCGGTCAGGCAGATTCCAGGCGGGCATGCCGGTGTTACGAATGCCGTTTCGGATATGGTAGAAGAGCTCGCCGTCGGACGTCGCCTGAATGGCGAAGGAGCGAAGCGCCGGCGGCCGCGGATACTGGCCCGAGCCGATCGTCGTTTTGCCGCCGCCGTCATAGGCGTGGCAAGTCTCGCACTTGTCCCGGTAAAGCTCCCTGCCTGCCGCGATATTCGCAGCATCGTCCTTCAGCGGATTAAGTGCGTCCTTGGCCTCATCCGGGACGCTCTGGTGCAGCAGCCAGGTGGCGATCGCGACCTCGGCGGTCGGCGGCTCCTGATGTGCGACCGACAGTCCCGGAACAAAAGCCGCGTAGAGCGAACCCGCGAGTGCAACGATTGCGACAACGACGCTCACGGCCCAGATCAGAGCCCTGCTTCGTCGCGGATTGTTGGAGGATTCTGGCTGGCTAGTAGACATGCTGCGCCCTTGGTGAACTGGACGCGATTCTTGGGCATGGCGCCTCGCGGGGAGACCGCTTTCCCCGTACAGCAAATTGAAGATTTTGCGCTTGAAATGTCAACCAGATGAACCCAGCACGTTCCGCATGACGAAGTTCCAGAGTCGAGGGTGAGCCTTTTCGGTCACATGCCTTCCGGCCGCGTAACCGACTTGTGATCGAGCTGAGTTCTAATGAACCATCACCCAGTCTGGTTGCAGGATCGGATAAGCGACAAGCCCGATGACGGCCGTCGCGCCGATTAGCAGGGGATTGTTGACTTTCCAACGGAACAGGATGGCCAGCGAGACGATCCCGATCAGCGCCGTCAGCCAGTCGCCGATTGCGATCTTGCCCAGCAGGAAACAGGCGCCAAGGATGGTCCCGATGGCCGCGGCGTAGGCGCCTTTGACGAAGCCCTGGACATTAGCGTTGCCGCGGTGGCGCGCCAGCAGCGGCGCGGCGATCAGGATGAACAGGAACGACGGTAGAAAGATTCCGACCGTCGATACCAGCGAGCCCCAGAATCCTGCAACGAGATAGCCGACAAAGGTCGCGGTGATCACCACCGGCCCCGGGCTGATCATGCCCACAGCAACCGCGATGAGAAATTGCCGCTCATCGAGCCAGCCGTATTGTTGAACGAGCCCTTGCTCGAGGAACGGCACAATTACAAGCCCGCTGCCGAAGGTCAGGGAGCCAGCCTTGAGGAAGAACAGCAGAAGTTTGCTGAGCGTCGACGTGGTCGCAACCGGCGCGATCGGGGCCGTCGTCGCCGGCACGAGGGCCACGATCGGCAAGGCCACCGGTGTTCGCTTGAACACGTTGCCGTAATAGAGAATGCCGACGATCCCGGCCCCGATGAATAGAACTGCGACTTCGGCCTGCAGGATAACCGTGACAGCAACACAAACCGCCGCGATGGCCCATTGCAGCCAGTCCTCCATCCCGAGCTTGGCCAGCCGATAACAGGAATGCAGAATCAACGCGATGACTGCGGGGCTGACGCCATAAAAGATCGCCGTCACTGGTTGGAGATCGCCGAGATAGACGTAGAGCGCGCCGAGCGCAGCGACGATGATAAAATTCGGCAAGATGAACGACCATCCACCGGCCCACGCGCCCCAGAAGCCGCCGCGCAGGTAGGAGATGTAGATCCCGACCTGGATGGCGAGCGGTCCCGGCAACGACTGGCAGATCGCGATCGCCTCGCGCATCTGCTCCTTCGTCAGCCATTTCTTGCCGTCGACCAGCTCGCGCTCCATCTGACCAACCAACGCGACCGGTCCGCCGAAGCCAAGACAGCCGAGCCGCAGGAAGTAGCGCACCAGTTCGGTTATTCGGCCGCGCTCGACTGTCGCCATCTTCTGCCCCCGCCTGACGTGATCAGCTCTTCGTGCTTGCCGTCTTGTCGATCGCCGCGCGCAGGCCCTTGGCGAGCTTGATCGCGTCATCGTTTGCCCAGAAGTGCATGAAGAATAGCCGCGGTTCCTCGCCAATCATATGGCTGTGCAACGCGGTTACCTCGATGCCATGGGTCCGCAGCGCCATGATCACCGGATTGACCTCTTCGCCGGTCATGACGAAGTCGCCTGTGATCGCGGCCTTGCCGCCGCCGGTCGGCTGGAAGTTGATGCCGGTCGCAACTCCCATCGGACCGGATGGCGTCAGCGATACGCCGCCTTCGGTGACGGCGTCGCGCCGGGCGACGGTGAATTGATAAAGGCCGCCATTCGCCTTGCCCTTGACGCCCATGATCTCGTCGAGTTGGGCCGTGTCAAGATCGACGGCTGGAGCAGGCGCGGACGACGCGGCGACGCTCAGCGGAGTTTTGCTCTCGGCGAGCGCATCGCGGATGGCTGACGCCAGCTTGACCGGATCGCCGTGGCCGCTGACATGCATGTAGAACGGCGCGGGATTGGCGCGTAGCAGGTGATTGTGCACGGCGGTGATCTCAAAGCCATTTGCGATCAGCTTCGCCATGACCGGATTGATTTCTGTCTCCAGCAACACCAGATCGCCCATCGCCATGACGCCGCCATGGGCCGGCTTGAATGCGACCCATCCGCCGAGCGCAAAGCCCGGCTTGATCGCGACGCCGTCTACCGTCACCGAAAGATCGGAACGCGGAAAGCCGTAGCGGTGCACGTCGCCTGAAACCGCTGCTGTTCGGCCGAGCGTCTCATCGACCTTCGCCCAGTCGATCTCCTGGGCCTGCGCCGGCGATATGAAAGTCTCTGCGATCTTCCATTCGACTGGTTTCGCAGCAAAGGCGGCAGAAAATGCCATGAGAACGAAAGCGGTCGTCCAGATTTTGTTACGCATGATTGCGTCCTTTCTCCTGGTCTCTTCGCCCCGCTTTGTGCTTTTGCGGTATGTCCCCCCTACGGCTTCACCTTGTTCGTTGGCCAGTTGTGCGTTTCCTTCGCGGCGTCCCGGCACCAGCGGTAGAACGCGTCGTAGATCAGCATGCCGGCGTTCAACTGTTCCAGGTCGTCGTCATACATGCGCGACAGGCCGAGCGAGGCAGCGAGCAGACCCGGTGCTTCCGGAGAAAGATCGAGCCGCGCTGTATCGGCGGCCCGCACCATGGTGGCGAGCCGCTCCAATGGCGGCGTCGACAGGCCGAGCTCCTGCACCATGACGTCGAAGGTGCAGAGCTCGCCGCGATGGCTCCAGAACACATTCTCGATATCGAACGGCGTGCCCCCAAAATGCTCGGCGACGGCGGTGACCTCAGCGGGGGCGACGAACAGGAACACGGCGCTCGGATCGACGAAACGATGGATCAGCCAGGGACAGGCGATGCGATCGATCTTCGGCCGTGACCGCGTGACCCAGACCGTGCGGCCGCGGCCGTCGCGCTTCGGAAGCTTGTCGGCAGGAACGGTCGGCAGGGCTGCCTCTCTCCAGCCTGAGTAGCCGCCTTCGAGCGTTTCGGCCGCAATCCCGTGATGCCGCAGCGCCGCCGCCGTGCCTTCGGCCAGCTTTTCACCTTTGAAGCAGATCACGATAACGGACTGACCGGCGAGGCCGGGTGCCCAATCCGTGATGTTGCGGTGCGAACGGCGTGTCGCACCCGGAATCAGTCTCGGGTCCACCGCGAAATCTTCGTCGGTGCGCACGTCGATCAGCGTCGGCGCTTTTGCCGTGCCGATCAGGCGGGACAATTTGTCGGATGAGATCGAGGTATATGATGATGACATGCTGCGTCCTTTGGCATGAGAACCGGACGCGATTCTTGGGCATGTCGCCTTGAGGGGAGATCGCTATCCCCTGTTGTTCGGGTAGATCAGATTCCGGGAACTGTCAACGATGAGAAAGTTGACAATGCTTGGAACAAAAGCGCCCCGAGCATCCGCTGATTATATTTGCCACGCGACCTGCCGGCGTTCGGGAGACGCGTCGGTCGGGAGCGGTTTGCCGCCGCGAGAGCGTTGAACCTTGTCTTGTAACCTCTACCCAAGGAGACGCGGTATGGGTGCAACCTCACCACATCAGTCGGCGCGTGCGGCCACGAGCGGCAGCCAGCAGCGCACGATTGTCCTTCCCTGCTCCCGCAACAGATCGAGTTTTCCATCCAGCGCGCGGCTGCGATCGGACATCCCGGTCAGTCCCCGCCCCAGGTGGACGTTCTCGGCAAAGCCGATGCCATCATCCGAGACCTCGATGGTCACCGCGTGATCGGACATCTTTGCTGCGACGTTCAGTGCGCTCGCCTGGGCGTGCTTGATCACATTCGTCACCGCTTCCTGCACGACGCGGTAAATGGTTTGCGACAACAGGTGGTCGAGAGAATCTAGACGCGGATCGAGCCGCGAGGACGCCATCACCGATGGCAACGCGGCGTGAGCGTTCTGCAACAGCGTCTGGATGCTCTTCTCGAGGCCCAGCTCCTCGAGATAAAGCGGACTCAAGCCTTCCAGGATGCGGCGGCTCGCATGCTGCACCGCCTCTGCTGCTTCAAGCAACCGGTTCGCCGGCGCCTCGGGATCGACAGAGGACTCCGAAAGCGCAATGGCGTTGGCGCGGATGGCAAACAGCAGCGGGCCGAGTTCGTCATGCAGTTCATTTGCGAGCACCCGGCGCTCGTCGTCTTCCAGCGAGACGATCTTGCGCAACATGCTCCGGTTGTCCTGGGCCAGCTGCTTGAGCTTTCGCGCCAGCTGATTGGCCTCCTCGCAGCTCTTGCGGATTTCGGGAGGTCCCAGCAGCGGAATCGTGCTGTCGTAATCGCCTTGCCGCATCCGCGCGAGACCGGCGCCGAGTTGCGTCAGCGGCCGCAGCGCCAGACTCGTCGTCAAATAGCCGCTGATCGCCGCCAGCACGAGCAACGCCGATCCCGACAGCACGATCGCCAAAAAGCCGAGCCACTTCTCATTGAGATCGGGCGTAAGATCGGGGACGAACAGGATATCGCCGATGTGGCGTTCTCCGATCATGACCGGATGGGCGGTCGCGATGTTGGGTATTCGCAAAAGCCCGACAAACCAGCCGGGAACGCCATCGGTACTGAGCCGGATTCCCGGCTTGCTCACGGAAGTGTCAGCTTTGCGGTAACGAATTGCATCTCCCGTGCCGATGCCTTCAGCGAAGCCATCGAGAGTTGGCTCGGGATTTGCAGCCACTTCGAGTGCCGCATTGAGACCTTTCGTCACAGTGCGCACTAATGCCGCGGCATCGTCACTTTCAGACTCAAATTGGCCGGGCGAAAATATCTGCAGTGCAAAGATACCGAACAGCCCGGAGGCTGCGATCAATCCGATCGTCGGAAGGAAAAGCCGGAATCGGAGAGGAAGCCGTTTCCACATAGAAACAATCCCAGTTATCTAGAGAGATTCTATTCCGTCGAATTTCGATCCGCGGTTATATCCGCGCAAAAATAGCCAAACTCGATGCCCGACAGTCACAAACTAGCAACGAAGGTATTGATCGTCGACGATCACCCGGTGGTGGTGTCGGGCTGCAGGTCGCTGTTTGCCTCCGACTCCTCCGTGAGCATCGAGGGCGCCGGAAACGCCAAGGCCGGCTATCAGGCCTTCGTGCACGACAAGCCCGACGTTACGGTGATCGATATCAAGCTGCCGGACGTCTCCGGCTTCGAATTGATGCGGCAAATCCGCAAAGAAGATCCGGACGCGAGGATCATCATGTTCAGCATGAACGACGATCCCGCCTTTGTGATGCGCGCAGTCGAAATGGGTGCGCAAGGCTATCTATCGAAATCGGACGATCCGCGGCTTTTCGTCAAGGCGGTTTTCAAGGTGGCAGCTGGAGAAAACTACATTTCGCCGCATCTGGCGGAGGCTGTCACTTTTTCGTCGGCCGCAGTCAAGGCCAACCCGACCAACAAGATGACGGCGCGTGAGTTGGAAATTCTGACGCTGCTGCGGCGAGGCGACAAGATCGCCGAAATCGCCGATGCGCTCGGCATCTCCTACAAGACGGTTGCCAACACGACGTCGCTGCTCAAGCAAAAGCTCGGTGCGAAAGGTCACTCCGACCTCATCCGCATCGCGGTCGAGATGAACCTGAGTTGAAATCGAACACATCGCGCTTTGCAGACGTCGCGATTGTTTTCGAGATTACTGGTGAAATTCGCGTCTGGCGCGGTGAACGAGCGACCAATCTCGTCTGCCGATTATTCCCGGAACTCGGTCGGAAAATCCCGAATCAGCGCAATTGCGCGACCGCGCAATTTCCACTTCTTCCCTCAATTGGTATACAATATTCCTAAATTGTTCATAAGTGTGACGTTTGCGACACAATATTTCCGCATTGCGACAAAATCGTACAATCGTTGCTAACAGTTTGGGCAAGATTACTTTTTTGTGATCCCGATCGCACCCTCATCTCGCAATTGCGAGGATTTGGCCGTGCCCCCGCCACATTGACGGTATCGAGCGACCGAGCGAGGCTCCTTAACTATTTTTTATTGAGGGGCTGAACGATGAGAAAGCGCGTTCTGGGGGCAAGCATACTCGCAGCAGGCTTTGTGTTCCACGCACTGCCTGCATCCGCTGATGACAGACTCGACGAGGTGCTGAAGCGGCTCGACAAGATCGAAAAAAGAGACGCAGCGCTCGCCAACGAAAATGCGGCGTTGAGAAAACAACTCAACAAGCGTGATGAAGCTGCAACCAGAAACGCGGCTCCCGCCAAGCCCGGCGTTTCGCCGGCCGTCGGCACGGTCCTCGCAACGCGCACACCGACTCCGGCGCCCGCCCTCGTCGCGCCCGAGATCGACGCACAAGGTCACGGCTTCCTCGAGCACAAGAAGGGCAACCCCCTCACCTTCTACACGCCGGGCGGCGAGATCACCGGTTACGGCAACATCGACGTGTCGGTCGACGACACCACGAAAGCCTGGGGCGGAAACATCAACACCAATCCTGCTTTCACCGGAGGGAGCGAGACTTTCCCGACCGGGAATTTCGGCTGGATGCCGGCGGTCTCGAGCAACAACTCCTATCTCGGCGTGCGGGGCTTCCAGCGCCTGCCGACTCTTCCATTCAACTTCGTCTACCAGATGGAGCTGGGCTTCTCCGTTTCGAGCCAGCCGGGCCTAAGGCAGAGCAACAGCCAGATCAGCGACAACATGAACGGCGCGCTGTTCAACCGCAACACCTATATCGGTTTTGCCAATCCCGAGTGGGGCGCGGTCAAGATCGGTAAGACGTCCACGCCCTATGCGCGGTCGACCGGCGGCTTCAACCCGTTCGCTGGCGAAATCGGCAGCATGAATGTCATCATGGGCAACACCGGTGGTGACAACCGCGTCGAATTCGATACCCGCATGAATAATTCGATCTGGTATGAGTCTCCGACGGTCGGCGGCTTCCAATTCAACGCCCTGTTCTCGGTTGGACAGAATCGCTCGACGATCAGCGACAACATCGCCGCAGGCCAAACCGATTGTACCGGCGGCAACGATCCGACCAGCGGTGGATTGTTCCCGAATGGCTGTAACGATGGCTCGTTCGGCAACGCCGTCAGTGCGGATTTGAGCTACACCAACGGCCCGTTCTACGCGACCGTTGCTTACGAGCGGCACTTCAACGTCAACCGGCAGAGCGATATCTCCGGCATTTACGCGGCTGGAAACGCCGGTCTCACGACCTCCCAGCTCACCAATACGGCTACCAATGCCACCAATGGTTGCCCAATCGGGGGCTCGGTCACGACCATACTTGGCACTGCCACATGTTTCGCCAATACCACGCAGCTCGCCGCCTTCAACGCCGACGTCGCGGACGAAGACGCCTTCAAGGTCGGCGCGCTCTACACCTTCCCGACCAAGACCACGGTTGGCGGCATCTTCGAAATGATGCATCGCTACGCGAACCCGCTCATAGACTGGCAGAATGAGCGCACGAAAAACGACTTCTGGCTGTTCTTCACCCAGGAATTGACCCCGAACGACAGCTTCAGCGGCGGTTGGGCGCATGCGTTCCACGCCCTCGGCGATCCAGGACAGCACAATACTCCGTTGTCTTCCACGGTCACGATTCCCGGCACGGGCGGCGCCCCCGCCCCTGACAACTCCAACCAGGCGGACATGCTCACGGCGAACTACAAGCACAAGTTCGGATCGAACCTGACCTGGTACACCGCTGTGGCGGCAACCATCAACGGACCGAGCGCTCACTATGACCTCGGTGCCGGCGGACACGGCGTCACCACCGACTGTCACTCCGCCTTTGGCGCGTCGGGCGGGCTGGTTTCGCAGCCGCATTGCTGGGTCGGCCCGACACTCGCCGGTGTCTCCACCGGCCTGCAGTGGAGGTTCTAATGTCTCGGCAAAATCAGAACCTCACCCACACACAGGCGTCAGCAGACCTTCGAGAGATGACCATGAAAAAGCACATCCTGATCGGCGCGTTTGCCGCCTTGCTTCTCGCTCCGAGCGCGACCTTCGCGGCTGACCTGCCGGTAAAGGCAGCACCGCCGCCGGTCGAGATCTACAACTGGACCGGATTCTATATTGGCGCCTCGGCAGGCGGTTCGTTCGGGTTCAGTGACCACGTCGATCGAGCCTCCGGTCTCAGCAACACCTCGGGCTATAACGTCAAGGGCGGTCTCGTTGGTGGCACGCTCGGTTACAACTGGCAGGTCTCAAACTTTGTGGTTGGTTTTGAGGGTGACGCCTCCTGGGCCTCAGAGCGTGGCACCATGCCCGATGTCGGGGCGAACGCGCTGGCCCTCAACCTCGTCGACCTTGGAACTGGCCAATCCCAGTTCGCGAGCTTTACCCACGAGACGTGGCTGGCGACCGCGCGCGGGCGCGCTGGCTATGCCGTCAACAACCTGTTGTTCTACGGAACGGGCGGCTATGCCACGGCAGGCGTCACACAGGGCATCTATGACAACTCGCATAACCTGCTCGTTTCGTCTTCATCCACCCGCAGCGGCTGGACCGCCGGTGGCGGTTTGGAATGGGGATTTGCGCCGAACTGGTCGGCGAAGTTCGAGTGGCTCTACATGAAGTTTAACACGGTTGCCCTCAACACGGCTTTCGCCGAAGGGCCGCGTAACGTGCCGTTCGACGACAACGTGGTCCGCTTCGGCGTCAATTACCGCTTCGGCGGACCGGTGGTCGCGAAATATTGAGCGCCAGCTAACTCAATCGAAAAAGCCCCGGCATCAACCGGGGCTTTTTTATGCCTCCTGATAGGGGCTCTCGCACCTGAAAGAAAAAGCTCCGGCCAAGGCCGGAGCTCCTTTACGTAGCGCGTCTGGCGAAAGTGGTGTCTGTCCGCCCCCGTTCTTATCGCAGCGTGTTGTAGGCGCCGGGGTTGGAGACGGTGTTGTCTGGATAGCGGCCATCGCCATAGAGCCCGCCAAATCCCGACGGATAATGGCTGTAGCCTTGGCTATAGCCCCAGCGCAGCGCATTCTCGATCGGCAGGTTCGGCTCGTAAGCGACCACAGGCGGCGGCGCGGCGCGGAGGTGCCGCTTGTAGTAATGCACGTCGGTGGTTTGCGCGTGGACCGTCGCCGTACCCATCACCAGCGCCAGTACCGCAGTCCCCGTGAGCCCGAATTTAACCATCATGTTCTCCTGCTCAACTGATCCGCAAGCATGCCCGGTGTTGATCTCGCATGCGTTCCGCGGACGAGGTTAACGCGCCACCCAACTGGTAGCGCGTCGCTGGTAACAAACATATACATTTCGATGGCTGTCTAAAACCCTCATGCTGTCTAAAATAGCCTTTAGCCAGGCCTTGGTCGGCATCCTGCGATGCCGCTGGGCCATGTTCGAAGACATGAGCAGGCGGCAGAGGTGGTCTTGATCGGAGGAACAAGGAAGATGCGAACGTTAGCCGCGGCAGTTTTGTGGATCGCTTTGGGCGGCGGCTGGGCGGCGGCGCAGAATGCGGCGACGCCGAACCAAGCCGGCAATCCCCCCTTCGTCGGGCAGGATGTCCACGTTGTCGCCGACAAGTTTGGGCCACCGACCGGCCGCAAGAAGATGGACAACGATGAGATGCTCTATGTGTGGGAACTTGGTCCGGTTGATCCAACCGCCAAGAGGCGGCGGACCACCGAAGGTTACGGAGGTCGCTATGAGGACGGGGAGACCCCCGGGTACATGACGGACGATCCCCGCATCTGCAAACTCACAGTCATTGCTTCGCCCGAGGGAATTGTCACCCAGGTCAGCGCCGAGGACGAAAACGGCACAGGTGCCCCCAAGAGGTCGTATGGCATCCTCGGGAGTGTCTGCGCTGATCGGGGATTGGGGCGATAGCGCGCCCAAGGCCTCGCAATATTGCGGTCACCGCAACTTGCTCAGGAGCTCCACAAACAGCTCGCGCTCGCGCACATCGAGGGGCGCCAGCGTTTCCCGCGAAATCGCGAAGGCGTTCGCCGCCACCTTC
Organism: Bradyrhizobium sp.; assembly: GCF_035652035.1. Taxonomy (GTDB): domain Bacteria; phylum Pseudomonadota; class Alphaproteobacteria; order Rhizobiales; family Xanthobacteraceae; genus Bradyrhizobium. Next base: position 44,815 of record NZ_DASREO010000048.1, read on the forward strand.
TCCGCCAGTTGCTGGCCCGCGCGCGTCAGGCTGACGCGTAGACGCCGGCCGTCCTCGGGATCGGGCGAGGTCTCGGTCAAGCCGCGCGCCGTGAGGCGATCGATCACGCCCTTGATGGTCGCGACATCCATCGCGGTCAGGCGGCCCAACCGGTTCTGCGAGCATGGCCCGGTCTCGGCGAGCTTGGCGAGCGCCGCCCATTGCGTCGGCGTCAGATCGGCGCCGATATCGCGGGCGAAGATCACGGCGTGACGCTGCGACACCTGGCGCAGGATGAAGCCGATCTGTTCGTCGAGCACATAAGGCAGCCGCTGCGGCTTCACGCTCCGTTTTGGCGAAACAACCCTGTTCATTGCCCTCGCCCCCTACAGCGCCAGATGCGCGTCGCGGATATCCGGACGCGCATCGAGTTCGGTCATGGTGCCGGAAAAGCAGATGCGGCCGCGCTCGATGATGTAGGCGCGGTCCGATATCAGCCGCGCAAAATGCAAATTCTGCTCGGACACCAGCAGGCTGACCCCCGCCTTTTTCATCGCGATGATCGCCTCGACCATCTGCTCCACGATCTTCGGCGACAGACCTTCCGAAGGCTCGTCGAGCAGCACCAGCGACGGGTTTCCCATCAAGGTGCGCGCAATGGTGAGCATCTGCTGCTCGCCGCCGCTCATGCGCCCGCCCGGCCGATTGCGCATTTCCGCGAGATTCGGAAACAGCTCGAACAGTCGCTCGCGCGTCCATTGCGGCGCATTGGCGCGCGCCGGCTGACGGCCGACTTCGAGGTTTTCCTCGACCGTCAGATCGGTGAAGATACGCCGCTCCTCCGGCACATAGCCGAGCCCGCCGCGCACGATCGCGTGCGTCGGCAGGCTCGATATGTCGCGGTCTTCGAACTGGATCCGGCCGCTGCGCTGCGCGACCAGGCCGACGATCGAGCGAAAGGTCGTGGATTTTCCCGCGCCGTTGCGCCCCAGCAAGGCGACCGCCTCGCCGTCGGCGACATCAAGCGCAACATCGAACAGGATGTGCGCGGGGCCGTAATGGCTGTTGAGATTTTCGATCGCGAGCTTCACGGCGACACTCCCTCGCGATGACGCGCATCATAGACGAGGCCCTCGCCCAGATAGATAGAGCGCACTTGCCGGTTGCGCCGCACGTCTTCCGGTGTCCCCTCTGCGATCAGGCTGCCGCGATTGAGCACCAGGATACGATCGGCATGTTCGAACACGACGTCCATGTCGTGCTCGGTGAAGAGAACGCCGATCGACTTCTCTTTTGCGATCTGCGCGGTGAGCCGCATCAGCTCGATGCGCTCGCGCGGCGCCATGCCGGCCGTCGGCTCGTCCATCAGAAGCAGCTTTGGCTCGTTGGCGAGGGCGATGGCAAGTTCCAGCCGCTTGAGATCGCCGTAAGCGAGTTCGCCGCAGGCGCGCATTGCAAACCCGCCCATGCCGACGAGATCGAGCAGGCGATCCGCCTGCTCCCGCGCGTAGCACGGCATTGACGTCGTAAGATTGAACAGCTTTCGATGGTGCGAGGACAGCGCGACCTGGACATTCTCGCGCACGGTCATGGTCGGGAATGTCGCAGTGATCTGGAAGGTGCGCCCGACACCCAGTCGCCAGACCTCGCGCGGTTTCATGCCGGTGGTGTCCCGCGCGAGCACATGCACCGACCCTGCGTCGGGCGCGGTCTGGCCGTTGAGCATGTTGAAGCAGGTCGACTTGCCTGCGCCGTTCGGGCCGATCAAAGCGAGAATCTCGCCTGACTGAAGCGCGAACGACACGCCGCGCACCGCGTGCACGCCGCCATAGGATTTGCTCAATCCCTCGACCGACAGCAATGGTTGACCTGTGCTCATTCGGCGGTCTCGATTTTCGAGGCGAGCACCGCGGCTTTGATCGAAGATGGCCGGCGATGCCAGATCGCTTCCACCGTGCCGACGATGCCCTTGGGGAAAGCGACGACGATCAGGACGATGAAGCTACCCAGCACGAGCTTCGACCACTCGGTCTGGCTGACCAGCCAGATCGAGAGCGCCTTGTAGACGATGGCGCCGACGATCGCCCCCGACACCGTCTCGACGCCGCCGAGCAGCACCATGACCAGCGCATCGACCGAAAGCGGGATGCCCAGCACATCAGGAAAGACGCTGCCCTTGAGGTAAGCGAACAGCGCGCCGCCTATTCCGGCGGCGGTGCCAGCGATGACGAAGGCGGTCCACTGGATGCGCTTGCCGTTGATGCCGATGGCTTCACTGCGCAGCGGGGAATCTCTGTTGGCCCGCAACGCAAAGCCGAAGGGGGAGAACGTTATCACGCGCAGAGCAGCCACAACGAGCGCGGCCACGCCAAGCGACAGCCAGTAGAAACGCGATGAACTTCCTGCCCAGCTCTCCGGCCAAATGCTGAGAATGCCATTGTCGCCGCCGGTCAATTCGACCCACTGGAAGGCGATCGACCAGACGATCTGCGCAAAGGCGAGCGTCAGCATTGCGAAATAGACGCCGGACAATTGAACGGCGAAGAAGCCGAACACGGCTGCGCCAAGCAAGCCGAGCAACGGCCCGAGCGCAAGCGCCGCGATCATCGGGAGCCCCGCGAGCTTGGCGACGAACGCCACACCATAGGCGCCAAGGCCGAAATAGGCCGCGTGTCCGAACGAGGCGAGCCCGCCCACCGACATCAGGAAGTGCAGGCTGGCGGCGAAGATGACGAAGATCGCAATCTCGGCGCCGACGGTGAGCGCGTAGTTGCCGGCAACGAACGGCAGCGATGAGGCGAACAAGAGCGCGATCGCGGCGGCGATGCGTTCGTTCGTCGTCAGCGGACGCCAGGGATTGACCGACAGACCCGGCGTGCGGCGAACTGGGGCTTCGGCCTTGCCGAGCAGGCCCCAGGGCCGCACGATCAAGACTACCGCCATTACCAGAAAAACCAGGATGATGGAGATCTTCGGAAAAATCAGAATGCCGAATGCATTCAACTCGGAGACCAGCACCGCCGCGATGAAAGCACCCGTGATGCTGCCGAGGCCGCCGATCACCACGACGACGAACACCTCGACAATGACGCGAAGGTCCATGGCGTGGTTGACGGCATCGCGCGGGATTTGCAAGGCGCCTGCGAGCGCCGCCAGGAATACGCCGAGCGCAAACACCGAGGTGAAAAGCCATTTCTGGTTGACGCCGAGCGCCGCCACCATATCGCGGTCCTGCGTCGCGGCACGCACCAGCACGCCCCAGCGGGTGCGCTGAAACACGAGCCACAAGAGACCAAGTACCACCGGCCCCAGCACGATCATGAACAGGTCGTAGCTTGGAATCCGCTGGCCGAAGAAATCGAGCGCGCCTTTCAGGCCCGGCGCGCGCGGGCCGACCAGATCGTTCGGTCCCCAGGTGAGCACGACGAGGTCCTCGACCATCAAGGTCAGACCGAAGGTCGCGAGCAACTGGAACAGTTCGGGCGCGTGGTAGATCCGCCGCAGCAACAGCATTTCGACGACGACGCCGATCGCGGCGACGATCAATGCGGCAAGGAGGATACTGCTCCAGAATCCGAGCGGCCCGGAAAGGTGTGCGGTCAGCGTGAACGCCACATAGGCACCGAGCATGTAGAAGGCGCCATGGGCGAAATTGACGATCCGCGTCACGCCGAAGATGATCGACAGGCCTGAGGCGACCAGGAACAGCGAGGACGCGCTGGCAAGTCCGGTCAGGAACTGAACGATGTAAAAGGCCATGGGCGGGTTAGCGCTGGTCTCAATTCGAGGGCCTCATCCTTCGAGACGGCGCGTGGACGCGCCTCCTCAGGATGAGGGTCTTACCCCTCATGGTGAGGAGCGCGGCAAGCCGCGCGTCTCGAACCATGAGGCCGCGATGCTCGTCGCGTTTAATCCTTCGGCCGCATCTTTTCGACTTCCGTATCGCTCGGCTGATAGTCCGAGCCCTTGCGGTAGACGGAATCGACCATCACGCCCTTGCCGTCCTTCAGCGCGGTCTTGCCGACGAAGGCGCCCAGCGTCGACTGGTGGTCGATCTTGCGGAAAGTGATCTCGCCGAAAGGCGACGGCAAAGACAGCCCTTCGGCGGCCGCGATCATCTTCTCCGGATCGGTCGAATTGGCCTTGGCGAGGATGGCCGCTGCCGCCTTGATGGTCTCGTAGCCCACGATCGAGCCGAGCCGCGGATAGTCGTTATACTTGGCCTGATAGGCTTTCAGGAACGCATCATGCTCCGGCGTCTTGATCGAGTACCAGGGATAGCCGGTGACGATCCACCCTTCCGGCGTTTCGTCCTTGAGCGGATCGAGATATTCCGGCTCGCCGGTGAGGAAGCTCACCACGGCGCGATCCTTGAAAAGGCCGCGCGTATTGCCTTCGCGCACGAGCTTGACGAGGTCGGCGCCGAATTCAACGTTCAGGATTGCCTCGGGATTGGCGGCGGCGACCGCCTGCACAACCGGGCCCGCATCGATCTTGCCCTGCGGCGGCCACTGCTCCTCGACCCATTGAATGTCAGGCCGCTTTTCCGACATCAACTTCTTGAACACGCCGACGGCCGACTGGCCATATTCGTAGTTCGGCGCAATCGTCGCCCAGCGCTTGGCCGGCAATTTTGCCGCCGCTTCCACCAGCATCGCCGCCTGCATGTAGTTCGAGGGACGCAGGCGGAAGGTGTAGCGATTGCCCTTCGACCAGGTAACGGCGTCGCTCAGGGGTTCGGCGGCAAGGAAAAACACCTTCTTCTGCTTGGCGAAGTCGCTGACGGCAAGCCCGATGTTGGACAGAAACGTGCCGGTGAGCATGACGACGTTCTCGTTCGAGACGAGCTCGTTGGCCGCAGTCAGCGCATCGGCCGGCTTGCCGCCATCGTCCTTGGAGACAACGACGAGCTTCTTGCCGTTGATGCCGCCCGCCGCGTTGATCTCCTCGACCGCGAGTTGCCAGCCCTTGCGATAGGGTTCGGTGAAGGCCGGCAGCAACGAGTAGCTGTTGATCTCGCCGATCTTGATCTCGCCGCCGCTCTGCGCGAACGCACTCGGCGAAAGACCCGCCAAAGTCAACGCCAGCGCCGTTCCCAATAAAACTCTTCGTTGCATGCCTCTACCCTCCAGCGTTGATCCGATACGTTATCGCAATCCGTCTTCGCCCTTGATCTCGCCGACCGTCAAGCCGCCGACCCGCGGCAGCGGCCGGCCGCCATCGGTGACGGCAAGCGCGACCATGATCTCGCCGGCGCGCGGCGCGTCGTTGATCTGCACTTCCATGCCATCGAAATGGCTTCTGACAAAGGCTGCGTCCTTGTGGCCGAGCGGAATATCGAGCGTCGTGCCGGGACCTGACCGTTTTTTCGACGATGGGATCAGCGCCGCGCCCTTGCCCAGCGCCTTGCGCACCGGCGCCCCCATCTTGGGATGCAGGATTGCGGCGGCATGCTCCAGCTCGCCGTTTTCGCCGACGGCCGCCGCCTTGCCATAGCTGTGCACCTTCGTGCCGTCGATGCCCAGCGCCGCGATTGCCTTTTTGGCGAGCAATTCGCCGAGCTCTTCGCCGATCGCAATCAACGGGGAAAGATCTTCCACATAGCGACCGGCAAATGGATTTTCTATCACCGCAATTGCCGCCGCACGCCGGACCGGCGGGTTCACGCCCTTCCCCATTTCCATCAGCGTCTCTTCGACGACAGTAACGATCTTGCGGATGACGACGGTCATGGTTCTGTACCCTGTTGGCGGATGGCGATGATGGCCCAATGCCGCTTACGCATGGATCATACTTTCGTTGGCCAGCACCGCAGGCTGTACATTTGCATCCGCCCTTTGCAAGCCAATGACGCGGATTTCGCCTTTTAAATGCAGCGCCGAGGCCTCGATCAAGCCTTGGCCGAGCAGCCGATGCGCCATGGCTTTGCCAGCCTCGAGCGCGGCCTCGATCGCCTGATATGTCAGCGGACCGACGTCGCGTGTCACCAGCCGCGACCCGAGATCGCTGTCCACCTGCAATTCGTTCGCCGGACATCTGACGACAGCCGGATGGCCCGGCAGGTCCACCGCGTTGCCAATCATCGTCGCCGCCGCATCGGCTTGCGCAGCCGTGCGCGCCAGCACCGTCACCGCATCGGCGATGCCGAGCGAGAAGCTTCGCCCGTGGTAGCCTGATGTCGCAATGCCGCGTGCGACGTCATCGGCGCGGATTGTGGTTGTTCGCATCAGACCGCACGCATCGGGCCGATCAATCAGGCCGACGCAAAATTGCTCGCCGTCGGTCAAATGCAAGGCGATATCGCCGCCGTTGTTGACATAGGCGCGCGCGAGCGGCGCAGCATGCACCATCGCACCCAGGATTTCCTCCGCGACACTGCCGGCGACCGCCGCCATCGGCGTGATAAAATGGTCGCGCGCGAATGGCGCGACCGCCGCGTGCATGCGGCGCGCGACCGGACCTTGCAATTCGCATCGGGCGGGGTCAGCAGGCGATCGCAACAACTTTAGCTCATCGCAGAGTTCGTTGAGCAGGCCTGTGAAACGATCGATCGCGGCGGCGTAAGCCGCGTGCAATTCTTCGCGGCCGCCTTGCGCCTCCACGATCAGGTCGATCGGGCCATCCTGCAGATGCAGCCGCTTGCCGTCTTTCAACCATCCGACCTGCGGCTGCCGCGCCATCACCGCGCTCCCGTCTTCGGCGGGGGCGGCGTCACCTGACGAATCTCGCCTGCGTTCAAGGACGCCAGCGGGCGGACATGATCCATATGGCCACCGAGCGCGGCATAATCCGACAGCCGCATGGTGAATTCGATTGGCGCCACCAGCGCTGGCGTTGGCACATAACCGAACGCACCGGCCGGGAGCCGCGTGACGTCGACCATGAAGGTGATGCCGCCGCCCGGCCAGACATAGACCGGCGCGCCGCCGCAGGTGACGCGCGTCAGCGCGTCCTTCACCGAGCGCGTCAGCCGCACCGGATTGTCGGTAACGCCGGCACGCAGCGAGCCGCCGGCGCCACCCATGAACAGCACGGTGCACAGCGCCGGTTCGCAATTCTCCTGAATGCGCTCGACCGAGGACTGAAGATCCGGCGGCATCGTCTTCTCGACCGGCTTCAATGCGTCGTCGAGTTCATAGTAGGCGGCGTGTTCGCCGGTGGTCGAGACCATCAGCATGGTCGTGCCCGGCTTCGCCACTTTCGGATCGAACGGGCCTAAAATCGACAGCGGGTCTGAAATCTGCGTGCCGCCCCACCCGGTGCCGGGCTCCGCAACCTGGAAATAGCGGCCCGGCGTCGAACGCCGCCCCTTCATCTTGATCCCGGTGTCCTGGATATCCAGCACCTTGCCGGCCTGATGCTCCGAGAGCACGCCGGTGATGTGATCGTCGACCACGACCACCTCGTCGACCTTGCCCTGCCACTGCTTGGCGAACATGCCGATCGTGGCCGAGCCGCAGCCGACCCGCATGCGCTCTTCAGGCACGCCATTGACGATGGGAGGATAGCCGGCCTGCACCACAACGGTCGCACCGCCGTCGATGGTCATCTCGACCGGCTTGCAGTTGCTCAAATCCATCAGCGCGTCGCAGGTGACGCGGCCTTCCTTCTTCGATCCGCCGGTCAGATGATGCACGCCGCCGAGCGACAACATCTGCGAGCCGTATTCGCTGGTCGTGACGTGGCCGACCGCCTCGCCCTGCACCCGCACGGTCGCGGTCTCCGGCCCGAGGAAACGATCGGTGTCGATCTTCACCTTGACGCCGCAGTAAGAGAAGATGCCTTCAGTCACGACCGTGACCATGTCAACGCCGTCGATCTCTGACGACACGATAAACGGCGCTGGCTTATAATCAGGATAGGTGGTGCCGGCGCCGATCGCGGTGACGAACACGTCCGGCTCGTGGACCAGCTTGCCGTCCCAGTCGCCGCTCGCCTGGAACGGCACCAGCCGTCCGCCGTGCGAGACCGTTCGTTCCAAAAGAACATGCGGGTCGACGCGGACGAGTTGGCCATCGTGATTGGCGTAGCGGTCGCACGCGCCGGCCGCGCCCGGCTTGATGTAGCACATCACGGGGCAGGCATCGCAGCGGATCTTGTCGGAGGTCGTCGCATCAGTTGACATGAACGAGCTCTCGCGAGCCGACCTCACCGAGGCGTCGGCATTTTGTTCGTATACGAACGATGTTGCGCGCGCTCCGGGAGACTGTCAAGCGCGTTTCATGCGCAGACTTGCACGTTTGTATGCAAACGTTATTCTCGAAACGCCCTTAAACTGAGCGCGAAGAGCCCGAAAGTCGCACGCATGGATGCTCCGATCCGCCTGAACGTCAATGGCCGGATCCACGAGGTGGCTGCGTCCGCCGACACCGCCCTGCTCTATGTGCTGCGCAACGATCTCGCACTGAACGGACCGAAATACGGCTGCGGCCTCGGCGAATGCGGCACCTGCACCGTGCTGATCGACGGCGTGGCTGCGCGTTCCTGCGTCATCCCTATTGAAGGATGTGTCGATCGTGAAATTGTTACGCTCGAAGGTCTCGGCTCGCGTGAAGCTCCCGATCCCGTGCAGGACGCCTTCATCACCGAGCAGGCCGCGCAATGCGGCTATTGCCTCAACGGCATGATCATGACCACCAAGGCGCTGCTCGCGCGCAATCCGCACCCGACCGAACAGGAGGCGATGGAAGCGCTACGTTACAATCTGTGCCGTTGCGGCGCGCATGTTGAAATTATTCGAGCCGTGATGCGCGCGGCAGGTAGCTTGGTCGAGGCGCACGATTAATGAGCGCGTACGATCCCTCCGATCGCAGCGAAAATCGCGCGGGAATACTGACGGTGGTCCGGCCGGCCGGAGCCAGCGATCTCGAAACCTTCATCAAGATTACCGCGGATGGATCGGTCACGGCCTTCAACGGCCATGTCGATCTCGGCACGGGCATTCGCACCTCACTTGGGCAGATCGTCGCCGAAGAACTCGACGTGTCCTTTGCGCGCGTCGTAGTGGTGCTCGGCGATACCTCGCGCGTGCCCAATCAGGGGGCGACGATTGCGAGCGAAACCATCCAGATCACCGCCGTGCCGCTGCGCAAGGCCGCGGCGCAAGCACGGCAATTCCTGATCGCGCGCGCCGCCGAGCGGCTCGAATTGCCGCTGGAAGAACTCGTGATCGAGGATGGGCTGGTCCGTGGTCACAACCGCTCGGTCAGCTATGGCGAATTGATCGGCGATGATGTGATCCGGCTCGAACTCGCCGAGGATGTGAAGGTCAAGGCTACCAGCGACTATCGCATCGTCGGGCAAAGCGTGCCGCGCGTCGATCTGCCGGCGAAGGCGACCGGCGAACTGGTTTACGTTCACGACATGCGCGTGCCCGGCATGCTGCACGGACGCGTGGTCCGTCCGCCCTATGCCGGCGTCGATGGCGGCGATTTCGTCGGCACGAGTCTTCTTGAAGTCGATGAATCCTCGGTCCGAGATATTCCCGGCCTCGTTGCGGTGGTGCGCATCGCCGACTTCGTCGGCGTGGTCGCCGAGCGTGAGGAAAATGCGATTCGCGCTGCGAGCCGGCTCAAGCTCACCTGGAAGAAGGTGCCGACGCCGGACCTGAAAGACATCGAGAAGGCGCTGCGCGTCAATCCATCGACGCCGCGCTCCCTGATCGACAAAGGCGATGTCGAGGAAGCGTTGAAAGGCGCGGCGAAGCCGATCGACCGGACTTATCTTTGGCCGTACCAGATGCACGCCTCGATCGGGCCGTCCTGCGCGGTCGCGGACTTCACGCAAGACCAGGTTCGCGTCTGGTCCGGCACGCAAAATCCGCACATCCTGCGCGGCGATCTGGCGCTGTTGCTGCAGCGGCCGGAGACCGAGATCGACGTCATCCGGATGGAAGCGGCCGGCTGCTATGGCCGCAACTGCGCCGACGACGTCTCCGCGGATGCCGTATTGTTGTCGCGCGCGGTCGGACGGCCTGTTCGCGTCCAGCTCACGCGCGAGCAGGAACACGTCTGGGAGCCGAAAGGCACCGCGCAACTGGTCGACGTCAAGGGCGGATTGAATGCTGACGGCGGCGTCGCCGGTTATGATTTCGCCACCCGCTATCCGTCCAACGGCGCGCCGATGCTGGCGCTGCTTCTGACCGGCACGATCTCGCCGACCCCGGCCGTCTCCGAGATGGGCGATCGCACCGCGATCCCGCCTTACGACTACGATCATCTGCGCGTGGTGGCGCACGACATGCCGCCGATCATGCGGGCATCGTGGTTTCGCGGCGTATCGGCACTGCCCAATACGTTCGCACATGAGTCCTACATCGACGAACTCGCGACCGAGGCAAAAGTCGACCCGATCGAATACCGCCTGCGCTATCTGAAGGACCAACGCGCGGTCGATCTCGTCAACGCGGTCTCCGAGCGCGCCGGCTGGGAGCCGCGTCCGGTGCGGCAGGAAAAAGAGAGCGACGGCGACGTCGTGCACGGCCGCGGCTTCGCCTATGCGCTCTACGTGCACAGCAAGTTTCCCGGCTATGGCGCGGCGTGGTCGGCCTGGATTGCCGACGTTGCGGTCAACAAAGCCACGGGCGATGTCAGCGTCACGCGCGTGGTAGCGGGGCAGGATTCCGGCCTCATGATCAATCCGGACGGCGTGCGCCACCAGATCGAAGGAAACGTCATCCAGTCGACCAGCCGCGCGCTGATGGAAGAGGTGTCGTTCAGCGGCAGCACTGTGGCGAGCCGCGAATGGGGCGCCTACCCCATCATCAAATTCCCCGAGCTGCCCAAGATCGACGTGCTGATGCTGCCGAGGGTCGATCAGCCGCCGCTGGGGGTCGGCGAATCCGCTTCCGTCCCGAGCGCGGCCGCGATTGCCAATGCGATCTTTGACGCCACCGGCGTGCGCTTCCGCGAGCCACCGTTCACGCCGGAGCGAATTCTCGCTGGGCTTCGCGGGGGCGAACAAGCGCCGCCAAGCGCCCTCGCCGCGCCGTCGCGAGTAGATCTAAGCCGGTGGAAGAATCCGTTCGCCAAACGCCGCGGCGCCTTCGCCACAGCCGCAGCACTTCTTGCCGGCGGCTTTGGCATTGCCGCCGCGATTTTGCCATGGCGGTCGATCGCGCCGATCGCGCGGCCCGATGCGTCGGTGTTCTCAGTCGCGACGATCGAGCGCGGCCGGCAACTTGCGGCGCTCGGCGACTGCGCGACGTGCCACACGGCAATCGATGGCGTTCTCAATGCCGGTGGACGCGCCATCGAGACGCCATTCGGCGTGATCTGGAGCACCAACATCACGCCCGATGTCAAAACCGGCATCGGCGACTGGTCTTACCCAGCGTTCGAGCGCGCGATGCGCGACGGCATCCATCGCGACGGCCGGCATCTATATCCCGCATTTCCGTACACCAATTTCGCCAAAGCGAGCGACGCTGACCTGCAGGCGCTCTACGCCTACCTGATGGCGCAGGCCCCGGTGAGCCAGACCAATCGCGCCCACGACCTCGCCTTCCCCTTCAACTGGCGTCCATTACTCGCTGGCTGGAATGCGCTTTTCCATCGCGCAGAAACATTCGCGCCCGACCCGAAACAATCAGCCAATTGGAATCGGGGCGCCTATCTCGTCGAAGGCCTCGGCCATTGCGCCGCCTGCCATTCGCCGCGCAATGCGTTCGGCGCGGAAAGAGCGAGCGCCTATTTGGCTGGCGGCTTTGCCGAGGGCTGGGAAGCGCCGGCTTTGACCTCGCTGTCGCAGGCGCCCATTCCGTGGTCCGAAGACGAACTGTTTGCCTATTTGCGGATCGGCTTCTCGCGCTTCCACGGGGTTGCCGCCGGTCCAATGGCCCCGGTCGTCCGGGATCTCAAGGCGCTGCCCGACGAAGACATCCGAGCCATGGCGGTCTACCTGGCCTCCTTCAACGAAACGGCAACCGGCAAACCAAACCTTGAGGCCCTCGCCGCCCAGCTTGAAAGCGCGACCGCAACGCGGATCGTCGCGACCTCGCCATTCGGCCAGCGCGTTTACGAAGGCGCCTGCGCCGTTTGTCACGCGGTCAGCGGGCCGCCTTTGTTCGGCAGCCGGCCGTCGCTGGCGCTCAACACGAACGTGCACGCCGCCACCCCCGACAACCTGATCCAGGTGATCCTGCACGGCATAGCGAACCCGGTCTCGAGCGACCTTGGCTATATGCCGGCCTTCGCCGACCACCTGTCCGATGACCATCTCACCGAGCTGGTCGGATATCTTCGCCAGCAATTCGCCCCGGAAAAGCCGGCCTGGACGGGGGTCAAGGACGCGATCATGCGGATTCGGCAAAGCGCCGGGGTTCAAACCCACTAGTTGCGGTTCCCGGGGCGGGCTAGACTTCGCCTATGACAGTGACCGACATTGCGACCCGGACCTACAACCATGGCTGGCGCCTCGACCCGATCGTGCGCAGCCTGCTGGACACCGATTTTTACAAGCTGCTGATGGTGCAGATGATCCGCGAGTTCTATCCGGATCAGAAGGTCACCTTTTCGGTCATCAACCGCTCCAAGCACGTCCGGCTCGCCGAGGTGATCGACGAAAGCGAGCTGCGCGCGCAGCTCGACCACGCCCGCTCGATCCGCTTTTCCAAGAAGGAATTGATCTGGCTTGCCGGTAACACGTTCTACGGCAAGACCCAGATGTTCGCGCCCGACTTCATCAACTACCTCTCGAACTTCCGGCTGCCCGAATACGAACTCAAGAAAGTCGACGGCCAGTATGAGCTGAATTTCTACGGGCCTTGGACCCACACCACGATGTGGGAAATTCCGGCACTCGCCATTCTCAACGAATTGCGTTCGCGCCAGGTGATGAAGGGACAGGGCCGCTTCGCGCTCGACGTGCTCTATGCCCGCGCCAAGGCCAAGCTTTGGGCCAAGGTCGAGCGCTTGCAGAAGCTCGACGACCTGCGGCTGTCGGATTTCGGCACGCGCCGCCGCCATGGCTTCCTGTGGCAGCGCTGGTGCGTAGAGGCGGTCAAGGAAGGGCTCGGCCCCGCCTTCACCGGCACATCCAACGTGCTGCTCGCGATGGACAGCGACCTGGAAGCGATCGGCACCAACGCCCATGAGCTGCCGATGGTCGCCGCCGCGCTCGCCAACGACGACACAGAATTGCGATGGGCGCCCTACCGCATTCTCGATCAATGGCGCCACACCTATGGCGGCAATCTCCTGATTGCGCTGCCCGACGCCTTCGGCACCAAGGCCTTCCTGCGCGACGCGCCGGAATGGGTCGCAGACTGGACCGGCTTTCGCCCCGACAGTCTGCCGCCGATCCAGGCCGGCGAGGAAATCATCGCGTGGTGGAAGCAAAAGGGAAAGAACCCGAAGGAAAAGCTTCTGGTGTTCTCCGACGCCATGGATGTCGATGCGATCGAGGAGATCCACCGGCACTTTGCCGGCCGGGTCCGCATCAGTTTCGGTTGGGGCACCAACCTCACCAACGACTTTATCGACTGTGCGCCGGACAGTTCGCTTTACCTCGATCCGATCTCGATCGTCTGCAAGGTGACGTCGGTCGACGGCCGGCCTGCGGTCAAGCTCTCGGACAACCCGGAAAAGGCAACCGGCATGCCGAGTGAAGTCGAGCGATACTTGCGCGTGTTCGGCAATGCCGGGCGGGTTCGCGCGCCGGTGCACGTGTGAGATGATATCCATGCGGCCTCATGGTTCGAGACGCCGCGTGAAGCGACGCGGCTCCTCACCATGAGGATCTAAGTCGAACCGCAAGTACCGGCCTCATCCCGAGGAGGCGCGAAGCGCCGTCTCGAGGGATTGACAGATTCCAACAAAATTCCCTCGCGAGAGGAGCTGCATGCCCACCCCCAAGCCGCCTGCCTTTGAAACCCTGAGCCTGCATGCCGGGCAACGCGTCGACCCCGCGACCGGCGCGCGCGCCGTGCCGATCTACCAGACCACGTCCTATGTCTTTCAGGACGCCGACCATGCGGCAGCCTTGTTCAACCTGGAACGCGCCGGCCACATCTATACGCGCATCTCCAATCCGACGACGGCGGTGCTGGAGGAGCGGATCGCGGCGCTGGAGGCCGGCGTCGGCGCAATCGCGACCGCCAGCGGCATGGCCGCGATGCATCTTGCCATCGCCACGCTGCTCAACGCCGGCGATCACATCGTCGCGTCATCGTCGCTCTATGGCGGCAGCATCAATCTGCTGGCACATACGCTGCCGCGCTTCGGCATCACGACGACGTTCGTCAAACCCCGCGCGCACGATGAATTCCGCGCCGCAATCAGGTCGAACACGAAACTTGTAATCGGCGAGACCATCGGCAATCCGGGCCTCGAAGTGCTGGATATTCCGGCGGTTGCGCAAATCGCGCATGACGCCAAAATCCCGCTTCTGATCGACAATACCTTTGCGACGCCGTTTCTCTCTCGGCCGATCGAGCTCGGCGCCGATATCGTGATGAACTCCGCGACCAAATGGCTGGGTGGACACGGCATCGCCATCGGTGGCGTCGTCGTCGACGGCGGCCACTTCGATTGGCGCGCGTCCGGCAAGTTTCCGGTGCTGACCGAGCCCTATGCCGGCTATCACGGCATCGTCTTCGACGAGCAGTTCGGCCAGGCTGCCTTCATCATGCGCGCGCGCACCGAAGGCCTGCGCGATTTCGGCGCGTGCCTGTCGCCAACCAACGCCTTCCAGCTCTTGCAAGGCATCGAGACGTTAGGGGTGCGCATGGAACGGCACATGAGCAATACGCTCGCGGTGCTGGAATCTCTCAACGCCAACAAGGCGGTCGACTGGGTATTGCATCCGGCACTCGATAGCCATCCGGACCACGCGCTCGCGAAAAAGCTGCTGCCGCGCGGCGCAGGCTCGATCGTCTCCTTCGGCATCAAGGGAGGCCGCGCCGCCGGCAAGAAGTTCATCGAAAGCCTCAAGCTGATCAGCCATCTCGCGAATGTCGGCGACGCCAAGACGCTCGTCATTCATCCTGCCTCGACCACGCATCAGCAGATGGACGCCAATCAGTTGAAAGCCGCCGGGATCGGCGAGGAACTGGTGCGGCTGTCCATCGGCATCGAGGCGGCCACAGACATCATCGACGATCTGAACCAGGCGCTGCGCGCCTCGCAGAAAGTTTGAATCATGCAGCTTTCAGTGAATGGCGCTGACGTATTCGTGGCGACCGGCGGCAAGCCGTTCGACAAGTCGCTACCGGCGGTGGTGATGCTGCACGGCGCCGGCTTCGATCATTCGACATGGGCGTTGCATAGCCGCTGGTTCGCACACCATGGTTTTTCGGTGCTGGCGCCCGACCTGCCCGGTCACGGCCGCTCCGCCGGAAAAGCACTTCCGACCATCGCCGACATGGCCGACTGGACCGCCGCCTTGCTCGACGCGGCCGGTGCGGCCAAAGCCAGGCTGATCGGCCATTCCATGGGCACGCTGATCTCGCTCGAGACCGCAGCGCGGCACCCCGACCGAGTCTCTGGCTTGAGCCTGATCGCAACGGCCGCGGTCATGACCGTTGGGCCCGACCTCCTGAAGGCCGCCGAGGCGAACGATGTTGCCGCGATCGACATGGTTTCGATCTGGGGGCTTGGTTTTGCGGCCGAACTCGGCGGCAGCCTCGCACCTGGTCTCTGGATGCATCAGGGCGCACAGCGCGTGTTGCAGAAATGCGCGCCCGGCGTGCTCCACAGCGATCTTGCCGCCTGCAACGCTTATCAGAATGCGCTCGCCGCTGCGGCACAGATCAAAGTGCCCGTGACAGTCATCCTCGGCGAACGCGACATGATGACCCCGGCGAAGGCCGGCAAGGCACTGGCGGCCGCGATCCCGAACGCCCGCACGATTGTGCTCCCGGGCGCCGGTCACATGATGATGGTCGAGCAGCCGGACGAGCTCTTGGCGGCGTTGCAGGCGTAGCTCTCTCGCCTCATCCTGAGGAGGCGCTCCTCTTTCCGCCTTCTCCCCTTGTTGGAAAAGGTGGCGCGGACGAAGTCCGCGACGGATGAGGGGTGTGTGTCCAAGGAAAGAACCCCTCACCCGCCCTCGCTGCGCCGTAGCCGATGCAAAGCATCGGCGTCCATCTTTTCGACGGCGACCAAAGGTCGCCTAGGCACCCTCTCCCACAAGGGGAGAGGGAAAGCAGCACCATGAGGGGTCGGCGTTGCTCTTACGACTTCACCGTCTTGCGCTCGACGGGATGAATGTCGATCTCGCGCAAGCGGCCGAGCCGCAGCACGTCCATCTTCAGCGTGCGGCCGATGCGGTCGCGATCGAGCACCCGGATCAGGTCGTCGACGCCATGGATGGCGACGCCGTCGAGACTGATCACGACATCGCCCGGCAAAATCCCGGCGCGCGAGGCCGGCCCGTTCGGCTCGATCTGCGCCAGCAGCGCGCCCATCTTGTTCTCGACATTGGCCAACACCGCATGCCGCCGCGGCACCGGCGCGGTCTGGCCGGACACGCCGATGTAAGCGCGGCGGACGTAGCCGTGACGGATGATCTCCGAGAGCACGAATTGCGCGGTGTTGCTGGCGACCGCAAAGCAGATGCCCTGCGCGCCAGAGATGATCGCGGTGTTGATGCCGATCACCTCGCCGGCCGACGACACCAGCGGACCGCCGGAATTGCCGGGATTGAGCGCCGCATCGGTCTGGATCACGTCCTCGATGGTCCGCCCGCTCACCGAGCGGATCGAGCGGCCGAGCGCGGAGACCACACCGGCCGTCACCGTCGATTCGAATCCGAGCGGATTGCCGATCGCCACCACCAGCTGGCCGCGGCGCAGATTGCGCGAATTGCCGAGCGAGGCGTAGTGCAGATCGCGCGCGCCGTCGGCACGGAGCAGCGCCAGATCCGTGTCGGGATCGACCCCGAGCACGCGGGCATCGGTGACGATGCCTTCAATGTCCTGCAAGCGGATCTGCTTGGACGAGCCCACCACATGGCTGTTGGTCAGAACCAGGCCATCAGGCGAAATCACGATGCCGGATCCGAGGCCGCCGCGCGTCCGGCCGGCAGGCGTCTGCGCGCCGGTTTCGACGCGGACCACCGCCGGTCCAACGCGTTCGGTGACGCCGATGACGGCATTCGAATAGGCATCGAGCAGAGGCTGATCGCTATCGGGGGTTGCAGCCGGCGCAGGCGACCCCAGGCCGCCGGCGCCATATTGAGTAAAGTCCAGCATGATCAAAATCCTTTGGGCCGCTCAGATGGGTGTTCCATCCTACCCCCGCAAGGGTTCCATTTTGGGCTAAGGTGCCGGCGGGGAATGTGCTGACGCCACTGGGGCCTGATTCGGATGATCACCGTTTCGGAAGAGACATCCGTCGATTTCGAAAGCACGGCGCTGATTGCGACCGAAGCGTTCGGATCAAAGCACGTCAAATTTTCCCCGCAGCGGATGAAGTGGCTTTACGAGCGCGGCTTCGGAGAGGGAGCCGCGGTGGTCGCTGCCTTCGACGGCGACAAGAAAGTCGGCCAGATCGTCCTGTTGCACCAGAAGGTCCATCTCGACGGCGCGCCTGTCGTCGCTACGCAGCTGATTGACCTCTTCATCCTGCAAGCCTACCGCTCGCCGGTGCTGGTGCGTCGCATCTACAAGGAGGCCGAACGGATCTGCGAGGCAAAACAGGTTCGCGTCATCCTCGGTTTGCCGAATCCGATCTCGGCCCCGCTCAACGCCCGCTTCATGAAAGTGCATCCCTTTCTCTTGCTGCCGACGCGCATCGGCATCAGTGCTGGCTGGCCGCGGGGGGCAGTCGTTCAGTTTTCAGCTGACATCAAGGCGATGCCGAAAGACGAAGCGATCGGGCGCCTGTCGGCCTTTGCGACGCCCGCCTCGGAGAACGGGCTGCACTGGGATGGGGCGACGCTCTACGACCGCATCAGCGATCCGACCAGCGAATACGCCATTCATGCGACCGATAATCTCCTGCTGGTCTCCTCTTCGCGCAAGAGACGCGGTATCAGCCACGCGCTGTTGTGCGGCTTCTTCGCGCGCCCGGGCGCCGAAGTCACGTCAACCGATATCCGCACCCTGATCCGCGCGGCCTGCCGCCTTTGGAGACATCCTGTCTTTGTCTACGCTGGCCTCAACGACAGCCTGCCGCATTTACCCGGCTTCGCGCTGCCGGAGCGGCTGCGGCCGCCGATCCTGGTGCAGTTTCGCGACTGCGTTTCAGAGACCGATCCGCACTTTGCGCGTTTTCAATTGACCGATTCCGATTACGTGTAGCGTTTGCGGCTGCAGGCGGATTTTTACTGGACGCCAAGGCGCGCGAACAGCACGTCGGTCTGCTGCGCCATCGCGGCCGCATCGGCCTGATGCACGACCTGCCCGGTCTCCAGCACATAGACGCGGTCGGCAACTGCGAGCGCACTGTAGAGATTTTGTTCGACCAGAAGGATCGACAACCCCTCCCCCTTGAGATCGCGCACGATGCCTTCGAGGTGCTGCACCATGACGGGCGCGAGGCCTTCGGAAGGTTCATCCATGAGGATCAGTTCCGGATCGATCATCAGCGCACGGCCGACCGCGAGCATGCCGCGCTCGCCTCCGGAAAGTTGCCCGCCGCGATGGTGACGCCGTTCGGCCAATCGCGGGAAAAGGCCGAACACCCGATCGAGCGTCCATCCGCCCTTGGCCCGAGCCCCCTTCAGCATGGTCAGATGCTCGGTCACCGTCAGCGACGGAAACAGCCGCCGTCCCTGCGGCACGATGGCGATCTTGCGTCCGGCGATATCATGCGGCCGCAAGCCGGCCAGGCTCTCGCCGCGCCAGCTGATTGAGCCGGAACGGATTTGCGGCGGCGTCAGGCCCATGATGGAGCGGATCAGCGTGGTCTTGCCCATGCCGTTGCGGCCAAGCACAGCGACGATCTCGCCCGGCGCGACATCGAGCGAGACGCCGCGCAGAACCTGCGCTTCGCCGTAACCGCTGTGCAGATCGCGAACCTCAAGCATGACGCGGCCGCCCCAAATAGACTTCCTGCACTTGCTTGTTACGCCGGATTTGGTCCGGCGCCTCCTCGACCAGAACGCGACCCTCGAACATGCAGGTGACGCGATCGACGAGCCCGAGCGCGAGGTCCATGTCGTGCTCGATCAACACGACGGTGATGTCGCGGCCGAGTGCGCGGATGATCTCCGCGACGATCGAGCGTTCCGAAGGCGAGAGCCCGGCGGCGGGCTCATCCAGCAGCAACAGCCGCGGCGAGGTGACGAGCGAGAGCGCGATCTCGAGCTGGCGCTGCTCGCCGTAGGACAAGTCGTTCACAAGCACATCGGCGCGGCCGGCGATCCGCACTGCGTCGAGCGCCGCCGCGATTTGCGGCCCTTCCCGGGTATCGACATCGGGCCTGCCGAACAGCGAAAACTTGCGCGTCGATTTTCCGCGCAAGGCCAGCACCATGTTGTCGCGCACGGAGAGCCGCGGAAAAAGATTGGTGATCTGGAAGGTGCGGGACACGCCGAGCCGCGCCCGCCGATGTGGCGGCAGACGGGTGATATCGTGACCGTCGAAAGCGATCTTCCCTGCCGTCGGCGGCAGGACGCCGGCGATGGCGTTGAACAGCGTGGTCTTGCCGGCACCATTGGGTCCGATGATGGCGCGGCGCTGCCCCTGCGGCACGGTGAGGCTGACGCCGTCGACCGCGCGAAGCGCGTCGAACGCCACGACCACATCGGACAGAGAGAGGATCGGTTCGGACACAACGATTACCGTTTAAGCGGGACGCGGCGAAGGCCGCGTCCAGGTCATTCGTGATCAGGCCTTCTTGATCCCCTGAAAATTCCGCGAATACGGCGGTTGCTTCATGTAGGTCTCGGGATCGTATTTCCAGAATTGAGAAACGCCGGGATAGCTCGTGATCGGCACGTTCCAGAATTTTCCGTCGGCGCGCTTCACCGTTTTACGAATCTGGACGTCGTAGATCGGGTTGCCGTAGGCATCTAACTTGACGGTCTTGCCGAGCGGCGAGCCGACGAGCTCGGTCTTGAGCACAGCATCGATAAAGGCGTCACGGTCCTCGACTTTGCCGCCGATCTTTTCCGCCGCTTGCGCCACCCACATGATGCCGGAATACATCGAGAAGCCGTACAGCGATGGGATCTTTCCGTACTTGGCTTCGTACTCCTTGACGAACTTCTGGGTGACCGGATTGTCCGAGCCTTCCGCGAAGTGAGCGGCTGCGATGATGCCGTCGCATTCTTCGCCGAGCGTGCGGATCACGGACTGATCCGTGGCATTCATCGCGCCCAGCAGCGGCGTCTTCCCCTTCAACCCGAAGCTCGCATATTGCTGGATGAAACGCGTAGCGTCCGCGCCGGTTTCCATCGCAAAGATCGCGTCGACCTTGAGGTCCGCGAGCTGGCCGAGATACGGGCTGAAATCCGCGGTATTGAGCGGATGCCAGAACTGCTGGACAATCTCGCCGCCGCCCTCGGTGAAGACCTGGGCAAGACCGCCGCATTGTTCGTGACCGAAGGTGTAATCCTGGCTGATGGTCGCGATCTTCTTGTAGCCTTGCTTCAAGCACCAATCGCCGAACGGATGGGTGAAGGCGCTCGCGGAATAGCCGGCAACGCGGATCACGTTCCTGATGCGCTGGCGTTGCGTCAGGTCGTCGGCGGCGATGATCGGAATGAAATACGGCGTGCCGGTGCCCTTGACGTAGTTGGCGACCGCAAGACCGGTATTGGCGAGGAGATCGCCGATCAGCATGTGGGAATTGCCCTGCTCGACCAGCCGTCGCGCCTTTTGCAAGGCTGTATCGGGATTGGAGGCGTCGTCTTCAATCGCAAGTTCAACCTTGCGGCCGGCGATCTGGTAGTTCACGGACTCCAGATAAAACTGCACGCCCTCGACCATCTCCTTGCCGCCGGAGGCGACCACGCCGGTGAGCGGCGCGAGCAAACCGACCTTGATGGGAGCGGCTTGCGCCCGCGCGCGCCACGGCATCGCGCCTGTGCCTGCGGCAGCAACGGCAGCGGTCGAACTTTTAAGGAATTGCCTGCGGTCCATCTCAATACCCTCTTCTGAAACGATCAATTGCCCTTATAGCGTTCCCTGTTGCCCTCGCCTCGCGCGCTAGTGCGGCGGTTCAGAAGTCCGCATCGCTTTTGCGGCGGACTGGTCATGCGGACCTCTGAACCAAGGCCACACTAGATTAATAAGTTAGCTAGTGTCCTTTCGATTCCGAAGTTCGAAACCTGGCTCCGCGAAATGCGACGAACTTCGGAATCGGGACATTAGAATAGCGCGCAGCGCGCCGATGATGCCCTCCGGCGCAAAGATCATGATGACGATGAATGTCAAGCCAAGCACGGTCTGCCAGCGCTCCGTATAGGCGCTGACGACATTCTCCAGTGTGATGATGGCGGCCGCGCCAACGAAACCGCCGAACAGCGTGCCGACGCCGCCGGCGATCATCATCAGCACGCCCTCGACCGATTGCGCCAGCGCGACCGTCGAGGGGCTGACGAAATTGTTGAACATCGCATAGAGCGCACCCGCGATGCCGGCAAAGAAGCCGGACACCGCAAAACCGAGGAACAGATGCAGCGGCACATTATAGCCCAGGCTCTTCATGCGGCTTTCGCTGTCGCGGATGCCGAGCAGCGTCAGGCCGAAAGGCGAGCGGACAAATCGCCACATTGCGTAGCTCACGACCGCCGTGGCCGCGAGCACGGCCCAATAGAATGTGCGATGCGCCACCAGAAACGCCGGACGCACGTCACCGCGCAGGCCATTCTCGCCACCCGTCACCTGCGTCCAGCGCAGGCAGATGCCCCAGACGATCATGCCGAGCGCGAGCGTCAGCAGCAGGAAATAAACGCCTGACGTTCGCACCGCGAGCAGCGCAAAGATCATCGCAACCAGTGTCGCCGCTATAACGCCGAGTACAATCGCCGCTGCAGGCGACAGGCCAGCCTGCGCGGAGGCGTAGACCACGACATAGCCGGAGACGCCGAAGATCGCGCCGTGGCCGAGCGAGGTGCGGCCCGCGAAGCCGGCCAGGATATCGATCGACATCGCGAGCGTGCCGAAGATCAGCATCTCGGTGGCAAGCCCGATCTGATAGTTCGACAGAGTGAGCGGCAGCGCGGCCGCAATCGCCAGCACGAGGAGAACGATGATGATGGCGCGGCCGGTCATGCCGGCAATCCTGATCGGCTGGGGTCCAGCGTCGGTCATGACGTGGCCGCCCGTCCGAACAGGCCGAGCGGGCGGAATGCGAGCAGCAGCGCCATCGGCCCGAAGATCACGAAGTAGGCGAGTTCAGGAAACATCACCTGCCCGAGCGTGTTGAGAAGTCCGACGAGCAGACTGCCGACGCCGACGCCGACAAGGCTGCCTCGCCCGCCGATGATGACGATGGCAAGGCTGAACACCAGGATTTCCGCATCAGCCGACGGATATAGAGACAGGAACGCGCCGCCCATCAGACCGCCAAGGCCGGCGAGCGCAGAACCGAGCAGGAAGGTCACGAGAAAGACGCGGCGGATGTTGACGCCGGAGGCTTCCACCATTTCGGCGTCGTCGACTCCGGCACGGATCAGCGCGCCGAGCCGGGTGTGATTGAGCAGAAGCCAGAGGCCTGCGAAGACCACGATGCCCGTCACCAGCACGAACAGGCGGTATGTCGGATAGTACACGCCGAACACCCGCATGCCGCCTTTCAGCATTTGCGGGATCGGCACCGTAAAACTGTCGCCGCCCCAGATCACTAGCGCCATATCGTTGAGCACGAACGCAAAGCCCAGCGTCAAAAGCACCTGGCGCAGTTCGTTGCCGCGGACAAAACGCAGCAGTCCCTGATCGAGCACAAAGCCGACCGCGGCGATCGCCGTCATCGCTCCCAGGCCACCAAGTGCGAAGCTGCCGGTTCGGGTCGCGACCGCAAAGCCGATATAGCCGCCGAGCAGATAAAGTGCGCCATGGGCGAGATTGACGATGCGCAAGAGCCCAAAGATCAACGTAAAGCCGCTCGCGACCACGAACAGCAGCGCGGCATAGGTCAATCCATTGAGGAGCTGGAACGCGCTCATCCCTTTAAGGCGCTTTCGGTCCTGTCTTGAGATACCACTCGAGGATCTGTTCGCCGGTCATGAAGGCGACATCCGGCTTGTGCCGGATCGTCTCGAAGATGCGGCGGAAATATTTGGCGCGATGCGGCGCGCCCATGATGTAGGGATGGATGACGAGCGCCATGACGCGCGCAGAGTCGGCAGCGTCAGCGTAAATCTGCTCGAACTGATCGAGCGCGCGATCGGAATATTCGCTCGCCTTGTGATGCTGGATCAGCATCATGGCGACGTCGTTGCACTCCTGGGTGTAGGGAATGTTCACGATCGGCGTTGTGGTGGTCTTGAGCCACACCGGCTGATCATCGAGCACCCAATCGGCGACATAATCATAGCCTTCCTGCTTCAGCAGATCGGGCGTCTCCCAGGTCTCGGTGAGACCTGGACCAAGCCAGCCGCGCGGACGGTTGCCGGTCGCTTTTTCGATGACGTCGGCGGTCTTGCGGATGTCCTCGCGCTCGTTCTCGACTTTCTGCATGTTGCGCTGGGTGAAGCCGTGGCCCATGAATTCCCAATTGCGCTCCACCGCAGCCTTGACGATGGCAGGGTACGCTGCAAGCGCCGAGCCGTTGATGGCGAGCGCAGCCGGGAGCTCGAACTCGTCGAATGTCTTGAGCAGACGCCAGAAGCCGACGCGATTGCCGTATTCGTGCCAGGCCCAGTTCGGAATATCGGGCGACGGCGACCCGCCGGCCGGCGGCGTCAAGACCGTGCGCGGCATCGTCATATTCGCATCCCACTCCTCGACATTGACGATCACCCACACCGCCATGCGCTTGCCGTCGGGCAATTTCAGCGGCGGACGTTCTGATATCGGCGAATAAGAGAGGCGTTCGGTCGGCAGCATGATGAGCACTCAGGACTCGGGTGGCGCGATGGTGATGGTCAGCGACGGCAGGCCGTCGATATGGGCCGTGATCACGTCGCCCGGCACGACAGGACCGACGCCGGAAGGCGTCCCGGTATAGATGAGGTCGCCGGGCGCGAGTGTTACCTGCTTCGACAATTGTGCGATGACTTCCGGAACATCCCAGATCATCTGGCCGATATCGCCACGCTGGCGCTCCGTCCCGTTGACGGAAAGCGAGATCGCACAATGTTCGAAATGCTTGGCGTCGTTCTGCGCGATCGGCCCGCACGGCGCCGAGGCATCGAAGCTCTTGCCGACCTCCCATGGCAGCCGCATGTCGCGGGCGTCGAACTGACGGTCGCGGCGGGTGAGATCGATGCCGACGGCATAGCCCCAGATCAGGCCATTCGCTTCCTCAACGGCGATGTCCCGCCCGCCCTTGCCAAGCGCGACGACCAGCTCGACCTCGAACTGGAAATTCGCTGTGAACGGCGGATAAGGAATGCGCGCGCCATCGAGCACGATCGCATCGCGCGGCTTCTGGAAGAAGAACGGCGGATCTCGCTCGTCGGCCTCCTTCATCTCTTTGATGTGATCGAGATAGTTGCGGCCGACGCAATAGATGCGGCGCACCGGAAACGCGCCGCCGCCCGCGATGGCGGCAACGGTCGGCGCAACTGTCGGCAGCGCGTGCGGAACGTCGGTCGTCATTTCTTCTGGCCCTGATACCAGTCGAGAATCTGCTCGCCGTTCCAGTGCACCACGCCGGGATGCTTGTTCACATAGTCGTAGATCTGTTCGAGATATTTGATCCGGAACGGCTGGCCGGAGATGTAAGGATGGATCGCGATCGACATGATCTTCGGCCGGTCCTTGCTCTCGGCATAGAGGCGATCGAAGCTGTCGATGGTTCGTCGCAATAGATGATCGCTGTCATGATGCTGCACCAGCATCATCGGAATATCGTTGAGCTCGACTGTGTAGGGTAGCGTCACCAGCGGACCCTTTTCGGTCTTGATCGTCGTCGGCTCATCGTCATAGACCCAGTCGCCGATATATTTGACGCCGGCTTCCGCCAGATTTTCCGGCGTCTCCAGCGTTTCCGTCAGGCCGGGCCCGAGCCAACCGACCGGACGCTTGCCGGTGAATTTCTCGATCACGCTCATCGAGCGCGCGATCATCGCTTTCTGGTCCGTCTCCTTGTGGATAGGCCCCTGCTCGTAGGCATGGCCCATGAATTCCCAGCCAGCGTCCTTCGCCTGCTCTGCCACGCGCGGATAATCCTCGCAGACGCGCGCGTTGATCGAGAGCGTCGGCGCGATGCCAAGTTTCTTGTAGAGGTCGAAGAAACGCCACACGCCGACCCGCATGCCATATTCGTGCCAGCTCCAGTTCGGCACGTCCGGCAGCATGGGAAGGCCGGTCGGCGCCGGCAGCACCTGTCGCGCCATCGGCTTGGAAATATCCCAGACCTCGAGATTGACGATGGTCCAGACGATCATGCGCGCGCCGCCAGGCAGCTTCAGCGGCGGGCGATCGACGATCGCGGAATATTCGGCGCGTTCGCGCGGAAGCATGGGGCCGGTCATGGTGGGTACTCTTTTCGATCTAGGAAAACAGGGTGATCATGCCGCGCTGAATTTGCGTGGCGCAAGGCCTTCCAGCGCCATCACTTCGTCGGTGGTCATGACGAAGCCGAAGGCGGTGCGGATGCATTCCAGCCCAGCCTTGTGCAGCGCCTCGCCGTCCATGCTGTCGACGCAGTCTTCGACGACGATCACGGAATAATCGCGCACATTGGCGGCGGTCGTGGTGGCAAGCACGCAGGAATTGGTGTTCACGCCGGTGATCAAAAGCGTGTTGATGCCGTGCGAACGCAGCAGGAAGTCGAGATCGGTGCCAAGGAAGCAGTCGTAGCGCTTCTTGGTGTTGACGATGAAATCGCGCGGATCCAGAAGTTGCGGCATCACCGTGCAGCCCGGCCCGCCGATGATGTTGTGCCGCATCGCGTTCTTGCGCGTCGATTTCGGGTCCTCGGCGCGGGTGCGCCAGAACGGATTGACGCGGATTTCCTCGACATCGCGATACGACGTCACCTGATGAATGACGGGAATGCCGGCACCACGGCACCAGTCGAACAGCCGCTTGTTGGCGGCGATGACGCGCGTCGCGACGTCCGGTGTCGTCGGCATGGTTGCGACCGTCATATCGAGATGGCCACGGTGCAGGTCGATGGCGACGACGGCGGCCCTGGGATGATCGACGCCGAGATTGATGGCTGATGTCATGACACGCCTCACACAAGAGGATTGATGGAAGTCCTTAACAGCGCACGCTGTTCGATACCGAAGTGATCGGCGAGCCAGTCAGCCAGCACTTCCTGACCGATCGTCGGGTTGTCATGCTGGCAATGTTCTGCGCCGGTCTCTTCAGGATCAAGGATACGCAGTGTCGCATCGACGCCGTTTGCCTTGGCGTCATCGTAGGTGCTGCGCGCCGCGGTCACGGTCAGCACATCGTGGCCGCCATGCAGCACCAGATACGGGCATTTCATGTGCTCCAGATGCCCCTTGAGCGTGAACGGCTTCATCTTTTCATGGGCCTCGCGCATCGTCTTGGCGCCGAACACCCAGCGGATATGCATGGCGAGCCCGAAATCGTCGCCCTTGGTGCCCCACATGTCGTGCACCGACCAGATTGCACCATGTGAAATAGCGGCAGCCAGCCGATGCTCATAACAGGCGGCGCGCGCGGCGTAGTAACCGCCCATGCTGGAGCCACACACCGCAATGCGCGAGGTATCGACGTCGCCGCGCCGTTCCAGCCAGTCGATGCATTTGCCGATCGGCACTTCGCTGTCGTGCCGCGTATAGATCTTGTGACGCCGCAGCGTGCCGCCCTGCCCCGGCCCGTCGATCATCAAGACGGAGATGCCGCGTTGCAGGCAGCCATGGGCCTGCATGAACCACATCTCGTCCTTGATGGAATCCAGCCCGCCCATGCAGATCAGCACCGGCAGCTTTTTGCCGGGAAAAGGCGCGCGCACGAAATAACCGCAGATCGGCTTGCCCGGCTCGTAGGGGATGTCGACCACCTCGCCGGGCGGATTCAAATAGGAGATGAATTTGTGCGAACACGCTTCCATCTTCTCGAACGTCGGCAGCCGCCTGATGTCATCAGGCTCGAGATGAAACTCCGCCTGCCGATAGTAATCGGCCCCGCGCAAAAAACAGTTCATCGCGGTGCGGATATGGCCGGCTTTTTCTTCCGTCAGGCCGCGCTTCCAGTTGCGATCGGCGATCCGCATCCACTCGGCGTGCCAGCTTTCGAGATCGCCCGGGATCATGCGCGACCCCGCCTGCATGATCTCGCTGACGCTGCCGCCGCCCTCCTGGCTTTCGCCAAGGCCGCGGCGGAATTGGTAGGCGAGCCACGGATGTTCGGGCCAATGGTGCCAGCCGAAAGGCTCGTAATGCGGGTTTCGGTCCGCGGTGATCAGTTCGATGGCGTTTTCACCGACTTCCGACATGCTTTGCGCCATCGACCTCACCCACCCGTACCGTTGTGAGGCCATGGTTCGACAAAGCCTGAAGCGAGTCAATAGATATTACATACACTTATGAAAGTGTACTTCATCTTAGGGGCCTTCAAAGAGCAAATTCTCTGGATTTTCAGCTCATCGGCCTGATATAATTTCAACAAGTGTATACACATCCGAAGAACGAGCTCGCGCGGAAATGACCGAATTGTTGGACCAAACGGCAGGCGGCACGCGCGCCGGCAACCGCTCGCTGTCGGTGATGGACCGCGTTCGCGAGGCCATTCTCGGTGGCGCGGTCTCCGCCGGAGAACGGCTCAACGAAGTGCAGCTTTCAAAGACGCTTTCGGTCTCGCGCACGCCGGTGCGCGCAGCATTGCAGGCGCTCGCCGGCGAGGGCCTCTTGGACTACGCGCCGAACCGCGGCTTCACCGTGCGCGAATTTCCCCTCCCCGCGATCGTCGATGCCTACGATATCCGCGCCGCGCTCGAAGGCGTTGCCGTGCGCTTTGCCGCCGAGCGCGGACTTCCTGCAACGGAGCGCGAAATCATCGAGCGCGCGCTGGCCGCCGGCGACAAGCTGTTGGAGCGCGGATCGTTCGAGGCCGGCGATCTAACGATCTATCGCGACATCAACGGCGATTTTCACGACGCGCTGCTGGCCGCCGCGGGCAACCGCATGCTGAGCGAAATGATCCGCATCTGTCACCACGTGCCGGTGTCCTCGACCCGCAACATCGTGGTGTTCGAATATCACGATGTCCGCCGCCGCCACGACGATCATCACCGGATTTTCGAAGCCGTGATGGCGCGCGAACCCTGGCGGGCGGAAATGCTGATGCGGGAACACGTTGCGAGCATCAAGACCTCGCTGGTCGGCCATTTGAGCGAGCGCAAGACCTATCCTTCGACAGGGTTGGGGCCGGCCGAAGGCGGCCCGTAGCGCTTGATCTCCAATCGCGGCCCGCTATATCGGGGTTTTCGTAAGTTTGAGCGAGCCAGCGAAGATGACGACAGCCGACCCCACCGTCGAGACCAAGGCCTTTCAGGCGGAGGTTTCCGAACTTTTGAACCTGATGGTGCATTCGGTTTATTCGGAAACCGACATTTTTCTGCGCGAACTGATCTCGAACGCCTCCGACGCCTGCGACAAACTGCGTTACGAGGCAATCGCGACGCCTGCGCTGATCGGCGACGGCGAGGCCCCGAAAATCCGCATCATCCCCGACAAGAACGCCGATACGCTCACCATCGCCGATAGCGGCATCGGCATGGACCGGCAGGAGCTGATCGACAATCTCGGCACCATCGCCCGCTCCGGCACCAAATCCTTTGTCTCGCGGCTGAAAGACGCCAAGGATGGCCTCGGCCTGATCGGCCAGTTCGGCGTCGGCTTCTATTCCGCCTTCATGGTGGCCGATCGCATCGTCGTTGCCAGCCGCCGCGCCGGCAGCGAGGAAGCCTGGATCTGGTCTTCCGCCGGCGGCGCCGGCTTCGAAATCGCGCCGGCCGGACTGACCGACGCGCACGCGCCCAAGCGCGGCACGAACATCATCCTGCATCTGAAAAAGGAAGCGGCCAAATATTTGGAAAGCTACGAGATCGAACGCATCGTCCGCGCCTATTCCGACAACATTCAGTTTCCGATCGAGCTGGTCGACGACAAGGGCGAAGCCAAGCAGATCAACTCGGCGAGCGCGCTCTGGCAGCGGCCGAAATCCGAACTAACGCCTGAGGACTATAAAGAGGCTTACAAGTCGATTGCCGGCGCTTTCGACGAACCGGCGATGACGCTGCATTACCGCGCCGAGGGCCGATACTCATACGCGGTGCTCCTGTTCGCGCCCTCCACCAAGCCGTTCGACCTGTTCGACCCCTCGCGCAAGGGCCGCGTGAAGCTCTACGTGCGGCGTGTGTTCATCACCGACGATGCCGATCTGTTGCCGGCTTACCTGCGCTTTATCCGCGGCGTCATCGACAGCGAAGACCTGCCGCTCAATCTTTCGCGGGAGATGTTGCAGAACAATCCGCAGCTCCTGCAAATCCGCAAAGCCGTGACCGGCCGCGTGATCGGCGAGTTGGAAGCGCTCGCCGACAAACAGCCGGACGAGTTCGCCAAGGTCTGGGATGCGTTCGGCCCCGTCATCAAGGAAGGCATTTACGAGGACTTCGAGCGCCGCGAAAAACTCCTGGCGTTGTCGCGGTTCACGACCACCGCGGGCGAGAAGCGCACGCTCAAGCAATATGTCGAGGGTCTCAAGCCGAACCAGACTGAAATCTACTTCCTGGCCGGCGACAGCATCGAGCGACTGAAGAGCAACCCAAAACTGGAATCCGCGACCGCGCGCGGCATCGAGGTCCTGCTGCTGACCGATCCGGTCGACGCCTTCTGGACGTCGGCGCCACTCGATTTCGAAGGCAAGCCACTGAAGTCGTTGAGCCAGGGCGATGTCGACTTCTCCCTGATCCCGCTGACCGACGACAGCAAGAAGGACGAGACTAAGTCCGAAGCCGATGAAGCAAATATCATTGCTGCGATCAAACTGAACCTCGGCGATCGCGTCTCCGACGTCCGCGCCTCGCAGCGCCTGACATCGAGTGCGTCGTGCCTTGTCGCCGGCAGCCACGGTCCCGACCGCGAACTTGAACGGCTACTGGCGCGTCAAAACCCGGGCCTTGGCTCAAAGCCCATTCTCGAAATCAACCTTCGCCATCCGCTGGTAGCGGCGATTGCGAATGCCGGCGACAGCGCGGCGGACCTCTCGTTCCTGCTGCTGGAACAGGCGCAGATTCTGGACGGCGAACTGCCGGACGATCCGGCGGCGTTTGCCACTCGTCTTAATCGTCTCGTTGTGAGCGGTTTTTCGAAGGGGTGAAAATTCGGACCGTACCGAGGTGTTGGCGCGAGAGGCTTCGCTGCTTTAATATGAGCGCAACGTCGTATCAGGATCGCCGCCATGCATGGAAAATTCGATCGCGCCGCTGAAGACCTCGGCAATTCGATCCATCTCGAACACGTCAACGTTCAGGTGCCGGATCAGCATCTGGCGACGCTGTTCTATGTGTCCGGCCTCGGGCTGACGCGCGACCCCTATCTGATGACGTCCGACGACAACATGTGGGTCAATGTCGGGCGAAGCCAGTTTCACCTGCCGACCGGCGAGGCGCAGGTGCTGCGCGGTCATACCGGGCTGGTTATTTCCGGACGCAAGGCGCTGCTCGAACGGCTGGCAAAGGTCGCACCCAAGCTCGCCGGCACGAAGTTCGCGTATCGGGAGCATAACGATTACGTCGAGGCGATCTGCCCCTGGGGCAATCGCCTGCGCTGCCATGAACCCGACGCCGATCGCTTCGGGCGCATCACGCTCGGCATTCCCTATGTCGAGTTCGACGTTCCCACCGGCAATGCCAAGGGCATCGCGGATTTTTATCCCGACATCATGGGAATGCCGGCGCGCTTTGAAAATGGCGACGCCAACGTCACCTCCGTACAGGTCGGCAAGAACCAGGCCTTGCGCTTTCGCGAGACCGACCGGCCGCTCGCGGAATATGACGGCCACCACGTCCAGATCTACATCACCAATTTCTCGGGCCCGCACCGTGCGCTTGCCGAGCGCAAACTGATCTACAGCGAGGATAACCCTTATCAATACCGCTTCCGCGATATCGTCGATCTCTCAAGCGGCAAGCCCCTCTTCACCATCGAGCACGAGGTGCGCAGCGCCACGCACCCGATGTTCCTGCGGCCGCTGATCAACCGCAATCCCGCGCAGACCAACCGCACCTTTGCCGAGGGCTACGACCAGTGGCTGTGGGCGATGGGACCGAACCAGTACGACGGCTAGATTCGGCGCAGCTGGCGGCGCCACATTCTTTCTGGCGCGGAACCGTCTGCGGTTTAGCTTTCGGTAAGCCTATCGTGTCACTTTAACGCCGTTAGTTGCGTTGGAGTAAACAGTGACCGAGTTCGAAGAACTGCGCCAGCTCGCGGCCCAGACCCGCAATTTCATCAGTTCTTCCGGTGATGAAGCCCTGGCGTTGAGGGCCATCGTTCATGCGCACGATGTCGTCCTGGGTATTTTCCCCGCCAGCGAAGGAGTTGGGCTGCACGTCATCAAGGGCGACGCGATCCTGCGGCAAATGGCCGATCACGGCGTCCATATCGACTACAGCCACACCGCCATCGCGCTTCAGACCCGGGAGCAAGCGATCACTTTGCAAAGGCTGCTAAACTAGCTAGATGTGATCGGTCGCTCTCTGATCGGACACTTGGATGGCCGTCGCATTGCCGTTCGCATTGTTGTGCGTCCTCTGCGCCGCGATCGCCTGGATCGATATCCGCGACGGCATCATTCCGGACTGGCTCAACCTCGCAATTGCCGCACTCGGCTTGCTCCGGATCTGGACGACCGCTGATCTTTCCGCTGCGATCGAGGCGATCGGCGAAGGCATCGTCATCGGCCTGGTGTTCTGGCTGCTGCGGCGACTTTATTTTGCTTATCGCGGCATTCAGGGGCTTGGACTCGGCGACGTCAAATTCCTTGCGGCTGCAGGAATCTGGGTGGGCGTCGTGGGCATCCCCATGGTCTTGCTGGTCGCGACGATGACGGCACTGGCCTGTGCCGGCGTCATGCAACTATCGGGACGCGCGCTCACCGCGCAGACGTCGCTGTCGTTCGGACCTTTTCTCGCCGCAGGCCTGCTCTTGACCGTGGGCCTTCAGCAGACCGGCATCGGCTTTTGACGGATCGGTCTATTGCCGGCCGCCGCGCAGCTGACGTCCGCCGAACGGCGCCAGCCTTGTATCGATCGCTGCTTCCTCGCGCACGGAGACGGACGCCTGCGAAAGGCCTGGCTGCGGCAACGCCACGACAAAGCTCTGCTGGTTTTTCTGGAATGCCACCTCGCGGCCCTTGACCGACTGCAGCTTCCATCCCTGAAAATCCTCGCCGACCCGCAGCCGCAGCACGTTCTTCGTCGCCTGATCGACAAAGATTCCGAACTGGTCTTCGTCGCCCGCGATGGTGCCGACCAGCGAAAGCTGCGGCTGCTCGGGTTCCTTCGGCTTGGGCGGGGCGATCAGCTTCGCCACCGTCACCGCCGACGGAGGCGGAGCCGGCGGCCGCCGCGACGGCAAGAAGATCGGGCGCTCGCGCGTCACCGAAAATTGCTTGACCGGCATCGCCCACAGCGGATTGGCGCTCAGCGGGCGCTCGGCTGACGGGCCCGGCGCACTCGGCGTGGCCGGCGGAATCGTCACTTCGACCACCGATGTCGTGGGCTCGCTCCAGGTCGAGGGCGCCGCGCCATCCGGCCTCGTGCCGCCGGCCTGCTCATCGAACGGATCGGAATTGACGGATGTCGCGGATGCGCCGGCGCAAAGCGGCAGCACAAGCACGGCGAACCGGATGGCATATTTCCGCAACATCATTTTACACCTTGCCACTGTCCGGAAACGCCGAGAAGAAACCGCAGCTTGCCTTCGCCTGCCGACGCCACCTGGATATCGAGCTGGTCGATGAACAAGAACGGCATTCCCGCTTCCAGGTCGTACAGCAGAGCTTGCAGGGCTGATTGATCCATCTCGCAGTTCGCCACCATGCTGACGAAGCCGGCCTTGGCATGCGGTCCCTGCACGTCAAGCTGCGACGACAGCACATTGCCGCCGGCTTTTGTGACTGCCGTGGCGACGCGTTGCAGAAGCGCCGCACCCGCGACCGTCACCGTTTTGCCTTCGAGGAAAGCGGATCCAGCGGGCATACCGGCCTCGCCCGCGCGTCCTGCCGCAGGCGCCTTGCGGCCCTCCAGTTGCTCCAGCATTGCTGCGGTCGCCGCCACCGACGCGCGCTGGCCCAGAATGTCGGCGACGGAGCTGATGGCGACCACAAGCAGCAGGATCACCAGCGCGGCATAGGCCGCAGCCGCAACCGGAGGCGAGTTGACGAGCGATTTTCGTAAAGTCACGGCGAGGCTCATGTATTCGATCCAAAGGACGGCGTGATGCGGGCTTCGATGTGGAATTGCTCGCCCGGCTCGTTCTGCGCACGCGTGGTCGGCGCAAAGAACGTCGCGCGCGCGAACTGCGGCGATTTCTCGATGAGGCGGATCAGCGATGGCGCGTCCTGGGTCATGCCGACCACCTGAACCTTGTCGCCGTCGATTCGAAGCTCGGTGACATAGGTGCCGTCGGGCAAGGCTTTCGACAGCGCTTCCAGCACGAACACGCTCGAGGGGCTCGTCTGTTTGCGCTTGGCGAGAAGACCAAGTGCGGAGTTGCCGTCAGGACCAAGGCGAAGCGCGGCGCGGCGCTCGGAGAGCCGCCGCATCAATTGCTGCTGCTCGGTATCAAGGCTGTCGCCGACATAGGCGGCGATCAAAAGCGCTGCCGCAGCGGCGACGCCCGAGGCCAGCAAGCCGGCGCGCAGGAGGCGCGGCGCATCGAAACCGCGGCCGGCGCCGCCGAGCGCTTGATCGAACACCTTGATTTTGGCCGAAGCATCGCCGGCGGCGGAAGGGCTGGCGTATGCCGTGAGCGACTGGGCGCCGAGGTTGGTTGCGAGTTGAACCAGCGGCTCGATGTCCTGTCTCGAGGTCGCGGCCAGCGTCAGTTCGATCCGCTCCTGCCCACTCGGCAGCGGTGTGCTCCAGCCGAAGGCCGCCTCGTCCGCCGGCCATGGCGTCAGCCGGTCGATCTGGGTGCGGATCATGCCGTCAAGGAAATCCTCCGCCTGCTTGGGAAAGTCGAGCGGCCGAAACAGCACTTGTCCCGATGCGAGGACGGTTTCGACCTGGCTGCCGCGAAAGGCCGCCTGCCAGTTCGCCGGCAGCGCCGGGCTCGGCCGGCCACCCACGATGCGAAACGAAATATCAGGCAGCGCGGCACCCGTCGGCGCTGACATCAGCCGCGCGGTCAGAACGCCGGCGGCCTCTCCGCCGAGCAGGATCTGCGGCCGGCGTGCATAGCGGCCGATAGCCAAATCAACCGCTTGCGCGACTGACTTGATCCACTCGTCGAACAGACCTTTTGCGTCCGATATGACCGTCATGACCTGCCTGCCTGTCTCAACGAACCGCTTCCGGTCTCCGCGTGATCCTGCCACGACAACACGCTGTAGGGTTCCTTGTCCTGATCCTTGCCCAGCGAGATGACCGCTTCGGTCGAGGCGCGGCGGCCGTTGTCGAACCGTATCGCCGTCACGACCCGATAGGCCTTGGCCTCCGGCAAGGTCGCGGCCTTGGCGGCCGCACCGAGCGCGGCGGCGACCGCCTTCGGATCACGCGGCAATGTCGCCCTCTGCTTCAGAAAATCGTTGAGCGCCTCGGGCGTCATGCCCGGCACCGCAGCGACCACTTCGGCAGGCGCGAGCAAGACGTCGACGTCGGCCGATTTGCTGTAGACCGTCACGAAAGGCAGCACCCGCTCGACCATCGCCGGCGAAACACCCAGCACCAGGCTGAGCTCGTCGACATGGGCAAACGGTCCTTGCCGCGGCGAATAGCCCAGACCCGACGCCAGATAGAGCGCTTCTTCGTCGTTGGCCGCATTCGGCTTCGCCTCTGTCCGCCAGCCGACGATGCGATCCGCGACCTCGCCGGCGGCCTTCGGTTCCGCGCCAAGAACCTCGAACAGGTTGGAGAGCATCTCTTTCGAGGCCTTGTTGAGATCGACCCGTGCCGCTTCTGACGTGAAGGTGACGAGAACTTCTGCATTGTCCATCTTGAAGCGGAACGACCCTTGCGCCGGGCGCTCCTTGTCCTGCGCATGCAGCAATAACTGATAGGCAGTCAGCTCCAGGCTGGCCGAGGCCAGCGCCTCGGTCGGAACGCCGATATCGGTTGCGCCGAGCACGCGCGCGGAATTGGACAAATAGACTGAAAAGATCGCAGCAAGTGCCGACAACGCCACCAGAATCCAGAGCACGGCGACGATGACGAAGCCACGCTCGGAGGATTGCGCTGATGATGTCGGGGTGCGTCTCATGACCGGTTGCTCTGCGCGCTTGCCGACGGACTGGACTGCGGTGAGTTGCCTTGAGGGCTGGCCGCCGCGCCCGCCTGGTCGTCACACGCGCCAGCCAGCTGCTGCCCGTTTTGTTGCGTGTTTTGTTGCTGCCCGTTCGATGGCTGCTGCCCGCTCGCCTGCGGCTGTCCGTTGGCCTGCGGCTGCTTGCAGTCGCCCTGCGCCGAGGACTGCACGTGAATCGTCGCAACGGTCGAGATCGTCAGAACGCGTCCGCTGGACGCATCGCGCACGGTCAGCTTGATCCTGGCCGGTAGCTTTTCCGAATCCTGCCATGTGCGCTTCCAGATCCGGTCGTCAGCGGCATAGGCAAAGGACAGCCGGTACGGCGCGCGCAACAGCACCACGGGCTCGCCGAAATGAAGTTGGTCGGCAAGCGAGGCTTGCGACGGCACAGGGTGGAATTTCGTTCGCGAGCGCACGGTCGCAAGCCCCTCCCGGTCGGTGGTTTCACTTAAGTGCACCACGTCGAGTCCGGGTCCGGCATTCGGTCCCAACGCCGTGCGTACGAAGGTGACCGACTGCTCCGATCCGGCAAACAGCGGCTTCTTGTCCGCGACGCTGAAGGGCACGCTTTGCGCTGCCGCCAGGTCATCGGCAATTCGCTGCAAGGCGGTGCCGATCAGCTCGCTGCGCTGAATGCGATTGAGGCCTCTGTTCCAGTTCGGAAGCCACTGCGCGGTGAGGCTCGCCAGCGCCGACAGCACGAGCCCCATCAACGCCAGCGCCACAAGGGTTTCGATCAGCGTAAAGCCGCCCTCATTTCTCCGCTGTCTCGCCGATACGTTCATTATCGCTGCTGCTGTTCATGCATCAGGCGCACCGTCCTGACG
Source organism: Bradyrhizobium sp. (assembly GCF_035652035.1). Taxonomy (GTDB): domain Bacteria; phylum Pseudomonadota; class Alphaproteobacteria; order Rhizobiales; family Xanthobacteraceae; genus Bradyrhizobium. The sequence continues at coordinate 81,126 of NZ_DASREO010000048.1, forward strand.
TCCATCACGGCGCCGGAGGGAGAACGCACCTGAATTCTGACGAGGGCGGGAATCCACGCAACTTTATCGCCTGCCGCACCCCACTCATCGCCCATCGGGCTGACGTCGATCCGCCACCCGTGGTCGTTGGTCTTTCCCGACCAGGTGCCGACGCCGATTTCCGCACGCGGCGGCACATCCGCCGCCATCACCGACCGCACGGTCTGCATCAGCGTCACATGCTGCTCCAGCGAACGAACCCCGCGCACATTGGTCGACATCAGCGACCCGATCGCCACGATCGAGACGGCGACGACCGCAAGCGCAATCAGCACCTCAATGATCGTGAAGCCGGCAGCTGCGCCGTCAGTTGGCGAGGTCGCGCGAAACAATTTCGATCCTTCCGGTCAGCCAGTTGACGCGAACCTCATAGCCGACATCCTCCCGCGCCAGCGTCACAGCGCCGCCGCAGGACATCCCGCTCGCAAAGAAACGGATCGTCGACAGCGCCTCGCGCTGGTTGCAGGTGCGCGGCAGCAGCGTTTCGAAGCGGACGTCGTCCGGAATGCGGACCATGTCCGCGCTGGCGCCCGACCGGATCACGCGGCCTCCGGCATCGACCAGCGTGGCGACGCCCGTGCCGCGCCGGATTGCGGCGTTGCGGTCCTCTTTCAGCAGCGCCGCCGTCTGCAGCACATAGCCCTGCAAGCGGGAGCGCGTGGTATGGCGCGGAAACAGCGGCAGCAGCACAGCCGCCATCATGGCGATCAGCGCCAGCACGCACACCATTTCAAGCAGCGTGAAGCCGCGTTCGGACGGTCTACTCATTTTTCGCGCTGACCAGGTTCTCGGTCGAAATATCGGCGGCGATGCCGCTTCCGCCCTCCTGCCCGTCTGATCCGTAGGAGATGATCTCATAGGGTCCGCGCTCGCCCGGCGAGCGGTAGAGGTAAGCGTGCTTCCACGGATCGTTCGGCAGGTTGCCGCCCTTCAGATAAGGCCCGTTCCAGGCCGCAACGCCCGGCGTGCGCTGCACCAGCGCAGCGAGGCCTTCCGAGGTCGACGGATAACGGCCGGCATCGAGATAGAACAGGTCGAGCGCGCTCGAAAAACTCTGCAATTGGATCTTCGCCGCCTTGACCTTGGACTCATTGAGATAGTTCAGCACGCGCGGGCCGATCAGACCCATGATCAGGCCGATGATGGTGATGACCACGAGCATCTCGACCAGGGTAAATCCCTCTTGTCCCTCTTGTCCCTCTTGTCCCTCTTGGCCGGCGCGCTGCCAGCGCTCGCGCTTGGTGTTTGCTGCAAAGAAAATGCCAACGCCCTTGAGCATCTTGTTCAATCCTTCGTTTTAACCGACCAGTTGTGTGACCGACAGCAATGCGGTCATGACCGATACGATCAGTCCTCCGACCACGGTAGAGATGGTGATGATGGCGAGTGGCCCGACGATGCCGACGATGCGGTCGAGGCTGCGCTGCAATTTCGCTTCGTAGAATTCGGCGACCCGGCCTGCGAGCACCGGCAACTGGCCGGTCTCTTCGCCGAGCCTCAGCATGCGGATCGCCATCGGCGGCATGTTGCTCGATGCGAGCAGCGCGTCCGAAAGCTTGCCGCCGTGGCGGACGCGGTCGGCAGCTGTGGTCCAGACCGCGACGTTTCCGGTCACCGCCATGATGTCCACCAGAATGCGCAAGGTGGCCGTGAGATTGACGCCTGAGCCGAGCAGCACGGCGAGGTTCCGGCAAAAAAGGCTGGTGCGGTAGAATTGGAAGATATTGGCGATGCCGGGGGTTCTCGCGACGAACGACACCACGGCGCTGCGCGTCGCGGGTCGGCGAAACAGCCACCAGAGGCCGGCAATCGCGAGAGCAACGCCAATCAGGACCGGGGTCGCGTTCGCGCGCAGGAAATCCGACAGCTTGATGAAGGCAGAGAGCGCGGTGTCGGACTTGGCGCCGAAATCCTGCAAGACGGAAGAAAACTGCGGCAGCACGAACAGGATGAAGAACAGCATGACGCAAACTGCGGCGATCAAAACGAAAGCCGGATATTGCATCGCGTCCGTCAGCTTGCGGCGCATCGCCTCCGAGCGCGCCCGCTCGGCGCCCAGCATTTCGAGCACCTGATCGAGCGTTCCCGACACTTCGCCGACCCTGACGAGGGCCACATACATCGGCGGAAACAGCGACGGATGCGCGGCGACCGCGCTCGCAAAACTTTCGCCGGCGAGGACAGACGCGCGCAGGCGTGCGACCACAGGCCGGAGACGACCGACATCGGCGTCATCAGCCAAAAGCTCGAGCGCGTCATCGAGACGCGCACTTGCCTTGAGCAGCAGCGCAAGGTCTCGGGTAAACGTCGTCACTTCCGCGCCGCTCGGCCGGCTGAAGAAGCCGAAGCCGTCGCTTGCGGCGGCGGACTTCCGGTCTTCGACGGTCTCGATCGGCAGCAGGCGCAGATATTCGATGCGGCGCGCGACTTCGCTCGCCGTCGGCGCGGTCAGCGTGCCATGCACGACCTCGCCGTTCTGCGTCAGGGCCCGGTAGCGAAAATTCGGCACGATTTCACCTCACCGCGCAGTGGTGACGCGAAGCAGTTCCGACGGCGACGTCAGGCCGGCGCGGCACTTTGCGACGCCATCGCCCACCATCGTCGTCATCCCGGCGCGGATCGCCACTTCATCGATCTTGTGACCATCGGTCTTTTCCCCGATCAGCGCGCGAATCTGGTCGGTCAGTTCGAGCACTTCGAACACCCCGAGCCGGCCCCGATAGCCGGTGCCGCTGCAGCGTTCGCAGCCGCACGGTGCATAAAGAGTTTCTCCGGAACGGAAACCGAGCTCGGCGAGCCGCGGATCCTCTGCCAGATCGGCGTCGGCGAGCGGCTTCGGCGTCTTGCAACGATCGCAGAGCTGACGCACCAGCCGCTGGGCCACCACCGCCCGCAAGGTCGAACGCAGCAAATATCCCTCGACGCCGAGATCGAGCAGGCGCGGCACGGCGGCGGCAGCCGACTCGGTGTGCAGCGTCGTCAGCACGAGATGGCCGGTGAGCGCCGCGTGGATCGCAACATGCGCGGTTTCGTTGTCGCGGATTTCGCCGACCATGATCACGTCCGGATCCTGACGCACGAAGGAACGCAGCGCCGCGGCGAAGGTCAGCCCGATCGCGGGCTTGACCTGCGCCTGGTTGACGCCGGGCAGATCGTATTCGACCGGGTCCTCGATGGTCAGGATCTTCCGCCCGGGCTCGTTCAGGATCGAAAGCACCGTTGCGAGCGTCGTGGTCTTGCCGCTGCCCGTCGGCCCGGTGACGACGATCATGCCGTGCGGCAGCTTCAACAGCCGCCGCAGTTTCACCTCGTCGGACGACGAAAAGCCGAGCCTTTCGACCACCAGCAGGTTGCGATCCTTCGGCAGGATACGAACAACCGCGCTTTCGCCGTGCTGCATCGGCATGATGGCGACACGGATATCGATATCGGTGCGGCCGACGCGTAAGCGAGCGGCGCCGTCCTGCGGCAGGCGGCGTTCGGCAATATTGAGATTGGCGACAATCTTGATGCGCGAAATCACCGCCTGAGGCAGCACGCCCGCCGGCGCCGCCACCGGCCGCAGCAAACCGTCGACGCGCATGCGAACCACGAGGCCAGTCTGGAACGGCTCGATGTGAATGTCGCTGGCGCGCAACTCGACGGCCTTTTCCAGGAGATCGTTGACGGCGCGAACCACCGGCGCACCGCTGGCGAGGTCGCGCAGGCTCTCGATGTCGTCTTCGCGCAGCAGAAGCTGGCTGCTCGCATCGGCAGCTTCCGTGCTGTCCTCGCCGAGGCGGCGGTCCAGCACGACGTTGAGGTCTTCGACGGATGCGACTTTGAGCGCCACATCTCGCCGGAGCACGATCTCGGCGGCGCGCTGCGCGGCCTTGTCGGTCGGATCGGCGACCGCGAGGACGGCGCTGCCATCGGCGGCAGAAAAGGGAAAGACCGTCATTTCCCGCAAGAAACGCTGCGAGAACGTCTCGTTGAGCGCCGGCGCCGCCATCAGCTCCTGCAGCGTCACCCGCTCGAGCCCGGCAAAGCGGGCGACCTCATCGGCAAAATCGCTCGGCGAGAGGTCGGTCAACTCCCAGAGCCTGGATTGCGGGCCGGGCCCACCCTGCTCGATCGGCTGACCGCTACCTGCGCCCGACTTCGCAAGATGGTCGCCCCGACGAAGGTGCTCCAGGAATTGCAGGGACTCGTCGCTGGTCATCGGCGTTTCCAGTCGCAGCGCTGTTTTGAAGGCGCGCGCCAACAGGCGCACCGCAGCCCATTAAGCCGCCGGTCGCCTGATACTCGGCCACGGTATGGTTATCGATCCGAAACATGACAGTCGTACGAAACGCTTGCAGGAGACAGTTCACAAATCCGGTCGTGCAATTCTCGTCCGCGGACGTCCTCCCCAAACAAAACTGTCATGTTCGGACGGTAAGAACCGAGGTTGGGCGAGATCCCGGCAAGGGATCCGGGGCGTCAGTAACCAGGGTTGGATTGGCAATATGGCAAGTGTCGGCAAGAGCCGCCCGTCCATCACGGTCGGGCGCGGTATCGGCGCTGCTTTGATGGTGCCCGGCGTCCTTCTGCTGGCGTCGTGCAATATGGCCACGACAAGTAATTCCAATGGCACCAGCACCCAGGATATCGACGTCATCGACAAGGTGAAGTCACTCGATATCTTGCCGCGTTATCCGACCCAGGCCGGCGCCTCCACGACGTCGTCCGGCCCCCGGGCTCAGCCGGTGGTCTTCCAGGGCGCCGAGGTCACGGATATCGCCGCGGCGCATCCCCTGCCGGCGGCGAGCGGAAACGGCTACGATCTCAATTTCGAGGCAGCGCCCGTCGCCACCGTCGCCAAGGTGGTCCTCGGCGACATCATGCAGACCGGCTACACCATCGATCCGAGGGTGCAGGGCACCGTCAGCCTCGTCTCGGTGCGGCCGGTGCCGAAGTCGGACATCGTTTTTGTTCTTGAAAATGCCCTTCGGATCAGCGGCGTAGCGCTGGTTCGCGACACGGCAGGTTATCGCCTGACCCCGGTCGGAGATGCGATCGGCGCGGGCCATGTCGATTCCGCCGGCAATACCGAACCGGGATACGGCGTTTCGGTCGTCCCGCTGCAATATGTGTCGGCGCAGACGCTGTTGAGATTGATGGATAGTTTCGCGACCAAGCCCGGCGTGGTCCGCGCCGACACCACGCGCAATCTCTTGCTGATTCAAGGCACTGGCCCCGAACGCCGAACCGCCGTCGAAACCGCGACGAGCTTCGATGTCGACTGGATGCGGGGGCAGTCGATCGGCATCTACCCGGTCGCCAACAGCGGTCCCGAGTCGATCATCGCCGAACTTGAGAAGATCGTGGATTCCGGCGAAAACGGCCTGAACCAGAACATGGTCAAACTGCAGCCGGTCGCCCGGCTGAACGCGGTGATGGTCGTGACCAAGAGGCCTCAGTTGCTGCGCACCGTCGAGACCTGGATCAGGCGGCTCGACCGTGCCGACAGTACGCGGACCAGCGTTCACGTCTACAAGGTGAAGTATGGCGACGCGAAGCAGATCGCGCGCGTGCTGACCGACATGTTCGGCGGCGGATCATCGGGCAGCCTGCTCGACAGCCCCGACAATCAAGTCGCGCCGGGATCGGGCACGGCCAGCGTTGCCGACCGCCTGTCATTTAACACCAATAACAACAGTTCCAGC
>NZ_DASREO010000049.1:0-28275 GCF_035652035.1 Bradyrhizobium sp.
GGAACGTGGCGCTCGAGCGAGAACTCATAGAACAAAGCAGCTTGCTCAACCTGCTGATGCCCCATCATGATTCAGCCCCCTCATGAGGACTGAATCAGCGAACAACTCCCCGCGCAACAGAAGACTTTTTCAACACAATCGTTCCAGAACCGGACATCGCGGCTTTATGAGTCAATCCATCGCCTGAAGCGCGGCGGTGAAGGCGGCGAGATCGGTTCGCGCCGTCTGATCCGGCATGCGCTTGTCGTGCGCGGCCATGTATTCGATGACGCGGGAGCGATCCCGGGCGGAGAAAAAGCCTGCCCAGACCTCGCGCGCGTTCGCGCGGCCGCCGGGCCGAGCAATCGCCTCGCATTGAGCTCCTCGAAATAGTCTGCTGAGGCATCCTTACGAAACGTTCCTCTTATCCGACGCGCTTCGCTCGGTGGTTAGCAATTCAAGCGCGCGCCGCATCTCAGGAGTGAAGCAACCTGCGAGGGCCATCGTCGCAATGGCGATCTCTCGCGGTGTCCGTTCACGCAGCGCGGTCAAAAGCTTTTCGATCCGCACGTGATCTAGAGGACGTTCGTTCAATTGGCTGCCTGCTAACGAGAGGCGGGAGCAATTGCACCAGCTTACGCCACTCCGCAGAAAAACTAACCTACGTTAATCAGGCACTGCCGTCCGGAAACCAGGACACCGAAGGTCAAACGCGGACAGTAAGTTCACTTTTGAACATTGCCTGCGGGGACGATCTCGAAGAGGGTGCGAGATGATGCCGGCTCCGCTCGAGAGGATGGCGACGAGGCCGCCAACTGAGGCGGCCTTACTCTGGGTCGGGATGCAAGGCTCGCTTCTCTGCTTTGTGTTGCTGGATCAGTTCGTCGATCCCTTGGAGGGTGCGCTTATCGCCCACTTGGGCTGCTACCCACTTGTAGTGTTCGATCTTCTTGTCGATCTCGACGCACTTCTCGCACATTCCAAGTTCCGCATTCGCGCGTTGTCTTCATTCCAATACGACGCTCCAATGCGGAATTTGTTCATCTACCTGAATAGATGCGTTTCCAGGTCGGCTCCTCCACAGAACCGCCGCTGGGACCGTAGCCCAACTACTCGCCCGTCGGCCAGCTGGCGATACCGGTCCGTTCGACGATAGTTTGAATCGAAGTACGGAACCGGGTTGTTCCGGGTGCATTTCCTAAGGGTTTCGACATCAAAACTGTCATTTTGGGGAGCCTCACCTGCAATGCTCACACCTACGGAATGCCAGAAGCTTGCCCGCCAATACAAATCCCTCGCCCAACAACCTAACGTCTCCAAAGAACGCTCCGTCATGTTGACAAACATTGCCCGGACCCTTTCCGGTCTGGCAACCCAGCTTGACAGGCTTGCAGCCGATATGAGGGATCAAGCGAAGAAGGGCACCTCGGTAGCCACTCCGCTTCCTTAGAGACCCGCCCTGAGGTGGTCAGCCAAAAGGCGAGCGCGTTTATCTCGCCGACTGCCACAGGCTTAGCCGATCATTCCTTATCTCCGCTTCGATCTCGCTTGCGAGCGTCTTGAAGTGATCGGCAAGCCGAGTGAACAAGTCGCGCTTTTTCAAATCGGTTGCCAAGTCGCGGATCATCTCGCATTCAGCAATCTGCACTTGGAGTTTTTCCAAGCGCTCGCGCATGTCCTTCATAGGCGATCAGTTGCTGGATTGTGATCCAGGAGAGTTGGCCAACTCGGCCGCTATGTCCGCCTGACGGACTTTTTTGAGAAGTGCGTCTTGCTCTGGACCGGGTTTGAGTTGGGAGGCTTTCTCGCGGGCTTCCTTGGCGAACGCCGCGAGACGATCTTGAAAGGAAATAGTTGGTTGGAAATTAGGTCGCTTCATCGAAATCACTCCGTGCTACGGGTCCTATGCCGCAGGGTTTGCACTTTACAGTTCCATATATGTCGAAGCCCGGAACTTGGTTCCAAGGCCGTAATCTCAAATTAGGCTACTGCTGGAAACGGGCCAGAAATCTACCCCTTTTAGGGGCGGATTAGCAAAGCAGAACCGAGGCCCCTTCGGGTCCTGATTGATAGTTTAGGCCGGTCGGAGAGGTCCGGTGCCCCTCTCAATGCCGACGTTTAGGTGGGAGATCGATTTCGTCAGCGACGAGCCAGTAGCTGCCGCCGGCGCCAATTAACAACCACGACCCACTTCGCTTATCCGTCGAGATTTGTGCGACCTCAGACCCGAAATGTAATCTCACAGGTGAGTCCGTCTTTGCGCCAGTCAAAGCGAGTTGTCCCTTTGATCTGGCTGATCAAGCCTTCGATAGTACCGACTCCGACGCCCTTTCGCGCAGGTTCCTGTACGGCCGGACCACCCGCTTCGGTCCAGCGTAGAAGTAATTGACCGTCAGCGGCCTGCGACCACTCAAGATGGACTTGGCCGTTGGGCTGGGACAAACCACCGTACTTCGCGGCGTTAGTGGCCAACTCGTGCAATGTTATGGCAATCGCTTGAGCGATGCCGGGGTCTAACAAGATTTGCGGTCCTTCTATGAGAACTCGCTTCCCATCCATTTCGGAATATGGAGCTAATTCCTGTGTCGCGATCGCCGACAGCTCAGCACCGATCCAGCGTGTCGCGACAAAGAGTGAGCAAACGTTCGCAAGTGCCCTGATGCGCCCAATGATCGCCTGTTTGAGACCCTCAACTGAGCTTGATTGAGAACGATTGACCGTCGCTAGCACGGTCGCAAGTAAGTTCTTGCTTCGGTGCTCGGCCTCCCGTGCCAACGTTGCGATCAGCTCCTGATTTCTCTTCTGCTCAGTAACATCTCTCGCGATCTTTGATGCACCAACGATTCTGCCATCGGCATCTTTGACCGGAGAAACGGTCAGCGAAACCACAATGAGGCGGCCATGCTTATCTTGCCGAACAGTCTCAAAGTGATCGATGCGCTCACCTCGTCTGATGCGCGTTAGGATTTCACGTTCTTCGCTTTGCCGGTCCGCTGGGATTACAAGTGTAATGGGCTGGCCGATCGCTTCGCGGGCCGAGTAGCCGAAGATGCGCTCGGCACCTCTGTTCCAGCTTCTGATAATCCCATCGAGATTTTTGCTTACAATTGCGTCGTCGCTGGACTCGATTATGGATCCCAGCCAGCGCCAGTTCTGTTCACTTTCTCCAAGCGCAATCTCGATCCCTCTACGTTCAGTAATATCGCGATTTGCTTCGAGTACGACGCCGTCACTGAACAACTGCATGCGGCTCTCGACGATGACCACGCTTCCATCTTTGCGGACGTGACGCAGCTCACCCGACCAGTACCCTCCATCGCGAAGCTGCGAGCGCAAGTGAGCCAAATCGACTGGAAACTTAGTCTGCAGCAGCGCGTGGCTGTCGCTACCGACCGCTTCGCTCTGCGTAAACCCATACAGCCGCTCGGCCCCTGCGTTCCAGAATTCGATCGATCCATCCAGTCGCCACGCGAGCATCGGTTCGTAGGACAATGTCAGCAGATTGGCCAAGCGCTCCGCACGCTCCATAGCTGTCTCCTCGCTGGGTGAGCGGCGTTCAAATCCTAATTCGTTTTTCCATCCCACGGTGCCCGCTTGGGTCCAGACGCACCACGGCCACCGCTGCAAATTATAGCACGAATGTTTCGTCCTAAGGGTCGCAGTTGGGGTCAATCGCTGTATTTTCGGGGAAGGGAGCGAACGTCCGTTTGGCCTCAGAACCGAACATCGTCGATCTTATGAGGACAGGCCCCAGTCAATCCATCGCCTGAAGCGCGGCGGTGAAGGCGGCGAGATCGGTTCGCGCCGTCTGATCCGGCATGCGCTTGTCGTGCGCGGCGATGTATTCGATGACGCGGGAGCGATCCTGGGCGAAGAAAAAGCCTGCCCAGACGTCGCGCGTGTCGCGGATGGCGGCGGCCACCAGACGGGCGTTTTCCGCCTTGCCGCCGCTCTCGATCACCGAGCAGATGGCGGTGAGGATGAACTCGGCGGCCGAGCGGCGCAGGCCTGAAAATCCTTCCTCGCGCACGCGTGTGAGATCCTCCGGCCTCAGCGTCGCCCTGAACAGCTCGGCCGCAACCGCCTCGCGCGCCAGGACGCGGATCATGAAGTTCATCGCCGTCGCATACTCGTCCTCGTACGCGCTCATGTTGCGCTGGAGCGCTTCCAGATCCGGCTGCGGTCCCGGCTTCGAGCCGTAGCGGGTGAACAATTTGCTGGTCGCGTTTGCGGCATCACCCCAATCGAGCAGCCAGGACATATCGCTCGCCTGCGCCGGTGGCAGCGCATCGAGCGCGTCCAGATCGAAAATGCGGCCGAGCATCGAGGCAACAGCCGGCCGCTTCAGGTCGGGCCGCCCGTGCTCTTGCGTCACCTCATCGACGTAAAGCTTGAACGCCTGCGCGGCCTCGCGCGCGACGGCTGCATCCCGCACGCCATCATGCGCGAACGCTGGCGTTGCGAGCGCGAGCAGGATCAGGAGGATTCTGACGATCGGCATGGACCACCTCGGCTGTTTGTCGCGCCCCGCGCCGCAAAAGTTCATTCGTTGGGCAGGCCACCGGACACAATGCGCCCAGTGCATGGCTATGCGAGAAATCCGGACGGACATCGCCCTCGACAGGCAATGGCGTTGCGCTAACCTTCTCGGCAATGCGACGCCGGACAAAGGCCGCGCGAGGCGGGAGGAATGGTCATGAAGGCGATAATGGCTGCGGCCGTGATGGGTATGCTTGCAGGCGGCGCATCGGCGCAGACGCTCGACGATCTCAAGAACGACGGCAAGAATCCCGACAACGTGCTGACCTACGGCATGGGCTACAGCCTCAACCGCTATAGCCCGCTGAAGCAGATCGACAAGACGACGGTCAAGCGCCTGGTGCCGGTCTGGAACCTCAGCCTCGACAACCCCTGGGGCGAGCAGGCGCAGCCGCTGGTGCTCGACGGGGTGATGTATGTCACCAATGCGAAAGCGACGGTCGCGATCGACGTCGGCACCGGCCGGCAGATCTGGAAAACGCCGGTCGACTGGGTGCCGGAAACGCCACGCGTCGTGTGCTGCGGCGTCTCCAACAAGGGCGCCGCGATCCTCAACGGCAAGCTCTATCGCACCACGCTCGACGCCCATGTCATCGCGCTCGACATGAAGACTGGCAAGGAGATCTGGAATTCGAAGGCGGCCGAATGGAAGGAAGGCTACTCCATGACGGTCGCGCCGCTGATCGCCGACAACGTGTTGATCACCGGCATCTCCGGCGCGGAGTTCGGTATCAGAGGTTTCATCGACGGCTGGGATGTAGAAACCGGCAAGCATCTGTGGCGCCGCTACACGATTCCGGCGCGCGGCGAACCCGGCAACGAGACGTGGCCGCAGGACACGGATGCTTGGAAGACCGGCGGCGGCTCGAGCTGGATCACCGGCTCCTATGATCCTGATCTCGACCTGACCTATTGGGGCGTTGGCAATCCGGCGCCCTGGGCCTCGCAATCGCGGCCCGGCGACAATCTCTACACGGCGTCCGTGCTGGCGCTGCGGCCGAAGACCGGCGAGATCGTCTGGCATTATCAGTTCACGCCCAACGACCAGTACGATTACGACGGCAACTGGGAAATGATTTTGGGCGAGCTCAATGTCGATGGCGCCAAGCGCAAGGTGCTGATGCAGATGAACCGCAACGGCTTCCTGTACGTGATCGATCGCGCCAGCGGCCAGTTGATTTCCGCAAAGCCGTTCGAGCGGGTGAACTGGGCGAGCGGCGTCGACATGAAAACCGGACGCCCGATCGAAACCGACATCGCCAGAAAACTGCGCGCCGGCGAGCAGGTCGAAATCTGGCCGACGCAGCGCGGCGCCAAGAACTGGCCGCACGCCGCGTTCAACCCCGAGACCGGTTTGCTTTATGCGAACACCATGCATTCGGCGCGGTTGTTCAAGGCGTTGCCGATCGGGCCGTACGTGCCGGGGCAGCGCTACCAGTTCATCGAGAATCTCCCGGCCAAGCAGCCCGAGGGCGAACCGATCGGCCATGTCGATGCGATCGATCCGCTGACGGCCAAGCAGGTGTGGCGCGCGCCGCTGTGGGACCATCCGCAATGGTCGGCGATCGTCGCGACCGGCGGCGGCTTGCTGTTCACCGGCAAGGAGACCGGCGAGTTCATTGCGATCGACGCCGAGAACGGCAAGACGCTGTGGCAATTCCAGACCGGCTCCGGCATCAACGCGCAGCCGATCACCTACACCTATAAGGGTAAGCAATATGTAACTGTCTTGTCGGGCCTCGGCGGCGTCTACGCAAACCAGGCGCGCGAGGCGTTCAAGAACGTGCCGCCCGGCGGCTCGGTGTGGACCTTTGCGCTGATGCCGGAGTGAAGTGCCACGCATGAAAGGACTGACGAGGGCGATAGGCCTCGCGGCCGTTGCATTGTGGTGTGCGACGGCCGCCGCGCAAGACAAGAGCTTTCCGCCGGAACAGATCGCAAAGGGCGCCGACATCTTCGCGCGCAACTGCTCGCCGTGTCATGGACCGCGGATGCAGGACCCGGAAAGCGCGTTCGACCTGCGCAAGTTTCCGCCCGACGAGCACGATCGCTTCGTGCGGTCAGTGACCAACGGCAAGAACCAGATGCCGCCATGGGGCGACCTGCTCAAACGCGACGACATCGAAGCACTGTGGGCCTACGTCACCATGGGCGAGAAAAAGTAATTATCCGAGGAGACGACGATGAGGTCCGTGATCGGCATAATCGCAGCAGTTCTCCTGTTCGCGCACGGCGCGGCCGCGGAAACCTTTCCGAACCGTCCGATCACACTCGTCGTCGCGGCCGCAGCCGGCGGCACCACGGACGTGCTGGCGCGAATCGTGGCGAAGCACATGGGCGAAGACCTCGGCCAATCCGTCGTGGTCGAGAACGTGACCGGCGGCGGCGCCACGGTCGGAACGCGGCGCGTGGTTCGCTCCGATCCCGACGGTTACACGCTGATCTTCGGCAACATGGGTTCGCTCGCCGCGAATTTCTGGCTGTTCCCGAACCTCGGCTTCGATCCGCGCAAGGACCTCGCATCCGTAGGTCTCGTCGCGATCGTGCCCATGGTGCTGTCCGTGAGCAAGAAGAGCGGCATACGCGATGTCGCAGAGCTGATCGCGGCGATGAAGGCAAAGCCCGGTGCGCTCAATTTCGGCCATGCGGGTCCGGGCACGACCAGCCATCTTGCCGCGATCACATTCCTGCATGTCACGGGCACGCAGGCCCATGACATCCCGTACCGGGGCTCCGGCCCCGCGATCAACGATCTCGTCGCCGGCACGATCGATGCCGTGATCGATCAGACCGTCACCATGATTCCGATGCATACAGGCGGCAACGTCACGGCGATCGCGACCTCGGCGTCCGGCCGCTTGGCGCAGATTCCCGATGTGCCGACCTTCACGGAGGCCGGCGTGCCCGCGTTCGACCTCACGGTTTGGAACGCGATCGCCGCGCCCGCTGCTACGCCGAAGCCGGTGCTCCAACGCCTTGAAACCTCGCTCGAGACTGCGCTCGCCGACCCTGACCTGCGGCAGCGCTTTGCCGACCTCGCGGCGGATGTTCCCCAAGCCGACCAGATCGGCGCAGAGCCGCTGCGGCGGCTGATCGCATCCGATATCGACCGCTTTGGCCCCATCATCAAGGCCGTCGGATTGAAGTTGGAGTAGCAGCCTGCAGGGCTGCCGCGATATCGCGATCAGCGACTTAGAAACGAGGCGCTCGACACCACTCTCGGTTCACGGAATCGGCTGACGAGCAGCGATCCGATCAGGAATACGAAACCCAGCGTGATCAGCGCCATCCCCGCATGGGTTGCCATCGTTTCCCACCGGCCATCGCCGGTTTCCGCGACAGAAGGTGCGGCGGAAGCCGCCGCGGGCGCGGAGGAGGGATCCGTGTCCTTGGCAAGCGAAGAATCCGCCAGAAGCATTTCGACGTCGACCGAGCGTGGCGCGGCCCGCTCGGGCGTGACCTGATGGATTGGCGGCTCGACGACGACCGGCGAGGTGACCACGCGCGTCGGGGCCTGGTCAGCGGACGCGGTCGTCGCGGTCGCGGATGGCGCCGGCTGAGCGGCGTCCGCCGGTGCGGCGGCGAGCATCTGTGCCCGCGCGTCCGCAACCGTCTTCTTGCGCGGTGCCGGCTCATCTTCGTCAGCCACGCTGGCAGTCTGCCTCACGGCGTGACGATGCGCCTGCCTGTTCGCCGAGGCCCTCGTCTCGGCCCCCTGGTACCAGCATTTGCGGTGACCATCGAGGCGATAGAACCAGTGCCGGCCGGGCGCCGACGAACCGCCGGGTTGCGACAAGCACGCCTCTTTGACGGGAGCTGGCGCGGCGGGGGCGGGGGCTTCCTTGGGAGCGGGGTTGAGCAGGTCTTCCAGGGGGTTCGACTGCGCAGACGAAGTCGCAAGACCCGCTGCAAGGAGAAGAAAAGCCGCAACGCGAAAGCGCCAATGGCCGGACATGGAAACTCCGGTGTTGCGCCCCACAACCTGAGTCGCACCATCGAACCCGACCAAGGTCACAATGCGACCTCAATCCGGCAACCTCTTGAATTTATTCGGGCAGTTGCCCCAATCGTCCCGCGGCGGATCGCCTGGAATCACTGCATGCTTGCTGCGATTTTCTCCGCCGACATCAGCACCGGAAAATTCGTGTTGGCGCACGGCACCACCGGAAAGATCGAGGCGTCGACCACCCGCAAACCCTGGACACCTTTGACGCGGCCCTCGTGATCGACCACCGCAAGCGGATCGTCGCTCCGGCCCATGCGGCATGAACACGAGGCGTGCCACACGCCGATGGTCGACTTGCGCACAAAAGCTTCCAGCGCCTCGTCATCGTTCATCACGTCATCGAAGGTAAAACCTTCGACCACGAAATTGTCGATCATGTAGTGACGCAGCGCCGCCGGTCCGTCCATCAACGCCGCGGCGATTTTCGTCAGGATCTTGTTCTTCGTGTTGACGATGCCGATCTTGCGCACGCGGTCGGTATAGGCGGCTGGGAACGGCTTGTCCGTCACCGCTTTGACGGCCTCGCTCATTTGCATCGCCGCCATCTTGCGGAAACCGCTCATCAGGCGATCGAGGTCGCGCCGGTCGGACAGCAGGTTGAATTCCACAATCGGTTCGGCTTGCGGATCGCGTGAGGCAAGCTTGACTTGTCCGGTCTCTGAATAGGTCTTGTTGACGAACGTCAGCGCCGAGCCGATTTGCTCGCCGACCGCGTGCCAGGCCGATTTGGAGAGCACGACGACAAACATGTCGCCCTTCGGCACGCCTGACAGTCCGGACGAATAGCGCAGGCCAAGCTGCATGTGCCGCCTCGTATGCGCGTTCATGCGCGCGCCACGGCGGACAAAGGACGACAGCGAAATCGAGGGATGATCCATCAGACGCTGGCCGACGCCTTCCAGTCCGACAAGAACGGGAATGCCCATGTCACGGAGGTGGCCGACCGGGCCGATGCCGGCGCGCAAGAGATGGGCCGGCGAATGGATGGCGCCACTGGAGAGAATGATCTCGCGGCCGCGGAATTCCTGCTTCCGGCCTCCGGCCACGGCTTTCACGCCGACGCATTGCGTGCCTTCAAACAACAGCTCCCTGACTTGCGTGTCGGTCGAGATCGTGAGGTTGGCGCGCTTGCGCGTGTCGCGATCGAGATAGCCCATCGCGGCCGAGACGCGTTGCTCGGCCTGATTGGCGTGCGTCACCGCGAAATAGCCGTCGACAAATTCGCCATTCTGGTCGGCGACGAATTGATGGCCGGCGTCCCGGAAGGCTTGCGCGAATGCTTGCGAATGCCGCGTCCAGTGCTCTTGCGGAATGCGGCGGACCGGGATCAGGCCGTCCTTGCCGTGGAACGGCCCGTCGAAATCGAGGTCGCGCTCGACTTTCTTGAAGAAGGGCAGCACCTCGTTCCAATTCCATCCCTTGGCGCCGCGCGCCTCCCATTCATCGTAGTCGGTCGGTGCGCCACGGTTGGCCATCTGGCCGTTGATCGACGAGCCGCCGCCGAGCACGCGCGCCTGTTCGTATTTGCGCAAGGGAGGACGATCCTGCTTCGGATTGTTGTGGCTGACGACCTGGGTCGTGACCTTGAGCTCGGTCCAGTGGAAGCGCGGATCAAAATAGGCCGTGCCCGGATAGCTGTCCCTGATCTCGGCCGGCTCCTCGCCCGGCGGCGTGTCCTGTCCAGCCTCGCAAAGCAGGACCTTGTTGGCGCTCCTTGCGGAGAGCCGGTGAGCCAGCACGGATCCTGCCGAGCCGCCGCCCACGATAATGTAGTCGTACACGATTGGCGCTTCCTCTTGCTTTGTTGCGGACAGGGTAGCGCGGTTTGGCTTGAGCGCAAACGCATGGCTGCCCGGCACCGATCTCGCCGGTCATCGAAAATTTGCTCTGTCTGCTAACCGGCGGGTAACCGCTGCCGGATATCGCGCGCTGCGCTTAGGCCGGTGTTTATGGCGCGTGCTCCATCATGCAACCGCTGCTGGAGGCGTAAAAAAGATGACCATTGCGAAAGAGACGGCCATTGCGGTGCCGACGCTGGCGGTGTTGCTGTTCGTTAGCCATGTTTTTCTCGGTCCGGACGAAAGCTACCGCGAATTTACCACAACCCTCCCGACGTCGTGGCTCGGCGTAGCCATTCCTGACGTGCGCTTCCTTACAAAGGACTTGATCACGGGTCGTGCGTCCGGCGTCGACGTCGATGCGGATCTTCAATCGGAGCAAAGGCAGTCAGGCGAGCTAACGCCGCGAGCGCGGATCAGGAGCGTTTTCGCCCAGTTCCTGCCGAGTGGACGCCGCGGCGCATAGCGCGGTCATTCCGCAGCGTGCTCGATGTCATCTGATTCTCCGGAGTCGTCGGGTCTCTTGATCCGAGTCCAGCGCAACAGTGCGTTGGAGAACGTATCGAGATAGAGATAGACCACCGGCGTCGTGAATAATGTGAGGGCCTGGCTGACCAGCAGGCCGCCGACCATGGCGTAGCCAAGCGGCTGACGGATCTCCGATCCGGTGCCGGTGCCGAGCATCAACGGGACGCCGCCGAGCAGCGCCGCCATCGTGGTCATCATGATCGGACGAAAACGCAGAAGCGCGGCCTGCCGGATCGACTGCTGCGGCGTGAGATGCTGGTCCCGTTCCGCGGCAATCGCGAAGTCGACCATCATGATGCCGTTCTTCTTGACGATGCCGATCAGGAGAATGATGCCGATGAGCGCAATCAGGCTGAAATCGAAGCCGAAGGCCATCAGGATCATCAGTGCGCCGACGCCGGCCGACGGCAGTGTCGACAGAATCGTCAGCGGATGGATGTAGCTCTCATAGAGAATGCCAAGGATCAGGTAGACCACCACCAGCGCGGCGAGGATCAGGAGCGGCACGGTGCCGAGCGACTGCTGGAATGCCTGCGCCGTTCCCTGGAAGCTCGAGCTCAGCGTCGCCGGCGCGCCCATTGTCGCCATCGCGGCCTGCACGGCGTTGGTCGCTTGTCCGAGCGCAACGCCTTCGCCGAGATTGAAGCTGATGGTGACGGCGGGAAACTGTCCCTGGTGGGCGATGGCAAGTGGCCGCACCGGCACGCTGGTCCATTTGCAGAAGACCGATAGCGGCACCTGCGCATTGGTGGTCGGGGAGCGGATATAGATCTTGTCCAGCGTGTCGATCCTGCCCTGCAACTCGGGCAGGATTTCCTCGATCACGTGATAGGTGTTGAGCTGGGTGAAATATTGCGTGACCTGACGCTGGCCGAAGGCATCGTAGAGCGTGTCGTCGATCAGTTGCGGAGTGATGCCGTAGCGCGAGGCGTTGTCGCGGTTGATGTCCAGTTGCAGGGTCGTTCCCTCGGTCTGCTGGTCGGTTGCGACATCGCGCAATTCCGGCAGGGTCTGCATCTTGGCCAGGATTTTCGGCGCCCATTCGTTCAACTCGTCGAGGTTGGCGTCCTGAAGCGTGAATTCGAACTGCGTTCGCGTGGCGCGGCCGCCGAGACGCACGTCTTGCGTCGCCTGCATGTAGAGCGTTGCGCCCACGACCTTGGCAAGCTTCGGCCTCAGCCGCGCGATGATCTGATCGGCGTTGGCGTCGCGCTCGTCGTGCGGCTTGAGCGTGATGTAGAGCCGTCCCGAATTGAGCGCCGTGCCGCCGCCGCCGATGAACATCGCGATGCCATCGACGGCGGGATCGGCCTGGACGATATTGTTGAACTCCTCCTGGTGCTGCTTCATCGCCTCAAAGGAGATGTCCTGCGAGGCCTGGGAAACCCCGGTCAGGAAGCCATTGTCCTGTTGCGGGAAAAAGCCTTTCGGAATGATCGTGAAGAGGTAGACGGAAAGCCCTACCGTGATGAAGAAGATGACAAGGGTCGTCTTGCTCCAGTCGAGCGCGAGATCGAGCGCGCGCTCGTAGGAACGCAGCATCCTGTCGAACAGGCGCTCGCTCCACTGGTAGAACCGCCCGTGCCTGACCTCGCTGTGGGCGCGCAGAAAGCGCGAGGCCATCATCGGCGTCAACGTCAGCGATACCAGCATCGACACGAAGATCGCCATCGCCAGCGTCACCGCGAATTCGCGGAACAGCCGACCGATGACGCCCCCCATCAGCAGCAGCGGGATCAGGACTGCGACCAGCGACACGCTGATCGAGACGATGGTGAAGCCGATCTCGCTTGCGCCCTTGAATGCCGCAGCGAGCGGCTTTTCACCATGCTCGACGTAGCGGGTGATGTTTTCCAGCATCACGATGGCGTCGTCGACCACGAAACCGACCGCAATCGTCAGCGCCATCAGCGACAGATTGTCGAGCGTGTAGCCGAACACCCACATCAGCGCGCAGGCGCCGAGCAGCGCTAAGGGCACAGTGACCGCGGGAATGACGGTCGCCCAGAAGCTGCGCAGGAAGATGAAGATCACCATGATGACGAGGAAGATCGTAATCAGCAGCGTGATTTGCACGTCTTCGACCGCGGCGCGGATCGTCAGCGTGCGGTCGCTGATGATCTTGATCTTGATCGCGGGCGGTATCCCCGCCACCAAGCGCGGAAGCTGCGCCTTGA
This sequence comes from Bradyrhizobium sp., assembly GCF_035652035.1. Lineage (GTDB taxonomy): Bacteria > Pseudomonadota > Alphaproteobacteria > Rhizobiales > Xanthobacteraceae > Bradyrhizobium. The sequence continues at coordinate 13,068 of NZ_DASREO010000049.1, forward strand.
TCTTGTCGACGGTATCGATGACGTTGGCGCCGGGCTGCTTGAAGATGACGAGGAACACGCCGCGCTTGCCGTCCGCCCAGGCGGCCTGTTTCATGTCCTCGGGCCCCGCGATGGCCTTGCCGATATCGCGAATCCGCAATGGCGCGCCGTTGTTGTAAGCGATGATGACGTCGTTCCACTTGTCGGCGTCGAGCAGCTGGTCGTTGGCGTAGATCGTATAGGCCTGCTTCGGTCCGTCGATGTTGCCCTTCGGACTGTCGACGGTCGCGTTCGCGATCTGGGGACGCACGTCCTCAAGCGACAGACCCTTGGCGACCAGCTTGGCGGGATCGAGCTGAATCCGGATCGACGGCTTCTGCTGACCGCCGATGAACACTTGCGCTACGCCTGAGATCTGGCTGATCTGCTGTCCGAGCTGGACGTCGATCGCGTCGCTCAGCTGGGTCAGCGGCACCGTGTCCGATGTCGCCGAGAGCAGCATGATCGGCGCGTCGGACGGGTTGACCTTGCGATAGGTCGGAGGCGACGGCAGGTTCTTGGGCAGCTGACCGCTCGCGGCATTGATCGCGCCGAGGATGTCGTTGGCAGCGGCGTCGATGTTGCGGTTGAGGTCGAACTGGATCGTCACCGCGGTCGACCCGAGCGAACTCGTCGAGGTCATTTGCGCGATGCCGGGTATCTGCGCGAACTGCCGTTCCAGCGGCTGCGCCACCGACGAGGCCATGGTTTCCGGGCTCGCGCCCGGCAGGGACGCGTTGATCTGGATGGTCGGGAAATCGACCTGCGGCAGCGGCGCGACGGGCAGCAGCGGATAGGAGACGAGACCGATGAACAGGATGCCCGCCATCAGCAACGACGTGCCGATCGGAAAGCGGATAAAGGGTGCCGAGATGCTGTCGATCATGCTTGGAACCGCCCGGCGCGAGCCGCACGAGCGTCCGTTTCTTCACCCTCGCCGGGGCGGTTCGGCCGAGGGTGAAATCCGAAACTACTTGTTGACGAGCAGCATACCGATTCAGGCGCGGCTTGCGACCCGAAAGCCCGGTGTCGTCATTCGACCTTCGTCAGGGGGGCGGGCTTATACTTTCGGATCGGGGAAGCGGGGCGGCAAGGCTCTGGCTACGCCCGAAATTACCCCTCAGATGATCCGAGCCGGGGTGGATTGTCTTTGGCGTCTCTCTGAGGTGAGAGCGTCAGATGAACTGGTTCAGGGGGGTTATCTGGCAATGTTGGCCGAATCTCCCTCGTCGCCAGCCGGATAACTCCACCTAGCTCTCTGGCGATTTGATAAATGCTCAAATCGAAGCCGAATGATGCGAAAGCGTCGATGTCATCCGCGACTTTGCGTAATTCTTCCAATTTCAAAGAAATGAAGTTGTGAACCCCCGGATTGCTTTTGGACGCCTTTCTGAGTTCAAGCCCGGAAATGATCTGGAGTGCATTAGTAGTTCGTCCGTGTGGCTCTGAGTGCATCAAGATATTTCTGTTTTCAGCGCAGATGCCAAAGCCCTTTACGAACCAGTCCAATCTATCTGCTAGATCTGTGCCTCCAACTTGTTCGCGATAGAGCCGCTTCAACAGGTCCATTCTTTCGGCGTTACTCAGCCTCTCAAAGAGATAATTGCCAGCATTCGATGAGGTCATTTGCTTCCCCATGAATGAATTTAGGAGAAATCGCAATTCGGCTTCTAGGCTGTTATAGTTTGCAGCTACGACTCCCAAGGCGTGCATGTGCATCAGCACACCGGGGTTATAGCGTCTGTCCCAAGACCAATTATCGCCGTCATCGTTCACCGCAAGAGCGCGGGCGAGGGCCTTAGCGAGGGCAGAAGGTTCTTTGTCAGTCATGAGTAAGAGACCTGACCTTTACGACGAGAAAGAAGCCCAAGAGCGGTTTGAGGCCGCGCTGCGTGGCGGACTAAAGACGCCGCATAAGCCGCTAAAAGACAAACCGAAAAAGAAAACGAAGAAGCGGAAGTCCACAAAGCGAACCCCCGCCCCCCGTTATCTAATCAGCGCGGTGATGATTGCGGCTATACCAAACAGGCAAGAAGCAACATTCACTTTGATGATGATAGTAGTGGACCGTCGGGGTTTCATTTTGAAAGCCCTTCAGGCCACGCCGGCGCAGCCCTGTGGGTTGCGATTAGCGCCCAGCGACAATGGCGAGTAACCGGCCATTGACTGGAATTTCGGCCCATCATTGACGGTCTAGAAACGTCCCTGATGGCCCCTGTTCGCTCCCGGGTATCCTCACTTCACGCCTATGGCTGAAGGTCGGGCCGGGCAGGAGATTGCGGCTTGTCCTTCCGCTCGTTGCCTTGCGATTAGACAGGCGGGTGGGGGCCGCGAATCGAATGGTGAGCCGATTCGCGCTAAAGTCGAGTCAGAATCAACGAGTCCGCCAGTATTTCACAAATTTCAGTTTTGGTTTTTTGGGCGGATATTTCTATTGCGCCTACGAATGAAGCGCCGCGCCAGCCGTTTGAAATCAGGCTTTGTGAGGTTGACGATACGTCAGACGCTTGCCCGCGGCACCTTTGATGGCAAGGCGACGTCGCGACGGTGCGGTTCGTCTTGACCGGCACCCAGAAGGGGGACCTCCGCACGCCCGATGGAACAATCAAGGCGACGAACAAATCCATTCATGTCGATGGAATAGAGATTTTCTACTTCGACAAGGAAGCAAAGCTGCAAAAACTCGTCACGATCGAGCGTCTCGATCAGATGATCAGGCAGCTCAAGCAATAGCCAGGCCGGCTTTCGCCCGCGAAGCGGCTTGCGGATGTCATGCAGAATTTCCGCTTGCCCCGTCGGGCAAATCACCGCTAGCTCTTCGTGCGTCTCGCGCTCACTGAGGAGGGGCGGACGCGTCGTCACGACCGTGGAGCGCGGGATGCGATGGCCGCAGATTGTATCGCCCGACGAGCGATGCGGTTTGCGGACGGCGAAGTCGTGTGGTCTTGGCGCCTCGACGCTGGCGTCAACCCGGTGACAATGCTGACGCATTACACTGGGGATGGTGACAAGAAAGCCGATCACCAGAGAGAGCACGAAGCAAACCGTAAACTCATCGCGCAGGGAATGCCGGAGTGTTTCGGCGAACCTGTGGTGACTACGCTTGCGTGCTTTTTTCATTTGCACGCGAGGCTGCGGGTGCGTCAGGCGCCCGGCATTCCCTGCGCCCTCTTCATTCGAGGGACGATGTCAAGGTAAAGCTCAGGCGCTTGTCGCGCCGTGAGAATGCGAAGGCGTGTCTGCAAGCTTCGTCATTGCGAGGAGCGAACGCGACGAATCAATCCAGCAAAACGAATGAAGACTGGATTGCTTCGCTTGCGCTCGCAATGACGGCGCGCTGTTTGAAATGTGAATCAGATCGCAAGGCGCTTGCGGTTTCTTTATCCCTCCCCGGGGGAGGGATAAAAAGCTAAGCCGCTTTCGCCTGCACGCTCTCGCAAAATTCGGCGAGCCGTTCGGCAAGCCGCAGCGTTGCGGGGCTCGCATCGGGCGACGCCACCAGCGCCACTTCAGTGCGGTCGATCGGGGAAAAGCCGTCCTTGGCGGTCAGCACGCGATGATCGGCCTGGATCGACATCTCCGAGAGAATCCCAAGACCCATGCCGGCGGCGATCGCCGCCTGAATGCCGGCAAGGCTCGAACTCGAGTAGGCCATGTGCCAGGCGCGGCCAGCGCTCTCAATGGCGTGGATAGCGCTCGCGCGATAAAGACAGCCGAGGGGAAAACCGATCAGCGGCACAGAGCCAGCTTTTGCATCGATCGGATGGCTCCTGCTGGTGACCCAGTGCACGCGTTCCGGCCACACCGCGATGCCGCCCTTTTCGCCGGCCGCGCGTTTGAACAGCGCGAGATCAAGTTCGCCGCGCTCGAGATCGCGCTTCAAATTGAGGCTCTGATCGGCGCGCACATCCAGCCGCAGCCCGGGATGGGAGCGCGAAAAAGACGCCAGCAGCTTGGCCAGCCGATAGGCGGCGAAATCTTCCGGCACACCGAGCCGCACCGCGCCTTCTTTGCCCGGCCGCGCCACGACGTCGCGAGCCTCTTCTTCCAGCGCCAGTAGCCGCCGTGCGTAGGAGAGCAGCCGCTCGCCGGCTTCGGTCAGCGTCACATCCTTGCCGTTGCGGTTGAAAAGCGTCTGGCCGACATCGTCTTCCAGTCGCTTGATCTGCTGGCTGACGGTGGATTGGGTGCGATGGACGCGCTCGCTGGCACGGGTGAAGCCGCCGGCGTCCACCACGGACACAAAACTGCGCAGGAGCTCCAGATCCAGCATCGGCGTAATCCATTCGAGTTTCCACTGGATGACAGTTTATTATTTAATTTCCAAATAGCAAGGGCCGGACCTAGATCATGGGCAAAGGAGAATTCCCATGTCGCTCGCCCCTTCGGTCGCGGTCCCCCGCTTTCGCTTCAATTCGCTCCCGCTCTTGATCGTGCTGTTCTGCCTGCTCTGGAGCTACGCTTTCGTCGCCGGCAAGATCGGCGTCACCTATTGTCCGCCGCTGATCCTGCTGGCCGCGCGATTTTCGACTGCCGGGATCCTGATCCTCGGCGCCGTCGCGCTGCGCGGCGAGGGCTGGTCGCTGTCGCTGCGGGATACGCTGGTGTTCGCCCTGCTCGGTGTCGCCAACAACGCGCTCTATCTTGGGCTCGGTTATACCGGACTGAAGAGCGTCTCGGCCGGTCTCGGCGGCCTGATCGTCAGCGCCAATCCCGTTTTCACAGCGGTGTTCGCGGCGCTATTGCTCAACGAGCAACTCACCTGGCGCAAGGTCTTCGGACTTCTGCTCGGCCTTCTCGGCGTCGGTCTCATCGTCGGGCATCGCCTGTCGGTCGGCACCGACAGCCTGCACGGTATCCTCTTCACCTTTGCGTCGCTTGCGTCGATCGTGGCCGGCACCATCCTGTTCAAGCTCTTAGCGCCGAGGGGATCCTTGTGGATCGGCAATGGTGTGCAGAACGTCGCCGCAGGCATCGTCCTGATTCCGTTCGCCGCGACCTTCGCTGATATCAGCGACGTCGTGCCGAACCTTCAGTTGCTCGGTTCGTTCGCTTACCTCACGCTCGGCGGTTCGGTGCTGGCCTATGTGCTCTGGTTCCATCTCTTGCGGGTCTGCGGCGCGACGGCTGCGAGCGCCTATCACTTTCTGATGCCGCCGCTCGGCATGCTGTTCGCCTGGATCGTGCTCGGCGAGCACGTCGCGTTCCGCGATCTCCTGGGGATTGTTCCGGTGGCGCTCGGTATTTACCTCGTGACGCGACCGGCCGCGGCCACGGCGTCTCGCACTTCGCGATAGGAGAGTTCGATGTCTCAACTCACCCTCACACTGATCGGCGGTCCAACCGCCCTGATCGAAATCGACGGCTTTCGTCTCCTCACCGATCCGACCTTCGATTTGCCGGGAACCTATCAACTGCCGCATGTGAAACTCGAAAAACTTGCCGGGCCCGCATTGGCTTTGGATGCGATCGGCGAGATCGATGCGGTGTTGCTGAGCCACGATCAGCACTCGGATAATCTCGATGAATCCGGCAAGCATTTTCTCCCCAAGGCGAAGCGCGTGCTGACGACTGAAGTTGGTGCGAAGCGGCTCGGCGGCCATGCCGAGGGGTTTGCGCCCTGGGCTTCCACCGAATTGTCGAAGAACGGCCGCTCGCTGACGATCACCGCAACGCCGGCGCGCCATGGCCCGCACGGGATCGAGCCATTTGCCGGCGAGGTCATCGGCTTCGTGGTGTCGTCGAAGGATTTTCGTCCAATCTATATCAGCGGCGACACCGTCTGGTATGACGGCGTGGCCGAGGTGGCGCAGCGTTTCAAGGCGGCCGTGGTGATGCCGTTCGCGGGCGCCGCGCAGACGCGTGGGCCGTTCCATCTCACCATGGACACCAACGATACGATCGAAACGGCGCGCGCCTTTCCCGATGCGGTCATCGTGCCGGTCCATACCGACGGGTGGGCGCACTTCAAGCAGAATGCGAATGATCTGCGCGTGTCCTTCGATGCATTGGGATTTGGGACGCGGTTGAAGCTGCTCGAGCCTGGCGTGAAAACGGTGATTGAGTTGCACTAAAGCGTTTTCGAGCGAAGTTGGATACCGGTTCGCGTGAAGAAAACGCGTCAAAACAAGAATCTAATCTTTGCGGAAAACGATCGAGGCCATCCAGCCGGTCATCAGCGCCATGAAGGCGGTGAACATGCCGTAGACCAGCCCGTCCTGACGGGCGGTCGTGGCGACGAACTGCTCAAAACCGACCTTGACGATGTCGAAGGCGGTTTCGGTGCGCGTGATCAGGTTGCCGTCGGCGAACAGCTTGATCTCAACCGTGTAAGTGCCGATCGGCACTTCGGCCGGCAGCGGAATGCCGGTGCGAAACAGCGTCGGCGTCAGGAACGTCACCGCCGACGTTTCCTCGCGGTAAAGCCCGTGCTCCTCGCGCAACCGGACAAAGGCGCTGCGGAAGGCGTCGTTGGGCACCACGTCGGCGTAATCGGTCCCGACACGCTGGGTCAGCAGCACGTTGTTAAGACCCAGTTGCTGACGCCGTTGCACGTCGGGCGAGGCGATCGCATCGAACGGCCGGTTGGAGAACAGGGCGAGATAAGTCGGCACCTGCAAGAATTCGCGATAGTCGCTGTTGATCCAGATCCCGAACTTGCGTTCCTTGCGGCGCGTCACCATGTCGGCGCGCGGCCCGATGACCGTGACGACGAGATCGTAGTTGTTGTGGCTCGCGGGCGAGGAGGCGTCCCTTTCCACCGAGCCGAACAACACCAGCTCTTCGCCCGAATAGGCCGGCGTCACCGTGACGCGATGGTTGGAGACCGAGACGATCAGCCGCTCCGCGTGCGACGGCGAGACCACGCCGGCCGCGAAAAACGCGAGCATGGCGGCAATCGCTGTCTTCGCGAGGCGTGCGCTCATGCCGCGCCTCCGGCTTCGCGAATGGTGAAGAGATCGTCGGGACGGATCACGAGTTCGACCGCAAATCGGATGCCGACGGCGAGAATCAGGATCCCCAGCAACAGCCGCAGATGCTCGCCGCGAATCTTCTGCCCCGCGCGCGCGCCGAACTGGGCTCCGGTGACGCCGCCAATCATCAGGATCAGCGCCAGCACGGCGTCGACCAGGTGATTGGTGACCGCGTGCAGCAATGTGGCGAACGTCATGGTGACCAGCGTCAGCACCATGGACGTGCCGATCACGGTCGAGGTCGGCACCCGCAGGAAATAGATCATGATCGGGACCAGAATGAAGCCGCCGCCGATGCCCATGATCGCGCCGATGAATCCGATGATCAGGCCGACGGCGACCACGGGAATGACCGACAGATAAATCTTGGAGCGCTTGAAGCGCATCTTGAACGGCAGGCCGTGGACCCATCCGTGGCTGCCGGAGCGGCGCAGCGAGACCGCCATGCCTCGCCGTATGCGAAGCAGCGAACGCAGGCCTTCCCAGAACATCAGCGCGCCCACAGTGGTGAGCAGCACGACATAGGAGAGGGCAATCATCAGGTCGAGCTGGCCGAGTGAGCGGAGCAGCGTGAAGGTCCAAACGCCAAGCGCGGTGCCGATCGTGCCGCCGCATAACAAAACAAGCGCCAGCGCGGGATCGATCGCACGGCGGCGCCAATAGGCGATCGCACCGGAGAAGGACGAGGCCGCGATATGGCTCGCCACCGAGGCGACCGCAACCGCCGGCGCAATGCCGATGAAGATCAGAAGCGGCGTCATCAGGAATCCGCCGCCGATGCCGAACATGCCGGAGACGAAGCCGACTGCCGCGCCCATGGCGAGGATGAGGAAGACGTTGACCGGAATGTCGGCGATCGGAAGATAAAGCTGCACGCGCGTCTTTCTTGGGACGACAAAGGCCGCATCCCTGCATAGCCGAAATCGCAACGAGGAGGGATTAAAGAATCCCCGCGCTGCGGCTTTTTTCGCCGCTGTCGCCCCCGTTATTTCCGGCGTGGTGAAAAATAACGATTAACGGCGAGCCGCCTCGGCCTGTCCGAGCGGATCGGTGACGAGGTTCATCTTCAAGGCTTCCGCGGGCTCGAGCCAGCGGACGTCCGCCGTCGCCGACATTGCCTCCACGACCGCCGAGGAGACGCCCATTTTGGTCATGTAGTTCAGGACGCCACCGGTTAATCGCTGTGCATCGGCGACCGGGTCGCGGCCCGGCCTGGAATTGGTAAATCGGTGAACGCCGAGCATGGAGCCGTCGACACCGTAACGGGTCGCGCCGCCGGCATAGACGAGAACGCAGGCGCTCGCGCAGAAGGATCGCGTGATCCGGCCGGATGAGTCTGCGGTTCCGACCGCGGTCGCCAGCGAGCGCGAGCGGATGATCTCGCCCATGATCAATGCCTGGTCCAGGTTCCCGCCGGGTGACGACAGCAACACGACATCGCCCGTTGTCAGATGGGCCTCGTCGAGCTGCTCGCGTAACCAGCTTGCGCTGGCGGCGCCGATGGTTCCGTGAATCGCCAAGGTCCGCCGGCTGTGAGCTCCATCGTCAAGGCGGGCATTCGCAATGACGGACGACGTCATGCTGGGCGAGAAATAGGATTCCTTCCAATAGGCCCACGCCTCCGGCCGCGAGATGTCGCGGTACGCACGGACGCCGACGCTCAGAACCAGAATCGCAAAGAAGACGACCGACCAGATCGACCGTCGCCTTACGATTGAAACGTGTGGCCGCGGCGGAGGCAGACTGGCCGGCCTGCGTGGCGGCGCGACCCAGGGGCCGGTCGGCGAATTCTGGAATGAATCTCGTTGATCCCTGCGATCGTCCGGCAACGCAGACCTCTTGAGCATGCTCGACCAGCGCAGCGCGCTAGTGGTCCGCTCTTTAATCCAAGTTGCTGCTTGCCGCTATGTCGGCGACGCCACAATGGCGCCGCTCGTCAGTGCGCCGAGGCCGTCCGCTTGCTGGCGACTGGTTTGACGGCAGGCTTGACGGGGCTTGCCTGCACGGGCGCCGAATCCCAGCCGCCCGCGGGCGAGGCGACGTTGATGGCGTCGTCCGGCTGGGGTTCCGGTGCGAAGGTCTGGATCGCAAGCTTGGCGGCCGCGAGCGACTGCGGGTCGAGGCGCTTGGCGATATCATCGCGCTTGCGGCCGGCGTCTGTGTCGCCCTGGGCGGCGGCCAGGCTAAACCATTTGAAGGATTCAGCGAGGTTCTGGTCGACGCCGATGCCGCGGGCATAGAGGATGCCGAGATTGTACTGGCTGTCGGCGATGCCGCGATCGGCGGCCTTGCGGAACCACTGCGCCGCGCTCTTGTAGTCGGCGCCCTTGCCGCCGCCGTCCGCGTCGAGCACGGCGAGATTATGCATGGCCTTGGCGTTACCGCGTTCGGCAGCCTGCACATAATAGCGGCGGGCGATGTCGACATCCTTCTTCACGGAGAGGCCCTTCTCGTAGAAGGTCCCCAGGCGGAAGATCGCCGGCACCACGCCGGCCTGCGCCGCACGGTCGAGCCATTTGGCGGCTTCGTCGTAATTTACCGCGACGCCTTTGCCTTCGGCGAAGCGCACGCCGACTTCGTAGGCCGCTGTGGGATCGCCCTTGAGGACGGCGGCGCGCAGAACCGGACCGCCGATCGTCTCGGGGATCCGCTCGGTCGGCGGGACCATGATAACAGACAATTTCGCGCTACCCGGCGCGGCCTGCGAGAGCGGAATGGTACCAGTGACGTCAGAGGTCGTGGAAGACGTGGGTGCGTTTTGCGGAATGGCGACCGAGGCGACGCCGTCGCCTCGGTCGGGGGTGACGTTGTTGAAGGATTGCCGTCCGATCGGAACTGGCGACGTCATCGAAGGCATGGTCTGAGCGGGCGGCGGGCTGGCGCGGCCGGCAGCAGAAGCCGGCGCTGCATCGCCCGAGCTTTCCATCGCCGGCATGTTTGACGGCGCGCCGGTGTCGAGCAGGGTCATCGCCATCTTGAACGTGCCGAGCACGATCACCACGACACTGGCGCCGACCAACAGCGAGCGGATCTTCGACGTCAACGTCGATGCTGCCTTGGCCTGACCGTTGGCCGCTGCAGCCTTCGCCTGCTTGCCGGCCTTGTCGGGCGGGGGCGCTGCGGCCGCGGCCTGCGCGGCCCGGCGCGCGGCGGCGATGAAACTCGATGTAGAGACGGGCTCCTTGGGAGCTGCGGCCGGAATGCTGCTGATCGCGCTCTCGGAGGCTGCGATGCGCTCGGATGGCGAAGCGGCGCGTCCCGACGGCCGGGTGCCCGGTTCAAGCGGATGATCGGGCGGTAGCTCGGGTACGATCGCAACGCGCGAAGCGGCCGCATGCGGCTCCAGAATTTCGCTGATGGTGCGTGGCGAGGCGGGCGGCTGCGCTGGAGCGGCCGCGTGGAAATCGCGCGGCGCGGCCGCAAAGGCCTCTTGCGCCACGGCAGGCAATTCGGACTTCGCGTGCGTTGCCAGCGCGATCCGCGCGGGCGGAGCTTCTTCCGCATAAGTCGGCAAAGACTCCTCCCTGTCCGAATAGGAAGATTCGGGAGCGGATGGAGGAGGTGCCGTGAAGGCCGGCGCTTCGGCGACAACGGCTTGCGCGGCTGTCGCTTGCGATGCCGGAGTTTGCGTGCGCACGTTGCGCAGGTCGCCCTCGATCATCGAGAGCCGATCGACCACATGGCCGAGCGTGTTGTGGACGGCCTCCAGCGAATCCTGCGTATGGCGATCGGTTTCCGCCTGGCTGAAGCGGATGTCGGACAATTCACGCTTGACGAGGTCGGCAAGTCCGCTGTCTTGCGCGGGAGCCGGTTCGCTGCGGGTGTTACTGGCGACGAAGCTCGCGAAGTTCGACTGCTGACGTTCGAGCTGATGCAGGACGTCCTGCAAGCCTTCCTCGACCCGTCCGAGGTTGCCGGAACGGTAATCGGACGACGCCTCCAGCCGCTCGAGCAGATAGGAGACGCGCTGCTCCAGGTGAGCCAGCGCCGACGCGCCGTCATTGCCAACCGGAATACGGTCGAGACGATCCGACAACGCGACAAGGGCGCGCTCGATCTGCTCGGAATTCTCGTTCATCGCGGGCCGCTGGTCGCGACTCTCGAGCGAAGACATCAACGCGGCCATGCGCTGTTCCAGCGCGGCGTACGAATCGGCCCGGCCATCGGGGCGGGCGAGCTGATCGACCTTCGCAGACAGCGCGTGCACGTCGTCGGAAAGCCGCGCCAAAGCGTCGTTGGACGCGACATTGGAGACGATGGCGCGAAGCGCCGTGATCGCGCTTTCGAGCTGGTGGATCGTCGACGGGTCGTCGTTCGCGCGGATGATCTGGTCGAGCTTGGCGGTGAGGTTGCGGATCGCGTGGTCGTAACCCGCGAGCTGTTCGGCCGGCGTCAGCGAGCGAAGCACCTCGCGGATTTCGCCGAGCGCGCGCTCGATGCTGGCGAGCGTCTGGCTGTCGCTGCCGTTCTGACGGCTGTCGTCGATGCGGCGGGAAAGTGAGCGGATCTCGCCTTCGATCGATTCGATGGCGCGGCGTGGCATCGCCTCGGTGATGGCGTGGCGAATCTCGGTGAGCTCGCTGCGGAAGGCCGCAATCGACTGCTCGATGTGATCGGGCCGCCGCAGCGACTCGATCTGGCTCGTGATGTTGACGAGATGCCGCTCGAGCGAGGAGAAGTCGGGACCCGGCGGCGGAGGCGGCGGGACGTAAGCGGCCGGTGGTGGTGACGCGTAGGCCGGCGCCGGCGCCATCGGCGGCGCGCTGCGCGTCATCGGGGGCGCAAAATTATCCAGCTCGTTCTGGCGCGCGGAAATTTCCGCGATCGCGGAATCGAACGAACCCGGATTGAGCGGAGGCGAAGGACGATAGACCTGTGCGGCGGCGCGCTCGACCATCTCGGCCTGGCGCTGCTTTTCCTGCACCTCGCTCCGGCCGGCCGGTGCGGGGTTGGCGATTTGCGACAGCCGCGCGTCGAGACGGGCGATGGCGTCGTTCAGCTGCTTGGCAACCGGCGGTTCGCCGCGCTGGGCGTCGTTGCGGGACTTGCCGTGCGAAATTTGTTCGATCTGGCGGGTGATCGCGTCCAGCCGCTCGTGGATGTCGGCGACATCCCGGCTTTGCTGGGCGGGCATCGCCGGACGCCCGCTGGGTGGAGCGCGGAAATTCGGCGGCGAGGCATCGCCCATGTTGAGATTGAGCCATTCGCTCAACGACACGCCGGCGCGGCGAGCCGCGGCCTCGGCCCGCTCCCGGACGGCAGGATCGATGCCTTCACTACTCCACGATACGCGCGAATTCATGCTTCTGTCCGGTTCCGCTCCGGCGCCTCCACCTGGCGCCTCCGGCCTCCCCGCGCGTCCCAAGAACGAGACAATCGATTTCGACGCGGGTCGTCTGCCTCTACAGCTCGACTTTTTCGCGTTACGGTAAATAACCCGTTAAGGAATGCGCTCAGCGGCCCGTAAAGTTTGCGGACGGCTCGCGTTTTTAGCCTTTTTGGCGCTAATCGCCGGACCCGGCACGGTCGCGGGTTCCCGCGTCGAGCTGCACGATATCGGCTGAGGCCGATATGGCCGAAAGCGCCGAAATCGCTTCCTCACACCACTCCGCCACCATCTGCTCATGCTTCAGGCCGATGCGAAGCCCGAGCAATTTGCCCGTGTCGGCGGGGGAGGCCGTTCCGTCCGGAAAGCGCTTTTTCAGGATGCGCTCATAGCGCTCATAGCGGTCGCGGTGATGTTCCTGCCGCGCCATCAAGTCCGTGCGAAGCGGCTCGATGTCGACGGCATCGAGCGCGTAAAGGCGGATCAGGAGGTCGTCCTTGATCGAGGCCGGCGTCGAGGGTCGGGCAGCCCAATGCCGGAACGCAGCTTTGCCCTCGGCCGTCAGCGTATAGACCAGCTTGTTCGGCTTGCCGGTCTGGACGACCTCGCGGCCCTGAATATGGCCGCGTTCGCGCAGCTTGGAGAGTTCGCGATAGATCTGCTGATGATCGGCCCTCCAGAAAAAGCCGATCGAGGCGTCAAATGTCTTGGCGAGTTCGTAGCCAGTCATCGGACGCTCGGTGAGGCAGGCGAGGATGGCGTCCGCAAGGGCCAAGGGTCGGATTCCTTCCAGGTCGGAATGGTCTGGAAATACTAACACGCTTGACTTTATGCGCATTGATGCATATGCGTCAATATGCATATGGGGTTGGCGGGCCGACTTAAACCGGCGCCACCGTCCATGGGAGGCATCCTGTGACTGCAATCGGCCTTCAAAAATGGCACGCCTTCATCAAGTCCGGCGACCACGCCGCCTTGCGGGACCTGCTCCATCCCGACGCCGTGTTCGAAAGCCCGGTGGTGCACACCCCACAGCGCGGCCGCGACATCACTTTCAAATATCTGTCGAGCGCCACCAAGGTGTTGGGTGGACCGAGCTTCACCTATGTCGGCGAGTGGACCAGCGATACGGGCGCCGTGCTGGAATTCACCTGTGACGTCGACGGGATCACGATCAACGGCGTCGTTCGCCCGCTGAAAGCCATCAATCTGCTGCATCGCTTGATGGGAGAGCAATTGGCGAAGCCGTGAGCGGCGTCGGTGCAAGACGCGCCTTGCGATTGCGATTGGACCTGCACACGACTCAAGGAAGTGGCTAAGGTCCGCTTCCAGAAATTCCGATAGACACACCAACGACCCCGCCGGGAGAACGTCATGCCGATCTACAAAGCGCCTGTTGAAGACGTCCATTTCCTGCTCAACGACGTCTTTCAAATCGATCGCTACGACAATCTTCCCGGATTCAGCGACGCATCGGCCGATGTTCGCGAGGCGATCGTGGGCGAGGCGGCCAAGCTCAGCGAAGAGGTGTTGCAGCCGCTCAACCGCGTCGGCGATCTCGAAGGCTGCAAGCGCAACGCCGACGGCAGCGTGACGACGCCGAAGGGGTTTAAAGAAGCCTTCAAACAGGTCGCCGAAGGCGGCTGGCTCGGCCTCTCGATGCCGACGGAATATGGCGGGCAGGGCCTGCCAATGACGCTGAGCCAGAGTGTCACCGAGTTCCTGTCCTCGGCGAACATGTCTTTTTCGATGTACGGCGGCCTGACTCAGGGCGCGATCGCGGCGCTGCTGGTGCATGGCAGCGAGGAACAGAAATCCAAATACGTGCCCAAGATGGTGGCCGGCGAATGGACCGGCACCATGAATCTCACCGAACCGCAATGCGGCACGGACCTTGGCCTCATCCGCAGCAAGGCCGTCAAGCAGAGCGACGGCAGCTACAAGATCACAGGTACCAAGATTTTCATTTCGGCCGGCGAACATGACCTCGCCGACAACATCATCCATCTGGTGCTGGCGCGGATCGAAGGTGCGCCTGCCGGCATCAAGGGCATCTCGCTGTTCGTGGTGCCGAAATTCATCGTCAATGCCGACGGCTCGCTGGGGCAACGCAACGGCGTCACCTGCGGCTCGATCGAGCACAAGATGGGCATTCACGGCAATTCGACCTGCGTCATGAACTACGACAGCGCCACCGGTTGGCTGATCGGCGGCGAGAACAAGGGCATGCAGGCCATGTTCGTGATGATGAACGAGGCGCGGCTCGGCGTCGGCGTTCAGGGACTGGCGCAATCCGAAGTCGCCTATCAGAACGCGGCGGCCTATGCCCGCGACCGTTTGCAGGGCCGCGCGCTGTCCGGAGTGCAGGAAAAGGACAAGCCGGCCGATCCGATCATCGTGCACCCCGACGTGCGCCGCACGTTGCTCACCATCCGCGCCTTCAACGAAGCGGCGCGCGCCATGGTGGTGTGGACGTCGCTGAAGAGCGATGTCGCCCATCGCTCCAATGACGCGAAAGACCGCCAGGAAGCGGACGATCACATGGGGCTGATGACGCCGGTCTTGAAGGGCTATCTCACCGAGATCGGCTTTGCCAACGCGGTTCAGGCGCAGCAGATGTATGGTGGCCATGGCTATATCGCCGAACAGGGCATGGAACAGTTCGTGCGCGATGCGCGCATCGCCATGATCTACGAGGGCGCGAACGGCATTCAGGCGCTTGATCTCGTCGGGCGCAAATTGCCGCGCGACGGCGGCCGCGCCGTGATGGCGTTCTTCGGTGAAGTCGGCGCGTTTGCCAAGGAACATGGCGGCGACGAAGCGATGAAGCCCTTTGTCGCGCCGCTCTCGACCGCGCTCGGCCACCTTCAGCAGGCGACGACCTGGCTGA
>NZ_DASREO010000050.1:0-51690 GCF_035652035.1 Bradyrhizobium sp.
AGCTGCCGCCGCTGCGCCTTGCGGCCCAACTGACGCCCGGGGTGTTGGTAGTCGACATCGGCATCGCCCAGAACCTTCTCAATATGCCGGGCCAGGTTTCCCGGCTCTTGATCGGCAAGAGCAAAGGCGCGCGCGCGCCGCTCGAATCGATCGCCGGCGACAGGCTTCGCCTGGTCAAGCCCGACGCCGAGACCGACCTCGAACGCCTCACCGACAGCTTTCACCTGAACCTTACCGCGTTTGGCCTGCTGTCGTTTTTCGTCGGGCTGTTCATCGTCAATTCGGCGATTGGCCTTGCGTTCGAACAACGGCTGCCGATGCTGCGAACCTTGCGCGCCTGTGGCGTGTCGTCACGACAACTTAATTCGGTGCTGGTGCTCGAACTGATATTCTTCGCACTTGTTGCCGGTTTCCTGGGAATGATTGGCGGCTATCTGATTGCAGCAGTGCTGCTTCCCGATGTCGCCGCATCGCTGCGCGGGCTTTACGGCGCGCAAATTCCGGGACAGCTCTCGCTGCGGCCAGAGTGGTGGATGGCGGGACTCCTGATCAGCGTATTGGGTGCGCTGCTCGCTGCCGCAGCGAGCCTGTTGAAGGCGAGCCGGCTCTCGGTGCTCGCGGCAGCCCAGCCACAAGCCTGGCGTCAGGCGCAGCGGCGATGGGTCATGCGTCAGGGACTGGCGGCGCTCGCGGTGTTCGCCGCAGCGCTTGTTTTTTTCCGGTTCGGCGATTCTCTTCTCGCAGGTTTTGCCGTGCTGGCGGCGATCCTGCTCGGCGCTGCGCTGGCGCTGCCGCTGATTTTGGAACTGGTGCTGGCGGGCGGCCAACGCCAGGCGCAGGGCGCGCTCGCCGCATGGTTCTGGGCCGATAGCCGCCAGCAACTGTCGGGGCTATCGCTGGCCTTGATGGCGCTGTTGCTCGCGCTCTCGGTCAATGTCGGCGTCGGCACCATGGTGAAAAGTTTCAGCCAGACCTTTGTCAGCTGGCTCGATGGACGGCTCGCTGCCGATGTCTATCTCAACGCGGCCGACGATGCGGAGGCCAAAGCCATCACCGCGTGGTTGCGCGAGCGACGTGACATCACCGCCATCCTTCCCGGTGCCCGGGCCGAAACGCAGTTTGCAGGCGCGCCGCTGGAACTTTTCGGCCTCGCCGATCATGCCACTTATCGCGATCGCTGGCCTCTTCTGCAATCTTCGCAAAATGCGTGGCTACGGCTGCGGTCGGATGATGCAGCTTTTGCCAGTGAGCAGCTGGCGCTGCGCGCAAAGCTTTCCATCGGCGATGCCATCGAAGTGCCGACGCCTAATGGCGACTGGAAGATCCGGATCGTCGGCATCTATGCCGATTATGGCAATCCGAAAGCACAGATCGCGGTCAACTTTGACGCGCTGACCCGCCACTTCCCCAACATCCCGCAGACTCGGATCGGCTTGCGCGCCGATCGGGCTGCAATTCCCAAACTGATGTCGGACTTGCGGGAGAAATTCGGCCTCGATGACCATAGCCTGATCGATCAGGCGACGCTGAAAGCGGAATCGAAGCGTATTTTCAACCGGACATTCGCGGTGACGGCCGCATTGAACGCCTTCACGCTTGGGGTTGCCGGGATCGCTCTGCTGACAAGCTTGCTGACGCTCGGCAACTCACGGCTGCCGCAGCTTGCGCCGCTATGGGCGATCGGCATCACACGGCGAGAGCTCGCGATGATCGAACTGCTCAAGACCATGTCGGTCGCGCTGGTCACGGCCCTGCTGGCGCTACCGCTCGGCCTTCTGGTCGCCTGGTGTCTGATCGCGATCGTGAATGTGAAAGCGTTCGGCTGGCGCCTGCCGTTTCACGTGTTCCCGTTGCAGCTGGCCGAGCTGCTTGTGGTCGCCATGGCGGCTGCGCTTGTCGCGGCGGCGATACCGGTTCTCAAGCTGATGCGGTTGCAGCCCGCCGCGCTGATCAAGGTGTTCGCGGATGAGCGCTAACCTGATCACCCGGCGCACATTCGCAGGTGGTGCGCTGGCTTTCGCGCTGGCGCAAAGGCGCGCATGGGCGCAGGGCTTTGCGGGACTCGGCATCAGCGGCGAAGGATTTGCGCCGGTCGTGCCCGGCAGGCAACTGGTCTTTCCTGCCGATCACGGTCCGCATCCCGACTTCCGCATCGAGTGGTGGTACGTCACCGCCAACCTCACAGACGCAAACGGTGCAGCTTTTGGCGCGCAATGGACCTTGTTCCGTCAGGCCATGACGGCGGGTGCGCAACAGGAAGGCTGGGCCGATCAGCAGATCTGGATGGGTCATGCCGCGGTCACTCGCGCCGATACTCACCGCTTCAGCGAAACCTTCGCGCGCGGCGGCGTGGGACAAGCGGGCGCGCAGGCGTCGCCCTTTGATGCATGGATCGACGCCTGGCAGATGCGCGGGCGCGAGGGAATGAGCAGCGACGCGCTTTCGCCGCTCGATGTCAACGCCGCCGGCAGCGATTTCGCTTACGCGCTGCACCTTGAGGCGGACCACGCTCTGGTTTTGCAAGGGGACGCCGGCTACAGCGTGAAATCAGCGCAAGGCCAGGCCTCCTATTACTACAGCCAGCCTTATTTCAAGGCCCGCGGTCATATCACCATCGACGACAGACCGGTCGAGGTGACGGGCCTTGCCTGGATGGATCGCGAATGGAGCAGCCAGCCGCTCGCTTCCGATCAGACCGGATGGGACTGGCTGTCGCTGCATGTCGATGGCGGCGAAAAGCTCATGTTGTTCCGGCTGCGCGAGACCAGCGGCCATCACTTCATTTCCGGAAAATGGTTCTCGCCCGACGGCAAGGAGCGACGGCTCGAATCGTCCGCGATCGCCATGACGCCAAAAGCTTTCACGGATATTGCCGGGCGTCGAATTCCAACCAGCTGGGACATTGCAATCCCGCCGCTGTCGCTGACGATTTCGTGCACGCCTGTGAATCCAAAATGCTGGATGGGAACGCGCTTTCCCTATTGGGAAGGCCCGATCCGCTTTTCCGGCAGCCATAACGGGGTTGGATATCTGGAGATGACGGGTTACTGAAGTCGCCATCACGATCACGTGGAAGGAAAGCTCGCGATGTATCACCTGACGGCGCTCGTCACCTGCCTTGTGATCCCAATGTATTTCTTTTTCAGCTTTCAAGTCTCCAGGGCGCGCACGACCTATGGCGTCAAGGCGCCGGCGATATCCGGCAATCCGGATTTCGAGCGCGTTTTCCGCGTCCAGATGAATACGCTGGAGTGGATGCCGATCTTCCTGCCAGCGCTCTGGCTGTTTGCGATCTATATCAGCGATGCGATTGCGGCAGCGCTTGGCGTGGTCTGGATCGTCGGCCGCATTCTCTACATGACCGGCTATGCAAAGGCCGCGAACAAGCGCGGTCCGGGCTTTGGCATCCAGGCCACCGCCGCAATTATTCTCTGGGTGGGCGCAACCGGCGCCATCCTGTGGCGTCTTGTCCATCCGTAGTGCGAGCACAGTGCCAACTAGTTGAAACCCTCAACAAATCGGGAAAAACCTGCAAGATTGCGGGCTTGGATCGCAATTTGACTTCGGCCATGTCCCAAGTTTAAGTAACTGCCGCACCAACAAGGTTGCCCCGCCTCTCTTGATTTTCATCAGCGCCCGCGTGCTTTTGCGCAAGGGCCGTAGCGAGCTCCTATTATGAGTGCTTTTTTCAAGCGCCAGCTTGCCGATTACGTCGAATATCATCGCAATCCCTGGAATGGCGCGATGCACGTGCTCGGTATTTTGACACTGTTTTTTGCCGCCATTCTTCCCCTCACCCTTGTTCCGGTTCATGTGCTGGGCGTTCACACGACGCTCGCACCGATCCTGGCATTGCCGGTGTTGATTTACTGGCTGCTGCTCGACGCCGCGGTTGGAGCGGCCATTCTCGGCTTTGCGATCGTCCTGTTCGCTGCTGCGGCGTTCGTCGTGGGGCACGCCAGCACGGCCATGGTGTGGTCGGTGACGGTGCCTTTGATCGCAATCGGCATCGGCTTCCAGATCGTCGGGCATCGCGTGTTCGAGCAGCGCCAGCCGGCGCTGGTCGATAACCCCTCTCACCTTCTGCTCGGGCCGATGTTCGTGACGGCGAAACTGTTCATTGCGCTCGGCTTCCGGCGCGACCTTGCTGCGATCATCCAGTCCGTCCCGCCGCACACGCAGCGCGGCCCTTCATCCTTCACTGAGGAACATCAGGCCGGACCGCTGCGACGTTCATGACCAAGGCACTCGTCACGGGCGGCACGGGCTTCATTGGGCAGCACCTTGTGTCGGCGCTCGTGGCGCGCGATCGCAAAGTCCGGGTCCTCGACCGCAGGCCGCCGGTTTGCGCGACACCCGGCGTCGAATACGTATCGGGTTCGGTGCTGGATTCGACTCTTGTCGATCAAGCCTTACGCGATGCGGACGAAGTCTATCATCTCGCCGGCCTGCCGGGGATGTGGCTGCCGGACAAGAACGACTTCCATGCCGTGAATTTCAAGGGCACGGAGATCGTCATCGCCGCTGCGCGCAAGCGCGGCGTCGCGCGCTTTCTTCACTGCTCGACCGAATCCATCCTGTTCAGCCCGACCTCATCGCAGCACGACGCCAGTGAGCGCAGCCTGCTGCCGCCGGAGCAAATGCCGGGCGTCTACACCCGCTCGAAGATGCTGGCCGAGCAATCCGCCACGCGGGCCGCAGCGGAAGGATTCCCGCTTGTCATCGGCACGCCGACAATGCCGATCGGACCTCACGATCACAACCTGACGCCGCCGACGGCGATGCTCCGGCAATTTCTGCATGGGCGCATTCAGATGTATCTCGATTTCATCGTGAACATGGTGGATGTGCGCGATGTCGCGACTGGCCTGATCCTGACCATGGAGCGCGGGCAAATTGGTCACCGCTATATTCTCGGTGGCGAAAGCATTTCGCTGAAGAGAATCCTGAAGCTGATGACGACCATCAGCGGCCATCACACCCTCGCCATTCCCGTGCCCGGCAGGATCGCGGAGATGGCGGCGGGCATGCTGGAATTCGTCGCGGACCACATCACGCACACCCCGCCATCCGGCACCGCCGAGGGTGTACGGATCGCGCTGCGCGCAACGGAATTGTCGATCGAGAAGGCGCAAAAGGAGCTTGGCTATGCGCCGCGTCCGATCGAGCCGGCGTTGCGCGATACCATTGCCTATCTTCTCAGCAAGCCCGATCCGTCCTGAGACGCCAAGCCGTTCTATCAGCTTGGTTTTTTCGGCAATTGCCAGCACGCATCTTTCAGGAATATAAGGGCGGCCATGATGCATGAGCCGAACCCGATTATCGCTTTCGTCTGGAGTGGATGGACCGCAACCTGGCCCAGTGCCCTGTTGGCGCTGATTTGGGCCGCATGGCTGCTCAGCTGGTTCATCGGCGCATTTTTCTCAGGACGAACCGAGAAGCACGTCAGGACCTGGGATTCGCGGGCCTATCGCTTTCCCATTCTCATCGGCGCCGTCCTGCTCACGCCATGGACCGCGCAAGTCCTCGGCGAGAAGCCGCTCTGGAAGGTCGGCACGTCAGGCACCTATGTCCTGGCCGCGCTGACCGCGGCCGGCTGCCTGTTCACCTGGTGGGCACGCATCCATCTCGGGCGTTTCTGGTCCAATGCCATTACGCGCAAGGAAGGCCATCGCGTCATCGACACCGGCCCCTACGGGCTGGTTCGGCATCCGATCTATACCGGGCTGATCGGCGCGATGATTGCGACCGGTATTGCGGTCGGAACCGCAACGGCGCTGCTGGGCACGGCTCTGATCGCTTTTGGCCTCTGGCAAAAAGCGCGCATGGAGGAAGGCTTTCTGTCGGCCGAACTCGGCGCGGACGCCTATGGCCCCTACTGCCGACGCGTGCCGATGCTGGTGCCGTTTCTGCCGCAGCGCTGACGCGCAGCCGGTTTCCACTTCGCTCTTGGAAGCGCTCTGATCGTCAATGCCTGGCCGGCACGGGCGCCGATGCCTCGAGCACCGGTTCAAGATGACGGGGAACCACGACGCGCTCGCCCGGAACCAGCGGCGTGCGGTCCGCGCCCTTGTTGAGCTGCAGGATCGACCACAGCGGAACATGATAGGCCGTCGCGATCGACTGCAGACTGTCACCCGGACGAGCAAACACCGCCATCCCGCCATCCCAGAGATCGATATCCGCTTTCGCTGGAACGACCAACCGAATGGGCACGGCATCACCTCCGGCCTTGGCTGCGACGGCAAGCTGAACGACCTTGTTCACGAGTTGCTGGTGGATCGTATCCTGCTTCTCGATGTTGATGTGCGACTCGCCGTGCTCGGCCAGATCGAAGCTGGCATACTGGCCGCGATAGCCCGGCTTCGGCTTGACGTCGCCGCCGCCGAGCACGTCCTTCGACAGGAAGATGTTGATGAAGCGGTCGACGTTGAGCGGCACGTCATGCGTGATATGTGCCGGATCGATAGAGACGACCAGATCCGCTCTGATGCCCTCGGCATCCAGGAGCTCGGCAAACTTCACCGCGCAGGTGCCTCCCATGGAATGCCCGATCAGCACAATCGGCGCCGGGTTGGCGCGATAGTCCTCAATCGCCCGGTTTGCGATTAGGTCGCAAATGGTGAATTCGTAGACGTCGGCGGTGATGCCGACCTCTTCAAGCCGTCCTGTGAGGCGGTCGATCCCGCGCGAGAAGAACGGACCCAGGGCTCCGCGGAACAGATAGGCGCGCGGCCGCGGCGCCGGGTTGAGCGCGGGCGGCGGCGGCGATATCAGCGCCTCTGACGTTGCAGCGGCTGCCGGGCCCGCCGCCGCTGAACTGAAACCGCCGCTTGCCAGCGAGATCAGGCACAGCGCCGCGGCTAGAATTGCCCGTGTTGGATTGATCGAGTGCTCCACGAGCCGTCCTGACGCTGCGAGCCCCGCGCTGGCCGGAACCGGCCAGAGGGCAGAAAGGCGCAAATTGATGCGCGATCTCGTCCTTTTGAGAACCCGAGTTGGTGGAATTGTGGCGTCTTTGGATGCCGCTAAGCAACCGCGCAAACAACCTTTGGTTTGCGCGGTTTTGCCGGATTTATCGCACCCCGCCGGGCGCTGCGGAGACTTCCCGCCGGCGGCTGCCGAAAGCCACGGCATCGATGTCGCCGATCACCCGCCGCTGCATGATCTCGTTCTTTTCGATCGTGATGTGCCCGACGCCCGGAACATTCTGTACGTTCACGTTGTCGAGCTCGCCCTGCATGCCCCTCGCCCGCGCCACCGGCTCTCCATTGCCGTTGCCGATGTAATAGTTGATGTAGCGTCCGACGCGGCCGTTGAGGCTGGTGCGAAACACCGAATCGAGACCGATCACGAGCTTAACCGGTACGCCGAGCTGATTGAGACGCTCGACCATATCGGGCAGCACGGTCGCACCCGAAGAATGCCCCACCAGAATGATCGTCTTGACCCGCCCACTGCGATAGTCGGCCGCGGCCTCGTCAGCGACCGCCGACCAGCCGAGATAATTGGTCACGTCAACCGGGATACCCTGGGCCTGTAGCCTGGCCGCGATGCTATCGAGGCCGAGCGAGAAGATGTTGAGCACACCGCGCAACATGTAGACCTTTGCGCCACCGGCAGGCTGCGCCGGAACCGCACGGCTCGCCGTTGTCGCGCTCGGAACAGCAAGCAGCAGCAACGCCACGGCCGCTGCCTTAAGCGAACCTGACCACCGGCGCCCTGACACGCGAGGCATGCGAAAAAGCTTCAAGTAGCCGCTGGACGACGTCATGGGTTCCCTCAGCGCGAAATGGATTAGCTGGAACGGTAAGTAGCCTCGGCGCGCTCGCATCCGCAACAAAAAGACAGTCTAAGATGACGATTTAGTCGCCTCCGAGTGTCCTGACTGCAACACTACCACTTCTCCGATACCCTCGGTGGCGCGAGTGCTTTTGGCGAGTGTCAAAATAAAGCGCGGCGCCAAATGGCGCCGCGTCACATGGCCGCAATATCAGCGCTCCGCTCACTTCGTCAGCGGGCAACCGCTTTCCTTGGCCGTGAAGAACGCCTTGTCGCCGGGAACGACAGCGAGTTGCTTGTAGTAGTCCCAGGGCTTCTTCGATTCCGAAGGCTTCTTGACCTCGAACAGATAGAGGTCATGCACCATGCGACCGTTTTCGAGCACCTTGCCGTTATCCGTAAAGGCGTCGTTGACCGGAAGCTCCTTGAGCTTCTTGGCCACGGCGTCGGAGTCCTTGGTGCCGGCGGCCTTCACGGCCTTCAGATATTGCAGCGTCGCCGAGTAGGTCCCCGCATGGATCATGCTGGGCATGCGGCCGGTTCGCTTGAAGAAGCGTTCCGAGAACGCACGCGTCCTGTCGTTCTGGTCCCAATAAAAACCCTCGGTCAGCACCAGGCCCTGAGCGGCCTCGAGCCCGAGCCCATGGACCTCTGAGAGCGTCATCAGCAGTGCTGCGAGCTTCTGACCGCCCTTGACGATGCCGAATTCCGCCGCCTGCTTGATCGAGTTGGTGGTGTCGAGACCGGCATTGGCGAGCCCGATGATCTTGGCCTTCGAGCTTTGCGCCTGCAGCAGGAACGACGAGAAGTCCGACGAGTTCAGCGGCACGCGCACCGAGCCCAGCACCTTGCCGCCGTTTTCCTTGACGATATCCCCGGTGTCTTTCTCAAGCGCGTAGCCAAACGCGTAGTCGGCGGTGAGGAAGAACCAGCTGTCGCCACCGGCCTTGACAAGTGCGCCGCCGGTACCAACCGCAAGCGCGCGGGTATCATAGGCCCAGTGGAAGCCGTAGGGCGTGCAGGCATCGCCGGTGATGCGCGAGGTCGCGGCGCCCACGACGATGTCGATCTTCTTCTTTTCCTTGGACAGCTCCTGCACTGCGAGCGCGACCGACGAGGTCGTGAGCTCGGTGATCATGTCGACGCCTTCGACCTCATACCATCGCCGCGCGATGCTGGTGGCCAAATCAGGCTTGTTCTGATGGTCACCGGTCACCATCTCGATCTTCTGGCCGAGCACCTCGCCACCGAAATCCTCGATCGCCATCTTGGCGGCTTCGACCGAATATTTGCCGCCGTAGTCGGCGTAAACGCCGGACTGATCGTTCAGGATACCGATCTTGACGCCCTGCGCGGACGCCGGCGCCGCGATCAACAGGGCGCATGCCGCAACAGCAGCTGGCAATAGTCTAAACCTCATGGAACCTCCCGGAATATTGCTGCAACGAATGTCAATCCATTCGAATAACAGCATATTTTATTGCCTTTGCCATGCCCACCCACTTTGGATGGGCCAAAAGTAGGGTCGCGAAGACCCGCGCGCCGTGGCAAGGGCCCGCGCCATTTACCAATCGTCAGCTCAGCAAAGGCGGCTTTTTCGGCTGCGAGCCGTCAGCCAGATTGCGCACCACCACGTAGAAGATCGGCGTGAACACGAGTCCAAAAAGCGTGACGCCGAGCATGCCGAAGAACACGGCGACGCCGACCGCCTGGCGCATTTCCGATCCCGAACCGGCCGAGACGACCAGCGGCAGCACGCCGAGAATGAAGGCGAACGACGTCATCAGGATCGGACGCAAGCGAAGCCGGCAAGCTTCGATCACGGCTTCCAGACGCGGACGGCCCTCCAGCTCGATATCGCGCGCGAACTCGACGATCAGGATGGCGTTTTTCGCTGCCAGTCCCACCAGCACGACGAAGCCAATCTGGGTGAGGATGTTGACGTCCTGTCCCATGATCCGTACCCCAAGCGTTGCCGCGAGCAGGCACATCGGCACGATCAGGATCACGGCAAAGGGCAGCGTCCAGCTGCCATACTGCGCCGCCAGCACCAGGAATACGAACAGAACGCAGATCGGGAAGACGTAAAGACCCGAGTTACCGCCAGTGACTTGCTGGTAAGACAAATCGGTCCAATCGTAAGAGAAGCCGCTCGGCAGCGTCTCGTCCGCGAGACGCTTCATGATCGCGATCGCGGTCGAGGAGCTCGTCCCCGGCGTCGGCTCTCCCTGAAGCTCGGAAGCGGAATAAAGGTTGTAGCGCGCGACGCGATCAGGCCCCGAAATATCGCGGAAATCGACGACGCTGCCGAGCATCACCATGTTGCCGGCGGCGTTACGCGTACGCAACCGCGCGAGGTCGGCGGCTTCTTTGCGGAACGGCAGGTCGGCTTGCGCGGTGACGTGATAGGTGCGACCGAGAATGTTGAAGTCGTTGACATAGGTCGAGCCGAAATAGGTCTCGACCGCATCGGTCACGTTCTGGATCGGCACCCCCAACTTCTGCGCCTTGATCCGGTCGATATCGACAAAGACCTGCGGCGTGTTGGCGGTGTAGGGCGAGAACACCGACGTCAGCCCGGGGGTCTTGCGCGCGGCCGCCACGAGTTCGTCGGTCGCCGCCGCGAGCAATTGCGGACCGCGGCCCTGCCGGTCCTCGATGCGCATGGCGAAGCCACCGCCGGTACCGATGCCGGGAATCGAGGGCGGAGGAATGACGATGATGAAAGCACCCTCGATCACCGAAAGCCGCTTGCGCAGATCGCTGGTGATCCTGGCCGCGGTCAAACCTTTCTTCAGACGCACTTCAGGCTCGTCGAAGACCGGGAACAGCGCGGCCGCATTGCCGGACTGCGTTCGCGTCGCGCCGGAAAGGCCCGCGAAGGCGGCGACACGAACGATGCCCGGCGTATCGAGAGCGATCCGTTCGATTTCGCGCGTGATCTCGGTGGTGCGCGCCAGCGAAGCCGCGCCCGGCAATTGCGCCGAGACGATGACGTAGCCACGGTCCTGCGCCGGGATGAACCCTTGCGGCGTCGTCACCAGCAGCCAGCCGGCGCTGCCGATCAGCGCCACATAGACCAGGAGCATGACCTTCGCGTGCCGGATTACGAAATCGGCCGCGCTGCCGTAACCGTGGGACAGCCAGTCGAAGCCGCGGTTGAAGAAGTCGGTGAACGCCTCCCACGCACGCGCAATCACGTTCCAGCGCGCCGGCGGACGCTTCTCCTCATGCGCGACCAGGATCTGCGACGCCAGCGCCGGTGACAGCGTCAGCGAACAGAAGCACGAAATCGCCGTTGCGACCGCGATGGTCACCGCGAATTGCTGGAAGAACTGTCCGGACACGCCGCCGAGGAATGCCGTGGGCACGAACACCGCGCACAGGACGAGCGCAATCGAAACCAGCGCGCCGCCGACTTCCTCCATCGTGCGCAACGCCGCGTCGCGCTTGCTCATGCCGTCGCGAAGATGCCGCTCGACATTTTCCACCACCACGATCGCGTCGTCGACCACGATGCCGACCGCAAGCACGAGACCGAACAGAGTAAGGTTGTTGATGGCAAAGCCGAGCGCCGCCATCGCCGCGAACGTGCCGACCAGCGAGACCGGGATCGCGATGATCGGGATGATCGCCGGCCGCCATCCTTGCAGGAACACCAGCACGACCACGACGACGAGAATCATCGCCTCGTAGATCGTCTTGATCAGCTCATGTACGGATTGCGCGATGAATTCGGTCGGATTGTAACCGATATTGTAATCGAGCCCCTTCGGGAAGTTGGCTTTCAGCTTGGCCATCTCGTCGGTGATATTCTTGGCGGTGGCGAGCGCATTCGACCCCGGGCGTTGCGTCACCAGCATGGCAACTGCCGTCTTGCGCAACAGGAAACTGTTGGTGGTGTAATCGAGCGCGCCGAGTTCGATCCGCGCCACGTCGCGCAGCCGCACGGTGCGGCCGTCACCGCCCGCCTTGACGAGAATGTCCTCGAATTGCCTGATGTCCTTCAGTCGCCCGGTGAAGGTGAGGTTGGGCTGAAAAGCGCGGTCCGCGATCGGCGGTCCTGCCAACTGGCCGCCGGCGATCTGCAAATTCTGCGAACGGATGGCGGTGAGAACATCGCCGGCCGTCAGGCCGAGATTGGCGATCTTGTCGGGATCAAGCCACAGCCGCATCGAATAGTCGCGCGCGCCGAAGATCTGGATGTCGCCGATGCCGTCGAGGCGCAGCAGTTGGTCGCGCACCTGAAGCAGCGCGTAGTTGCTGATATAGAGCTGGTCGAAAGTGTCGTCGGGCGACAGCATGAACACGACCATCAGGATGTCGGGGCTGTTCTTGCGCGTCACCACGCCGTTGCGCTGAACCTCGTCCGGCAATTGCGGCGTTGCGATCGCGACCCGGTTCTGAACCAGCACCTGGGCCTTGTCGAGATCGGTGCCGAGCTTGAATGTCACGGTAATCGTGAGCTGCCCGTTCGACGTCGCCTGGCTGTAGAGGTAGAGCATGTCCTCGACGCCGTTGATCTGCTGCTCGATCGGCGCGGCAACGGTGTCGGACACGGTCTGCGCCGAAGCGCCCGGATATTGCGTGGTGACGACGACGGTCGGTGGCACCACTTGCGGATATTCGGCGACCGGCAGCGTCGTATAGGCAATCGCGCCGACGATCAGCAGCACGATGGACAGCACCATCGCCAGGATCGGGCGGTTGACGGAAAGCGCCCCGAGATTCATGTCTTATTACCTGCGGGAGCGGGCTTGGCCTCGTGCGGGGTGACCTTTGCGCCGACCCGCACGCGCTGCAATCCGTCGACCACCACACGGTCTTCCGGCTTGAGGCCTTCGCGAACAACGCGCAGGCCGTCGTCGAGCGGGCCCAGGACGACGGGCTTCGCTTCGATCGTGTTGTCGTCCTTGACCACGAACAGGATCTTGCGCGCCTGATCGGTTGCGATGGCCGTATCGGGCACGAGCAACCCCTCATACGGCGCGCTCGCAATCAGACGAACGCGGCCGAATTGTCCGGGCAGGATCGACAGGTCCTTGTTCGGGATCACCGCACGGCCGCGCAGCGTGCCGGTCGAAACATCGAGTTGGTTATCGAGGAAATCGACGGTGCCCTTGTGGGAAGGCTTGGCCTCTCCGGTCAGCGTCACCTCGACCGGGTTGGGATTGTCGCGCGAGCTCGGGCGTTTCCCCTCGGACCAGAGCTTGTTGTATTTGAGATAGGTCGCCTCATCGATATCGAAGTAAATATAGATCGGATCGAGCGAGACGATCGACGTCAACAGCGTCGAATTTCCCTCGCTGCCCTGGACCAGATTGCCGACATCGACGAGATGCCGGCTGACCCGGCCGTCGATCGGCGCTGTGACGTGGGTGAACTCGACGTTGAGCTGGGCAGCCTTCAGCGCGCCTTCGGCCTGCATCTCGGACGCTCGCGCCGCCTGCAGCGCCTGACGCCGCTGGTCGACGGTGGAATCCGCCACATTCTGCGACTGCTGCAAGGTGAGCGCGCGGTCCAGTTCGCGCTTGGCAAGTTCGACCTTGGCACGCGCGTCCGACAGCTGGCCATCCGCCTGCGTAGCGACCGCCTCGAACGGACGAGCGTCGATCAGGTAGAGGAGATCGCCAGCCTTGACAAAGGCGCCGTCCCGGAAATCGACGTCGGTAATGAAGCCGCCGACGCGAGGCCGAACCTGGACGGATTGAACCGCGTCAAACCGTCCCGTGAACTCGTCCCAATCAGTGACGGTTCGCTTGACGGGCTGGGCGACCGTGACGGGCGGAGCGGCAGGGGCCGCCGCCTGTGCTGCCGGCTTTTCGCTGCAGCCCGGGAGAAGACCAGCGATCAGAACAAGGATCGCCGAGCCATACAACGATCGGCTATCGGCCACTCGAACCGGACGCGTCGATTGCTCACTCGCGCTCAATTCCCTCTCCTTCAACGACAGTTGCGATCAATCGAGGTAGTCCAGATATGCGACAGAACCAAGAACAGACCTGCCGATAGTCTGTTCAAGCGACCACCTGGATCAAGCAAAATCTGTCGCCGCCACTCTCCAGGCATTCCTGGCGCCTGCCCGATATCGCTGATGGCGTGAATCACATTCCGGCCATTATATTGTGGACGCACGGATGATCGCGGGCACGCGACCATACAAGCAAAGCAGCTATGACGATCGCACGTGACTACTTGGTCGCGTGATTGCGAGGCAACTGGCCGATTGTCCGGGGAAGCGTTCGCGCCACGTACCGACTGGCAAAAGACTTCGTCGTCGAGGAAGCCGGCCGGCGCTATGTGATCGACCACGACCGCGTGGCGCTGAACGTCAAGAATTTCGCCAACAAACGCTATTTCGTTCCGGCCAACGGCGCCGGCGATTTCGTCGGCGAAGGGCTCGGCGCTTACCTGACCATCAAACACCACCAGTAGTCCCGACCGGGCCGACTTAGCCGTGGCATTGCGGGCGTGCCTTCTTTGGCCTGTGGCGATGGTGACGCCGCCTCAGCGCTCCGCTAACATCCCTTCCAAAAGCACGGATAAAAATTGTCCGGGAGGACGACGCGCACGACCGCCAAATCGCCACGCCAGCGGCGACGTGGCCGCGCTGTCTGCTCCTCCGGTCGTACAGGGGAGTCGCTCGAACGATGTATACCGGCACACACGCTCATCTCCGCCCGCTTCAGCCCGCTTTCATCATGGCGAACTCCGGCGAGTCCGTGAGCTATGCCGAACTCGAGGCGCGCACCAACCGCCTGTCGCACCTGTTTCGAAAGTACGGCCTGAAGCGGCTGGACCACTATTCGATCTTTATGGAGAACAACGGCCGTTATCTGGAGGCGTGTGGCGCAGGCGAGAAAGCCGGTCTCTATTTCACCTGCGTCAATTCCTATCTGACGGCGCCCGAACTCGCTTACATCATCAACAACAGCCAGTCCCGCATTCTCATCACCTCGCTCGCCAAACTCGACGTCGCCCGCGAGGCGCTGAAAGACTGCCCGAAGGTCGAACTTTGCATCGTCGCCGACGGCGCAGGCGAAAGCGAGCGTATCGTCGGCTTGGCCGAGGCGACCGCCGGCCTTCCCAAGACGCCGATCGCGGATCAATCGATCGGCACCGCAATGCTGTACTCGTCGGGCACGACCGGCAGGCCAAAAGGCATCTTGCGGCCGCTAGCCGAGCAGCCGCCCTCGCAGCAAATGCCGCTGTTCGATTTCCTGCAAAAGCTGTGGCAGTACCGCGAAGGCATGATCTACCTGTCGCCGGCGCCGCTCTATCACTCGGCGCCGCAGGCCGCGGTCAACCTCACCATTCGGATGGGCGGCACCGTCATCATCATGGAAAGCTTCGATCCGCAGCGTTATCTCGAACTGGTCGAGCAATGGGGCGTGACCCACAGCCAGCTGGTGCCGACGATGTTTTCACGCCTGCTGAAACTGCCGGAGGACGTGCGCTCGCGCTACGACCTGTCCTCGCTTGAAATCGCCATTCATGCCGCAGCTCCCTGCCCTGGTGCCGTCAAGGACGACATGATCAAATGGTGGGGACCGATCATCCACGAATATTACGGCGCCACCGAAGGACTCGGCTTCACGGCCTGCAACAGCCAGGAGTGGCTGGCGCATCGCGGCACGGTGGGCCGGGTCCTGTTCGGCGACCTCCATATTCTCGATGGCGACATGAAGCCGTGTCCGGTCGGCACGCCCGGCACAGTCTGGTTCAAGACCGCAAGCCCGTTCGAATATTTCAACGATCCCGAAAAGACCCGCGAGGCGCGCTCGGCTGACGGCAGCATGAGCACCGTGGGCGATGTCGGCTATGTCGACGGCGACGGCTATCTGTACCTGACCGATCGGGCGACCTTCATGATCATCTCGGGCGGCGTGAACATCTATCCGCAGGAATGCGAAAATCTCCTGATCACCCACCCGAAGATCGCCGACGCTGCGGTCTTTGGCGTGCCCAATGCCGATCTCGGCGAGGAAGTCAAAGCGGTGGTACAACCGATGCCAGGCGTGAAGCCCTGTCAGGAACTCGCCGAGGAACTGATCGGCTTCTGCAGCCAACAGCTGTCGCGCCAGAAGGTCCCGCGCTCGATCGATTTTGAGGAAGAGTTGCCGCGCCTGCCCACCGGCAAGCTGTACAAGAGGCTGCTGCGCGACCGCTACTGGGGCAACAAGACCTCGCGGATCGTCTGAAGAAGATCAGAACACCACCGGACAAAATGATCCGGTGGATGAATGTGGACTTCGACGTCTCATCGCTTGATAGCGCGTTCGCTTTTGCTGAAGATAACCACGCATAGGGCTTGGGGTGCGGCGCCATGATGTGGAAAAAGGAACGCGATCTTCTGATTGCGCAAACCATGGCGTTTGTGCAGTCGGTTGCCGGAAAGACCGGAGATGCCCGTCACGCCTTTGAAGGTCGCCTTCCGCCGGTGTCGCAGGTTCAGCCTTCCGCAGCGGAACGTCCCGCCGACGTCCTTCCTCCCCGCCTCACGCCGATCAAGCACAGCGACCTGCGCGACGAAATCGGCCGAAGGGTTGCGACCTTCCGCGCCCGCCAGCAGGCGTTCAATCGCGAGCGCGACGAATATTGCAACGCGATGATGGCAAAGGCTCGCGCTGCGAGCGAGCGCGCCGCGAAAGACCGCGACAACTAGTGTCCCGGTTCTGACAGCAGATGATCTTCCGGCTTCGTCGGCGCGGCAAAAATGACTTGCCTGCCGAAGTTTTCGCAGCGCAAAATCGGATCGCCCGACCATGTGTGCGGGGGCAAACCGATGGAGCAGGATCATGACAGAACTTAACCGGAGAGGTCTCTTGGGAGCAGGCTCGGCCATGCTCGCGTTCGCGGCATTCGCCAACAAGACCGCCTTGGCGGCCGGATCTCCGGGACTGACCACCCACGTGCTTGACACGGCGAACGGCAAGCCAGGCGAGGGCATCAAGATCGAATTCAGCGAGCTTGTCGGCGACACCTACAAGCTGCTTACGACGGTTCACACCAATGCGGACGGTCGCAATGCCGAGCCGCTGCTGACGCCGGAGACCATGAAGACCGGAAAATTCCAGCTGGTGTTCTATGTCGGCGAATACTTCGCCAAGCTTGGCACCCAGCTGCCGAACCCGCCCTTCCTGGAGAAGGCCGTCATCCAGTTCGGCATGGCCGACGCCAAGGCGCATTATCACGTGCCGATCCTGGTTGCACCCTGGAGCTACACGACCTATCGCGGCAGCTAATTCTGTCCGCGTCCAGCGAAAGGACGTCGAAAATGACTGCTCGCATCCTGCATGCCGTTTCGCTGGCTTTGGTCCTGCTGCTCGCCCCGGCCTCGATCGCCAATGCGGCCGCCGGCCCGGTCGACATGGCGCCGATCAATGCGATGGATCGCGCCGCCTTCGTCGTGAAGTTCGGCGCGATCTTCGAGAAATCGCCATGGGTTGCCGAGAAGGCCTGGGAGAAGCGACCGTTCGCCAACCTCGACGACATGCATGCTGCGATGGTTGCCGTGGCGAAAAACGCCACGGCCGAGCAGCAGCTTGCCTTGTTGCAAAGCCATCCTGATCTGGCCGGCAAGGAAGCCCAGGCGGGCACGATGACCGCCTCCTCCGTCGCCGAACAGGCGAGCGCCGGATTAAATTCCTTGTCTGCCGCCGAATTGGCGGAGTTGACGCACCTCAACGCGGCCTACAAGGCAAAGTTTGGATTTCCCTTCATCATCGCGGTGCGGATGCACACCAAGGAAGGGATCTTCTCCGAGTTCAGGCGTCGGCTGCAAAACGACACGCAAGCCGAATTCGCCAACGACTTGCAGAACGTCTACATCATCACGCGATTGCGGCTGAACAAACTGCTCAATGCAAGCTGACCCGCGGCGATCGTCACCACCAGTGGCTCGCCGCGTTCTGCGCCTCGCCGGCTTCGGCCTCCGCCTTCATTGCCCTGCGAAATCCGTCGCGCGTTTGCAATCGCTGCCAATAGGCCGCAACCGCCGGGCCGAAATCCTTGGCTAGACCGATACGCTCAGCCACCAGCAGCGCATATCCCACCGAAATATCAGCAACCGTAAACCTGCCCGCACACAACGTCTCGCTTGCGGCCACCGCAGCTTCAACCGCACGCAGTCTCGCAAGGAACCATTTCCCATAGTCGGTGACGACCTGCGGATTGCGCCGCGCTTCGGGTTCGAGCTTTCCGTAGCGCAGCACCAGGGTTTGCGGAAAGGTCAGCGTCGCCTCGCCGAAATGCAGCCAGTTGAGCCAGGCGCCGTAATCGCTTTCATCGAGGCCGACCGCAAGCGGCGTCGGACCGTGACGCGTGACGAGGTATTGCACGATCGCCGCCGATTCCGTCATGCGCGTTTCGCCATCGATCAGAAGCGGAATGGTGCCGAGCGGATTGAGAGCGAGGTAGTCCTTCGCAAGTGCGCGCGGCGGAAACGGCAGCATCTTCAGGTCATAGGGAAGGTCGAGTTCTTCCAGCGCCCAAAGCGGGCGAAACGAGCGCGCCGCCGTGCAGTGATAGAGCGTGATCACGCCGCACCATCCTTCTCCGGCTCGCCCTGGAAAAACAGGGCGTATGGCTCGTCGGTCGTGCGCCGCAAATGCTCCCGATAGAGCGCGTAGTTGCGGTCGGCCGATGAAATACGGCCCATGGTCGGATTCGGGATCGTCCTGATCGGCAAGAACACGATCGGAGCCGCGACCGGCGTCAACAGCGCACCGCGTCCAGCCAGCAGCGTCGTGATGATTCCGTACATTTCGCCGGTGATCCTTGGACGCGACACCGTGATAAGGCGATGCTGGCCATGCCGGTTGGTCACGAGATAGACATGACCGGACTGGTTGGGAACCGCGACTTCGCCGAACTGGGAATAATCGGCATCCAGCCGTTCACCTTCGCGAAAAACAAGGCACGAGGCGGACGGATCCCAGCTGAAGTCGGTGTGGTAGGCGTAGATCGCGCCCTTGGCGCCGAAGGACGGGCGCAAAGTGATATAGACGCCCTCGAGCCAGGCCACCGAGCGGCGTGAATAGGCGCCAAGTCCGTCCGGCGAAATATCGCCGTTCACCGCGGGCGCCGGCGATATCTCCACGCCCTTGCGCAGCGAGACGCCAAGCGCCTCCTCCAGGCGGACCATCGTTGCTAGGGTGAACGGGCGGCGGCCACCCAGCACCTTCTCGAGCGTCGAAAGGCTGAGCTTGGCTTGTTCGGCCAGCGTTTGCCGCGAAATCCGGCGTCGCGCGATCTCTTCCCGGATCATTTCGGCCACATGCTGGCTCTGCTCCGGCGAAAGCTGCTTGTCCGGTGTCGGCATTTCACCCCTCCTGCGCGGGGCAGTCTAGCAGACGTACATTTCATCACAAATCCGCACAGAGCCGCCATGGCCGCGGCGCGAGGCAACGGGGGGCGGCTGAAGATTGCTGATCATTCTGCTCGCGGCGATGCGCCCTGCCTCGCACAAATGCGGCACGGCAAAATGCCGCCGGGAGCAAACCAAATGACGATCAGCGACGAAGTTGAGAACTGCGAAAAACCCAACCTGTGGAGCTTCGGCAGATCGGCCCTGGCCGGGACCATCAAGCTGCTGGTCTTCCTGCTGATCCAGACCGTCGCCATCCTGCTGGTCGGGATCATGGCCTTGTTTGTGAGCTTCGAGCCGGCATGGTCAGCGGAAGGCCCCCTCGCCGCGCTCGTCAAGCCGAGCGACGCCCGATCGGGCTCGCTGCTACTGAAAACGAACGACGACGGTTACACCGAGGCGGTGCGGCTCGGCATCGACGTCGAACTCACCGTTTCCGGTCCGACGGTCCGCGCCCGGGTCACGCAGATCTTCAAGAACCCGACCCAGGACTGGGTTGAGGCAACTTATGTCTATCCACTGCCCTCGGGCGACGCCGTCGACACCCTGAAAATAGTGGTCGGAGACCGCGTCGTGGTCGGCGAAATCAAGGAGCGGCAGCAGGCGCGCCAAGTTTATGAACAGGCGCGGCGGGACGGAAAAAAGGCCGCGCTGACCGAACAGGAGCGGCCGAACATTTTCACCAATTCGGTCGCCAATATCGGCCCCGGCGAAACGGTGCTGGTGCAGATCGAATATCAGGAGCCGGTACAGCAGTCTGGCGACGAGTTTTCGCTGCGCGTCCCGATGGTGGTCGGCCCGCGCTATAACCCGCAGCCGCTCGTGCAAAGCGTTGACCTGCGGCCCGGCAGCAACGGTTGGGGCGCGGCCTCGAACGATCCGGTGCCGGACCGCAACCGCATCTCGCCGCCCGTGCTCGACCCCGCCACCAACGGCCCGGTCAATCCGACCGCCATCACCGTCCATCTGCAAGCCGGCTTTCCGCTCGGCGAGGTGAAGTCGCACCATCACGAGGTCAAGGTCGAGAACCCCGACAGCGCGACACGCATCATCAGGCTCGCCGACCGCGTCGTCCCCGCCGATCGCGACTTCGAACTGACCTGGAAGCCTGCGGCCAAAACAGCGCCGTCCGTCGGCCTGTTCCGCGAGCATGTCGGCGATGCCGATTATCTTCTGGCTTACGTCACGCCGCCCTCGATCGAACCGGCCGAGCAAAAGCCGTTGCCGCGCGACGTGGTCTTCGTGATCGACAATTCCGGCTCGATGGGCGGCACCTCGATCATCCAGGCCAAGGCCAGCCTTATCTACGCGCTCGGGCGCTTGCAGCCGAACGATCGCTTCAACGTGATCCGGTTCGATCACACCATGGATGTGCTGTTTCCGGATTCCGTGCCGGCCGACAAGGACCACCTCAGCCGCGCCGTCTCGTTCGTCAACGCGCTCCAGGCCGCGGGCGGCACCGAGATGGTGCCGGCGATGCGCGCGGCGCTGAGCGATCGCGCCACCGGCGAGGCGGATCGCGTCCGTCAGGTCGTGTTCCTGACCGACGGGGCCATCGGCAACGAGCAGCAATTGTTCGATACCATCTCGGAAATGCGCGGCCGCTCGCGCGTGTTCATGGTCGGGATCGGTTCGGCGCCGAACACCTTCCTGATGACGCGCGCCGCCGAACTCGGCCGCGGCGCTTTCACCCATATCGGCTCGGTCGAACAGGTCGAGGAGCGCATGCGCGGCCTGTTCGCCAAGCTTGAAAATCCCGCAGTGACCGGCCTCGCCGCGAAGTTCTCGGACGCAAAGGCCGATCTGACGCCGGCGGTGCTTCCAGACTTGTACCGCGGCGAGCCTCTCGTGCTGGCCGCAAAGCTCGACAAGCTTGCGGGTTCTGTGGAGATCAAGGGCCGCATCGGTGACCGGCCCTGGGTCGTCAAGTTGCCGCTTGCGGGCGCCGCCGAAGGCAAGGGCCTGTCAAAGCTCTGGGCGCGCCGCAAGATCGCGGACGCCGAAGTCGCCCGCACCCTGCGGCAGAGCGCGCCGGAAGACGCCGACAAGATCATCCTGTCGCTCGCGCTCGAACATCAGCTGGTGACGCGGTTGACCAGCCTGGTCGCGGTCGACAAGACACCGAGTCGTCCCACTGGGGCGAAGCTCACGCTGGCCGAGCTTCCGATCAACCTGCCCGCGGGTTGGGATTTCGAGAAGGTCTTTGGCGAACGACCGACGCCGCTCGCTCCGCCGGCGGAACGTCGCACGAACACGAACGACCCGCATCTGTTGCCGATCTCGGCAAAGCGGTCCCTGATCCCGGCATCCGCAGCCGTGAACACCGTCACGCTGCCGAAGACAGCGACCGATGCCGAGCTGAAGATGATCGCGGGCTCGATCCTGCTCATGCTCGGCCTTGTCTTTCTGGTGTTCAACCGGCGTCGGACACTTGCTCACTGACGCCGGGTGAAAGGAGGGGTCGCCCCACGCCTCCTTCAAAGCGCGCGGCTTCTTTCCCCAGGAGCCGCGCGCAACTCTCTTCCAGATGACAATGGGAAAGCTTTGATGATCCGCTTTGGCCCGTTCGTTCTCCTGACTGCCGGGCTCGTGCTGTTCGGTCAGGGCGCTTACATCCACGCAAAGGCGGTGGTGGCGCAGATCCTGCTGCGACGGGCCTTCGACCAGACCATCGCCACTGGTCACGAGGTCAAACCGTGGTCATGGGCCGACACATGGCCGATTGCGCGCATCGAGATCAGGCGGTTGCATGCGCAGACAATCGTGCTCGCCGGCACCAGCGGACAGGCGCTGGCTTTCGGCCCCGGCCATGTCGAGCTCACGCCCAATGCGGGCGAACGCGGCGTCGCCGTCTATTCCGCGCATCGCGACACTCATTTTCGTTTCTTGAAGGACGCCGTGGTCGGCGACGAAATCGATGTGACGCGACATGACGGCCAGACGTTCCGCTACCGCGTCGACGGATCGTCCGTCGTCCGCTTCGACGCCTCGGGTATCGATCCTCTCGGGGACAAATACGAGCTGGTGTTGTCGACATGCTGGCCGTTCGATGCCGTCACCTCCGGGCCGGACCGCTATGTCCTGCACGCCACGATGATCCCGTCAGCCTTGGCAAGCACGCATCCTTGAACGAAATCCAATGTCGGCCACGTTTCATCGGCCAGGCGGTAACCCTTGTTGATGCCCGCCTGGCCAATATGTGAGATAAAGAGGCGAACGAGGCCGGACCATCCGCGATGGGACATCAAGTCCACTACCTGCCGCTGACACCTGCGCTGTTTTCCCTGCTGGTGCTTGTGTTCGTGGTGCTGATCATCCTGATTCAGCTCCGCATTCTTCGTTACGCCTATATGAAGCTTGGCGTTGGGCCCGGGGCCGCGATGCTTCTGCTGTTCGGCTCGCTGATCGGTAGCTATTTCAACATTCCGATCACGGTCCTGCCGGGACAGTCGATGACATCAGGCGAAGTCGTCGAGTTCTTCGGGATGCAATATGTCGTGCCGGTGGTGCAGCAATGGCCAGGCACGGTGCTGGCGGTCAATGTCGGCGGCGCGGTGATCCCGACGGTGATGTCGGCCTATCTCATGTTCCGCTACCAGCTCTGGGGCCGGGCGGCGATTGCCGTCGTCGCCATCGCCCTCATCATCCATCTGATGGCAACCCCGGTGCATGGGCTTGGCATCGCGGTGCCCGTCTTCGTGCCGGTTATCGCGACCGCGATCCTCGCCTTTATCCTGTCGCGCGAATACGCCGCTCCGCTCGCCTATATCGGCGGCTCGATGGGGACATTGATCGGCGCGGATCTCTCCAATCTCGACAAGATCGGCGGCCTCGGCGCGCCGGTCGCCTCCATCGGCGGCGCCGGAACGTTCGACGGCATCTTCCTCACCGGCATTTTGGCGGTTCTGCTGGCCGGGATCGTCTCGCCATCGCGCCCGCGCCCAGCCTGGTAGTCGGGGCTGCATGCGCGTAGCGCGAGTTGCCACGTCAGCCGACTGCCAATAATAAGAAATCAAAATGCCCCGGAAGGGGTGAAGCACTTGCGGGAAGCGATCAGGGATGACGGCCAGGGCCATGGACGCGCGGTCAGAACACGCGGCATCGAAAAAGTGGTCGCCGCCGCCGAGTGCCAGCCGCGCCGTTCAGCAAATCCACGCCATGCTGCACCCGCGCAATATCGTCGTGGTCGGAGCGACGGATAAGCCCGGCAACTACGCCGAGCGTATCTGGAACAACCTGATCAAGTACAAATTCGAAGGCGGCCTCTACCCGGTCAACAGCAAGCGCGAAACCATCTGGGGCGTGCCGTGCTATCCCGATTTCGCAAGCCTGCCCGACAAGCCGGATCATGTTCTCGTCATGGTGCCGGCTCGCTTTGCGGTTCAGGTGATCCGCGATGCGGCAGCAGCCGGCGCACGTTCGGCGACGATCGTAACCTCCGGCTTCAGTGAGTTGCAGGACGAGCAAAGTCAAAGGCTCGCCGTCGAACTGCAACAGGCGATCCGCGAAACCGGACTTGCCGTCACCGGTCCGAACTGCCTCGGCAATTTGAGCGCGGGTGAAAACCTCTTCACCAATATCGACGACCGCGTCGTCACCATGGAGGCGGGTCCGGTTGCGATCGCCGGTCAGTCCGGCGCGATCGTGATGGCGATCCGCCAGGCGCTGGAGGATCGCGGCGTCGGCGTCGGCTACATGGTCACGACGGGCAACGAGGCGGGCCTCGAGACGACCGACCTGATCAACTACTTCGCAGTCGATCCACAGATCCGCGTCATCGTGGTCTACCTCGAAGGCGTCCGCAACACCAAGGCGTTCCGCGACGCCTGCAAGGCCGCGCGCGCGGCCGGCAAGCCGGTCATCGCGATCAAACTCGGTGCGTCCGAAGGCGGCCGGGCGGCGGCAATGGCGCACACCGGCGCTCTTGCCGGCTCGATCGAAAGTTTTGATGCGATCTCCTCCCGCGAAGGCGTGATCCGTGCCCACGGCCTCGATGAACTGATCGAGACGACTGAATGCTTCGTCCATGCCGCCTCACCCAAAGGCTCGCGGTTGGCCGCTGTATCGTTGTCAGGCGGCAAGCGCGGGCTCTTGATCGATGCGTTCACCTCCGCCGGTCTGGATTTCGCTCCGCTCAGCCAGAGCGCCAGCGATAAGCTCGCCAAGATGCTCGGACCCGGGTCGATCGTCGGCAACCCGCTCGATGCCGGCTTTGCCGCCGTCGTCGACCCATCGGTCTACATGCAGTCGATCAAGATCATGATCGACGATCCCGACACCGATATCGTCATCATCGACTCTGAACTGCCGAAGGCGCCGCATGAACTGCGCGAACGCAATCTGCGCCGCGTCAACGAGATGGCGGCAAGCGCCCACAAGCCGGTGATCTATATCTCGACGATGTCGATCGGCTTTACCGAGTTCACCAAAAGCCTGCGGCAATCGCTGCCGGATATTGCTGTCATGCAAGGCCTCGACCGCGCAGTGGGTGCGATCAAAGCGCTGATCGACTATGCGCGCTTGCCCAAGGACATTCCGGACATCGCATCAAGTTCGAGCGCATCGGCGCGCGCGGCGCTGGAGCGCGCCTTGAAAGCAGCGAACGGCGCGGCAGCACTCGACGAAGTCGCGTCGAAGAAATTGCTCAGCGCTTACGGCATTCCGGTATCGAAGGAAGCGATCGCGCA
Organism: Bradyrhizobium sp.; assembly: GCF_035652035.1. GTDB lineage: Bacteria > Pseudomonadota > Alphaproteobacteria > Rhizobiales > Xanthobacteraceae > Bradyrhizobium. The sequence goes on from NZ_DASREO010000050.1 coordinate 24,838, forward strand.
GACTTCGGCCGAAGCGGCGAAGATTGCGAAGAAGATCGGCTTTCCCGTCGTCGCCAAGGTCGTCAGCGCGGACATCCTGCACAAATCCGACGTCGGCGGCGTCGTGCTCAACCTCAACAGCTCAGCCGAGGTGAAAAAGGCCTTCGACCAGATCACGGCGCGGGTGAAGAAGCTGAAGAACAAGCCGAAGCTCGACGGCATCCTGATCGCGCAGCAGGTCAAGGCCGACCTCGAACTCGTCGTCGGCACCGCGCTCGATGCCGAGATGGGTCCGGTCGTGCTGTTCGGCACCGGCGGCGTCGAGATCGAATTGATCAAGGATGTTGCGCTGGCTGGCGCACCGCTCGATGCGCTTGAGGCAAAGAAGCTGATCGGCCGCACCAAGGCTGGCGTCAAACTTCGCGGCTATCGCGGCAAGCCGGCGCTGCATGAGGCGTCCGTCGTGAAGGCGCTCGTCGGCCTGTCCAACCTGATGATGGACGCCGGCAACCGCATTGCCTCGATCGACGTCAATCCGTTTCTGGTCAACGGCAAGACCGGCGTTGCGGTCGACGGCCTGATCGTTTTTAATAATGCGGCCGCGAAGGGTGCAAGCGGCCACTGATAAATTTAAAGGGGGGGAACCAATGCGAGTTGCATTAGCCGCGATCGCCATGATCGGCATGGCCGCCAGCGGCGTTTCGACCGCGCAGACGCAATCGCCCGCTCCTGCTTCGACATCCGCAGCCTCGTTCCCGGCATGGGCGTATCCGTGGGCGCCGGATTTCAAGGTCGCACCCGCCGACGACCTTCCGCAGCACGTTCCCGACAGCAACCAGAGCTTCACGATTGCGCAAGAGCGTAACTTGTTTTTCGTGCCCGATTGGCATCCCGAGGATCATCCGCCGATGCCAGACGTGGTGGCGCATGGCCGCACGCCTGACGTGCGCGCCTGCGGGTCGTGTCATCGCGCGGAAGGCACCGGCGGGCCGGAAAACGCGAGCCTCGCCGGCCTGCCCGCGGCCTACATCGTCCAGCAGATCGAGGATTACAAAAGCGGAGCGCGGAAATTCGCAGGTCCCCAGCGCAGCCCGAGCGTCACGATGACGGCGATCGCCAAGGCCAGCAACGAGGATGAGATCAAGGCCGCCGCGGCTTATTTTTCCTCGCTCAAGCCGAAGGCGAATATCAAGGTGGTCGAGGCCGACACGGTCCCGGTGGCGCAAATCGCGCGCGTGTTCTACATGCTGGTGAAGGACGGCGGCACTGAGCCGATCGGACAGCGCATCGTCGAGACGCCGGTCGATGCCGTGCAGTTCGAGCACCGCGATACGCGCTCGCAGTTCATCGCCTATGTGCCGAAAGGCAGCATCGCCAAGGGCGAGGCCCTGGTCAAAACCGGTGGTGCCGGCACCACCACACCATGCGGCATCTGCCACGGTCCGGACCTGAAGGGCGTCGCCTCGATTCCCGGAATTGCCGGGCGATCGCCGAGCTATCTGGTCCGCCAGCTCTATGATTTCCAGCAGCGTGCGCGCGCAGGAAGCGCCGGCGCGCTGATGGCGCCCGTGGTCGAAAAGCTCTCGCATGACGATATGATTTCGCTCGCCGCCTACGTTGCGTCGCTCTCGCCTTAGCGCCATTTCGCCGCACCGCTCGATGACATGATCGCTGACATGGCTGCTGGAAAGCCTTCGATCGAAGGGCTTTCCGGGAACGCCGGGCCAGCCGATTGGCCCCGGGAAATCGTCATCTAAACAACGATTTGGCTGTTAACCCCGTTCCGTCGGGCGGCTCGCGCCCAGCCCTACGCCGAAGGTTGCAGGATTTTTGCCGGCCTTGGTCGTTGGCAAGGTCGCAGCAGAAAGTTACGCTCCCGTTCCAAAGGCATCGAAGAATGCCTGACTTCAAGGCATTAAACGTTGTCGGGGAGGATAGCATGGGTACAGCGCGACGATCCTGGCCGGTCGACCGGCGGACTATTCTGCGGACAGGCGCGGCGCTTGCCGCTGCGCAATTTACATCACCTTTCATCATCACAGCGCGAGGCGAAACGCCAGTACGGATCGGATTGGTCGATCCGCTCACCGGCGTTTATGCCGCGATCGCGCAAGGCGAACTGGTCGGCGCAAAATTCGCCACCGAAGAACTCAACAAGAAGGGCGGCATCATGGGCCGGCCGGTCGAACTCCTCGTCGAGGATTCGGCCAATGACGTCGGCACCGGCGTCCAGAAAACACGAAAGCTGATCGAGCGCGACCAGGTCAGCTTCATTATCGGTGACGTGAATTCCGGCATCGCGATCGCGATGGCGCAAGTCACCAGCGAGAAGAAGATCCTGCACATCGTATCCGGTGGCCACACCGATCCGATCACTGGGACCAACTGCTCCTGGAACGTATTTCGCGTCTGCAATTCCACCGCCATGGACGCCAACGCGATTGCTTCCACCCTGATCGAAAAGTTTGGCAAGCGCTGGTATTTCCTGACGCCGGACTACGCTTACGGGCACTCCGTGCAGGCCGGCTTTGAAAAACTGTTGAAGGCGGCAGGTGGCACATCGGCCGCATCACTCGTGCCGCTCGGCACGCCCGATTATTCGGCCTATCTGATCCAGGCCAAGGCCTACGCGCCACAGGTCTTGATCAACGTCATGGGCGGCGGCGACCAGGTCTCGAGCCTCAAGCAATTCGTCCAGTTCGGCCTCGACAAGCAGATGGCGGTCGGCGGTACCTTGTTCGAACTGGAGAGCATCCGCGCCGTGCCGGACGGCGCGCGCGTCGGATGGTGGACCATGGAATGGTGGTGGGACCAGCCGGGCGTGCCGCATGTCGCGGAGTTCAACGCGTCGATGAAAAAGATCACCGGCGCTTCGGCGACGGCGCGCAACTGGTTCGGCTATGCCTCGGTGCAGACGCTCGCCGCCATCGCCAACCAGGAAAAGACGCTGGATTCCTTAAAGCTCTCCAGGGCGCTCTCGGGATTCAAGCTTCCGCCGGAAATCGCGCTTCAGCCCGGCGCGCCGGCGTTCCGCGACGGCGACCACGAACTCATGAGCACCGTCTTTGTCGGCGAAGCCCACCCGCCAAAGGGCGACCCCGACAACATGTTCACCGTGAAAAACCCCGTACCCGGCGAGAAAGCGGCGGGCCCCGTTGAAGCCACCGGCTGCAAGATGCAGTGGCCGGCCTGAGATCAACTTTTAAAAGCGCAACGATCGCGGCTGAGACCATCGAGGTGTCAGCCGCGAAAACACAAAAACAGCAATAATCGGGAGAAGCCTTTATGAGTTCGCAGACTTTCAGCCACAGATTTGACCGGCGCACCCTGATGAAGGGCGCGGCCGCCTTGGGCGCCTTACAGGTCACCTCACCCTTTATCATTCAGGCCCGCGGTGAAACGCCGATCCGCATCGGGATGGTGGATCCTCTGACGGGCGTCTATGCCGCGCCTGCCGGCAATGAGGTGATGGGCGCGAAGCTTGCGGTCGAGCAGATCAACGCAAAGGGCGGCATACTGGGCCGTCAGGTCGAACTGCTTGTCGAGGATTCCGCCAACGATGTCGGCACCGGCGTGCAAAAGTGCCGCAAGCTGATCGAACGCGATCAGGTCAGCTTCATGATTGGCGACGTCAATTCGGGCATCGCTGCCGCGATCGCCCAGGTCACCAACGAAAAGAAGGTCCTGCACATTGTCTCTGGCGGTCATACCGATTCGATCACCGGAAAGGATTGCAAATGGAACGTGTTCCGCGTCTGCAACACGACGCGAATGGAGGCCAATTCGGTTTCCGACGTGCTGTTCAAGAAGTACGGCAAGAAATGGCACTTCATCACGCCGGACTATGCGTTTGGCCACACGCTGTTTGACGCCTGTACCGCCGATCTCAAGAAGCTCGGCGGCACCGTCACCGGCAATGAACTGACCCCGCTCGGCACCACCGATTTTTCCGCCTATCTGATCAAGGCCCGTGCCGCAAATCCGGACGTGCTGCTCCTCTTGGTGCAGGGTTCCGACATGATCAACTGCCTCAAGCAGATCGTGCAGTTCGGCCTCGACAAGCAAATCCACGTCGCCGGCACCCAGCAGGAGCTGGAGTCGCTTGCCGGCCTTCCGCCGGAAGCGCGCATCGGCGTGTGGATGTTCGAATGGTACTGGAAGCAGCCTGGCGTTCCCGGCGTGGACAAATTCGTCGCCGATATCCGCAAGGTGAATAGCGGCCACGTGCCGACCGCGCGGCATTGGTTCGGTTACGTGTCAGCCATGAGCTTTGCCCTGGTCGCGAACAAGGAGAAGACGCTCGACGCGATCAAGCTAGCAGGCGCGCTTGAGGACTTCGAGCTGCCTGACGACGTCAAGCTGCAACCGAACAAGGTGTATTACCGCAAGGGCGACCATCAACTGATGACATCGGCCTTCGTCGGCGAGGCGCAGTCAAAAGGCAAAGACGATCCGGAAGATCTCTATCGCGTCGACGAGGTGGTCCCCGGCGACAAGACTGCGCCGGCCGTCAGCGACACCGGCTGCACGGTGCAGTGGCCGACTTGATATTGGACGAAAGGCCGACCTCTGACATGATCCGGGAGCAGCATCTCCCGGATCAACCACGTAAAGAGATTTCCTTCCTGGTGAATTATGACGCAACTGCTTCTCTTCAACATCACCAACGGGCTCATCATCGGCGCGTTTTACGTGCTGATGGCGCTCGGCCTTTCGCTCATCCTCAATCTCAGCAACGTCATCAATTTTGCTCATGGCGGTTTTCTCGTCATCGGCGGCTACATTGCCTATACGATCACGCCCTATATCGGCTTTTGGGGCGCGCTCGTGGTGGCGCCGCCTCTAACCGCAATCGTCGGGCTGATCATCGAGCGCGTGTTGATCCGTCCGCTTTACGGGCGTGATCCGCTCTACAGCCTGCTCTTGACCTTCGGCCTTGCTTTCATGATCGAGGACGGCACGCGCTTCATCTGGGGGCCGCAAGGCAAGCCGGTCACCATTCCGCCCTTTCTGTCGCAGCCGCTGAGCAACGACTTCTTCTTCATCACCGGCTACCGCCTGTTCATGGTGGGCATGGTGATGGTCGCGGTGGCGCTGCTGTTCGTGTTGCTCCGCTACACACGGCTCGGCGTTCGCATTCGCGCAGGCACGCTGGATCTCGAAACCGTCGCCGCACTTGGCATCAACGTGCAGATGCTGCGTTCGCTTAATTTCGCAGTTGGCATCTTCCTCGCAGGCCTGAGCGGCGTGCTTGCCGCCGGGCAATTGGGGCTTGAACCCACCATGGGCACCGGGCTCCTGATGCCGAGCTTCATCGCGATCATCGTCGGCGGCATCGGCAGCCTCCCCGGAACACTGGCCGGTGGCCTCCTGATCGGCGTCGCTTCAGGACTGACGGCCGTCTTTTATCCGGCCGCCAGCGAGGCGGTCATCTACGTGCTGATGGCGGTGGTGCTGCTGCTGCGTCCGCGCGGGTTGTTCGGCGAAGAAGGAATGATGACTTGACCGCCCAACAACAGACCCGCAAGCTGATCGTCCTCGCCGCGATCTGGGCAGCGCTGATCCTTGCCCCCTATTGGATGGCGCCGCTCGGCGGCTATACCGCGCTCGCCACTCGCGTGCTCGTGCTGGGCCTCGCGGCCATGTCGGTGAATTTTCTTCTGGGCTTCACCGGCGTTCTCTCCTTCGGCCACGCCGCCTGGTTTGGTCTAGGCGCCTACGGCACCGGCCTCGCGCTGAAATTCCTCACATCCTCTACGCCGCTCGCGCTTGTCCTTGGCATGCTGCTGGGCGGGGTTTGCGGTGCCATTCTCGGCACATTGATCGTACGGCGGCGCGGCGTCTATTTCGCGATGGTGACGATCGCCTTTGGCCAGGTGTTCTACTACATCGCCTTTCAGTGGAGCTCGCTCACCGGCGGCGACGACGGATTGCGCGGCTTCTCGCGCCAGCCGATCGATTTCGGACTGCTGAAGCTCGATATCTTGTCGAACGCCAACGCCTTTTACTACTTCGTGCTGTTTTGCTTTGCGCTCGCGGTCGGCGCCATGGGTTTCATCCTGCGTTCGCCGTTCGGCCGCACCATGATCGCAATCCGCGAGAATGAGCGCCGCGCCCGTTTCCTCGGCATTCCGGTTGAGCGGCACATCTGGATCGCCTTTACGCTGTCCTGCTTCTTCATGGGATTTGCCGGCGCCCTCTACGCGCTCGTCAACAATTTCGCCGATCCCCGTGGCCTGCATTACAGCCAGTCTGGCGATTTCGTCATGATGGCGGTGATGGGCGGAATGCGTAACTTCTGGGGACCACTGCTCGGCGCGGCGGTCTTCGTCGTGGTGCAGGATTATCTGTCGAGCGTCACCGTCAACTGGATGTCTTTCCTCGGCCTGCTCTTCATTCTCGTGGTGCTGTTTTTCCCACGCGGGCTCCTGGGCTTTCTTCAGCGGGGCAAGGTATGAGCGTCCAAGGCATGAACGTCCTCGAAATCAACGACGTCACCAAGCGTTTCGGCAATCTGGTCGCGGTGCGCGGCGTTTCGCTCAAAGTTGCCAAGGGCGAGCTGTGCGCCATCATCGGCCCCAACGGCGCCGGCAAGACCACCTTCTTCAACCTGATCAGCGGATTCTTTCCGCCGACGTCCGGCAGCATCATTTTCGACGGCAACGATATCACGCGGCTTTCCACCCATGAACGCGTGGTACGGGGGATGGCGAGAACGTTTCAGATCACCGAAATCTTCCCCGAACTGACCGTTTTCGAAAACGTCCGTACTGCCGCGGAAGTCGCAGGCGGCTATCGCTTGCGCCCCTGGATCAGCCGCGCGGAGAGCCTGAAACTTCACACGCGTGTGGAAGAGACGCTCAAGCTGGTGTCGCTGGAAGCGCGGTCCGACCGCCTGGTCGGCGAACTCTCCCACGGCGACCAGCGCGCCGCCGAAATCGCGATGGCGCTGGCCTTGAATCCGCATCTGCTTCTGCTCGACGAACCCACCGCCGGCATGGGCGATCAGGAAACCTACCAGATCACCCAGTTGATCCGGAGACTGCACCGCGACAGCAACTACACCATCGTGTTGATCGAACACGACATGCGCGTGGTCTTCCATCTTGCCGACCGCATTTGCGTGCTGGACCAGGGCCGGATGCTGGCGCAGGGCACGCCGCAGGAAATCGCCGCCAACGAAACTGTTCAGGCCGCCTATCTCGGAACCGCCGCATGACCGCCGCTCTCACGGCCGAAGGCCTCCACACCTACTACGGCAAAAGCCACATCCTCCACGGGGTCAGCCTCTCGGTTGCGGAGGGCAAGATCACCGCGCTCCTCGGGCGCAACGGTGCCGGCAAGACCACGACGCTGCGGAGCCTGATGGGGCTAACGGCGCCGCGCGAAGGCAAGGTCACGGTGTTCGGGCAGGAGACCACGCGCTGGCCGACATTCCGCATCGCGGAGCTCGGCGTGGGCTATGTGCCGGAAGGCCGGCGCATCTTCGCCAATCTGAGCGTCGAGGAAAACCTCAAGGTGCCTTTGGAGCGCGCCGGTCCCTGGACCATTGCGCGCATCTATCAGCTTTTTCCCCGACTCGAGGAGCGCAAGCTCAACCGCGGCCGCCAGCTATCCGGCGGCGAACAGGAAATGCTGTCGATCGCGCGCGCGCTCTTGCTCAATCCGAAACTGCTGATTCTCGACGAGCCCTCGCAGGGGCTGGCGCCGCTGATCGTGCGCGAGGTGTTTCGCATCGTCCAGCAGATGAAGGCCGAGGGCATTTCGGTGCTGCTGGTCGAACAGAACGCGCGAATGAGCCTTGAAATTGCCGACGACGCCTATGTGCTCGACGACGGCATCGTTGTCTATTCGGGGACGGCGCGCGAACTCGCCGCCGATGATGCGCGCGTCCGCTCGCTGGCCGGAGCCAGCGCCGAAGAATGGACACTTGCATAGGTGTATCGGCCTTTCGCCTGACCCGCTTTGCCCGTACAATTGACCGGAACGCTGGGTCATTCAGCTATCCAATCCGGTTCCTTGATGAAGATACGCGCCACTAACCTCGTGATCGGGACGGCGACGCTCGCGATCCTCGCGGTGGCCTTTTTCGGCATTCTGGGCGTGCGCAAATACCGCGCCGTCTCACAGGAAACGCGGATGCGCATCGTGTTCGAGGGCGGTTCGGCCAGCGGCCTGCGCCGGGGCGGCAGCGTCAATTTTGACGGCGTTCAGGTCGGCGAAGTGCTTTCGCTCCGGCTCGACACCCCACGCAAGGTTGTTGCCGAAGTCCGGGTCGACAGGAGCGCGCCGATCCGCAAGGACACGGTCGCGGGCCTCGAGTTTCAGGGGCTTACCGGCATTGCCGCCATATCGCTGATCGGCGGCGAGTCTCCCGATCCGCCGGCACCGTCCGGCAAAGACGGCATACCGACGCTGGTCGCGGACTTAAGCGAACTTCATTCCATGCGCGATACCCTGCACAACGTCGACCGCATCCTTGTCGACAACCGGACGACCATCAAGGATGGGCTACTGAGTTTCGAGACCTACACTGCTTCGCTCGCCGGCAGCGGCGATGCCATCGACCAGGCGCTAGCCAAGGCTAATGCGGCCTTCGCAGGCTTCGACGGCGCCATCGCGCGCATCGACAATCTCTTGCCCGGTTTTACCGATGGAAAAGCCGACGAGTTGTTCGAGAAGATGCAGGCGATCCGCGAATTTGCGCAAACGTTTGACAAGAAGTCGTCTGTTGTGATGGAAGAAGCGCGCCAAACGCTTGTCGATGTCAGCGAGGGCGCCAACAAGATCACGGCAAAGTTCAATCCGCAGGCCGTAGCTCCCGCGCGGCCGCCGCGCCGGCAAGCCCCGCAGCGCTAGCTCGTCACGCCGGCGGCCCCGGCGACTTGGGAAAAGTTCCGATTGCGGAACGATGGGTACCCAACCTGAACCGTAGCGAAAAAATTTTTGAATTTAACGGGAACGAATATTGCCTTGCCGAATTGTTTCACTCGGCTCAAATCTTTCGATCTATCGTATTGTAATATCTAATGTATTCCACTTGCTTTGCGGCTGTCTGCACGATTTGATCGTGTCAAAACCGACTCGTAAGCGCGCAGGTTTGGCGGCGCGTTATCGGCTTCTTCGAGGGGAAATTTATGGGTGAACTCGGTTCGGTCGGTCCGTCTTCGCGTCGTCGTACCAAAATCAAGCCCTACACCAATGGAAAACCTGATCCGTCGCAGGAATTGCTGCAGGCCCTGCAGGCAATGCGCAGCGGCGACTTTTCAGTGCGCATGACCGGCGATCATCTCGGCATCGACGGCAAGATCGCGGACACCTTCAACGAGATCGTCGCCGCCAATCAGCGAATGGCGCAACAACTCGAGCGCGTCGGCCAGGTGGTGGGGCGCGAAGGCAAGACCCGCCAGCGCGTCAAGTTCGGTCTTGCCAGCGGCTCGTGGGCCGACATGGAAGGTTCGGTCAACACGTTGATCGATGACTTGCTGTGGCCAACCCGCGAAGTGACACGCGCGGTCGCCGCCGTGGCGCAAGGCGACCTCCTGCAAACGGTGAAGCTCGACGTCGATGGCCGCCCCCTCGGCGGCGAATTCCTGCAGTCGGCGACGCTCGTCAACACGATGATCAAACAGCTTTCCGTGTTCACCTCCGAAGTGACGCGCGTGGCGCGCGAAGTCGGCACCGAAGGCAAGCTTGGCGGCCAGGCGCAGGTGCCGGAAGTGACCGGTGTGTGGAAAGACCTGACCGAGAGCGTCAACTCGATGGCCAACAACCTGACGGGCCAGGTCCGCAACATCGCCGAGGTCACGATCGCGGTCGCCAACGGCGACTTGTCCAAGAAGATCACCGTCGACGTGCGCGGCGAAATCCTGCAGCTGAAGGAAGCCATCAACACGATGGTGGACCAGCTGCGCTCCTTCGCTTCGGAAGTGACGCGCGTCGCTCGCGAAGTCGGCACCGACGGCAAGCTCGGCGGCCAGGCCATCGTGCCGGGCGTCGCTGGCACCTGGAAGGACCTCACCGACTCCGTGAACGCGATGTGCGGCAACCTGACTGCGCAAGTTCGTAACATCGCCAACGTCACCACGGCGGTGGCGCGCGGCGACCTGTCGCGCAAGATCACGGTGGACGTGCGCGGCGAAATTCTCGAGCTGAAAGACACCATCAACACCATGGTGGACCAGCTCAACTCGTTCGCGTCGGAAGTGACGCGCGTCGCGCGCGAGGTCGGCACCGAAGGCAAGCTCGGCGGTCAGGCCCAGGTGCCGGGCGTCGCCGGCACATGGAAGGACCTCACCGACAACGTCAACTTCATGGCCTCGAACCTGACCGCTCAGGTTCGTAACATCGCCGACGTCGCCACCGCGATCGCCGGCGGCGACCTCTCCAAGAAGATCACCGTGAACGTGTCAGGCGAAATCCTTCAGCTCAAGGAAACGCTCAACACCATGGTCGACCAGCTCAACGCCTTCGCCGGCGAAGTGACGCGTGTGGCGCGCGAGGTCGGCACCGAAGGCCGGCTTGGCGGTCAGGCCAACGTGCTCGGCGTCGCCGGCACATGGAAGGACCTCACCGAAAGCGTCAACTCCATGGCGGGCAACCTGACCGCTCAGGTCCGCAACATCGCCGACGTGACCACCGCTGTGGCGAACGGCGACTTGTCGAAGAAGATCACGGTCGACGTCCGCGGCGAAATTCTTGAGCTCAAGGACACCATCAACACCATGGTTGACCAGCTCAATGCCTTCGCCGGCGAAGTGACGCGCGTGGCGCGCGAGGTCGGCACCGAAGGCAAGCTCGGCGGTCAGGCCAATGTGCGCGGCGTCGCCGGCACCTGGAAGGACCTCACCGACTCCGTCAACTCGATGGCCTCCAACCTGACCGGCCAGGTGCGCAACATCGCCGAAGTCGCAACTGCGGTGGCGAAGGGCGACCTGTCGAAGAAGATCACCGTGAACGTGTCGGGCGAAATCCTTCAGCTGAAGGAAACGCTCAACACCATGGTCGACCAGCTCAACGCCTTCGCCGGCGAAGTGACGCGCGTGGCGCGCGAAGTCGGCACCGACGGCAAGCTCGGCGGTCAGGCGCAAGTGACGGGTGTCGCCGGCACATGGAAGGACTTGACCGACTCGGTCAACTCCATGGCCGGCAACCTGACCGCGCAAGTCCGCAACATCGCCGAAGTCGCGACCGCAATCGCCGGCGGCGACTTGTCGCGCAAGATCACGGTCGACGTGCGCGGCGAAATCCTGCAGCTCAAGGAAACGCTGAATACCATGGTCGACCAGCTCAACCGCTTTGCCGGTGAGGTGACGCGCGTGGCGCGCGAGGTCGGCACCGAAGGCCGCCTCGGCGGCCAGGCCAACGTGCCGGGCGTCGCCGGCACGTGGAAAGACCTGACCGACAGCGTCAACTCGATGGCGGGCAACCTGACGGCGCAGGTCCGCAACATCGCCGAAGTCACGACAGCCGTGGCGCGCGGCGACTTGTCGCGCAAGATCACGGTGGACGTGAAGGGCGAAATTCTCGAACTGAAGAACACCATCAACACGATGGTGGACCAGCTCAACGCTTTCGCCTCTGAAGTGACGCGCGTGGCGCGCGAAGTCGGCACCGAAGGCAAGCTCGGCGGCCAGGCCGAAGTGCCGGAAGTGGCCGGCACCTGGAAAGACCTCACCGACAACGTCAACTTCATGGCGTCGAACCTGACCGCACAGGTGCGCAACATCGCCGAGGTCGCAACCGCGATCGCCGGCGGCGACCTGTCAAAGAAGATCACGGTGGACGTGCGCGGCGAAATTCTGCTGCTCAAGGAAACCTTGAACACGATGGTGGAGCAGCTTCGCTCCTTCGCCGCCGAAGTGACGCGCGTCGCGCGCGAAGTCGGCACCGAAGGCCGGTTGGGCGGTCAGGCCGTGGTGCCCGGCGTCGGCGGCACCTGGAAGGATCTGACCGACAACGTCAACCTGCTCGCCGCGAACCTCACCACGCAGGTCCGCAACATTGCCGAAGTGACGACCGCCGTCGCCCGCGGCGACTTGTCGCGCAAGATCACCGTGGACGTGAAGGGCGAAATTCTCGAGCTCAAGAACACCATCAATACCATGGTGGATCAGCTCAACGCGTTCGCCGGCGAAGTGACGCGCGTCGCCCGCGAAGTCGGCACCGAAGGCAAGCTCGGCGGACAGGCGCAGGTGCCCGGCGTCGCCGGCACGTGGAAGGACCTCACCGACACCGTGAACTTCATGGCCGCCAACCTGACCGAGCAGGTGCGCGGCATCGTCAAGGTGGTGACCGCGGTCGCCAACGGCGACCTGAAGCAGAACCTGACGATGAAATCGAAGGGCGAGGTCGCGGCGCTCGCCGATACCATCAACAACATGACCGAGACGCTCGCGACCTTTGCCGATCAGGTGACCAGCGTGGCGCGCGAAGTCGGCGTGGAAGGCCGTCTCGGCGGTCAGGCCAACGTGCCCGGCGCGGCCGGCACGTGGAAGGACCTGACCGGCAACGTCAATCTGCTCGCGGCCAACCTGACCTCGCAGGTGCGCGCGATCGCGGAAGTGGCGACCGCGGTCACCAAGGGCGACCTGACCCGTTCGATCCAGGTCGATGCGAGAGGCGAAGTCTCGGAGTTGAAAGACAACATCAACACGATGATCACCAACCTCCGCCTCACGACGGATCTCAACACCGAACAGGACTGGCTGAAGACCAACCTCGCCCGCTTCACCAACATGCTGCAAGGCCAGCGCGACCTGACGACAGTCGGCCGGCTGCTCCTCACCGAGCTGACGCCGCTGGTCAATGCGCATCGCGGCGTGATCTATCAGGTGCAGTACGAAGACAGCCCGCAACTGCACTTGCTTTCGGCCTATGCCAGCGACGGCGCCAGTCCGCACCAGCAGGTGATCCAGATCGGCGACGGCCTGATCGGGCAATGCGCGCTGGACAAGCGGCAACGGCTGGTATCCGACATTCCCGAAGACACGATCCCGATCAATTCGGCGCTGCTGCGCGTGACGCCGAAGAACCTCGTGGTGCTTCCGGTGTTGTTCGAAACCCAGGTCAAGGCCGTCATCGAACTTGCTTCTGTTACGGCCTTCACGACTTCGCAGATGACCTTCCTCGAGCAGCTCACTGACTCGATCGGCATCGTGCTGAACAGCATCGAGGCCACGATGCAAACCGAAGGCCTCTTGATGCAGTCGCAGCAGCTTGCCGGCGAATTGCAAACCCAGCAAAAGGAATTGCAGCAGACCAACGACCAACTCGAGCAGAAGGCACAGCAGCTCGCCGAGCGCAACGTCGAGGTGGAGGCGAAGAACCAGGAAATCGAACAGGCCCGCCGTGCGCTGGAAGAAAAGGCGACCGAACTCTCGCTGACGTCCAAGTACAAGTCGGAATTCCTGGCCAACATGTCCCACGAGCTGCGGACGCCGCTCAACAGCATCCTGATCCTGGGTCAGCAGCTGACAGAAAACCCCGACGGAAACCTGACGCCCAAGCAGGTCGAATTCGCGCGCACCATCCACGGCGCAGGTACCGACCTGTTGAACCTGATCAGCGACATTCTCGACCTTTCGAAGATCGAATCCGGCACGGTGACGGTCGAAGCCGAAGATATCCTGATCACCAACCTGCTGGAGACCGTCGGACGGCCGTTCCGGCACGAAGCGGACAACCGCGAGCTGACGTTCGATGTTGCGATCGATCCCCATCTCGGTCGCAGCATTTCGACCGATTCGAAACGGCTGCAGCAGGTCCTGAAGAACCTGCTCTCCAACGCTTTCAAGTTCACCGCCGAAGGCGGTGTTCGCTTGAGCGTCTCCGCGGCGCTCGGCGGCTGGAGCGCCGAGCACCCCGTGCTCAATCATTCGCCGGCGGTGGTCGCCTTTGAAGTGTCCGACACCGGCATCGGCATTCCGCAGGACAAGCAGAAGCTGATCTTCGAAGCCTTCCAGCAGGCCGATGCCGGCACCAGCCGGAAATACGGCGGCACCGGCCTTGGCCTTGCCATCAGCCGCGAACTGGCAAGCCTGCTCGGCGGCGAAATCCACCTGCAAAGCACGCCTGGCAAAGGCAGCGTGTTCACGCTCTATCTACCGCTGAAATATTCCGGACCGACGATCGCGCCGCGCATCATCGCGTCCTCGCAAGTGGCGCAGCATGGCCTCACACCGGCAATGCCGGCCGTCACGCAGGAGCGCGTCACCGAAGCGCTGCCGGACGACCGGTTGAGCCTCGAGCCCGGCGAAACGATCCTTTTGATCGTCGAGGACGATCCGCACTACGCGCGCGTGCTGGTCGATCTCGCGCGCGACAAGGGTTTCAAGGTCCTGGTCGCGGCAAGGGGCTCCGAAGCCCTCGACCTCGCCAAGCAGTACCAACCGACCGCGATCTCGCTCGACGTTTTCCTGCCCGATATGCTCGGCTGGACGGTACTGAGCCAGCTCAAACACAATCCGCTGACGCGGCACATTCCGGTGCAGATCATTACGCTCGACGAAGACCGCCAGCACGCGCTCGCGCGTGGCGCGTTCTCCTTCGTCAACAAGCCGACGACCACCGAAGGCGTCGCCGCAGCGCTCTCCCAGATCAAGGAATACGCCAAACCCCGGCGCAAACGGCTGTTGATCGTCGAGGACAACGCGGCCGAACAGATGAGCATCAAGGAGCTGCTCGGCCACGATGATATCGAGATCGTCACCGCCGACACCGGCGCGAGCGCGCTTACGACGCTGCGGGATCGTCCCTGCGACTGCGTCGTGCTCGATCTCCGCCTGCCCGACATGAGCGGCTTCGAGGTGCTGGACTCGATCCGAAAGGACGACTCCCTGTCGGATGTTCCGGTGGTGGTCTTCACTGGCCGCGAGCTTTCGGTCGAGGAAGACGCCGAGCTCCACACCATGGCGCGCAGCATCGTGGTGAAGGGCGTCGAATCGCCCGAGCGCCTGCTCGACGAAACTTCGCTGTTCCTGCACCGCGTGATCACGGAACTGCCGATCGAAAAGCAGCGCATGCTCGAAAAGCTCAACAGTTCCGACGAGGATCTGGTGGGCCGCACGGCGCTCCTGGTCGACGACGATGCCCGCAACATCTTTGCACTGTCGAGCGTTCTGGAACGCCGTGGCATGAAAGTGCTCACCGCTACGACCGGCAGCGAGGCGGTGACGCTGGTCGGCTCCAATCCGGAAATCGCCGTCGTTCTAATGGACATCATGATGCCGCAGATGGACGGTTATCAGACCATCGGCGTCATCCGGGCGAACCCGGCATTCCGCAGGCTCCCCATTATCGCCCTGACAGCAAAGGCGATGAAAGGAGACCGGGAGAAATGCCTCGAGGCCGGCGCATCCGACTATCTCGCAAAGCCGGTCAACACCGAGCAATTGCTGCTCGCGATCCGAATGTGGCTGCATCGCTGATTCAAGCCGTGGACGCTGAATGATGGACCAGGAACAGGTAGACATTCTTCTGGTTGACGATCAGCCGGCCAAGCTCTTGGCCTATGAGGTCATCCTCAAGGAACTCGGCGAAAACCTCGTCGTGGCGACGTCGGGGCGCGAGGCGCTCGAATATCTCCTCAAGAACGAAGTCGCCGTGATTCTGGTCGACGTCTGCATGCCCGAACTCGACGGGTTTGAGCTGGCGGCCATGATCCGCGAACATCCCCGCTTCCAGAAGACGGCGATGATTTTCATCTCGGCCATCCAGGTTTCCGATCTGGATCGGCTGCGCGGCTACGAAATGGGCGCGGTGGATTATGTGCCGGTGCCGGTCGTGCCTGAGGTGCTGCGCGCGAAGATCCGCGTCTTTGTCGATCTCTATCGCAAGACGCGGCAGCTCGAGCGTTTCAACGCCGAGCTTGAAGACCGCGTTCGTGCCCGGACCAGGGAACTGGAATATTCCAACGCGCGGCTGCTCGAGAGCGAGCAACGGCGCAGCCTCGCGCTGGCCGCGGGCCGAATGGGTTCGTGGGACTGGGACTGGGGCAACGGCGACTGGATGTGGGATGAGGGCCAGTTCCGGATTTTCGGCGTCGATCCCGAAGGCTTCACGGTGACGCCGGAGAATATACGGGCGCTGCTGCACCCCGAGGATATTCACCAGTTACGCAAGGCAATCGTCCAGTTTGACAAGGGCGCCAAATCCCACGAGACCGAATTCCGCATCGTTCGTCCCGATGGCGAAATTCGCTGGCTGTTCGGCACGGCGGCCGCCACCACCGACAAGACCGGCCGCGTCATCCGCCTCAGCGGCGTTACCGTCGACATCACGGAACGCAAGCGAGCCGAAGAGCGGCAAAACCTGCTCACCCGCGAGGTCGACCATCGCGCCAAGAATGCGCTGGCGCTGGCGCAGTCGATCGTGCGCCTGACACGCGGCGAAAGCGCCAAGTCCTACATGCAGGCTGTTGAAGGCCGCATCGGCGCATTGGCGCGCGTCCACACCATCCTGTCCTTGTCGAGCTGGCAGGGCGCCGAGATCACCAAACTGGTCGACGAAGAACTCGCACCATATCTCGTGAACGACCAGATCGTGTTTGGCGGATCGAACGTCCAGTTGCAGCCGGCGACGGCCCAGACGCTCGCCATGGTGCTGCATGAGCTGGTCACGAACTCGGCCAAATACGGAGCGCTTTCCACGCTGACGGGGCGGCTCGCGATCAATTGGAGAATCGAGGCGGAGATTCTCAAAATCCTTTGGGAAGAGCGCGAAGGCCCGCCGGTCGTCGAGCCGGTATCGCGCGGCTTTGGCACACGAAGCGTGATTGCCTCGATCGAATCCCAGCTCGGCGGCCAAGCCGAATTCGACTGGCGTCCCGAAGGGTTGATCTGCCGGCTCTCGGTCCCGCTAAAGCCGCCTGCCGCATCCCGGCAGACCAGCTATCGTCAGCCCGCGGGCTTTGCTGACGCCGAAATCCAGAAGGTCGCCAGCCAGTAAATATCCGAGCGCGGAGCAAAAGAACCTCCGCGCATTTCTGACAATCTCCGCGTTTGCCGCAGCCCGGGATCGCCCGAGGACTGGCGCGAGGCCGCCCGCCATGTTAGCGGCTTCCCTGTCTTGTGGGGGTGCTGGATAAAACAATGTTTGAAGCAGTGATCTGGGATTTCGGCGGCGTGCTGACGTCCTCGCCCTTTGAGGCATTCGCCCGTTTCGAGGCCGAACGCGGCCTGCCCGCCGATATCATTCGACGCACCAACACCGTCAACCATCTCGAGAATGCCTGGGCGAAGTTCGAACGCGCCGAGGTGGACATCGAGACCTTCGACAGATTGTTTGCGCAGGAATCGCTGGCCCTGGGCGCCGAGGTCCGGGGCAAGGATATCCTGCCGCTGCTTGCCGGCGACCTGAGGCCCGAAATGGTCGAGGCGCTGCGGCGCATCAGGGCCAAATTCAAGACCGGCTGTATCACCAACAACCTTCCGGCGAATGCGATCGGCAGCGCTGGCGGACGAACACTCTACATCGCCGAGGTAATGGCGCTGTTCGATCATGTGATCGAATCGGCCAAGATAGGCTTGCGAAAGCCCGACTCGAAAATCTATCGCATGATGGTGGACGCGCTCTCGGTCGACCCGGCGGCTTGCATCTATCTCGACGATCTCGGCGTCAACCTGAAACCGGCGCGCGAGATGGGCATGACGACGATCAAGGTGGTCAGCGCCAGGCAGGCGCTCGCCGAACTGGAAGCAGCGACCGGACTTTCGTTGCGGTAAACCTCCGCCGCCACAAGCAGCATGACCCTCATCCTGAGGAGCGCGTTTGCGCGCGTCTCGAAGGATGTAGGCCCATCTGGGGTGCTCATGGTTCGAGACGCCGCTTTGCGGCTCCTCACCATGAGAGTTACGGCTTAAGCGTCGATCGCGGCCTTGATTTTCTTTCGTGTCAACGGCAGATCGCGCAGGCGCTTGCCCGTGGCGTCGGCAATCGCATTGGCGACCGATGCCGCGGCCGGCCCCTGCCCGGTTTCACCACTGCCGAGGAACGGCAGGCCCGGGCGGTTGATGATGTGGACGTCGATCCTGTCCGGCACCGCATCGAAGCGCAGGATCGGATAGGTTTGCCAGTCGATGCTGGTGATCCGCGTTTCGTCGAAGCTGACGGCTTCATAAAGCGTCCAGCTCGTCGACTGAACGATGGCGCCTTCGACCTGATTGATCAGCCCGTCGGGATTGACGACCTGGCCGCTGTCGACGGCCGCCACCGCGCGCACCAGGCGCGCACGTCCGGTCTCGCGATTGACTTCCACCTCGCTTGCGATGGCGCAGTAGGCGGCGAGATTCTTGTAGCGCGCAAAGGCAAAGCCATAGCCGCGTCCCTCGGGCGCCTTTTGTCCCTTCTGCCAGCCGAACTCCTTCGCGGCCTTCTCGACGACTTCGCGCGCACGGGAATCGTCAAGGTGTTTCAGGCGGAATTCGACCGGATCGGCGCCGGCGAGTTCGGCAAGCTCGCTCATGAAGCTTTCGATCGAAAACACGTTGTGGTAGGCGCCAAGCGCGCGCATCGCCGAAATCCTGACCGGCATCGACGGGATGAAGTGATGCACGATATGCGCGTTCGGGAATTTGTAGATCGGGATCGCGTTGCGGTCGCCGCCGCCTTCCGGCAGCGGCAGCGGCTTCGGCGCCGGTATGGCAAGAGGATCCGCCATCAACTGGGCGGCCAGCATGCAGCCGCCGCCGCCAGGGCGCATCGAATGCGTGTTGCTCCAGACCTCGAAATTCCATGACGCGATCGCGCCGCTCGCATCAAGCGAGGCCTTGAGTTTGGTGACCATCGCCGGGCCGTAGGGCTCCCAACCGTGCTCCTGTTCGCGCATCCATTGCACGCGCACCGCCGTCCCCGGCAATTCACGCGCGATCAAGGCGGCGTCGGCCGCCGCATCGTCGGCGCCGTTATGGCCGTAGCAACCCGAGCCTTCGACGTGAATCAAATGGACCTTCGCCGGCGGCACGCGCAGCATTTCGGCAATACCGGCGCGATCGGGATAGACGCCTTGCGTGTGCGTCCAAACCGTCATCGTGTCGCCGGTCAGTTGCGCCACGGCGCAAGACGGACCGATCGAACCGTGCGACTGATAGGGGCGCGTATAAGCGACCTCCAGCGTCTTTTGCCCTGCTGTGGTCGGATCGCCCTGCTGGAAAATGACGGAATCCTTCGACGGCAAGCCAGTGATCATGCGCGGCAGATCATTCTGGTTCGGCAGCCGCGCTTTTTCGGTCCACTTTGCGGCCAGAGACAACGCCCGCATCGCCTTGATCGCCTGAAACTCCTTTTGCGCGACGACAGCCAGAAAATTGCCGTTGCGAACGACCTTGACCACGCCCGGCAATTTTTCGACCGAAGCCGCATCGCAGTCCCTCAATTCGGCGCCGTAGCTCGGTGGACGAACGAGGCGCGCATGCAGCATACCCGCCAATCGCATGTCCTGGACGTAAGCCTCACCGCCAGTGACCTTGGCCGGAATATCGACGCGGGGCACCGGTTGCCCCATGATCTTGTAGGCCGCGGGATCTTTCAGGTTCGACGTGGCCTGCGCTTCGACATGCAACATGTCGCTCGCGGCAAGATCGCCGTAGGCAAGCTGACGGCCATCGGGTGCGACCACTTTGCCGTTTTCGGTTTGAAGGCTTTCCGCAGGTATATCGAAACGTCGCGCGGCTTCCGCGACCAGAAGCGCGCGCACCTGCGCCGCTGCATGCTGGATCGCCGTACCGCTATCCTGCATCGAGTGGCTGCCGGCGGTGTAACCCTCGTTGGCGGTGCGGCCGGTATCGGCGGTGACGACCTTGACAGCCTCGAATGGAACATCGAGCTCTTCGGCGGCAATCTGCTGAAATGCGGTCTTGAATCCCTGGCCGAGCTCAGCCTTGCCGGTAAAGGCCGTGATGCCACTGGCATCGATGCGGATCCACGCATCGAGATACGGCGTTTTTTCGAGGCTGCCTGGAGGTTTTGGAGCAGTAGATGCGGCTTGTTCCTGCGCGAAGGCAACGGGGAGCTGGAAGCTGACGATCAACGCTCCGCCACCGGCCAGGACCTGACGGCGATCGAGTGTCACGGGACCGTTCATTGGTTGCCTCCCTGCGTCGTCAGTTCGGCGGTATCCATCAGATGCGCGGCGCGGTGCACGGCGCGGAGAATGCGCATATGGGTGCCGCAGCGGCAGAGATTGGTCTGTAGTTCGCTGCGGATCTGCGCATCGGTCGGCTTGGGATTCCGCTGCAGCAAAGCCTGCGCGCGCATCATCATTCCAGCGATGCAGTAGCCGCATTGCGCGGCCTGTTCTTCCATGAAGGCGCGCTGGATCGGCGCGGGCTTCTCGACCGTGCCCAAACCCTCCAGCGTCGTCACCTCCTTGCCCTTCAAGAGAAGCAGCGGCGTGACACAGGACAACACGGCCTTGCCGTCGACGATCACCGTGCACGCGCCGCACTGGCCGAGACCGCAGCCGAACTTGGCGGCATTGAGCTTGAGTTCGTCGCGCAGCACGTAAAGCAGCGGCGTATCGGGGTCGGCATCGATCTCGTGATCGTGACCGTTGACCTTCAATGTCGTCATCACTTGTCTCCCGATGAAGTCTGGAGAGATACGGTTTCGCTGCGCCTCGCATCGCGGACGACCTGCTCGACGCCGGCCCAGGCCGGCTCCTTGCTGAAGCGCCCGCGGAGATAGGTCAGCAAGGCGGCAATCTGTTCGTCGGTCATGCTGTTGGCAAAACCCGGCATGATGGGGCTCTGTTCCCCGCTGACGGGGCGAATGCCCGACAATATGACGTTGGCGGCGTTGCGCGGATCCGGCGCGCTTAGCGCCGTGCTGAGGCGAAGGTTGATGCCGCTATAGGGCAGCGGCCGATTTGATTCATGACAAGTTGCGCAGGCAGCCTGATAGATCGACGCGCCAGGCGTATCGGCCGCGACCGGCTGAACCGAGGGCGGTTTGGCTTCGCCACGCGACGGGGCGCCGAACACGCTTGCCATATAGAAGGCGATCGCGCGAACGTCGCTTTCCGGCACCGACGACAGGTTGGCGGTCACCTCAGCCATCGGGCCTCGGGCTACGCCGTGATCGGCATCCCAGCCATAACGCAGGTAGTGGAACAACGCCTCGGCGGTCCACGGCGTCGGCGAATGCGATTGCGCGTTGATGGCATAGGCATGCCAGTTGTCGACATCGGCGCCGGAAAACGCGGCGCTTGCCTTCTCTGCACCGAGCGCGTTGCGCGGCGTATGGCAGGCGCCGCAATGCGCCAGGCCATCGACCAGATAGGCGCCGCGATTCCACTCGACGCTTTGTGTACTGTCGGCCTTGTAGGTCCCGCCCTTGAGGAAAAGCAGTTTCCAGCCTGCGACAACAAAGCGGTGATTGAACGGGAAGGAAAGGTCGTTGGGATGATCAGGCGCGCGAACGGGAGAGCGCGTCATCAGGAAAGCATAGAGCGCGCGGTCGTCCTCATCGGTAACATTGGTAAAGTGGTCGTACGGAAAGGTCGGATAAAGATGATGTCCGCCGCGATCGACGCCTCTGCGCATGGCGCGTTGAAAGGCCGCCTCCGACCAGCGGCCAATTCCCGTCTCCGGATCGGGCGTGATGTTCGAGGAATAGACCGCGCCGAACGGGGTGGGCACCGGCAGACCGCCGGCGAAGGCTTGGCCGCCCGGGGTCGTATGGCAATCGCTGCAATTGCCGATGGCCGCGAGATCGCGGCCTCTTTTGACAAGTGCGGGGTCGAAGGATTTCGGCGCGGGAGGCTCGATTGCCTCGATCGTAGGCCACCAGGCGACCGCGAAGGCTGCGATCGCGCCGCCTGTCAGCGCCGCGATGATGATCCCCCCGACGATTGCTGGCTTTGACATGATTCCCAAGCTCTTGTGGCTTTGGGAGCATTGCTAGCACAAAAGCGGCAACCGCGTCCAAGCACCGACAAGGCTTGCTTTTGGCCAGCAAACCTGACGAGTTTGACGCTTTTCACATCGAGAAATCTCGGGATCTGCCGTCTATTGCTTGATGATTTCCGGCGCCGGCGCTGCCGCAGAAAATGCGCGTTCAAAAACCTCCAGATCGGCGCTCGGCAAGTCGCCCACCGCGACGTAGGTGAAATTGCCATCGCTCCAGCTTCGAACATTGTAGCCGGCGATTGTCTGATCGGGCACGGACTGGCCAGGACGCAGTGTCGTGAGGCTGACGGTATGCGCGGCGTGCTTGTAGACGATCGTGGCCACCGGACGGTTGCCGATCACGTCGACCCGGCCGCCGAGCAGGGTGAAGCCCTGTGCCGAAAGGTCCGGCACCTGGGGCGATTCCGGCAGCCGCGAGGTGAACCACGGTTTGACGGTGTGACGGTCGGAGGACGCGATATCGAACGGCTGCGGCGCCAGCAGCCCGCGGATATGACCGGAGACCACCTCGTTGGCGATCGTGTCGCTTTGGCCAAAGTGGTCGATGGTTTTCAGCACGGATCCGGAGATGACCGCGCCAAACACCGCCGACGCCGCCAGCGCCTGGAGCGACCAGCTGCGACGGCGCAGAACGGTGACGTTGCTGGCTCTGTTCGCGCGCGCGGTGCCGGCCTGCTCCGCGTTCGCCTGCTCGGCATTCAGCCCGGCCTGGATGCGCGCTTGTAGATCGGAGGGCACCTCTGCCAACGGCAGCGAACGGACGGCCTGCCGCAACGCCAGCAGGCGCGAATAGCGGGCCTTGAGCGCTTCATCGCTCGAAAGCCGACGCTCGAATTCGTTCACCGCAGTCGCGTCGAGCTCGCCGTCGCAGTAAGCGGTCAACAGCAATTCGTCGTTGTCTCGTAAGGATGCGATCATAATTATTTCTGCTCCCCGAGAAGCGTCATCAGGAGCTGCCTTCCTCGCGACAGTCGGGACATGACCGTGCCGATCGGAACGTTGGTGACCTCGGCAATATCGCGATAATTCATCTGATTGATTTCCCGCAAAACGATTACTTCACGAAACTGTGTCGGTAATTGCGCGAGAGCCTTCTGGATCTCCTCGGCATCCGCCTTGAGAAGCGCAGCCTCCTCCGGTGTTTCTATTTTCGCGCCGTGAAGGCCCTCATATTCAATTCCCTGCTGCTCGGCAGCATTGAGATCCTCAATATACGTGACCGTTTTTGGCCTGTTCTTTGTCAGCCAGGTCAGAGCGGTGTTGCGCACGATGGTCAGGGACCATGCGCGGGCGTTCACGGCTCCGAAACTCTTGATGCCCCGAAACGCCCTTATCGCGGCTTCCTGAACGATGTCGTCGGCATCCGATGCATTGCCGGCAAGCCACTGCGCGAGGCGATAAGCCTCTGGCAAGTACGGCAGGAAGACTTCGTCAAACGCGCTTCGTTCGTCCTTGTTCTGCACTACGGCGACCGATATTTGCTGCTGGCTCGGCAGGTGAACTGAGCCTTCCAGCCGGTCTTTTAGCATGTCGCTTTTGGGTTCGGTACACCGGAAACCCGTCCGGTGTACCGATAACGTTGTTGTCATGCCCTGCTCACCATGACGTCATCACTTCACGACGATCTTTCCTTGCATGTGCGGATGCAGCCCGCAGAAGTAACTAAAGGTGCCGGCACTGGCGAACGTGAATGAGTAGGCATCGTCAGTGTCGAGCGCCTTGGAGCGGAAAGCCTTGTTGCCGTCGACCACGCTGTGCGGGATGTCGTCGTGATTGACCCACTTCACCGTTGTGCCGACCGCCACAGTCAACTCGGGCGGCGTGAAGGTGAAGTTGTCGATCGTAATCGTGTTGGCGTCCGTATTGGCAGCTTTGGCTTCCTGCGCCGAAACGGTTCCGAACGCCAGCAACGCGCCGACGACGGGACCCAGGAGCATCGCAACGGCCGTGGCGCGACCGGGAGTGAATCGCGCCACGGCGAGGCACAGGCGGCTTACTGAACTACGCATGGAAATCCTATTGGTTAGCCGGCCAGCGTCTTGTCGACGAAAGCGAGCGGCTTGTTGCCTTGCATGACGGTGACCGTGGACAGTCCGAGCTTGCTGCGAAGCTGATCGGCTGGAACGACCATCGGCCCCGGCGAAGGCGCCGTGCCGGGAGCCGGCTGCGGGAACGCCGTCGACAGCGCCGTATGGAAGGTCATGTTGCCTTCGACCTTCTGGGCGAGCTGATGGATGTGGCCGTTGAGAACGGTGACGGAGCCGAACCGCTTGAGCAGATCGAGCGCGCGCTGGCCGTCTTCGGTGCCCCAGCCCCACTCCTTGTAGAGGACGTAGAGCGGGATGTGGGAGAACACGACGATCGGCGTGGAGGCTGACTTGTCCTTCAGGTCCGCCTCGAGCCAGGCGAGTTGCTCGGCGCCGAGATTGCCAAGGCCGCCGCCTTTCAGGTCGACGACGTTGACCAGACCGATGAAGTGGATCCCGTGATCGTCATATGAATACCAGCCGGCGCCCTTGGCGCCCTTGCCGTAGCGCTCGAGATAGGCCTTGCCGCGTTCCTCGTCGATGATGTCGTGCTCGCCGGGCACCCAGTGCATCTGGACGCCGGTCTCGCCGAATACCTTGTCGGCATTGTCGAACTCTGCCGGCTTGGAAAGATGGGTGATATCACCGGTATGGATGATGAAGGACGGCTTGGCCGGCATCGCCTTCACCTTCGCGACCGCCTCACGCAGCGTGGCGAGCGCATCAGGGTTCGCGGCCTTGTCGAAGCCGATATGGCTGTCGCTCATTTGCAGGAAGGTAAAGCCGGTGGTCTGTTCGGCAGCGGCCGCTTCACCGATCAGCCCGATCGAATGAGGAACACCGCCGCTGACGGTCCAGAGCACGCCCGTTCCCGCCCAGACCATACATTCCAGGACTTCGCGGCGACCCAATCCCTTTTCCTGATCGTCAGGGCCCTTCTTAGCCATGTCATTCTCCCTATGGAGCCCGGTGGCTCCAGATGGCGCAGGATTGCGCCGTACGAGAAAGACTCAGGGCTATCGCCGTTTATTCCTGACCCTTGGCGCGGCCGGCACGTGGCCTCCGGCAACGACAATCATGGTTTACGGGATTTTGCATCAAGGCGATCGGGATCGGCCGCGCGTCAGATCAACGGGCAAAAAGAAAGAGGGAGCGGAAATTCCGCTCCCTCTCGATCACTTGGACTTGAACCAGGTCTTCGGGTTCTAGCTCAGAACTGGTAGCGGAGACCAATGCCCGGGTCGAAGGTCGACACGTGGTCATGCACAGCGGCGCCGGCGAGGGTGCCGTTGTTGGTCGACAGCATGAAGCCGTTGGCAGCGCCACCGAACTTCTGGTTCCAGGCCACGCCAGCATACATATCGACGTGACGGGCGAAGCGCCAGTCGATCGCGACGCTGATCATGTCCTGACCGCCGGCGCAGTTGCCGAGCGATGCGCTGTTGGCGGCGCAAGCAGCCTGCTGAGCGGCAGTGCCAGTCGTCGGGCCACCCGGAACGTTGGCAAACGCGTTGTTGCCAAGTGCGCCCGGACCAGCGCCAGCAGTGAAGAACCCGAACCGCTGGCCGTAGTAAGCACCAGCGATATCCAGGGTCGGGGTGATCGCATACTTCACACCAACCCAGAAGATGTTCAGATTCTTGCTCTCGAGGTAGTTGTTGTTGTTGACGAACGCCAGGTTATAGCCACCCGCGAGGAAGGCATTCGGAGCCAGCGGGCTGTTCGGATTCTCGTACTGGACGTGCTCGTAACCGCCGTACAGTTTCCAGGGACCGATCGTGTAACGAGCGGCGATCTGGAACACGGTGTTGTCGGAGACCGTACCCGACATACAGCCGAGCGAGCAACCGATCGCTCCCCCGAACGCATTGCCGAGGCCCGTCGCCTGGTTGGTGGTCAGTGTGGCAAACTGCGCACTGCTCAGAGTCGTTCCGATAGAGACCGCGTCGTAGACCTTGCCGCCGACGAAGTCCATCGACAGACCCATGTAATCGAAGCCGATGTTGCCTTCGAACGCGTTGTTGGTGCCGCTGTTGCCGCCGTTACGCAGCTGCGCTTCAGCAGCCAACCGCACCGGACCGACGTTCAAACGATACTCATACGAGTTGTCGTAGATGCGGTTTTCGGTGTCGCCAGCGCCGCCGGATGCACCTTCGAAGGTGAGCAGCGACCAGGCGTTCGAACCAGACAGCGCGTCATAGTTGCCGACGAGGTCCGAGCTCAGCGCCGACTGACGGCCCATGGTGAAGGTACCGTAGGTCGGCGAACTGACACCGAAGTAGGCCGCGTTGTTGAACATCACGCCGGCCTTCGACGAATCGCCGTAGGAGTTGGCAAACCCGCCGCCGAGCTGCGGCGACTGGCCGAGGCCGTTGTTCTGAGCGATCGCACCGACGCCGTTGGCGTTCACACCAGAGGCCGGGTTGAACAGGGTCTGCAAGTTGAAGACGGCGTACAGATTGTCGCCGATCTCCTGCTTGCCGCGCAGACCGATGAACGAGGTGCTCATCTGGTTGGCAGCAACGCCGAAGAACGAACCGTAGGACGCCTTTTCAACCATGAACTGGTTCGCGCCGGCAGCAAACGCGCCAGCAAACGGGCTGCCGTGCTGCTGGTAGTTGATGCCCATGTCGAAGTTGCCGTAGACGCAAATGCCCTTGATGCAGATGTCGTCGTTCTCCGGCGGGCGAGCCTTGACCGCTGCCTTGTAGGGCAGGTCGGCAGCCATCGCGTCGACCGGGCTGATAGTCGGCACGGCCTTCTGAGCCTCAAGCGACTTCTGCCGCTTCTCGAGATCGGCAAGACGCTTGGTCATCGCCGCGTTCTGTTCACGAAGTTGCTTGGCCTGAGCCTGGATATCCCCCAGCTCGTCGGCGTGAGCCGACGCAGCGAAGGCCAGGACGGCTGCTGCTGAGATAAAAGTCCTTTTCACGTAAGGTCCC